>UCKS01000004.1 GCA_900473045.1 Hyphomicrobiales bacterium
TATCAATGAAGAGAATTGGGTGGCGTGTGTTAATCCGTGAGGGCAGGGCCTACCTCTCCCCTTGCGGGAGAGGACACAAAATCAACATCTTAGCCGCAGGCTAAGTGTTAGATTTTGTTGGTGAGGGGGTCGTTCCTTTTTCGGGATTTGTCCGTGCGCCCATGCCTACCCCCTCTCTTGCAATTTCTAGCACTTAGCTAAAGCTAAGATGCTGAAATTGCTTTCTCCCCCGCCGAGGGGGAGATAGGACTGAACCCGGGATGTCTAACAGTCCATTCTGGAATACCGGCATATCTGCAACGAGGGGCCGTTTATCAATGAAGAGAATTGGGAGGCGTGTGTGAAGCTGTGAGGGCGTGCGCCTACCTCTCCCCTTGCGGGAGAGGACACAAAATCAACATCTTAGCCGCAGGCTAAGTGTTAGATTTTGTTGGTGAGGGGGTCTGTTTCGTGCACCCATGCCTACCCCCTCTCTTGTAATTTCTAACACTTGGCTGAAGCTAAGATGTTGACATTGCTTTCTCCCCCGCCAAGGGGAGAAAAGTCAAAAAAATATGGCCCGGGGGTATCCCGGGCCATAGGTCACCAGTCAATTGGATAGACCCCACTGAAATAGCACGATTTGCCCCGCTCGATCAAATAATACCAACGATTTCAATGTCCGACATCTAAGCTTGCATCGCCGATGTCACAATCCTCCCGCTTGTTGAGTCACAAACTGATGCGGCCCAAGCTTGCTCTAAACGCCAGGCAAACAAAAACCCGCCGAAGCGGGTTTCTTTTCAACGTGGGAGCAATCCTCGGCTCCGCGCCTTCAACTTGCCGATCCCGATCTCAATCGAGAGCTTCCGGTAGCGCATCCCTTCGGTAGAACGTCGCCGATCCAGACTCTTCGAAAACGGGCATGATCCCAGCCGCCGTCAGCCGCTTCTTCACCACCGCGATCTGCCCGCGGGCTTTCGCGAATTCGAAGAGCGAGATGTAGGTATCCTGAAACTCCTCCAAAGCGGACGGCGAAACGTATCTCTGCGGCACTCGGTGTAGTGGGTTTGCGGCTTCGACGGTTTTCAGAAGTCCGGTTGCCGCGAGCCGCTTCACGGTTTTCGTGGTGGTCCCCAGCATGCGCTCGGCACACTGGAATGTGATGCCGGGAGGTGCGGCGGCCTGGATCGCAAGCTTCACCGCAAGGGGATCGACGAAGATGCCGTCGAAGCCGACTTCCGCGCCCTGACGGCTATCCACGACGACTTTCGTTATGGTGCCGTTTAGGATGAGACTGATGATCTCTCCATAGCTCCGGTTTACGATCTTCGTCATATCCAGCAGGTTCCTCATTCCTTGCTCGGGGAAGTCGCGTGGCAGATGTTCCAGTCGCTGCAGGAATTCGAGATAGGATGCCTTCCGAATTCGGCTGCGACGGCGACGGTCGCGATCCTTCTCAACCACGAGCCCCCGGCGGACGATGTCGTCCAAGGCCGCGCCGCTGATGCCGAATCGTGCCTTGGCTTCCTCTGCGGGCAGACGATCCCGCCAGTCTGCGATGAGCGCGTCGAAGGTCTCGGACGCGATCACGACCCGCCCGTCGCCCGTCTGCCCCGAACCCGCGGGAAGGCGCCCTGCGGAATCGAGTATACTCCTCAACGTCATCCGGTGGATGCCATGAGTGACTTCGGCCGTCTTGATGCTGTGAAGACGTCTTGGCAGCGCGCAGCCGAGAAAGGCGTCTTCCGGCCCGAGCGCGTGGTTGGAATGGGCATGCTCGGCGACGAACCGAACTACGTCGCGGTATCCTTTGTCATCGGTCCGGCTCGCCAGCAGCTCCTGAAGTCTGCCGTAGAGGGTCTTGAAGTGGCCACGTCGGGAGGCGCGCCAGACATTCTTGTCTCGTTTGCTGAGAAACTCGCGGAGGCCGTCGTATCCACTGCTGGTGATCCGGAACCCGGCAATGACGGCAGCCTGACGATCCTCGCCAGAGGCGACAGTGCGCTTGTACCGATCGCCGAACAGCTCCATACCACCGATGACTTCCGTGACAAGCAAAGCCGCCGGGACAGGCATCTCATCGAGCATGCGAGCTTCCGCACGATTGAGCATGCTATCATCAGCACCAGCCTCGATGTAGGTATCCACACCGGCACCGCTGCCAGCGCCGCCTGCCGCCGCCTTCTTGATCCGACCCTGGAAATAGATATCGGACGCGAGATCGGCGGCAGCAGCCAGATCCGCGTCATGCGCTCCCCGGTGACGCGCCAGGGTTCCCGCAAAGTCTCCGTAGGTGAACCTATCATAGTCCGGGCCGACGACAGCAAGCGGCACTCCATGGATGGCGCAGCGCCCAAGCGTGCGTAGCATCCAGCCGAACCGCAGCCGCGGCCGGGCCTCGACGCGTCCCGTACCCCGTTCGATGTCCTCACCGATGCAGCACGGGCACGCCCGCGCCGACTTCGCCCAGATGTCCTTAAGATCGAACGTCATGCCCAAAGCCCGGACCGTGCCACCGATCTTGACGAGGTCGTGGTGCCTGAGCACCACAGGCTCGATCCCTGTGACGGCCGACACATGGTCGTAGTACCCCGGCTTCCTGTTGTAGCGCGCCATAATGCCGCCATGGATCCGGAAATCCCAGAGTGGCACCCCTCGTGTCACCGAAAGGCGGGAGAGATATGCTGCCAGAGGCTCGTCAGTAGCGATTTCGATCTTCTGCATCAGTTGGTCTCCTGCTTTTTCGTCTTGGGGCGCTTCGGCTGCATACTACGGCCTTCCCCTACCAGTTCCTGCATCGAGTTCGCGGGAATGATGTCCTTCCAGTTCTCCACCGCGGTGAAGATGTTCTGCGACGGGCGACAACCGCTCTCGAGCGCATAAGCGGAAGCGAATACGTCGGGGCCGACGGTCTCGCTGCCACGTCGCAACGCGATCTCGCATACGTGCCGGGTCGTCTGGATCATCGACCCGAATGCACCGCAGGAGGCGTGGAGAAGGCGATGAACGAATTCCTCACTGAGGATCATCGGGTCTGGAGCAAGACCGGCTTCGGCAGTCACGATCTTCTTGATGATCTTTGTCATGATCGAGATGTCTTCCGGGAAGGTCATCCGGCGGAACTCGATGACCTTGCTGCGCTCCTTGAGCTGGCGGTTGGTCTGGCCAGACTGGTCGAGGAACCCCGCCAGTTCGGGAACGCCGCTAAGGATCAAATGCAGAGGCCATCCCGGAATTTCGAGGAGGCTCTTGATCACATCGGCGACGGTTTGCAGTTCCTTGACGGTGTCGCTTCTCAGGACGTGCTGAAGCTCGTCGATCGCAAGAAACAGGACGCGCTGCTCGCGGAGCTGATCTTTCCAGAGTTCGAACAGTTCGCTGGCTGACAGGCGAGGATTGTTGACGTGGTAGCCGAGACGCTTGAGGCCGTCCTTGGCGAGCCCCTTGACGGTGAGCGGCTTGGGAGCCTCCATACTGATAAGAGGATAGAACAGCGAACCGTCAGCCGCCTTACGCGGTGCGAATTCGGCTCGCTTGGAGATGTGCTTCTCGACTGCCGTCGTCTTTCCCGAACCGGACTCACCGACTACGAACAGCGCACGCCGTTTGCCGGACTTCCCGAACAGCTCCGCCGCCGAATTCACGATCAAGGCCTCGTACGCCTCATCGAGCTTGATGTCGCGGGCGGTGCCGATATAGGCCGTGTTCATCCCGCCAACCTGCTCCGCTCGCGTACGGAGCTTGGAATCCATCGTCTCGAGAAGGGCTTCCGCGGCCTCGCGGAAAAAAGCGTCGTAGGTCTTGGTCGTCATTGTTCTCTCCCTGGATCAATATTCGAAATCGAGGTCGTCGCCGGACAGGTCGCCGCCGCCAATACCTGCAAATCCGGATTCTTCTGGACGGATGACCTCTTCGGCCTCGGCCGCCGCCTGAGCCGACCGGCGGCTGGTGCCGAGGTGGCGGAAGGCATCGATGCCGACGACGGTGGGGTCGTGGGCGATCCGAAGCTCGGAAAGGTCGGGCCGGGCATCATCGAGGTCATCCTCCACATCGAGGTCAAAGTAGTTCTTCTCGACGATCGCGTACTGCCGTTCGGACGGGATGTCGGTGCCCAGCTCTGCTCGGGCGCTCGCTGCATGTCCGGCTTCGCGGAGGTCGTTCACGGCCTTGAGGAGGACAGACAGATGCAGCTTCGCGTTGGCGCGGTGGATCGGCGGTAGGATTTGACGATCGCCTTCTGCTCCTTCGCGGTGCGGTGGAATTTGCACGACAAAGGATGCGAGCCATATCCCGGATGCCGGACGATATGATCTTCCCGGAAGTAAAGTACAGGTGGTCGGGCAACGGGTCCTTGGCAGTCGCAAACCAGCCAGTGCCTCCCTGCGAGTTCCCTCACATGGTCGCCAGCCCTCTGCCGGGCCGCCGTAGAACCTCCTTCGATGCCGAACGCATCGACTAAGTCTCGTTCCATCACCGTATCCAGTGCGGGGTAGCGAAGATCATCAGACCAAAATCTCGGAACGTGTCCATGCGGTATCGGCTTCAGCATCTTTAGTTGGTCTCTTGCTAGGCGTTGGTGCTTCCTGAAGGTGCGATTAAAGGAAGCGGTAGATGGAAATTAAAGCGGCCAATGAGATCCTAAGGTCATTCCGCCGTGCGGAAGCGGGACTGGAAACCGTTCTGGAGGGACATCCCGAATGGAGTGCGTTCCTGCGTGCCAAATTGGATATCACGTTGCACTTTTCCGTATTCATGTGCGGGCGAGGGGATGCTGAGAGCCACCGTACTGGGCGCTTTTCGACCCTCGAAGCGGCATTGACGGAGGCTGGGACGTGGCTGCGAACCACCATTGGCTTCACGGCCGAGCTGAAACTCGCGAGTAGCGACCTCATGCTTGTCCGAACTCTCCAGGATTGGGTCAAGACCGGTCAGTATCGTGTTGCACTGAGAGCCGGGCCGGAGCCGTGGAGACGAGGGGTTCGCTCGTCCCGTTGTTCAGCGCGATGGCCGATCATTCGACACTCTGAAGGAGCACCGACGGCATGTGCTCGACCCAGTGGTACGCGCGCATGGCGGGCGCGTCGTCAAATTGATGGGCGATGGTGTTCTGGTCGAATTCGCCAGCGCGATTAACGCCGTCGAGGCGGCGGTCGAGCTTCAGCGGAAGATGGCAGAGGCGAATGTCGACATTCCAGGCCCCCGTCAGATCGTACTGAGGATCGGCATCAATCTCGGCGATGTGATCGGCGAAGGCTCCGATATCTATGGCGAGGGGGGCAATATCGCAGCCCGGCTGTTCGCAAGACTTCGGTCTCTCAGTCCGGAAGGTGATCTCCTCTGTCGTCCAGATGATGATGCGCACTGGTGATTCAAAGAAGAAGTCCGGCACGCTGGCGGAGACATCCGAGTGCATAAGGATCGCGTCAGGGCGCGAGCTTCTGCGGTCGCCGGTCGACGGTTACTCGAACCTCCCGCAGCGGTTTACGAAGCGCCTCAGACCATCATGGCGTTGAAGAAACGGCTGGCATTTATATGCAACCTATGGAAGCTTGTCTCTTTAATGCACCGTGGGAGGGGTTGATGGCGCTGTTTGTGGGTACGGGGGAAGTTTATCTACATGATCCAGTCACCAAAAAGGCTGTGAAGCAGGTTCTCTGGGGCGACTGGCTGAACGTTGTCGAGAGCGAGGGCGACTGGAATAAGGTCAGTTGGGGCGAACGCTTCTATCTGATCCGGAAAACAGATTGCATCGATGAAGCGCCATTGGAAGTGGTATTTCTGGATGTGGGGCAGGGCGATGGCTCTATCGTGACAACGCCTGGGAAGGCCGGAGAACGGCGTACGATCGTCGTTGACGCCGGCAAGGACGACAACGTCTACCGTTTCATCAAGTGGCGATACGGGAAGTTTGCCAAGGATGTGTGGTTCCATGCCGCTGTCGCCACCCACAGCGACGAAGACCACTATCAGGGCTTCCAGGCCCTGATCGATGAGCCCCGAGTGCATTTCGAGAGTTTTTACCATAACGGACTTGCTGAGCGAGTTGGACCCGAGCTGCTCGGCCCCAGCGACCCGACAGGCCGCTATCTGACCTCGGTCATGATCACCGACAACGACATTCGCACCCTTTACAAGGACGACGCTGTCCGAGGCCGAAAGAAGTATCCCAAGCTCATTTACAGCGCCCTCACGAATGGTCGAGTCGATAAGGTCGAAATGCTTGGCTCAGAACGAAGCGACGGAATGCAGAACCGTCACTGGATGCCAAGTTTGGGCCCCGGAGATCATCCCGATTTTGCGATTGAAGTACTAGGTCCCCTCGTCGAGCGGGATGAAAATGGCGCTGCTCGACTGCGGTGGTTCGGCGACAAAATCGGTTCCACGAGCCAAGACACAGGCAAGACCAAGAATGGTCACTCCGTAATCCTCCGTCTCAGCTATCGTGGGTTCACTCTCGTCTTAGGTGGTGATCTCAATAAACCAGCGGAAGACTTTCTGCTTCGATCCTACAGCGGCATAGCCGATGACCAACCGCTCGCCGACGCTGTGAAGGATGCCACGACGCGGTGGCGGTCGGACGTCCTGAAATGCTGTCATCATGGCGCCACGGATGTCACCGATGAATTCCTCGCTGCCGTGCATCCGTCTGCGTTCGTTGTGTCGTCAGGCGACCAGGAGAGCTACGTTCACCCCCGTCCAGATCTTCTTGGACGCCTTGGACGTGCTGGTCGGGGAAGGGCTCCCTTGATCCTATGCACGGAGATTCTTCGGTCCACCCGCGAGAGTGAGTCAAAAAACCTGCTAAGCACGATCAACGCGCAGAGCGCCATCATTGAGAAGCCGGGAAGCCCCGTTGAGAAAATCAAAGAGGCGAAGACCAAGCGTGATGCTGCGTTGAAGACATTGGCGAAACGAAATGTCGAAGTTTATGGCGCTATAAACGTCCGAACGGATGGCAGGGAACTCGCGATCGCTTTCCTAAAGGAAAGTGGCGTCCTGCAGCGTTGGCAAATCTACTGGTACAAGCATGACGAACGGGAAGGGTTCATTCCGGTCGAGCGGTAGAGATGGGAGCCTGGACACAGAATGTCCAGGTCAAGGGAGAAGGGATTGAAATCGGTTCTTGGCATCGACGCAGCGTGGACGGATCGCGAACCAAGCGGCGTTGCCCTGATTGCCGGGGATGCCTCGGGCTGGCGTCTGATCGAGGTCGCCTCTTCATATGCCGAATTCCTTCGGCAGGAGAGCGATGATGGTCCGAGGCTCAGACCACGGGGATCGACTCCAAACGCGGCCGGCTTGCTTTCGAAAGCTAACGCTAAAATTGGAGCACCGGTGGATCTTGTCACGATCGACATGCCTCTGTCGCTAATCCCTATTGTGGGCCGCCGTACATCGGACAACATAATCTCGTCGGAGTACGGTGCCAGGCATGCGAGCACTCACACTCCCAGCGTCATGCGTCCCGGCAAGCTCAGTGACGAACTCAGGATGGGTTTCCAATCCGCCGGATATCCACTTGCCATATCGGAACCGAGCGGCCGCGCGCTGCTTGAGGTCTACCCGCATCCGGCTCTCATCGAACTGGCGACCGCCCAGCGACGACTGCCGTATAAACATTCCAAAAGCCGCAAGTACTGGCCGGA
Organism: Hyphomicrobiales bacterium; assembly: GCA_900473045.1. Classification (GTDB taxonomy): domain Bacteria; phylum Pseudomonadota; class Alphaproteobacteria; order Rhizobiales; family Rhizobiaceae; genus Pararhizobium. The sequence goes on from UCKS01000004.1 coordinate 7,629, forward strand.
TAAAAGTCCTGCGATACGGCGCGAAAACCTCTTGGAGACATGGAGGCAAATCATCATCTTGTTGGATGCCGAGATCCAAGGTGTGGTCGCCGCTCTCCCTCTGCCGTCTTCGAATTCACGGGGGCATGAAATGAAAGCCTTCGAGGACACGCTCGATGCAGTGGTTTGCGCATGGGTCGGAACCTGCGTCGTGGACGGGCGGGCGAGGGCATATGGAGACCAAGAGTCGGCGATCTGGTGCCCGTCTCCGAAACAGATTGGACGAGCAGACAACCATTGACAGCGCTCTGGGACTCACGCTCTGGCTCTCCTTTGTTGTGCGAGGGAGAGATGTGCGATGGGTGAAACCGGGCTCGTGAAGAATGCAAAGACCTGGTCACCAATCGCCGTCGTACCAAACGTCGACGTCAACACAAAAAAGCTTAGCGGAGCTCACATCGCGCTCATTGGTGCGACCGATTCGCGTTATCGCGCATGCATAGAAGAGAACGCCGATCTCAAGACCTTTCTGGAGCGATTTACGGGAAGTCATGGTGAGCCCGTGGGACCAAGCCTGATAGTGGTCAGCGAGGACTACGGGAAAAAGCCCAATTCCGACGCTGTCGCTAGCTTCAAGGATATCGTCGTCGCCGCCGTCGGCCTGGACGTTCGCGTATCCTCCGTGCTTTCCGGAAACAACCATGGCCCCTTCTATTCGAACTCCTTCGACATCTATCCCTGGATGATCTCTGAGCGCAAAGACAGGCTTATCGCCAGAACTCCCGCGCTGTCCTCAGTTCATCATCTCAAGGGTTTCCGGGGCCTAACGTCGCCAGCGCTGCCCGAGCACAGGGTAGAGAATGGACATGTGCGTGGCGGCCTGTTCAAAGAGCTCTATCGTTTGTGGGAGCGTCAATACATTGGCGAACAGGATGACTGGAAATCGCGTTCGATCCTCCGGTCGCTGAACATGGCGACGGCGGCCATGCAGGTTCCCAACACGAGCGTCTCTGAAACCATATATGACTGGGGCCGGGTGATCTCGCTCTGGGTCAGCGCATTCGAAATCCTAGTTCATCCCGGCGGCAGCGAACGCGCTGACGAGGCGAAGGTCCTCCAGATGCTTTCGGAAATTGAGTGGCGGCGTGGCAAGCTGGAAGAGGCGAGCCATCCAATCCGGATCGGGAGGAAAGCTCCGGAAAATCACACCTTGGCGGAACTTTTGTATCACCGCCTCTACAAGCTGAGGAACGACTACCTGCACGGCAATCCGGTTGATTCCCGCGGGTTCGAGATGGAGAACGGCACCTCGGTCCTTTCATATCCTGCGGCGCTTTATCGGATGGCGCTGAGTACGAAGGTGCTCCCTGAGGATATCGTAACGGATGAGGACGTGGCGTCCGGTCGCCGATCGCTTGACGAATACAGCCGCTACTACAGGACTACGCTTTTCCAGAATAGGTGCGAGGATTGCCTAATGCGCGCCGTGGATCCGGACGCGATGGAGTAGTGGCTAGCGTGCGGCAATCGGTCGATCCAAGTGCCGTGATTGTGCGCAGCCCGTACGTGACTGCTGGCCTGTTCGCATATCGACTATGCCCGGGGAGGAATGATTTGTGACCGAAGACGAATACGATCGCCTGGTTGAGCTGTGCACGGAAACGATGATGAAGACTGGATTTCATTGGTTCCAGCATCAATTCATCGAGGTTCCTCACCATCTGTTTGCAGCCGGAATTCTGCGGGCTTGCGCGGGCATCGACCGTGCCGCGCCCGGCATCGGAACGGACCTGCTGCGCGATCTATCCTCCATCGGCGGCCGGGATCGTTACGAACCACACTACGAACAGCTCTTGCAGAAACTAAGCGAGATACTCGTGATCGAGCGGATAGTCTCCGCGTCCTGGCCCGAGGGGACGAAATTCGAGCATGAGCCATCGGCGGTGCCTAGAGGCCCGCGGCCAGAGCTTCTCGTAACGACACCCACAAAAAGGCTCGTTGTCGAGGTCAAGACTCCCTCACTGTTGCAACATATCCGAAACCGGGCAGAGAACGGGACACAGTTGCCATACAGAGGTGGATTGTCGGGTGAGTTGGCAGGAGCCTCTGCGGAAGGAGGAGTCACGCTCCCGCGCGACAACCCAATCCTGGACTTCCTCAAGGATGCGGAAAGGAAGTTTGCAGGCTTTAGAACTGATCCAGATACCGCAAGCTTGCTCGTAATCGTGTGGGACGATCACATCTACGAACCGATCTCGACCCTTGTGAATGAAGGCACCGGGCTGCTAACGCCGGACTCGTTTGCGAAGCGTCCGGATGGTCAAGCACTAACGTTTCCTAACATTGATGGCGTGGTGGCGATCCGCCATATGCATTACTTCATTGCCGCATCACGCGACGAGTGGATGGATGGAAGATCACACGCAATGGATTTCGGCGTCGAGGGTGATGTCCCGAATGTCAGCTTCGATCTTGCGAACGGTCGATCAGTGCCGCAACCCGTCCTCGAGCGTCTCCGGGCAATACCCCACGACGATCCGGGGTTGAAGTTTTTTGCCGAGTACAATCCGCAGGATCTCGTGATCTGGGTACCGCATTAGCGTGATCGCTTAGCGGACTGGGTGGTATTGCTTCATTCATCATCTCGTTGGCGTTCACGACGACGATCAGGGCAAATCATGCATCGAAGAACAGCGAGAGTCCCCTCTTGTGACGCGAGCTGAAGAATCTGCTTGCGCTCAGTGGTGGAATCTTTTCATCAATTCATCCGAAGATATGGCGACTGACTCGCCGAGGTCTTCGGATTGGGAGGGGCCGTGTTCCGATGAATCGTATTCAGCTTGTGCAGGCTATCAACTATCGGCTGGCGAATCCTTGGCGACGAAATCACGGTGCGCCCTTGTCGTTGGTGCCGGGAATGATCGAGCGATCGGTCACGCTTGCCCTAGGCGACAAGACTGGTCGAAGTCTGAGCAGGCGACCGCTCTCGAGGATGGTCACAGATATCCGAACCGACTTATTCGATGTGCCCGCAATTATCATGATTGGTTTCGGACACCTGTAGCTCGCGTCGATCGAAATCGAACGCATTTCCCGAATATCATTGCTGCTCGGATCAGGGGCACCGTCGGGATGGGAATGCCATTCGCCGAGATAATACTCGCCGTGGAGCCACCTGGCGCGAAGTTTCGCTGTCAGCCCCTTGTTCCCCCGCTGAAACCACGCTCTTCCAGAGCTCGAATCGGCGGGACGCTCGGTCGCTGCGGTGATAATGGCGATATTGCCGTCGGCTGCATACCTTCCGATGAGGATACCTCCCGTCTCCTTGCCGACCGACGCAAGCGAATCCTCCCGGATCAATCGCAAGGCGCCTTCCGTCAGTCGAACTTCCACGGCTGCGTTCATGGCTTCAAAAGTCACCTCAATTTTCTCAGCCACTGCGCTTCTCCACCGTGCCGTCGAATCCCTGCCTATAGTAAAGACAGCGGCGCTCTCGAGATCGCATGGCTTCCAAGGTGGCTCTGGCCCCAACCGCACTCCACATTCGGACGTCTGCGGCCGTTGCCGGAAACACCGGATGCCAGCAGCCAATCCCTTCCATGTGGGCATCGCCGAACTCGGTCGGTGGCACGTCCATCTCGTGGAAGCTCTCCTTTGCATCGATTGCCGGGAAGCTGGCCTCGGACGCAATGAACACTAGGAGGCCCTCGGCCCGCCAGGTCATTGCCAGGCTGACGAAGGTCTTCTCACCGCCCCAGTCAAACTCAGCCATGGCGTCCAGGGCGGCGTCGGATCCAGTGCAGTCAACTATCACATCAAACGACCGCAGCTCTTCCGCGAGTTCGTGGGTGCCCGGAGGAAAACTGGCGGGAATACCCGCGATATTGGCGTCTGGCATGGTCAGCGACAGCGCATTCGCGAGCGCGGTAGCCTTGTTGTGCCCAACTGCATCCATGCCAAGCACATGCCGCGTCAGATTCCCAACATCCAACAAATCGGGATCGAGTATTCCCATGTTTGTCACGCCCATCCTGACAAGGTTCTCGGCCACGGCGCCGCCAAGCGAGCCTGCGCCGATGATCAGCACCCGTTGGGAGAACATCCCCATGCCGAAGCCGGAGCGCGTTCGGATTTGGTCAGGTTCCCAATTGACCGTTCTCAACCAAGTCAAAGGAGAATTTGCAGTCGGTCGGGCACGATCCAGGAAGCGACGGGTCTGCTCAATCGCTCGAAAGCCGTTCTTCCGCGTTCTACGATCAGACAGTTCGACTGAACCGACAGCGATCCAGTGATATTTCGACGGAGCTCCACCGATCAGTTCAGCGAGCGGGAATCCAAGGAACAGTGTGATCGTTCCGTGGTCCTGTCTCCGACGCCGGCGATTGATCCCAGCTTGCTCGAGCACATCGGCGAGATGAACACCCTGAATGTCGAGGTGAGCGGAGAGAGCCGCCCACGTCCGAGGCAGTTCCCATGGGGCTAACACTGGCAGACTGTCGAGAGCAATCCAGACGCTGGTTTTTGCGGGAGCAGCGTCAGCGATCTTCCGACCCCATTCTGACTCCCTGATAGGGACCAAATGAGGATCGCGGAATGTCTTCATAGCATAGGTCGTCTTTGCCATCGGCAATCTGACTAGGTCGACCCATCCCCATTCGCAAGTGCGGCCCTGCCAGAAAACCAGATCGTCGTCTGCACCGACGAAGCCGACAACGGGAAAGCTCGTTTGCCCGGGGCCGGCCGGCAGCTCCATCGGTTCGCCTTCGATCGCGAGCTCGCCTGTTGCAGCCGCGTCGATCCAGATGAGAAGGCGTTCCAGATGCCAGACAATCTTCTCTTCGACCGCATCCGGTTGGCCGCTCCAGAAGGCTCGCCCGAATACCGCGGCCGGACGATCGAGGCAAGGATTTCCGGCCCTCCATGGCACCCCTCCGCTTCCTTCGCGGTTGAAGGACTGATGCGGGAAGGTCGCCGAAATCCCGCCGATCATCGCCGGGTAAACGGTGACGGATTTGGTCGGCGGGACGAACACGACATACCAGGCTGTTTCGGCCGAAATGAAATCGGTCGGGGCGACGCTCAGGCGAGCAAGGAAGGGCACGGACCAGCGACCTTCCGAATCCGATGACCAGCCACTGGTGCATCGGATTCGGGGATGATCGACAATCCGGTCGAAGACGCTCTGAAGGACTTCAGGTACGGACAACTAGAAGCACCTCACGCGAACCGATCGGTTTTCCGCGGTTCGGCAGGCTTCGACGGCGCGATGAAAAATCCATTCTTGCGGTCTCCGCCATTCGGCCCGGGAAGCGGAAACTTGCTCCCGAACAGCTTCTGCCATAGCTCGCCGCATTTCTTTGCATCGTCCGAATCCAGAGCCTCGCGCGCCTGTCCGGCAGCGGTCGAAATAGCGGTGTGGAAGGATTGGAAATCCTCCGCTGAGAGCCGCTTCAGCACGTTGTGCTCAGGCACGCCATGATCGGGGAGTTCCGGAACCTGACCGAGGAACGCCGGAATGCGCCAGGTGTCCCGCATTGTTTCTAGCACCTGGACAAAACCGGAAGCGATCGAGGTCGTGCCATCCCTCAAGACGTGACCGATCATGTGCTCAAGTGGATAGCCTTTGGGATATTTGGGGACGGTCAAGGCGTTCTGCTGCCGCCACCACTTGGTCGCTCGTACCAGATTAACATAATGGCCATTGCATGCGCGGTTCTTGGCCGCCGTCCATTGGATCTGAGCGAGCGGATGAGTGCGACCCCAGTTGCCAACATCGCGGTCTGGCAGAAACAATGGATTTGGACGCCAGTTTCCGATCGGCTCGTCATCAAGCACCTGAGGCTGGCTTCCGAATGGCGTAGGCTGCCAGCGCTCGTTGAGACGCCACGTCGTGTCCTCTTCCAGCGTATCGTTTGTCAGAACGGACTTGGATCGGTACAGCCGCTCCATGGCCTGTCTGGAGGCCGGATCGGTCGGCAGCGCGGTGATCACCAAATCGATATCGACATAGGATAGTTCGATCCCGAACGACCGCCCCTGCGGCCTCCATTTCCCCGGATAGTGGCGGTCCAGGAAGGGAACGAACTTGTCCATTGCTTGCTGCGGCGTCGTCGCGTGGTAATCGATGTCAGTGACCACCACGATGTCGACGTCGGGCCGCTTGTCTCCGCTGGGACGAATTGCGGTCGAGCGGCGAATGCTTCCCTGCAAGAAGGTAGCGACGACGATCGCACTCAAGTCTTTGTCAGCCGACAGTCGCGACCGGAGCGTATTCGCTCCTGTCTTCCAATCTTCCTTCTGCCGGTCCGTAGGCCGGATTTCGCGGAGGAATTCACTGAATTGCGCTTTAAGTTCCATGCTCAACCGATCCTGAAAGAGGGGTGGTAGCTACCGTCAACGGCACCCTTGAAGTCGAACTCGTACAGTGTGACAGGTCCCATCGCATCGCGATGCTGCCCCATGAAGAAGGCGAAAGCGTTTGGTCCGGATATGAAGAAATGCCGCCGCGCTCCGAAGTCGAGACGGAGAGCCTTGATGGCATCGGCGATCTGGTCGGCGAGGTCTGCAGCGTGCTCGCCGCCAACAAGAGATTTCTGTCCCGTACCGCCTTCCGGAGTGGCATGAAGGATACGCCCAATGCTGGGCACGTTCGCCGTCACATATTCCTGGACATCGGCCAGGGCATTGCGGGAGAAGCTCACGACAACCGCGACGTCCTGGCCACCGCCGATATCGATGACCGATGTCGATACGCGAGGCCCAGTCTGCCCGTCATCGGAGCGCCAGACAGTCGTCGGTCCCCGTCCTTTCTGATTCAGTTCGACATGCGTGTTCGTCTTGAAGCCGAGTACCGCTCCGGCGAGGAAAGCGACAGAAGAGTGACTGTCGATAAACAGCCGGATGTTCTTGTCGGTCTCGCGAACATGGTTGAGGAAATCTTCGGCGGCGGGCCGGACATCGGCGTTCCAGTCGGCCCCCGCCTGGAGATGGCGGACGTCGAACATATGGTGGAGGGACAAGGTGTTCTCGGGAGTGGCATCAAGATAGTCCGTCGGGCCGTCACTGAACGATCTGATGGAGATGTTCTTCCGATCCTCCGGCTGCGTGGATTTGATCCAGCCCTGTTCTATGCAAAGCTTCTCGAAGGCCTCCCTAGTCAGCACGTTGCGTTCGGTCACCTTGAGTGCGCGGGCAGCACCGTCGAACTTGAACTCGAGACTGTTTCCGCCACTGGTCAGGCCCACAACCTGGAACCGAAGATCTACGTTCTCCCTCATGTCCTGCAGGGAATGATAGCCCTCCATGATGTGGAAGGTATCGAGGATGGCAAAGAGTTCGTCGTCGGTATCGAGCTTGAGATGCTTGCGCCAGAGCGCGCGCACCTCGCCCATCTCGCTTCGCTCGGTCTTTCAGCGAGTTTATCTACGTCCAGAGACTTGTCGGCTGTCTTTAGGAGCTTGGACAGGGGATCGTCGTCCCGTACGCGGTCGGTCGTAACGAGCGTAAACGTCGAGTTGGATGGCGCCTTGTCCACAGCCTCCTTCAGGCGTTCCAAGATCGAGAATGCTGTCGCGCCAATGAACTCGGGCTCGATCAAGTCTCTGAAACCGAAGCGACCAGCCTGATTGACGTGGAACTTGACCTGGTGGTGAGCCGTTTCGACCCTGAACGAACGACGCCCGGCGTGACCCGGATTGTAGCGCACGACAACATCATCGAAACCCTTGGGCCCGTCGGTCTCGTACGAAACCTCGACGACATGAGGCGTCTCCGGGTTGCGGAGACCTGAAGCATGTATCCAGAAGAACCGGGCTTGGTAGTCGTGCCCATCCCAATTTGCAATTACTGCGTCTGCCATGCCATTTCACCTGCAGAAGTTGATTCCTGTTTTGTTCCTTGAGGCATTCTCCAGGCACCTAAGTGCCTGGAGAATATGCGTTATTTGGAGTTCTGTTCACTCTAAGGTCACGTGGCCGTTGATTTGTGACTCAACAGATGAGACCTTTGTGACTCTGGACCCCCACTTCGTGACATTTCAGCGGGGGCTATCCATCAATTTTCAGCCAGCAATCAGCTGCACCCACTCGTGGCACCGCACGTGTCGCACTTCTCGCACGTGCCATTGCGCACCATCGTAAAGTTCTGGCACTCCGAGCACATGTTGCCGGTATACCCCTGCGCGATCGAGCGGATGCGGCGGGCGGCTTCGAGTTTCTTGGCGTCCGACTTGGCGGCTGCTGCCTCTGCGGCGGCCTTGTCGGAGAACAGGGCGGTGACGTCCGGTTCGGTGCTGGCGTCCTCGGCGATCTCTTCCGTGAGTTCGACGGCACGCTCTTCGTAATCGCGCTTGAAGGCGACGATTTCGGAGGTGGAAATCGCGACGGCGGCGACCGTTTCGAGCTTGCGGGCAGCGCTGCCGGAAAACGCGGTGACCGTTCCGCCCGACGATGCCTTGGCGGGAGCCGCAGTCGCAGCCCCCTTCGGCTCGCCGGAGGTGCGGTCGATCTGGCCGCCCTGGATCAGCGTCGGCTTGTGGCCGCGGGTCCAGCCGGTGGACAACAGGTTGGTCTTGCCTTCCTGGATGCCCTTGCCGAGCGCCGTGTTGGAGAAGTCGGACGTATCGACATGCGCCAGATCGTGGCGGTTGAGGTAGGAGACGGCAAGTTCGCGGAACACGTAGTCGAGGATCGACGTGGCGTTCTTGATCGCGTCATTGCCCTGCACCATGCCGGCCGGCTCGAACTTGGTGAAGGTGAAGGCCTCGACATATTCTTCCAGCGGCACGCCGTATTGAAGACCGAGCGAGATGGCGATGGCGAAATTGTTCATCATCGCCCGGAAGGCCGCACCTTCCTTGTGCATGTCGATGAAGATCTCGCCGATGCGGCCATCGCCGAATTCGCCGGTGCGCAGATAGACCTTGTGGCCGCCGACGATGGCCTTCTGGGTATAGCCCTGGCGGCGGTTCGGCAACTTTTCACGCTCGCGGGTGACCCGCTCGATGACGCGCTCGATGATCTTTTCGGTGACGGTGACCGCCTGGGCCGCAGCAGGTGCTGCCAGGAAATCCTCCATCGCATCCTCGTCCTCATCGTCCTCGATCAGCGAGGCGTTGAGCGGCTGGGAGAGTTTCGAGCCGTCGCGGTAGAGCGCGTTGGCCTTCAGCGCCAGCTTCCAGGAGAGCATGTAGGCGGCCTTGCAATCCTCGACCGTCGCCTCGTTCGGCATGTTGATGGTCTTGGAGATCGCACCGGAGATGAACGGCTGGGCAGCAGCCATCATGCGGATATGGCTTTCGACCGAGAGATAGCGCTTGCCGATCTTGCCGCACGGGTTGGCGCAATCGAACACGGGCAGGTGCTCGTTCTTCAGGAACGGTGCGCCTTCCAGCGTCATCGCGCCGCAGACATGCACGTTGGCGGCTTCGATGTCCTTCCGCGAGAAGCCGATATGCTCGAGCAGATTGAAGCTCATGTCGGCGAGCTGTTCGTCGGAAACCTTCAGCGTGTCTTTCAGGAAGTCGACGCCGAGCGTCCACTGGTTGAAGACGAACTTGATGTCGAAGGCGGCCTTGGTGGCGCCGTTGATCGCCTCGATCTTGTCGTCGGTAAAGCCCTTGGCACGCAGCGAGCCGGGATTGACCGCCGGAGCCTGGTTGATATTGCCGTGACCGACGGCATAGGCCTCGATCTCGGCAATCTGGCTTTCGGTATAACCCAGCGTGCGGAGCGCTTCTGGAACGGCGCGGTTGATGATCTTGAAGTAGCCGCCGCCGGCGAGCTTCTTGAATTTCACCAGTGCGAAATCAGGCTCGATGCCGGTGGTGTCGCAATCCATGACCAGGCCGATCGTGCCGGTCGGGGCGATGACCGAGACCTGGGCATTGCGGTAGCCGTGCTTCTCGCCGAGCGTCAACGCCTTGTCCCAGGCATCCCTGGCATGGGTGATCAGGTCCTGATCCGGGCATTCGCCATGGATGAGAGCGACCGGATCGACCGACAGGCCTTCATAACCCTGCGTTTCGCCGTGCGCGGCGCGGCGATGGTTGCGGATGACCCGCAGCATCGATTCGCGGTTCGGCTTGAAGCCCGGGAAGGGCCCAAGCTTGGCAGCGATTTCGGCCGAGGTCGCATAGGAGACGCCGGTCATGATGGCCGTGAGCGCACCGGCGATGGCGCGGCCCTCGGTCGAATCATAGGGGATGCCGGAGGACATCAGCAGACCGCCGATATTGGCGTAGCCGAGACCCAGTGTGCGGTATTCATAGGAGCGCTCGGCAATTTCCTTCGACGGGAACTGCGCCATCATCACCGAGACTTCGAGAACCAGCGTCCACAGGCGCACGGCATGCTCGTAATCGGCAATGTCGATGTTCTTGGTGGCGGCATCCTTGAACTGAAGCAGGTTCAGCGAGGCAAGGTTGCAGGCCGTGTCATCGAGGAACATGTATTCCGAGCAGGGGTTGGATGCGCGGATCGGACCGGCGGCCGGCGAAGTGTGCCAGTCGTTCATGGTGGTGTTGAAATGCAGGCCCGGATCAGCCGATGCCCAGGCAGCGTGGGAAATCTGTTCCCAGAGATCGCGCGCCTTCAGCGTCTTCATCACCTTGCCGTCCTTGCGGGCGGTGAGGCTCCAGTTGCCGTCGGCCTCAACGGCGCGCAAAAAGTCGTCCTTGAGGGAGACGGAATTGTTGGAGTTCTGGCCCGACACGGTGAGATAGGCTTCCGAATCCCAGTCGGTGTCATAGGTCTTGAACTCGATATCCTTGTAGCCCTGCTTGGCGAACTGGATAACGCGCTTGACGTAGTTTTCCGGAACCTGGCTCTGCTTGGCCGCCTTGATTTCGCGCTTGAGGGCCGGGTTTTCCTTCGGGTCGTAGCAGGCGTCGTTTTCGGCCGAGCAATTGATACAGGCCTTCATGATCGCCTTCAGGTGCTTGGCGACGATCTTCGAGCCGGTGACGAGGGCTGCGACCTTCTGTTCTTCCTTGACCTTCCAGTTGATGTAATCCTCGATATCCGGGTGATCGATATCGACGACGACCATCTTGGCGGCGCGGCGGGTGGTGCCGCCCGACTTGATAGCGCCGGCGGCGCGGTCGCCGATCTTCAGGAACGACATCAGGCCGGACGACTTGCCGCCGCCCGACAGGCGCTCGCCTTCGCCGCGCAGATAGGAGAAGTTGGAGCCGGTGCCGGAGCCGTATTTGAACAGGCGGGCTTCACGCACCCACAGGTCCATGATGCCGCCTTCGTTGACGAGATCGTCACCGACCGACTGGATGAAGCAAGCATGCGGCTGCGGATGCTCGTAGGACGACTTGGATTTCACCAGCTTGTTGGTGAAAGGGTCGACATAGAAATGGCCCTGGCCGGGTCCGTCAATGCCATAGGCCCAGTGCAGGCCGGTGTTGAACCACTGTGGCGAATTCGGTGCGACGCGCTGGGTGGCGAGCATGTAGGCGAGCTCGTCGCGGAAGGCGAGGGCGGCTTCTTCCGAAGCGAAATAGTTGCCCTTCCAGCCCCAATAGGTCCAGGTGCCGGCCAGGCGATCGAAAACCTGGCGGGCATCGGTTTCGGAACCGTAGTGCTCTTCCTTCGGCAGATCCTTCATGGCGGCAAGGTCGGCTTCCGAGCGCCACAGCCAGGACGGAACGGAATTTTCCTCGACCTTCTTCAGGCGCGCGGGAACGCCGGCCTTGCGGAAATATTTCTGGGCGAGAATGTCGGCCGCGACCTGGCTGAACTGTGCGGGCACATCGATATCCGCGAGACGGAACACGATCGAGCCATCGGGATTCTTGATCTCGCTGATGGCCTTGCGGAACTCAATTTCAGCATAGGCCGATTGGCCTGGCTTGGTGAAACGACGTTCGATCTGCATCTGTCCCTTGTCCTTTGTTTGCCGCATGCCCGAACCCATTCAAGGGCTCAGGGCGCGACTGTTCGCATCCAGCCGCGCGGGTGGTGCGCAGCCAGTTTCGTTTTCCGCTCTGATGGGAAACCCGTTCCGGGAGACCCTGTATCTTGTGCTGATTTTGGCTGCAAACACTAAATATAGTATCAACAACTTACTTACGCCAGCGATTTGTGACGTGTTTGGCGCCTGGGGAGATCACAAAAAATAACCGTCACGACCGGTGGATCATCCACCGGACAGTTTTGAAGACACAGACGATTTCCTCTGAAATGAACCGGCCTCGTTACTTTCCGGTCCCGCCGCCGCCGCAACGTAGAAACCATTAACGGCATTCGACCCGAGTCCGTCAAGGGCTGGTTTATGTCGTAATTGCGAACACCAGATGTTGTGTGTGTGACCTGTGGAAAACGGGGACAGCGGGCATATCCAGTAAAATCAGACGCTTCGCCGCGTTCCCTCCAGCACTGTCCGCAGCGGCAGGCAATTTTGCGAAATTTTGCGGGTGAGAAACCACACTATATTTACCATGGTGCCCTCGGGTCATAGCCATGGCGTTCGAAATGTGGGGGCTCTCAAAACTGATTCGAAAAGCGGGCGCCGGCCTAGAGGGCGTCGAGATTGATGCCGATGGTAATGGCGCCGATCGGCCGTCCCGTCTGTGGATCGGAGATGGTCAGGCTGGCCTGCGATTGCAGCATCTGTGTCGATTCATCCTTCTCCGCGACGTCAACGAAGAGGGTAGAGGACCCGGCAAGATAGGTTTTTTGCCATTTCGGTTCATCGCCCTGCCAGTAATCGGAACTGATCTCGCTCTCACCAGCGGACAGGCCCTTGGCGTCCATGACAAAGATCTCGGTGATGACGCCGCCCGAGGCGATCTGCTTGTCCTCGAGGAACGTCGATAGCGGATTGCCGACGACCGTATCGATCAGAGGATGGACGTCACTTGCAAATTCGGTGCGCCAGGTGGCGTCCAGATCGTCGATTGCCGTCTGGGTGAGGTGGGCGTGGCGAACGTTCTGGCTCTTCAGCGCCTCGATGATGACCGGGTCTTCGATCCACGCCCGGATATTGGCCTCGACATAGGCCGTGACCGGCTCGACGTGAATGTCACCGGCTCTCGATGGCGCAACCGGCATCAGGCAGAGTGCTGCGCCAGCCGCAGCGAAGAAATGCATCCTGCCCACGATGATCCTTCCTCCCCATGCAATCCGTCGAGAAAAGCTTTGCGGCATTTTGTTCGGGCGCCTGCTTGCGCTGCCATATGGCCGCGCAAGATGGTTCAATCCAGCGGAACAGTTCGCCGTTCAGTCCGGAATATTCGACAAGTCTCGTATGCGCGCGGCCGGTATGGCCACTTCATCAAACGCTTTTAGCCGCGCGATCCCTTGGCGATCGGCTCCTGATAGGTGAGGCCCATATCCCAGGGGAAGTAGATCCAGGTATCCTGGCTGACCTCGGTGACGAAGGTATCAACCTGTGGCCGGCCCTTCGGCTTGGCGTAGACGGCGGCGAAATGGGCCTTGGGCAGCATGGCACGGACAACGGCTGCGGTCTTGCCGGTGTCGGTGAGGTCGTCGATGATCAAAACCCCTTCGCCGCCATCGGCCTTCAGTTCCTCCGAAATGCCCTTGAGAACGTACATCTCGCCTTGCGCATCATAGTCATGATAGGAAGCGACGCAGACGGTCTCGATCAGCCGGATGTTCAATTCGCGGCAGACGATGGCTGCCGGGACAAGACCGCCACGGGTGATACAGACGATCGCCTTCCACTCGCCGCCATTGTCGGCGAGGCGCCAGGCAAGCGCACGTGCGTCACGGTGAAACTGGTCCCAGGAAACGGGAAATGCTTTTTCAGGAAGTGACATGCTCAAGCTCCAGTTGATCGAGGCATCCGGTTTCGGGAGTGGTGCGGACGACGGGGGTCGATTTCGTTCCGCACCTCAATGAAATCAATGACTTGGTGTAAGGTTTATGTTACTGTGTAGCACGTTTTGTTACACAGGATTTACCCATGCTAGCGGTTCAAAATGCCACGCCTGCGACGACGGTAAACACGTACGGACTGACACGGGATGAGCTTATCTATCACCTTCGGGTGTCGCCTGAAATGGTCGATGGATGGTTATCCGGTGCTAAACAACGCCCACCATATTTCGACGCAGCTATCCGCGCGGCCCACGCCGGTTTGCACCCGATCGCGAAACCGCTGGTGCGTCGATACTGGAAAGAACTCGGTGTTGCCGAATCACGGGTGGAATTCTGGCTGAAAAGCGGACAGGTACCGGCACCGGCTCGGATGGCGGTTGCCTGGATCATTCATTGCCGGGTTACGGGGCGTCGATAGATGAAGGCGGTCCGACATTACACAGTGGTCAAGGATGACGTACCTGTGGCGGTCTATGGCTATCTTTCGCAGGCTCAATCGAGCGCCGCATACAACCGCCCCGCCACTGTGATTGATTATCTCGGTCGTGTGGTCTTTTCGGCTTAGACGTTTTCGAACCGGCAGCTGCCGTCACTGTGGACAATCATGATCGGGCGTTTCAGCTTTCGAGCGTAGCGGACCGTGGCCCACGTACCGGATCTCAATTCTTCCATACCGAACTTAGGGCAGGCGATCAGACCGTACGTTTCATTCACAATGTCGCGGTTTCGCTCCAGGTACTCTTTCGCCTCACGCTCCGAATCGTTCCGGGTGAAGGCTCGTTTGCTGGTCGCAAGCGGTGGATGGCCCACAGTAGCAAAGAACGCCGCGACGGCTTCACCGTGGGCGTCTTGGTCGGCACCGATACAATCACCATGATGGAATTCACATTGTCCCGATTGTTCCCGCATCAACGCGAACCGCAAGCGGAGCGTGGCTTTCTGCTCGGGCGTGCATCCGACCTGTGTCCCGGTGAAGCCGACTTTGAACACTGACTATGAATACCAGCCCTCTTGTACACACGCGGTCAGTGATTCCCGCTCCAGCGCGACGGTATCGATGCCTGCGGCTTTCAGTGTTGCGATATCCGCCCAACTTGAAGCGTTTACGGTGACAAACGAATACGCGACGGGGTCGTTATTCTCGGACCACGTCTTTATAAAATCCCTCGCGTCTGTCTCATCGGCAAACGTCACACACTCGGTCTGACCGGCGCAATCCATATTGGTCCAGAACCCTAGACCTAGAAAACTGCCGATGTACGCGCCAAATTCAGGATGCGTGATAACTACTCTCATGAACGTTCTTCCTTATCGACATGGGCGATGTAGCGCGTCAAGGCATAGTGCAGGTCGCGTGCTGCCTCATGACTGCGAATGACTATCTTTTGCCGGTCCACATCGTTGCCGACTTTCTGTGTTATGGTCAGCCACTCAGAACCTCGACTTCCGGCAACCTCGATTTCATCAAAGCCGGGACAAATCGTCTTACTGAACGCGGTCATATCCGTACCTCCGTTACCGCCATCCGAGCCGCTGCCAACCGTGCGGCGCGCGTGTCCCGTGTGGCTAGTTCGCGCTCCAGGCGCTCAAAGATCGGCCAATATTTGTCACCGCGGGGCGATGTCTCGATTATCGCGGCTAGATCGGCCATTGCTTTTTTGATTTGCGGGACTGTGGCTGTCATGGTTCGAACAGCACCCGAGCGGCCGAAGCTTTGCGACGGTCGAAGTCGTCACCAGTAACGGACCGTATCGCTTTGGCAGCATCATTCAGGTAGCGTTCGCGGTCCGTCGTCCGGTCCAGCGGAAAGCAGCCATGTGACAACATCAGCGCTTCATCAGCAACACAGAGAAGGTCTTTCAACCGCTCGTTCTCGTCCTGGAGCTGTTCGCGTTCGTCCACAACCAGCACCATCGCTTCGGACAGGGTCGACATTGTCCGTTTTATTTGGTCGGCAACTACACTCATCACAGGCCCCCATAACCGGCAAAATACAAAGCGGTCTTGCCCGCGTCCGTGATGGTCCACCTGAAGCCATAGTATCCCCGGCGAAGCGGTGATTGTGTCAGGCACCCATCAGCCACAAGCGAACGCAGGCGGCGCAATATAAGCTGGCTGGTCGGCGGGTGACCCGTTCCGCCGTTGCGGACGTTCTTTGCGTGCCAGCGCTGAACCTCGTCATTGACATAAGCCGACCAGGGAGAAACAGCGGTTCGAACGGCGTTCAGCACGACGGTTTTCGGTAACCGGTCCGTCATGAGCGGACCCCCAACGCTTCACGGGCGTTATGACGCCACAGGTCCAGAACCGTATGACCGCCGTCAGAGACGGATTCGGCCGGATCGTTATCGACCAACAGTTTCACCAGTTCGGTCAGCTTCTCGTTCTGTTGGGTCAATTTCATATGACTGTAATGGTACATATCGACCGGTGAATGACCGTCGCCCATACCGCGGGTGTCCACGGGGTTGCCGCAACAACATGTCACGAGCGCGCTAGCCGTTTCCAGCTTCGCGTTCAGTTCCTCGATATGCTTGAACACCTCAAAATTGACGTAGTGTCCGACTGATCCGACCAAAACGACATGTGTCGGCGCGCACCGCGACCGAAGCTTATCGTTCTCATCCACAACCGCAACGATCGCGTCACCGAGCACCGTCATGGTGCGTCTGATTTCGTCAGCCTTTATCATCACACACCCCCGTTCATGATCAACCAAGCAGCCGCCAGGCGGGCCGCGACGGGCACCAGATCCGGCGATTGACGCCAGCGGTGCGCAGTTTGCCGGGTCACCCCGAGCGCTTTCCAATGGTCGCACGTGGCTTCCGGGGAAATCGGCTGTAGCTTGTGTTCAACGGCTTTCCGTGCTTCGGATTCGTATTTCATGCGATGCACCAGAGAACGATAATGTTGATGACGGTCAGGCCGGACACGATCGCCAGCGCGGTTTTCATGATGTGGTCGGTCATTGCTGCGACCTTGCGTATTCGAGGATGAGCTTGACCGGGTACAGCGCGCCCCACCGGATGAAGGTGTATGTTTCAAGGCGTTCCGCTTTCGACTTGCCGCGGACGGCTTTGCGGATAATTCGGGCATTGTGAATGACTGTGTCGCGCTGTGTCATCGACTGTTCTCCCACGCAACACCGATGATCCGCCCGAGCGTTACAGGCCAAAACAGCGACAGCCGTAAGCGGCCGGTTTGAGCGTGAAAGCCGAACATGACACCGGCATAAATGAATGCGACGGTCATACGCGTGCCGCCGATGCGAGACAGTCAACGTACTCGACCAGGCGGAAACCCATGATCATGAGCGCGCCAATCAGGACCAAGGCGGTCAGTGCGCAACGACGCTTCCACACAGCGATACGGTGCAGGCGATTAATCGCGCGACCCTGTGCAAGTGCTAATTCCATCGGACTGTTCATAACCAGACGCTCCGTTTCGTTCGTTACATATGTATTACATGAAACGTTACGGTCGTCAAACGGATATTACAAAGAAAAACCCGCCGTGTTACGGGCGAGCTCGGTGCTTGACGGGTGAGGGTGGTTTATTCGTTGTTAAGCGCCTTACGGCACATGTCGCCTTGTGCTCTGACAACATCGCGACTGGTTCGGTCATGGACAAGCGGCCACCAGTCTTCCAGCACCTTTAACAGAGCTACGACCATCTTGTCGTTATGCCCCCGTAATACCTCTATATTGGTTTCGGTTGATGTTGGATGTGAGACGTTCAGTTTCTCTGCGGGTGCATGGTTGAGCTTGCCGCCGATGGCCTTTGCGATAAGGACCTGCCACTTAGCTTTAATCTGGCCTTGCACTTCAAGATCGAGGCCGGTGAGCAAGTCACCATCGTCAAACCGCCCTATCCGGCATTCTTCTCCGCGCTCATCGAAGATCCACTTTAGAAACCGGCGTCCGCGAATGTCTTTGAAGATTGTCTCGACTGCGTCCAGCGCAACGGCGTCCACCGTTTGCCTGTCCTTCCGCGGATGATCCCGGCCCGACATAGCAACGCCCATGCAGACGCCTTGGACCTTGCCAAGGAAAGTGCGGATGTTAGGCGGAACGAGGGGTGAGGGCGCTGACAGGGAGCGGATCAAAGCAATCGCGGCAGCGATGTCCTGACCGCGCTCGGTATGCCCGATCTCATCGACATGCCGCTGTAAGTCGGCAAGCAGCGGGATATCTGCACCCAGCAAGTGATTTGAGGGTGATGGGGTGGTTTCCGGCAAGTTCATGGCACGCTTCTCCGTTATCGATGTAACATTCGTATTACATGTAACGTGACGTGTCAAATAAAAAAGGCACCCGGTTAAAGGTGCCTCTCATGACCTGTTACGTATCGGACCGTGTCAATCCTTCAGTTTCCAGCCTGCACCGTCCAGTGCGATCTTTTCCGCCGACTTCATCCGTGACAATCTAGTGCGTGTGGATGCATCGTTGACCGGCATACCGAGCTTTTGGCGCATGTATTCAGAAATGGTCGCTGGCGTTCTATTACCGTCCGCGATTGCCTGCAGGATAGCGTCATCCTTTGTTGCGGGCGTCTTAACCGGCGTACCAGGCTGTGACGTTGCGCGCGGTGCGGCGTTACCCATCATACGATCAATCTCGGCAAGTTCCGCCTGGAGCTTGTCCAGTTCGGTCAGGATCTCCGCACGACGCGTTTCCAACAAAGCATGTATCTGCATTATGATCTATGTCCCCTATCAATGTGACAAATACGTTTTACAACGCGTCATATCAATTGTCAAAGCGAAACAGTTGATAAATGCAAATTATATCTTGACATTGACGTTACATGTTAAATCAAGGTTAACGAGTCGTGTAACGTTACAGTTCATCGAACGGTGATCGACCCGACCGTGACGGCTGCTGAACGCGCCACAGCTCGGGCGGTATCGTGAGTGCTGCTAAGTGACCAGACGCGACCAACGCAGTCACGCTCATCCCCTCACGCACCACGCCGGACAGCTCATCCACCCGCCTGCCGTACTCCGCTATTTCATCCGTTCCAGGCACCGGCACCGCCTCCGTTATATACGAGCGGGCAATTGCGTTCGACACGAACCCGAGCGGCATTTCATAATCCACGACCAGCGGAACCCCGCCACAACGCCGCGCCACGACGTCACGGACGAGGATAGCCGCCCCTTGCGTCGCATAGTCACCTAACCGCAGCGCACGCCCTACAGCCGGGACATACGTCGATCGCCACATGAACCCCTTGGACCGCTGAATACGATACACACCCTTTCGAGCGTCCCGTACTGTGGATGCCAGATTGACACCCTGTGCCACGGCCTGCAGCGCGTCGGTCTCGTTGTCATAATATCCAAGGTGTTTGTTTCGACCGTCAGCGACTTTATAAGCGCGCCATTTTCCGTTTTCCCCGACGTTGGGACAGAATGACACATATTTACGTTTCGGTTTTAGCGGTTCGACATCCACAGTTGCGGTCAGAACCATTCCGGCGATTTCTATCGTACCACTCAATAGCATAATTAATAATCCTTTATACCGTTTCGTTTGGTATAAACACAGCGTTACACCATGTCAACGTGTCCTTGCGGTCCATATAACACCGGGACTGTTTGGCATGGCTCTTATGGTCTCGCTATCAAGACATCCTGTAACGCCCTCATATGGCACACCTATCTGATCTAGTATGCAACTGTCTGTTAGAAAAGCACCCCTTTCCAGTTGCCTCTATAGGGACAACGAGTATAACATAATACAACCTATACTATACCATGTGTCCCTATATTAACTATGATTATTCTTTATTTATTAAGACAGAAGTATAATTAACTAAGAATATATAATAGAATCAAGGATGTCTCTTTATTACCAATAGCTAAATGTTATTTTTAATATATCACAAATTGTATAGATATTACAAAGCGATGCCTTCAAACTCTCATAGGTCGCATAAAGAGACATGCGGCTATCATGGGTCGCTGGGAGGGCACACTGTGGATGATAATGGATCAATGATGATCGTGACGGTCAACGATCGGGTAACAATGTTGCGTTACACAGCAATAAATGGATCAGGCGTAACAATGTTGCGTGGTGTTGTAATATTATTGCGTGAATCAACAACAATATGTCGACGCGGACCTTGGTTCTCCATAATTTGTGGCTAAACGTAATTTTATTGCGTGAATCAGCAAGAATCATGCGTGAATCAGCAAGAATCGGTCGGTACCGGGGGTAGTCTATAAGTTTAGGGGTCTTTTCGGCCCGGACCGGCTCCCAAGGCACTTTTCCGCTGATGCACCGTCTGGACAAAATCGACCGTTATAACATTACATTGGTTTATCATGTTATAGCGTTACATATTTAATAAATGTAACGAGGCTGTTGACATAAAAATGCAGTGATGTAACGTGATGGCAGATTATGACACGTTACAGGGAAATTATCATGGCATTCAGTGCAGACGATAAAGGTGGGTTCGAATATTTCAGCGCTGACCGTTTGGGGAGTATTGAATCCCGCCGTACCGGTCCCGGCTGTTATCGGACATATGCTGAAGCTGTCGCCATGTCCGCCATCGATCGTGCCAACACAATCGCGGAGCTGGAGAGCCGTATCGCTCATCTGAAAAAAATTGGCACGGGATAGCCTGTGCCGTTCGCCCCACCAAAGCACCAGACGCAGCGCCCGACCGGGGCAGCTCGTCATGTGGTTGCTGACGAACGGGTGTGGCGTCTCTGGTACAAGCGGCGGCTTTGGGTGAACGTTCTTCGACCGCAGACGATGAAGCGAGACAACTACGCTTGTCAGATGTGCGGGCGGAATTGGGGTCACGAGACGCGCCGCCTGGTGGTCGATCACAAGATACCGCACCGCGGCGATTTCGAGTTGTTCAGCGATCCTGAGAACCTTGAATGCCTGTGCGACTATCCATGCCATGCGCGCCACAAACAGCGGATGGAACAGAATCTTTGACGGTGGGTGTTCCCATTCCGTTCTTGTTGGGTTAGAAGAGGGTGAATAGGAATGTATTCCTTTGGTTTGCCGCAGTTGGTATTAGCCGGGTGTTTGCTGGCGATCGTGATCGGCACCCCGGCAAGCCGGTTGATCATGATGAGGTTCGGCGCAACGGGGTTTGTACCGTGGCGGGAGTTTTGGCCGATATGGACGGCTGATGTGTTTGGGAAAATCGTCCTTGTAGCGATTTTGTTTTGGGGCGGTTTCTGGGGTTGAAGGGGAACATGATGCAGACCGATAAATCATACACACCGCTGAAGATGGAATTTGATCACGTGATGAAGACGTATTTTCCTAACGTCATCGCAGGTGAACAAATCAAACTGATGCAGGTGGTATTCTTTGCCGGGGCCGCTGCATCGTACCAGGTGTTGACCAAGACGCCCGAGCGCGCCGAAACGTTGCTCGGGGAACTGATCGACCACACGGAACAGCTTGAAGCGAGTGCCTGACATATGGGTGGTGGGTCCAGGCCGTTGCCGACTGCGTTAAAGCAGCTGAAGGGTACGCATCAATCATGCAGGGACGCGGATAATTCCCCGCCCGTAAACCTTGGCGTCATGCCAGCGCCGCCCGAGCATCTGAACTATCGAGCGGCCGAAATCTTCCGACAGCTGACGGTGTATCTGCACGGGATGAAAATCCTGTCGCTGGAGGATTCATTGATGCTCGGTCTGTTGGCCGCGCGCCTGGAGGAAGTCGAGGAGCATTCCGCCACGATTGAATCCGAAGGGTACAGTTACCAGACGAACAAGGGACTGTGGAAGTCACGGCCCGAAGTCGGCATGAGAAACGAGGCGATGCGTCACGCTCAATCGCTGTTGATCGAATTCGGCCTGTCGCCCGCCGCCCGGTCGCGGGTCAGCGCCACGTTAGGCGACAAGCCGGATAACCCGTTCAAGATGCTGGATCAGGACACATGATGACCGAAATTTCACTAGACGCCCGATGCTTGCTTACGACGTATTTTTCCCAAGGGGTGAAATCGACCGTTCATATCGGCGGGCACGGTTCGATAAACAAATTCACGGATCGCGCAAAGGCGGCACTTAACGAGCTGATGGGTGCGGAACTGGTCACTGTAAAATTGTTCAACACATTCGGTCGTTTGGAATATAGGGGGACCGAAAAAGTGAGTTCCGATCTAAAGTTAAGTTTCGGTGAAATGGAAATCCACGGGCGCTGGCAACCGACCGAGCGCGTGACGTCCTGACATGCTCGGTTACCCGCCCGGTGTCATCCCCAAGGCCGTATCAGCCTGGACGCATGTCGAGAAGGGTACGCAGTACGCCCATGACGTTCTGTCCGGCGCGGTCGTGGCCGGGAAGTGGGTCAAGCTTGCGTGCAAACGGCATTTGGATGACCTTGACCGCGCGTCGATCGGCCACAATGGCGGTCCGTCCTTGGATGAAACGGACGATTTTCCATACTATTTTGACCCTAAAGCCGCCGAAAAGGTGTGCAATTTCATCGAATTGCTACCGCATACAAAGGGAAAATGGGCGGCGCAACGGCTGAAACTCATTTTGGAACCTTGGCAATGTTTCAAGACGATGTGTATCTTCGGCTGGAAACGCGCAAGTGACGGTCTTCGGCGGTTTCGCAAGGCGTTCGTGCTGGAAAGCCGCAAGAACGGCAAGTCTGCGTGGGCTGCTGGCGTCGGGCTCTATATGTTCTGTGCTGACAATGAGTTCGGTGCAGAAGTTTACAGCGGCGCGACGAACGAAAAGCAGGCGTGGGAGGTGTTCAAGCCCGCGCGGCTCATGGCGAAAAATTCCCCGGCGCTGACGGCATACTACGGAATCGAAACGGGGAAGGGTGCCGGGTCGAACCTCTATAAGATGGCGGACGGTGCGAAGTTTGAAACGGTTGTCGGTAAACCCGGCGACGGTGCAAGTCCCTCGTGCGCTATCACGGACGAATACCATGAGCATGACACGGACGCGATGGTATCGACGTTTGAGACCGGTATGGGTGCGCGCGACCAGCCGCTGTTGCTGATCATTTCCACAGCTGGCGACAACATCGCCGGTCCGTGTTACGCGATGCAACAGGAAGTCGAGAAGATGCTTGAAGGGGTTGTACCCAACGAAGAACTTTTCGGTATCATTTATTCGGCGGATCCGGACGTTGACTGGACATCGGAGCTTGCTTTGCTCCAGGCGAACCCGAATTATGATATCTCGATCCGTGGCGAATTCTTGAAGTCCATGCAGCGGGACGCCATACAGAACGCCCGTAAAGTCGGCGCGTTTAAGACCAAGCACCTGAACCTGTGGGTGCAAGCCCGAGACGCGTATTTCAATATCCAGCGCTGGCGTGAATCGGCAAAGCCGACCTTGACGCTCGATATGTTCTATAATCAGCCGGTGAAGATCGGGCTTGACCTTGCGTCAAAGGTGGACATCGCAGCGAAAGAATATCTGTTCCGGCTAGACCAGTGCAATTGCGATATTGCGAAGATTTTGCAGGACGAGGGGTATAAATACGCCCGTTTCGGCCGGTATTATCTGCCCGAGAAGACGATTTCCCTTGGTGAAAACGAGCATTATCAAGGGTGGGTCGGTGATGGTTGGATAACAGACACACCCGGCGACATGATCGATTATGTCCAGATCCGTGACGAAATCTTAGACGATCGCGACCTATTCCAGCTTGAAGAACTGGCATTTGACCAGCACCAGGCGCGAATGATGGTCTCGGAATTGATCGCTGAAGGTATCCCGTGCGTCGAAGTCGCACCGCTCGTGCTGAACTTTTCCGAGCCGATGAAGGAAATTGAAGGTTTGATACGGTCGCGCGCGATCGCCCACGACGGCGACCCGGTTTATACCTGGATGCTTTCGAACGTCGTTTCAAAGCCGGACCGCAAGGATAATGTTTATCCGAATAAGAACCGTGTCGAGGACAAGATTGACGGCCCGGTTGCGCAGATCATGGCAATGGCCCGTTGGATGTTAATCGAGGATAACAAATCCGTATACGAAAAGCGTGGGGTGTTGATGGTATGATTAAGAAATGCAACAAATGCGGTCAAACAAAATCCGTAAACGACTTTACTAAACACAAAGGTCATAAAGACGGTTTAGCTTATTGGTGCAGGGACTGTACTAACGAAAACATAAGAAAACATCGCTCAAAGCCCGACGTAATAGAGTTTAGAAAGACTTATACGAAGGAATATTATCAGAAGAATAAAGAGCGTGTTAAAGGGTACAACGACCGTTACCATGCCAAGGAAGAGAATAAAAAACAAAGCTATCTTCGGAACATTAAACGGAACTACGGTCTTGAACCGCACCAATATTATGAAATGTTCATGCGTCAAGTGGGGAAATGCGCAATTTGTTCTGTCTCGTTCGGTGATGAACGAAGCATTCGCCCTCACGTCGATCACGACCACAGTACAGGAGCAGTTCGCGGCCTTCTCTGTGATGGTTGCAACAAAGGTATCGGGGCGCTTAGAGACAATCCCCGTGCGTTGCGGAAAGCTGCCGACTACGTGGAGCGCGGCGGTTTCTCTTGCGATGTGATACTATTACCGATTGCCGTGCAAAAGTAACACTCCGCTGTTGCCCCTACCTGTAACGTTTGATATCACGTTAACGCAAATGTAACGCTTCACTCGGGGAATGCCGGTTTGGTGAATATTCTGACATCGGCTTTTCGCGCTGCCATAGGGCAGACGATCAACGTCACCAGCGCGACCGATGCGGAAATCCGCGATTTCCTGCGTGATGGGTCTAACACATCCATCAGCGGACGTTCGATCACAGAAAATAACGCGATGAAGGTTGCCGCAGCGTATCGATGCGTCACAATCGTTTCAGGTGTAATCTCGTGGCTTCCGATGGATCTCGTTCGTCGGGAAAGCGAGAACGTCCGCAAGCCCGCCGTGGGGCACCCTTTGCGGCGCGTGCTGACGGTCCGTCCGAATGCCTGGCAGACGCCAAAAGAATTCAAGCAGCTCATGCAGGCGCACGTCATGTTGCGCGGAAACGCCGTCGCTGTGAAAGTGAAGGCGATGGGTGAGGTGGTCGCACTCCTCCCGGTTCATCCCGACCGGGTACTGATCGAACAAGAAAATAACCTGCAGATGAAATACACAGTTACGGCGGCTGATGGATCGATGAAGGTCTATAAGTCGGCGGACGTGCTGCATTTGCGCGGCCTATCTTTGGACGGTTATCGCGGTTTGTCCGTTCTCACCCATATGCGCGAATCACTCGGTATCGCGTTGGATGGTGAAACCGCAGCAGCCACCCTCATGAAAAACGGTTCGTTCATCGATACCGTGATCAAGCATCCCGACAAGATGTCGAAAGAGGCATACGACCGCCTTAAAGACTCTTGGGAGGGGCGCAAGTCCGGCGTCGATAACACGGGCAAGACGGCAATTCTGGAGGAAGGCGCGGACCTCGTCAAAACGTCGATGTCCGCGAACGATCTTCAGTTTATCCAGTCCCGCGATTTCCAGCGATACGACATCGCTATGTTCTTCGGCGTTCCACCTCATATGATCGGTGCAACGGAAAAAACGACCTCGTGGGGCTCGGGTATCGAGCAACAGAATATCGGTTTTGTCACCTACACGTTGAACGATTGGATTGCCGTCTGGCAAGAGGCGCTGAAGCGCGACACGATCAATGAACGTGATTGGGACACCCTGGACGTTCGGTTTTTCACGCAAGGTCTGCTGAAGGGCGACAGTAAGGCACAGTGGGCGGCATTCACAGCTGGTCGCCAGTGGGGCGTTTACAGCCCGAACGACGTCCGCGCGTTGCTCGATATGAACCCGCGCACCGACGCTGAAGGCGACGAATATGCCTCACCCCCAAATCAAAACCCCGACGCGAAAACCACCGACGAACCGCCGACAAAGGATGACGAGCAATGAGCCTCCTGAAGAATCTCCCAAAGGGTCGTATCATGGCGCGTCAGCCGGTCTGGTATGACCACGACGCCCCGAGCGCGGCGTTAGACGAGTGGACCGACCGTGTGTATGCCGCGGCTGCACCGGACGACACGACCATCAATATTTATGAGCCGATCGGTGAAGACTGGTTCGGTGACGGCTTCAGCACCAACAAGCTGAACGGCATTTTGCGGAACATCGGTCCGCGCGATATCACCGTGAACATCAATTCACCGGGTGGTAACGTGTTCGACGGCCTGGCGATGTATGACCAGCTCCGCGAACACCCGGCAAAGGTTACGGTCCGCGTGCGGGGCATTGCGGCAAGCGCTGCCAGTGTGATTGCAATGGCCGGTGATGAAATCCAGATCGCCACAGGATCCATGATGATGGTTCATAAGGCATGGGGCGTCATCATCGGTAACGCGGACGATTATCAGGAAGCCGTGACGGTGTTCGGTCAGATCGACCGTTCTCTTGCGTCGGTTTACGCGTCCCGTACCGGCCTGACTGACGAGAAAATCCTTGCGATGCTTGCCGGTCCGAACCGTCGCAGTGACGGCACATGGTTGACCGCGGCCGAAGCCGTCGAAATGAAGTTTGCAGATGCGGAATTCAAAGATGAAACAGACGCTGCCGCAAGTCTTCCACAGGAAAACCGTGACGCGATCGTTGCGCGCCGTCGTATTGAAACGGCTATGGCGAAAGCCGGTCTGTCGAGGAAAGAGCGCGCCGACACGTTCGCCAAAATGAACGGCCGGGACGATCGGGGCGACATTGACGACGCATTCGAAAAGATGCTGGCTGCAATGAAGGGTTAAGGGGCGGCGCGTTCAGTAGTCGTATCGATACGACCGGTGAAAATCCGCAGGCATGACAGGAATCGTCTGGTTCATGTCATGGGTCGGCACAACTTGCCACTTAGCGCTAAAGTTTTGTGCAAACTCGAAAGCTGCCTTGAAGTTCGGGAACTCCTTCGCATTCCCGACGTCGTCGGTCGTTTTGTTGTCAAACTCTCCCTGGCTGTCATTTCTCGCATGTATGCCCGGAACCACTGTGCTGGTCAAAATATACATTTCATACGTCTCCGTTTCGATGTAACATTCATATTACATCACGTTACTATCGTCAACACCCTTGGATAAAATAATAACGCCACTTGTAACGACACACTGTGAATGTTACACCGTAACGAATATGACCCCGCGCGATGCAAGTCATAAGGAGATTTGATAAACCGCGAGGGTACAAAATGACCATTCACAATCGCCATATGCTTTCTGCCGCATCGTTCCGCGGTATCGGCGCTGCCGGTGTCCGTGCTGAGACGCCGGAAGTCAAAGCAATGATGGAACGTTTCAACAGCACGTTCGAAGAATTCAAGAATTCCAACGATGCACGCCTGAAGGCGATCGAAGCGGGCAAGAATGACCCGGTTCAGGCCGAAAAGGTCGAGCGCATCAATGCTTCGTTGTCCGAAGTTCAGGCCGAAATCGGTCGGATGATGGAAAAATTCGCTGCAAACGACCTTGCCGGTTCCGGCGCGTCGGCGGATATCCAGGCAGCGGCCCGCGACTTTTCCCGCACTGTCGGCCACGATGTGAGCGCCGAAGACCTTGGCAAATACGCCAGCGGTCTCGACACATACATGCGCGTCGGCGCGGACAACCGGAAGTTCGGTGAAGTTCGCAACCTGATGGAAGTCGGCAGCGACCCTGCAGGCGGTTACACTGTCACCCCGGACCTTTCCGGCCGCATCATCAAGAAGATTTTCGAGACGTCCCCGGCACGTCAGCTTTTCAGCGTTGTGTCGATCGGCACGGACGCGATGGAAGGTCTGATTGACCGCGACGACCTGACAACCGGGTGGGTCGGTGAAAAGCAGGCACGCCCCGAGACGGACACCCCTGAACTCGGCAAGTGGCGGATCGACGTCCACGAACAGTACGCCATGCCGAAGGTTACGCAGAAGCTGCTTGACGATTCCGGCTTCGATATCGAGACTTGGCTTTCCGGCAAGGTTGCCGACAAGTTCGCTCGTACCGAAAATTCGGCCACGTTCTCGGGCGACGGCGTCAACAAGCCGCGCGGTATCCTGACCTATGGTACAGCCGCGACCGCCGACGCTACCCGCGCTTGGCAGGTTTTCGAACACATCGCATCGGGTAACACCGGCACGATCACCAACACCGATTTCCTTATCAACCTGGTGATGTCGCTGAAGGCCGCTTATCGCTCTGGTGCAAACTGGACGATGAACCGGAAAACGCTCGGATACATCCGCACGCTGAAGGACGGCGACGGCAACTATCTTTGGCAGCCTGATTTCACACAACGTCAGGGCGGCGCGCTGCTCGGGTACGACATTGTGGAAGCCGAAGACATGCCGGATGCAGCGGCAAACGCTCTTTCGATCGGTTTCGGCAACTTCAAGGCCGCTTACCAGATCGTTGACCGTATGGGGATCCGCGTTCTTCGCGACCCCTACACGGAAAAGGGTTTCGTGAAGCTCTACACCACCAAGCGCATGGGCGGTGACGTGCTGGACTTCGACGCCGTCAAGTTCATGAAGTTCGCCGTTTCCTAATCGGCCAGGCTGACCGGGGGCGGTTAATTCCGCCCCTTTCGCTACTCTTTGAAAGGGAACGCCCACAATGGCACCTCGTGACCTGAAAAATAACATCATCGTCAATCCGGTTCTGCATTCCGACCCGGCCGATAACACGGCTGCTGTCGGTGTTGTGCAGGATCACCGTTCTTCGAAGTCGCACACCTATGTCATCCACGCGGGCGCGCTGGTCGATGCGGACGCGACGTTCACCGCGCTGCTTGAAGAATCGGACGCTTCCGGCTCGGGTTTCACAGCCGTGGCTGATGAATTCATGCTCGGTACCGAAGCCAACGCATCGTTTCAGTTCGACGGCGACAACACCGTGAAGACGATCGGTTACATCGGTTACAAGCGCTACACGCGCCTGACGATCACACCGGCTGGTAACGCTGGTGCCGCCTCGTTCTCGGCGGTCTGCATCGAACAGCCGAACGTTCGCGGCACGGTCAACTAACCGGCCGTTCGCGGCTGTAGTTGCAACAAGGTAAATCACGATGATCAAAGTTCAGATTGTGAAAGACGGCGTCAAGGGTGCGGACGATGGGGCAACCGTCCGTTCGTACCCGAAGGATGGCGGACCGGAAGGCGATGGCGTCTATTTGGTTTCTCCAGCGCTTGCCGAAGTCCTTATCGAGGCTGGCGAAGCGACGGAAATCGAGGTCAAAAAGCAGTCCGTCACGGACAAACTGAAGGCCGCGGGAAAAGGCAAGACCAAGGCAAAGACGGAAGAACCCGTTGAACCTGTCGTTCCCGAGCCCGCAGCACCGGCCGTTATTCCCGAACCGGTCCCCGAGCCAACCGCCCCGGTCGTCCCGTCGATCGGCCTGCCTGGTCTTCCGAAGTCGTCCGGCAAGTAAATGAAGCCGAAGCTTATCACAGCACCCGCATCTGATCCGGTGACCTTGCAAGAGGTGAAGGAACATTTGCGGGTGACGTGGTTCACGGACGATGACACCTATATTCAGGCGCTCATCAAAGCCGCCGTGTCCCACCTGGACGGTTATCAAGGCATTCTGAATCGTTGCATTGTCGAACAGTCGTGGCAGGTAACGCGCGCCTCGTGGTGCCGTAAAATGGAGACGATTTTCACAGATACGACCGACGCCGTGATTAAATATTATGACGCGGACGGTGACGAACAGACCTTGGATGGTGCGGCGTATCAGGTGTACCCCGACTATATCCGGCTGAAGAACGATTTCGTTTTCCCCTCGATCCAGACCGACCGTGACGACCCGATTTCGATCGTCACGACCCACGGTTACGAGGTGGTTCCCGATTCCTTGCTGCTGGCGATAAAGATCCTTGTCGCGCACTGGTACCGCAACCGCGAACCGGTGACGTTCAACGGTAACCCGGCGAAAATCCCGTTCTCTGTTAACGCGCTCCTAGCTCCGCACAGGTGGGCTTTCTGATGGCGACACAGGGAAGCATGAGCAAGATCGCCACATTCCAACGCGATACCGGCACGGTCGGCGTCGGCGGTTCGAAAGTGCGCCATTGGACGAATATCCCCGGCTTGGTGCGCGTCCCTGTCGAGTATCGACCACAGCGCGGGCGCGAACGTGTCCAGGCGGGGCGTCTTGAAGCGGCAACGGTCGGTTTCATCACGCTCCAGGCATGTGACGCGGTCCGCGGTCTGACCCCGGCTGACATCATGGTTGTGCACGAGCGCACGGGCGACGTCCCGCACCGAATCTATTCCATCGAAAATCCAGATCAACGCGACCGCGATTATGAGCTTGTGGTTGAAAAAGGGGTACAACTCGGATGATTACCGCTGAAATTCTCGCACGTCTGAAGATTTCCCAAACCGGTTCGAACGATTTCGGCGGTCCGCAATTTACGCCGGTTCTCGAAACCCTGATTCAGCTCACGGACGGCTTGACGGTCAACAAGGCTGATTTGGCTTTCGTTGATGAGCGGACCGTGGCAACCGGCGCAACGGACAGCCTTGATCTGGCTGGCGTTCTTGCTGATGCGTTCGGGACGACTATCGCCGCGGCTGAAATCGTCGCACTGATGATCATCAACAAGCCGCGGACAGGGACGCCGGTCAACACCACTGATTTGACGATCGGCGGCGGCACGAATGGCGTCTTTGCCACGGCAATGCCGTTCGTCCTGAAGCCTGGCGCGGTGTTCCTGCTTGCCGCTGGCGATGCTGCAGGCGTGAAGACGGTTACGGCGGCGACAGCGGATATTCTGGCGATCGTCAACAGCTCGGGCGCGTCGAACAAGTACCAGATCGCGATTTTGGCCCGATCGGCGTAACGCATGGTCAAGGGTGTTGCCGAACTCCAGAAGAAACTGACCGTCGTTTTCCCCGCGCTTGTAAAGAAGCGGATCGAGGAATCCATGAAAGTGGCAATTCAGGACGTGGTCACGGAAATGGAGAACAGCGCACCCGTGTATGCCGGTCCCGAAATCCGGCGTTCGGATGGCAGTCCCATTCGACCCCGCGCGCTGCGTGACAGTATCGGGTGGAAGTGGGGCGACCCACCGAAAGGCTCGATTTCCTTCGGATCCGTGCAAACGGGTTTGGCCGGGGAAGGCGTCACGAAAATATCGATCTACGCGGGCGACAAAGAGGCGTTTTACGCCCGTTGGGTCGAATACGGTACAAGAAAATGGAAGGGGAACCCCTTCTTTTATCGTACCTGGCGCAACCATCGCAGCCGCGTGCGGGGTCGTATTACCCGAGCAATCCGCAAGGCAATTAAGGAAATGGGACCGGTATGACGCCGTCGCTTGACCTCCAGGATATGATTTACCGCCGTCTGACGTCGGATCCGACGATTACGTGGCTCGTGTTCGATGAAGCACCGGCACAGCAACCCATGCCGTTTATCGAATTCGGACCAGAAGACGTTCAGGAAGACGATGACGAGTGCATCACCGGCACGAACCACCAAGTTCAAATCGACCTCTTTCACAGTCAGTCCGGAAAAGCCGAAATCAAGGAAATGATGGGTATTGTGAAACGTTCGTTGCATAACTATCCGGGGGAATTGACGGACAACGCGTTACATTCTATTCGATTTGTACGCAGTACCGTGTTAAAAGAACCGGATGGAATTAATTATCACGGTGTTGTGCAGTTTGAAGCGCTTGTAGAGGAACCTACGCCCGAATGAAGGCAGTGTTTCACGA
This sequence comes from Hyphomicrobiales bacterium, assembly GCA_900473045.1. Taxonomy (GTDB): domain Bacteria; phylum Pseudomonadota; class Alphaproteobacteria; order Rhizobiales; family Rhizobiaceae; genus Pararhizobium. Next base: position 39,141 of record UCKS01000004.1, read on the forward strand.
GCGTTTCGAGTTCGACCGCCGACCAGCGCAAGCGATTGCGTTTGTCGTGCAGCCGTCCAGTGAACCACAGAATTTGCCGCACGACGTTGTGGAAGCGGCTGTTAAAGCAGGGAAAGCAACGACATGGCAATCAAAGCGGCAACCGAAAAATATGAAGAAATGATTCTTGACGTCGAGGTTGACCCGATCGGGTCGCCTGGCGTCTATCTCCCTCTTTGCGGAATTACAGACGTCACAGTTACGCGCACTGCGAACGTTGACGAGACGGAAGTTCCGTATTGCGATGATGAATCGCTGCCGGTCTCTGTCGAGGTTGCTGTACGGTCAATCACCGTCACGATTGATGGTACCGGCGTATGGGCCGCACAGTCCAACAAGGCAATGTTCGACTGGTTCTATTCCGGTAAGACCAAGAACATCCGCGTACGGAACACGGCTGCATTGTCAGGCGACCCGGAAACGGAAGCCGGTCCCGCGCTGCTGACGTCTGTGGTTGACGCCCGCACCAAGGGGCAGAAGGTGACGCGCGAAATCGCTATCCGTTTCGACGGTGTGCCGACCGCCACGAACAAGGCGTAACGCATGTACGTTTGGGAAGGCGGGGAACACCCGTTCCGGCTCGGTATCGGTGAATTGCGGGCTTTGCAGTCTGCGACCGGTGTCGGGCCGCTTTTTTTGCTCGGCCGTATCACCGGGTCACAGTGGTTCGTTGACGATATCGTTGACACGGTGCGGCTCGGGCTGGTCGGCGGGGGTATGACGCCGGAAGCGGCTAAAAAGCTGACCGACAAGGTTTTCACCGACAACACCCCAGCACTGTATCGGAACATGTTGCTTGCGACACGGGTATTGCGTGACGCCGTCATGGGTGAGCCCGATGATCCGACTGGAGAAGATGAATCGGGGGAGTCCCAAGCGGGGAGCGTGACGAATTCGGTCGTATAAAGTGGTCACACTTTTACGCTGCCGGTCAGGCAATGGGTTTCGCTCCCCGCGTTGTTGATAGCATGTCACTGTGGGAATTTAACGCTTGTTACGACGGTTGGAAAACTGTTAACGGTGTTAAATCGAAACGTAACGCTACAATTAGCGACGAACGTTTGTCCGAAATGGGCATTGTAGGTTTCTGACATGGCGGGTGAAGATTCTGGCGGCTTGTTGGTGCAGATCGGCGTTACACAAGCGCGGATGGAGCGTGAACTTGCAAAGCTGGTAAACACTGCCGCCAAATCTGCCGGTGACATGGAAAAGTCGTTCGACGCGGCTAATAACAACATCGGCAAGGGTGCACAGCGTGCGTTCGGCGGCGTCACAAAAGGCGCACAGCAAGCCGCCCCGGCCGTCAAGAACCTGAACGGTTACACGAGCAACCTTGCATCGCAGTTGAACGACATCGGCGTGCAGCTTGCCGGTGGTCAAAGCCCGTTTCTGATCATGCTCCAGCAAGGTACGCAGATCAGCCAGATTTTCAGTCAAACGGGCGGCACAATCAAGTCGTTCGGGTCGCTTTTGGCGGGGGCGGCGATGTCTGCACTCAATCCGTTCTCATTGCTCACGTTCGCAGTTATCGGCCTTGGTGGTACGGCTATTCAATATTTCGCTGATCTGATCGGTGGGAGCGCAGACGCTAACAAGGCGATCGAGGAACAGCGCAAGCTTGTGGAAGGGGTTGCGAAAGCGTGGGGTGAAGCGGTCCCGGCGCTTCAGGCGTATGTCGATGAACTGGCACGCGCCAAAGATATCGGGGAACTTAACCAGGTCACCGAACAGCGTAAAACACAGGTTTGGGACGATATCCGCGCGCAACTAGTGGATTTTAACGATGAATATGGACGGACAATCAGTCTTCTCGTCAATACGGAATTCGACAACAAGGCTGTTCAGGATCTCGGGCAAGCCTATGACGAACTAAAGGAAAAAATCGAGAACGGCACTGCTACTACTGAAGATTTTCAGCGCGTGGCACAGATGACGGATGCTGCAGCGGCGTCGGGTATCGGCGGTCTGGACGAGTTTGCTGGCGCGTTTGCTGGTCTTTCCCAATTCATCATGAACGCAACGCAGAACCTCGCCGCGTGGCAGAAACAAGCCGCTGGCGCGATCATGACCAAATACCCATCACAGGGTACCTATTCCGGCGTTGATCGTTCCCCGGACGGTCGCATGGGCGGTACCGGCACGGTGTTGCCTGAGACCGGTCCAGTCCCCGGTGACAAGCCATCGACTGAAGGTCAGTACGCGGGTGGCACGTGGAAGAAACCCAAAAGCGGGGGAGGTTCCAAGCGTGGTGCGAATTCCTATAAGGACGAGGTCGCCGGGATCAAGGAACGCACCGCAGCGCTCCGCGAATCTACGGCAGCGCAGGCGTCCGTAAACCCGCTCATCAGTGATTATGGTTTTGCGCTGGAAAAGGCCAAAGCTGAACAGAAGCTGCTTGCCGATGCGCAGCGCGCCGGAATGGCGATCACGCCTGCGCTAAAGGAACAGATTTCAGCACTTGCCGAAGGGTACGCGACAGCATCCGCCGACGCTAAAAAGCTGTCGGAATCGCAAAAGGATATCCAGAAGAACGCACAAGAATGGGCTTCTCTGGAAAAGGATGTTTTCAAGGGGTTCATATCCGACCTGAAGGACGGCAAATCCGGCGCTGAAGCGCTGTCGAACGCCTTGAACAAGGTCGCTGATAAGTTGCTCGACATGGCCGTTGACGGTCTGTTTTCGACCAAGGGCGGCGCAACGGGCGGCTCGGGTCTGTTCGGCTCGATCCTTGGTGGTATCGGGAAAATCTTCGGTTTCGCGTCCGGTACGGCAAAGACTCCGGGTCGACGCGGTCAGCCTGCGGGCGTGGTGCACGGTCAGGAAGCGGTTATTCCGTTGCCAGCTGGTGGCAAGGTGCCGGTTACGATTTCGTCACCAACGGTCCAGAAATCCAAAGGTAGCAACGATCTTGTGCGCCTGGTCCTGCAGGACGATTCCGGCCGCATGGCTGACGTTGCAGACCAGCGCATTCAAACCGCATCGGGCGCGATCGTTCAGGTGTCCGTCGAACAGTCATTCAGGACGGTCAAAGCAAACATGGGCGGTCTGATCACTGACACACAGTCGAGGCAATTCTAATGACGATTCAATGGCCTCGTAAACTTCTCCCGCCGCAAGCCCCGATGTTTCATTTGCGGGGAATGAACATCAGCGGACCGATTGCTGACGGTGCGTCTGATGTCATTTCGGGTGATGCACCGTTTTGGGTTGCTACATACGGCAGCATCGTAACGACCACACGCGATCGAGTGATGACGTTCAACGCTATCGCGTCGATGCTTGAAGGCCGTCTTTACCCGATCCTCGTGCCGTATTGCCGCATGTATCAGCCTGTGGATGACGACGCGACGTATGAGCCGGTACCGCACAGCGACGGTACGTTTTTTTCGGACGGCTCGGGTTATGTCGGATCCGGGACAGAAATTATCATTACAGGCGACCGCCCCGAACGCGCAGTCAATGGGAGCGTCACAATTGCGTACGGGGACACGCTCCAGCCCGGACAGGTGTTTTCATTCGGAGAACGTATGTATCGAACTAATTCAGTGATTTACACATCAGAGTCCACCGCTGACATCAAATGGCAACCGCCGTTGCGGGAACCTGTGGCAGCCGGTGACGAGTTGGAATTTACCGACCCGAAGTGCCGTATGCGTCTGGCTAGTGACGATGAAATGATGTTGTCACTCGACATGAATCGTCGCGGGTTTCCGACCGTGAATTTTGTCGAGGATCTTGTATGACGTTCTTCACCCCTGCTGAAATCGCACGTTTTGCAAGCGGGAAGGTCTGTGTCGCCTTCCTCGTTGAATTCGATTTCGTATCGGAAAAAATGGGCGTTTGGAACGGCAACACCCGACTGACGGTCGGCGGGACGACGTTTCAGCCGTTGTTCGGAGCGGGGTCGATTGAAGGACTGTCGTTCAGCAACTCCACCGTTTCGGAGCGAGTGACCTTCACAATTGGCGGTGTGAAAAACGATTTGCTCGGTCTTGTTTTGACGCAGACCGGTGAAGTCCAGGACCGTCTTGTCAAGATTTACCTTCAGTCGTTTGATGATGATTGGCAGGTTATCGCAGCCGCCCCTGTGATCTTTTTCGGGTATATGCAGCCGCCTGAAGTCCGACAGGATGAGGTGTCACAAGACGCCAATTCAGCGTCACCGACACAGACGATTTCAATCGCAGCGGAGAATATCTATTTCAACCGGTCTCGTGCGGCCGGTGGTCGATACAGCGACCGCGATCAACAACTATTGCACCCCGGCGATAAGATTTTCGAATTTATGCCCGGTCTCGTGTTCACACAATTCTTTTACCCGGATTTTTGAAATGAACGTGACGGAGTTTATCGGGATTGAGATGCTGAAACCGTTCTCGTGGGAGGAAACAAATTGCGCGTTAACTGCCGATAGGTGGATCAACTACCGTCACGGGTTTTCACCGATGGAATATTACGGGCGCAAGGTTTTTGACGAGGAAACCGGTCGCGAATGGTTGGCTGAACCAGGCGGTATCATCCGCGGAATTCGGGAAGTTATGACGCATTCCTGTTTCGCACGCGTGTCAGCCGCACCGCTACCTGGTGACGTCGGCGTTATCATTCTCGGTCGGCGTGCATGTATTTCTGTGTTTGACGTTTCACACTGGTGGTCACGTGACGTCGATGGGTTTATCACTGCTGATGATTCATTTCGTTACGTCGCCTGGAGTACACATTAAATGCCCGTCGTTCTCGGTCCGATAGCTCTAGCGATTTTCCAGGCGGGCGGTCCGATCTGGCTGGCTAACGCTTTGGTCGGCGTCGGGGCGCTCGGCTCGGTTTTTTCGGCACTTGGAAATATCGCTTTGTCGTTCGGTATTTCGGCGGTTGCCGGGTTGCTCAACAAGCCAAAGCCCGCGCGGCCTGAAGACGTGCAGCAATCGTTACGTGTGGCGATTTCGGACCGGGTTCGGATCTACGGTCAGTTTCAGACGTCGGGAAACTGGTTTTTTGGTAAATCCATAGACGGTCAGATGCACAAGGGATTGATTTGTTGCGAGGGTCTGCTTGTGGAAGCGCTCGCGTTCAAAATTGATCAAAACACGGTCGTTCCAGATTTCGCCAACGGCGGACAGGTTAATTCCGCTCCGTATGACGGTCAGGTGAAATTTCAGTACCGGCGCGGCCTTCCGACCGAAACGCATTATGCGGAGTTGGCAGCTACGTTCCCCGAATATACGTCGGCACATCGCGGCGACGGTTGCGTCACGATTTATGCGAAACAATTGGAGATTGCGCCCGATCAGGTGTCGCAGGTTTTCCCGAGCCTGAAAGATACATTATACCGGATCGAGGGGAAATTTACGGAAGTCTGGAACCCCGTTACAGAAGTGACGGAATGGTCCGACAACGCAGCGGCGGTCATCCGAGATTTCATGATTTCCTCGTCCGGGATGCGTATCCCGCTTGACGTCGTGTCGACACCGCTTGCACAGGCGGCATGGAAAACAGCGTTCAACACCGCTGCTGAAGTGTATGACCTGAAGGCAGGTGGGACCGAACCGCGTTACCGCCTGTGGGGGGCATACAGGTTTTCGCAAATGCCGGGGTCGGTTCTCGAAACGATGCTTGCGAACTGCGACGGTCGCCCGATCTTGACCCGTGACGGCGGCGTGGCGATGGAAATCCGCACGACTCCAGCACCGACCGTGTTGCTCGATAAAACGTTGATTGCGGCGTGTGTGTCGATCGCTCAAGGAATGGACGTTCGGACCACCGCGAACAAGATCACCGCGAAGTTTCTGTCGAAATATGACGATTATCAGCTTGTGGATGCGGATCCTTGGTTGAACGAGGACAGTATTTCGTTGCGTGGCGAAATTGCCGACGACACGGAATACGCATGGACGCCGTCCCACAGTCAAGCGCGCCGCCTGATGAAGTTGCGGGCGTACCGTCTCGATCCTGAGTGGATAATGACTGTGAATTGCCGTCTCGGGGCAATCGCTGCGTTTCAAGAACCGTTTGTCACCGTTGATTATACCATCGGTCCGACCCGTATTTTCGGCACGTTCGAAATCGACACGTTCACATGGAACATGGGCGACAAGGGCGTTTTGCGGAGCTTCACGATTGCGCTGCGGTCGATCGATGCGGCGGCGTACGAATGGGATCCTTTGACGGATGAAGGTGACGCACCAATCACCGTTGACGTCGAAGTTGATCGCAGTATTCCGGCTGTAACCGGTTTCGGTGCGTCTGTTGCGCGACGGAACATTTCGGGGAATGACGTCGCGTATGCAGTGCTGGCGTTCACGAGGACAAACCCGTCATTGAGCGTCCAGGTGCGCGGCAAGAAAACCGCCGATACCGTATGGACCACCACGACTGTTCCACAGACCGATTCGACAATCGACTTTCTGTTGATGGACGACGGTATTCAATACGAATTCCAGGTGCGTCATGTGACGTCCACGGGGCGGGGCGGGGATTGGGGACCGGTACCGAGCATCAAACTCACCCCTGTGGCGGACACGGTCGCCCCGGCTGCGCTGATCGCATTCACACAGACCGCAGCTGCCCCGCATTTGGGTAATGCTGTATTCAGTCTGACGACACCGAGCGACCCACATATCAAGACCGTGAAGCTTTACCGTAAGGCGACCGGCTCGGGGCTAAACACAGCAGTCGATACACCAATTGCCTCACTTCCAGTCGCTGCGTCGATTTCAGCGGTTTATGGGTATACGGACGGTGATATCACGCGGACGAACCAACTGACGAACGGGGACTTCCCTGGTGGTGTGAGTACCGGGTGGACGGTCGGAACCAACTGGAATACGGCAAGCGGCGCGGCTGTTCACACAGCCGGATCGACAAGCTCGATATTCCAGACCACAGCACTGACACCCGTTGGAACCGTGTTCCGCTATGCGTTCGATGTGTCCGGTGTATCCGCTGGACAATTCACCCCGCGTCTGGCAGGCGGTACGACCGTGTCCGGGGTAGCTATCTCTTCCAACGGCCATTTTCAAGGAAAACTGACGTCGGTAACGGGCAATACTTCGCTTAACATTCTCCCTGGAACCACCTTTGTGGGTCAGTTCGACAACGCCATACTCTATCCTGAAACGCCAACCTGCGCGCCACAAGGCGTTTGGGACTACTACGCCGTGCCTTTCAACGGTTCTGGCGTTGCTGGCACGCCCAGCGGACCAGTTACCGTGACCATTGTGTAACATTGTTAATAATGCGACCGTACGCGTTTACGTGAGTGATATTTCCGTTTATACCTCATGCAACATACGTTACACGAGTGGAAACAAATATGCCGTCTTTCGCAAAAACAATCGCTACAATTTATCGCGATTTTGTAACGGACGGTGTTCCCACGAGCGGGAAAAATGATCCGACTAAGTCGGATATCCGCGTTGATGTAGGCAAGATGCAGTCCTATATGGATGGCGGCGTACTCAATGACCTGATGCTGCCCGACGCCAAAATGGATATCGTTGCAGGTGTCCTGCGGCAAGACGCATCTGATCTCACCAAGTGGCAGTTTCTCAATGACGATGCTCATCGCACGGTAGGCTTTGATCCGACCGCGACTATCGTTAGTTCCAACGGTACCGTCATCAGCCCTACAGCGTCTGCGTTTTCCATGCTCGTTTTTTGGAAGTCGGTCACGGATGCGCGCAAGATTGACAACGACTCTGTCGCCGGTTGGAAAAATCGCGTCCTCGGGGTGATCGTCGCCGCTGATGAAGAGTTGACGCAAAATTGGGGTATCATGCTCGGCGGTCGGGTGACGCGCACAGGCATATTGATCAATGGTTCGATGCACAAGCAAAGAACCGCGCGAGTTTATCACAATTCAACCGAATTCCTGTCAACCACAACATCGATCGATGGCGCCGGAACCATCGTGACGAGCTACGACAGTGGGACCGGCACCCTCACGGTTAATCACGACTGGTTGCCTGGCAATACGCTTCACCTTCAGCCGGACTTGCGCGATGGGCTGATCACCAATGTGTTTCAGCCGGTCTTGAAGAATATCGTCTCGCCGACACAGTTTACGATGTATTTTCAGGACTTGGCTGGTACAGGTGCGGTTTACACTGGTGCGCCTGGAACAAAGATGAGCTTCAAGTTTACCAAGCGATATGACGGTGCGGTGAAGTTCGACGGGACCGATGGATGGGACATCATCCCGTGGAAGACCACTGACGCCAACGGCAACATCTGGGTATACGGCGCGATGCAGCGGTTCGGCAGCTAAGCCCACAGCGATGGGCTTGATTTTCCGCGTGAGATTCTTCATTGATACCGTATCGGTTGCATTCTGCGTACCGCTTATAGGTTTCTCCCTGCATGATAAAAAAAATAATATTGAGCATGGTCGCCAATTTCCGCAAGCCGAAGAAGCAACCGAAGAAGCAACCGACCGGGCCGACAGTGCGGCTTATGCAACAGTCAATTGTTTGTTGCACACCGATGCCCCGCCTTGATGAGTCAGGTCAGCGAAGACAACGGAACAAACTAGGTTTTTCTGTAGACCCTACGGCAACTATTTTGCTGCTTGGGGATTCGTTGCTTGCGAATTGGTCTACCAATGCGAACGAAATCCACAACATGGCCGTCGGCGGGGATTGCGTCCAAAACACAATGTGGATGGTCATGAACACCAGCGATGAGGTTTGTCGGCACAAATTCTCGAAAATCTTCATACTCGTTGGTACAAACAATATTACGCGGCGGATGGATGCGCGGCCGATAATATCAGGCTTGCAGCTTCTGATCCAAATGGTCAACGACAGGTGGCCGGACTCAACGGTGGTCGTCATGACAATACCGCACCGCAATGATCCGCGCGCAAGAGACCCTGTGCGTCAGAGAGTTAATGCATGGATTTCCAGCGGCCGGGTTGATTTCTTCGATACCGACAAGTGTCTGTCCGTGAATGATTCGGTTCTAGATGAAGGTGGTCTGCACCTGCTTCCCTCGGCCTATGCTCATATCCACCGAGACATGATTGCATCTCTCGACCAACCTGCTGTCGTTACGCTTGTAGCTTGACCACAGGGGCATACGGTGTGGGACACCCTGTGGAAGACACACGCGCCGGATTGTAACGTTTGTAACGTCGTGGTATCACCCGATGTATGAAGATCGTTACAAACTGGTTACCGCTGCTTAAACATGCCTGGAGCATCCGCTTTATCATTTTAGCGGGCGTGCTGACCGGGCTTGAAGCGCTTATCCCGGATCTTCCGTCTTTCCTCAATCTCACGGATCGTCAGTTCTCCGCGATTAACTTCGCGGTGGTCACTGGTGCGTTCGTCGCGCGGCTCGTCGCACAGAAAAAGGTCACCGACAATGGCGAAAGTTAAGAGCCGGTATCTTGCCGGGGCGGCTGGCGCTGTATTGCTGGCGACCGCGACGGCATTCACAGGCTCGTGGGAGGGTCGCAAGTTGACCGCCTATCAGGACTCGGGCGGCGTCTGGACCATCTGCGACGGCAAGACCAAGGATGTCCGGCCGGGGATGCGTGCCACGAACGCACAGTGTGACGCCTGGCTGCAGGAAGACCTCTTGTCACATGAGGCGCGCTTGCTGGCTTGCGCGCCGGAAATGCTGAAGGTTCCCGCTAAAACCTATGTCGCTATCAACGATTGGGCTTTCAACGTCGGCACGGGCGCGGCCTGCAGCTCGACACTTATCCGCAAGGTCAAGGCGGGGGACATCCGCGGCGCGTGCGAACAGCTGTCCCGGTGGGTGTTCGTGAACGGCGTCGTGGTCAAGGGATTGGCGAACCGGCGCGTAAACGGTTCGCCTGGTCGTATCAGCGAACGCGCGCTTTGCTTGGCGGGACTGTGAATGTGGGCGGTTATCGGTGGTATCGGCGGGGCGCTACGTATCTTAGCCGGTGCGTGCGTTGCAGCTGTGCTGATGTTGCTCGTTGTGGTGCCGCTGGAGCGCGCCGACGCTAAACGCGCACAAGAGACCGAGTATCGAGCGGTATCAGCCGAAGCGGAACGCGATGAACTCGCACGGCAGCTTGACGCCGGTCAGATCGTCATCGACGCGTATCAGGTCCAGTTGCGGAACGTACGGGCCAAAGAGGAATTGACAGCCAATGACCTTGAAAAGCGGATCACCGAGAACGAGGCGCTTCGGAAAGCCAGCGGCCGCGCTTGCACTGTTGATGACGGTGACGCTCGGTTCTTGCTCCAGCCTTGACCGTTCAGCCACAAAGACCGGTATCGCAGCCGCGCGGGTGAACATGCCGCCGTTGCCGGATGATTGCCGGAAGATCGAACCACACGCTCCGGTGACGGTCGGCGCGGATCCGGTGTCAGGATGGAAGCGGGAACGGGGCGCAACGGACCGGGCAAACGCTCGGGTCACACGATGCGCTGAAAACTATGATGCAGTCTCCGAAGCGTTACGGTGAAACATTCTGTTGACATACGCGTTTCACTGATTGCGGCGCAACGTGGCGTTGATATAACCGAATCATGAGCGACGGTGATAACATGTCCGTGACATTCGAAAAGGCGCGCGTGAACGTGTGGCACATCGGTGGAATATTCTTTGCCGTTGCGACAAACGCGGCCCTCGTCGGCGTCGTCTGGAACGATACGAAACGGGATATCGCGGACACACAGAGCGACGTCGCGGACCTTCAAGTTACCGTCACCGATATTCGCCAGCAACTTCCACAGATCACGTCTTTGCAGTACCAGGTCACCCGTGCCGTCGAACAGATCGCGGAGAACCGGGAAGGTCTGAAACAGGTCAACATCCGCGCCGACCGTATCGTTGAATCGTTGGGTGGAAAGCTCGACACTGTGATTGACAGCGTGAACAAGCTGGCGACCCGTGTCGAGGTGATCAACAGCAAGCTTGAAACCGGGCAAACGGAACGCACCCGGTTTAATATGCCGGTCCTGAAGCGTTAGACGATAAGTTCGATACTGACGGTCTCATAAAGGCGACCACAGCGAAATTCTTTACCTGCCACTAAAGCGGATACAAGTTCGCCCGCATCCTCGAAAACTGATGACAGAATTTCAATGTGTTCCGGTCCTGTGTATCCGTCAATAAACCACCAAGACGCATATGCGATAGCCGATTCTCTGTCGGGGAAGTCCTTCGTTTCGGGATCTTCGTCAAGGCTTCGAAAATGTAAGCGATAGTTCGTCATAGGAAAATCACCGACCAGCCGTCACTATTGGCAAGGCGTATAGCATCTTCCACACGCCCCCGTTCCCGTTCGTCGCGTTCCTGCCTGCATTTGGCAAGCCAATAATCAACTTCACTGATCTGTTCCAAGCCTTTTTCACGGGCGGACCAATGTCCATCGCTGTCGCTGTCCATGACCATACCGAGACGTGTCAGGTCTTTTGAACCGTAAAACACGTATTTATATTCGTTGCGCTCTATTCTCATATTATCAGCTTCTCCGCTTCCTTGACGTACCAATCATGATTCAGGTTTGCCGGGTCGAAATCCCGCACGTGGTCACACACCTGGACCGAGTAACCCGCCTGGATCGAAATATTCCGGATCTTGTCCGGCGCTTTGGCTAGGGGCGGGTGTACCGTGCGGATTCCGGGGCCGTGGCGGGCGATATGGTATCGGGTGACCTTCTGCAGCCTCGTGCCGTTGTCTAGCTCCAGGTGACCTTTGCCGGGTGCTTTGGCCTTCAGCATGAAATCAAACGCGTCATCATGACTGTGGATGAAATCGCGGACCGGCACGCCGTGCACCATTTCCATTTCCGCCGCCATCGGTACGACAAGAGCGCTCCAGTCTTGGTGCCAGCAAAGCGACTCGTTAAGGTTCGTCGGCTTGTCCGTCTTCCACTGGTAGTCTTTTTTTCGCTTTTTGATTTTGCCGTCCGCGCCGATCGCGATGTACGCCGACACGTTGGCAATGAGCATCTGCGAATATTCGACGTGTTCCAGCTCCAGATTGGTCATCTTCGACCACTGGTCGCACAGCTCGGTGAATATGTGCTGTGTCGATCGCTTCATTATAACGGTCATGCCGTCCGTGTTGATCTGTATGAGGCGGCACCCGGCGTACTTGATCAGTCGTTCCGCCAACATGCACAGGAGCAATTGCCCGTTGAAGGTGATCGCCATCGTATATTTCGGGTCATAGAACCCGTTGCTGTGTTCCTGGTTGCTGTCCCCATAGACGCCGTTCAAAGCCAGCTTCAGCATACCGTTGATCGGATTTGCCTTGGGGACGCTCTGTCGCCGGTCGTACAGCGCCTTGTAAATATCGCAAAACGCTTCAGAAAGATGCTCGGGAAACAGCCGGTTCGATATCGCAAGGTTCGGGTAAAAGCTCGATACGTCGATGTCGAACATGATTTCATCGTCGGCAGGCTTAACCCGTTGCCGCTGCACCGAGCCGTGAATACCGCCCGCGCCGATGTCGAACTGAAACCCGCCGTAGGTTACTGAGAAGTCTTTCAACTCGGGCGGCTTGTTTGTCTGTGTGATGCTGGTCCGCTTCAGGAAGTCGAGACCGCGACGGAATTCGTCCGATTCAAATTGCACGTACGGCAAGATGACTTCGCCAATATGGATAATCGGCCGCTCGGTGCGGTCTCGTTTGCCGATCGACGTATTCAGCGCCTTTTCCAGCTCCAGGCGGAAATACTCTTTGCCGATCTTCGTATCATTGTAATTGATACACGGCAGGCCGGTGGTCCTGAACAGATCGTCGCGGAACGTTATGGCGTCGAGACTGTGGATGTAAAACCGGGCCGTCTCTTTGACGTCTTCAATGTTATAACATAACAGTGTATCGATCTGTTCAAAGGTGAGAGTGGAACCAGCCGGAAACGGCAAATCGCCCACGTTGACGGCGCGCATGTTGAATTCCAGCACTTTCAAACTGGTCCGCTTGTTCGGATTGTCGAAGTGGTGGATCATCATCAGATCGACTTGCGCCACGACCGTTTTGTTATCCCGCACGACGTGCCGATATTTATCCTCGAAACGTGTCTTGTTGATAATCTCGTCGGTCTTTTCGTATGCGTGCCATGCCGTAAACATCCCGAGCTGCCTCCACACGGCGATGACGTGATGCAGGACCGGATAGTCATAGAAATAGTTGTTGAACCCCACCAGGCGGCACCCGCCGCGCTGCATGGCGAATATGAAGTGCATGAACGCGGCGGAATCGTTGCACCGGTCCGAAATTTCGAACACCCACACGCTGCCGGTGACCGGGTGCAGGATCGTGCAGGTAAAGCAATTCGGATAGCTTTCCTCGTCATATATGTAATCGTTTGGGGGAATGACGCCGCGCGTTCCGTCCGGTTTCATCCACACCATCGGCGGCACGCTGAAATGCATCATGACGCGGGGTATCCGTGACGGTCGGTGTGTATGTTCCAGGTGATACCGCTCGCACCTTCGATCGCGTACATAGCCACGGGGTCGCAGTCCACCCAATCGACCTTGACGGCCTGCTTTTCCCACGGACCAGGCGCGAACCGCCGATCGTGTGGACGTATCGCCACGTCTTCAGACACGCTCATATTTCATCCGTTCCTTGATATATTGCGGCTGGTTCTCGTAACCGTATTGCCGCACGTAACCCCTGAATTCATTGGCGGTCATGTCACCCTTCAGGTTGTTGCAGCGGTGACAGCACGGTACGATATTGGCCCGAGTGGTCCGCCCGCCGCGCGCCAACGGTGTTTTATGATCTTTGGTGAAATCGAGACCCTTGTTGCGGTCACCGCGACGGGCGGTTTTCCGATCGTTCAAGGTCCTGTTGCAGTAAAAACAGAAAGACATGATCGGTCCCCGGTGGTGTGAGGGGCGGCATGAACCGCCCCACGGCTTTTACTGACCGGGATAGCCGGGACCGTTCGCAAAGGTCGGGTGCGCCGGGACGCCCGCGGGGTTACCAGGGAATCCAGTCGGTGCAGGCGCGTTCCCACCCGGAAAGGCAGCGGGTGCACCGGGACCGGGGGCGGCAGCTGCAGGAAAACCCGGCGTGTTAGAAGGGAATGATGTCGCAGGTATTGCACCCGTTGTAGGGGAGGTGGGGAAGCCGGTCGCCCCCGGCATCTGTTGGACCCCCGCACCGGGTGCAGGAAAACCCGGCGCACCCTGACCCTGTGGAAGCGGTGCACCACCCGGCATAGCCATCGGGTTTGCCGCGACGGCTGGCATAGCGCCGGGAACCTTGGCACCCGCTGGCATCTGATGGTTAGCCGGTGCGCTGAACGCCTGACCGACCGACATCTGACCGCCACCGATCGGGTCACCTTCGAAATGCAGACGGATGACCTTCGGATTGAGGTAAACGCCCGCCTCGTCCGCGCCGGTCAGCCCGTTCCACGCGCACTGGAACGCGATGTCCACATAGTCGCCGCGCTTGATCGCCGTGACCGGGATTTCCGCATTCTGGCTATTGCCGAACGTGATCGGGAATTTCGACTTGAAGTAGAACACCCAATGACCGCGGGTGTGTTCGGAAACGACGCCCTCGTTGTTCGGCTTGTCGCCATCCGACATTTTCCACGAAAAGCCGTCCAGGCATTGCGGAGCGTGTGACGTGACGTACAGCGGGAAATACTGCATGACCGTCTGGATTTTCTGCAGGATAGCCGGCTGTGCGGCACATTCCGTCCACAGGTGCGCGCAAATCGCCTGGAACATCGCGGGCAGGGCCGGATTGTCCTTTGCGATTGCCAGACCGAATTCGGTCCCTTGCTTGTCGATCGGGATAGGGCGTTTCTTGTGATCTTCCGTGCGAAACTTGTCCATGTCGCCGGACACGAAACGCATCAGTGGGGAGTTGATAAGGGGGGACTGTGCCATAGTTGTTATTCTCCGTTACAAAACTTGCTCGGGTGCCATGCCGAGCGCGTGAAGGTAGGTGTCCAGGATGGCTAGCTGTTCCATCCGTTCGTCTTTGTCTTTCTTGCGGATGCGGATGATTTCGCGGATCGTCGGGACGTCAAAACCGGTGCCTTTGGCTTCGCCGTAAACGTCCTTGATATCGTCGCTGATGGTCTTTTTCTCTTCCTCCAGGCGCTCGATACGTTCGATGAACTGGCGAAGCTGGTCGCGCGCAACGCCGTGTGCGTCACTGCCACCACTGTTGTGCCCGACGCCGGGAATTCCGAACTTTGTCATTCTGGTGCTTCTCCTACTTCGACCAACATCGGGGCGGGCATCGGCAAACCCGTGGCAGGATGCGGAACGCCCCAAATCTTCACGTGAACCGGCGCACCAGCATTGAGCGCTTCAAGTTCCTTCTGCGTCGGCAACCACGCGGACACCATCTGATTGACCAGTCCCATGCCTTCGACGTTCAGCGTTTCATCACGCAACGGAAGACCCATGAAACCCTGTGATTGACCGCACACCCTCGTGCAGCCTGTAACGCGACCGATCTGCATTCGTTATTCTCCAAAGCTCTTGGCGATGTAGTTTTCATCAACCTTGATCAGTTTCATGCCGGTGTTAGGGACGATCGACAGAGCGTTGACGACGTCCTTTGACGCGCCGCGCCGGACCAGCTCGGCCGGGGTGCATAGCTCTTGTTTCTCGTATGGGTCTTTACCGGTCAGCATTCGGACCACTTCACCGGTCGCTTTGAACCGTCGCTTGCCGGTCCCCATTTCGAGACCGTAACGGGGAATGCGTTCCGAACGGGCGCGCTGTTCCGCTTCAGCCTGGACGGCTTTCTTGCGTGCCTTCAGGGTCGCGTCGGCTTCCTCGATAAAGTCGAGTTCCCGCGACAGCTCCAGCGGTGTCATGTCACGGTGGGACTGTGAATGAACAACCGTGATCCGCGCATAATTCGTCTGTGCCAGCGCTTCGCAGCGGGTCGCGATCGGGCAATACGTACACCATTCACCAGCCGTACCGATCGGGTTCGGAGCATACGCCCGCCGACCAGCTTCGATAATCTCCGCCGCCATGCGCTCGATATCAGCAACCGAAACGACCCATTTCCGGTACGTGCCGTCACGATGGAACGCCCGCGGCTGATAGATACCAAGCTGGACCAGGTTGAACGTACCGGGTGCGTATTTCCGAAGGATCGCGGCGGCGTAAATGACCAGCTGCGTATTCTTGCGGACTTCCACAATCTTACGGCCATATTTCAGGTCATCGACGTACAAGGTCGGAATGCTGGCGATTGTCGCGGTTAGGTCGGTCGTTCCGGCTATCAGCGGATCCGTGGACAATGTAACGAACGCCTCACACGAGGTCGTGCCGCCGCGCTTGTGGATTAGATCGACGTATTCCTGAACGTCACGGGCCATTTCAGCCGTGATCAACCATCCGTTTTCGTGGGTATAGTTGATCAGTGCAGCGCAGTTAACCGACATGCCCGTAAGGACGGTCTGTGCAACCCACGCGGCGCACGTTCCTTCCCGAGCCTCGTCGCCTTCCGGCTCGTCGGGGTATGCCTGGGACGCCGGGACAGCCAGGGCGCAATTCGTCCAGCGGTGTGACGATGACGGGGGGAGGCGAAACGTCATGGTGCGTCACCGTTGCGGATAGCTCGGGCGATGGTGGTATTTGTCTGACCGAGACCCTTTTCAACGATCCGCGCGCACCGTTCGCGTTCAGCCATGATGGCGCGGGTTATTTCAAGATCGAGCTTCGACCACGGACGCAGCGCCTTTGTACCGTCACCGACGAACCTCTTACGGACTTCGGTTGCGCTTTCGAACACAGTGTTGAAACGATCTGCCTTCTCACGGGCTTCAGCAGCGGTTTCGTGGGTCGCTTCGATATCAGCCACGGGTGCAAGCTCCCCGCTGACCGGCGACGACGGTACGCAAAGTCATTTCGATATTGCTACGCGCCATGAATGACGCCCCGCCGCGTTCCGCATCGTCCAGCGCGGACCAGACAGCCGCCGCCATGTAACGATAGTATTCGCACTGCGGTGACGGCTTGAACGGCAAAGGGCGTGTGACGAGTTCCGGGGAAACCGCCACTGTGGATGCAAGGATAACAAGCGCGGCAATCATCGCACCAGCTCCTGTGCATCACCCCTGAAGTCGATGTCGGGAATGATGGTCTGCGGCTTGAACACGACACGATAATGATACGTGCTGACGTTCTGCGGCTGCAGCTGTTCAACGAAATACGTCACGTTGTCGGACAGACCGAGAAAATGCTTTTTGAAGGCGTTCGGTCCGGTTTTGCAGGTTATCGACAGTTGACCGGAACTATCGGCGTTTCCGAGTGAACACAGTCCTTCGACGGTCAGCATGTATTCGCCGGTTATTCCGTTATAGAAAACGACGCGACGATTAATTTCGAACATATCCGCCGCTTTTGACAGGTTCTGAGACGCTATATCCGCGTCGGTACAGCCAACCAGAAGCGAAACACCGAGTACTGCAGCCACAAGTTTCAGCATGAAATCATTCTCCTATGTCGGGGGGATGCGGGCGACACGCCTCGTGAACGTGCCGCCCCGGTCCGCCTTGGGATGGGTTAAGCGAGACGTTCCAGACCGGCTTTGATCGACCGGCGTACTTCCGGGTCATCGGCAAGCTGCTGCATGTCCGTGACACCAGCGGTCTGATAAATGTGCGCAAGGTTCGCATCGACGCTTGCCTGACCGACGCGCGCAATCGTTGCGGTGAACGTTGCAATCAGTTCGTCATAGGACGGTGCGGGAAGAACGACCGGCACAGGGGCGGCGACCGGTGCAGCCATCGGCATACCGGGCATGGTCATAACCGGTGCGGCTGCGACGGGTGCCGGGGTAAACTGACCGGTCTGGAGGAACGCCGGAACGTCAGCGGCCGGTGCGGCTGCGACGACGGGCGCGGCTTGCTGGACCGGAACAACACCAGCGGCGACCTGTGCGACCTGGGACGGTGCACCCTTGCAACCGGCTTCATAAGCGTCCGCTTCGGCCTTTTCGGCGTCCTTCAGGTTCTTTTTACGACGCCACGAACCGTCCTGATTCTTGGTCATGTTCGCACCGTGGAAGCGGGCGTCCCACACAACGCCGAAAACATCGACCTTCGAACCGTTCGGGTCGCTCGGTACGCCGTCATCATCGATTTCGCCGGTCACAGCCTGTGCTGTCTGGATAAACCGGGCGACCAGCGCGGCGCGTTCGGCTTCGTTCACTACGAGGGTGAGGGTGATCGTTGTCATGGTCGTGTGTATCTCCGCTTGATGTGATGTAACGTTGTTGACAATATGTGACACTAAATGTCATCATCCGTCATATGTCAAGCGGGATTGTTAATTAATTATGTTACGACCGTATCAGGTAGAGGTGAAGAATGAAACCTATGATGCCTGGAGGGCAGGGAATAAGAACGTCATAACGGTGATGCCCACAGGTGCGGGCAAAACGAAATTAATGGCGTCGATTTTCCATGATAATTCCGAGCCGCAAATTGCTATTGCGCACCGTCAGGAACTGGTCGGACAGATATCGTGCGCGATGGCTGGTGAGGGAATTCATCACAACATTATCGCGCCCGAGCCCGTCATAAGGTTCTGTATCAAGCAGCACATAAAGAAATTCGGGCGGAATTTTCATCACCCGCGGTCACAGACTCATGTCGCCGGGGTCGATACGTTGCTGTCACCGAAACGACGGGACAGCCTGCAGCAACTGTTCAATTCAATGCGCCTGTGGACGATAGACGAGGCGCATCACGTATTGCCAAAGAACAAATGGGGCAGGGCGGTCGATCTGTTCCAGTGGAAGGATTTCCAAGGGAACGTTAAACGACCGATCGGATTAGGCGTCACAGCCACACCCCGGCGCGCTGATAATCAACCGCTCGGGGCGAAGTTCGGCGGCGTGTTTCATCACATGATTCTTGGTCCGACGCCGCGCGCGCTGATCAACATGGAATATTTGACGGACTATCGGATATTTGCGCCGCCCGCATCGATCGCCCGAGCCGCGTTGAAAATATCCGAAACGACGGGGGAATTTACTGAATCGTCGGTGCGTGAGGCGTCCCACAAATCCCCGATCGTCGGGGACATGGTCGAACAATACCTGAAGATCGCCAAAGGCAAGCGTGCGATTGCGTTCGTGGTCGATGTCGAGACCGCAAAGGAAGTCGCGGCACGTTTCTGCGGTGCTGGCGTACCGGCTGAAGCCGTCAGTGGGGACACGGACGACGGTATCAGACAGGACGCGGTCGAACGGTTCGAACAAGGCAAAACGCTTGTTCTGGTCAACGTCGGACTGTTCGGGGAAGGCTTCGACGTGCCAGCCGTGGAAGTCGTTATCGACGGCGCACCCACAGAATCGTTTTCGAATTTTGCACAGCGGTTCGGTCGGATGCTTCGACTGTTCGACGGGAAGCTTTTCGGGATTTACATCGACCATGTGGGGAACGTCATCCGTCACGGGTTGCCCGACGCGCCGCGCCACTGGACGCTTGACGTCGATTATCGCGGATCCCGCAAACGCGACCTGGACGAGGGAATTATTCCGGTCCGCGCGTGCATCAAATGCTTTCGGGCGTACGAGGCGGTCACCAAGACGTGCCCGTACTGCGGACATGTGGACGTCCCCGCACCAGGCGCGCGGCTGTCACCCGATATGGTCGATGGTGATCTGTTCGAATTCGCGCCCGAGCTGCTTGCACGGTTGCGCGGTGAAATCGACCGTCGCGACTATGAACAGACCGGGCGACCATCGTCAGCGGTCGAAGTCGTCATACAGCGCAACCACAACGCCCGGTTCGAAGCGCTCCAGCAGTTGCGGGACAGCATGAATTATTGGGCCGGGGTCCAGATTTACGGGCTCGGTCGTCCTGAATCGGAAGCGTACAGACGTTTCTATCACAAGTTCGGCCTAGATACGCTGACGGCACAAACGTTAAGCGGTCCCGAAATGATTTCGTTAACAGAGAAAATTCGTGTTGACATGATTTGACATAATGTGTCATCAAATGTGTAACACATGAAACGTTTGTAACGGAGGAAGTGAAATGCACAAGATGGCAGTAATGGCAGCGGTGATGATTTCGGCACTCGGTGGTCAGTCGATCGCTGGACGGTCTCGGTTTGTTGAAAAGCAGACCGAAGAACAGAAGGAATTCTACATCAACCGTGCGGCTGCGAAACGTGCCCGCCGTGCGACACCGTCAAGCGCAATTGCAAAGTTCGAACCTGTGAATGTCGAGAAATCCCGTCAGGTTGAACGTGCCGAATTCCGCCGTGAAGTCAAGCGCGGCAACCACATTCGCAAGCAGAAGGACCGCACAGCGCGTGCCCTCAATCGTCCCGACAGTCGTCCGTCGTTGCTCCGTATCGCAGCGATGAATGCGGTATCGACGCTTTCCGGCTTCGGTGCCAAGCGCAAGGCGTCCTGATCATGACGAGCCTCAAACTCTGGCAACGTCTCGCAGCGGACCGGGCGGCAGTCGTCGCACTGACTGCGGTCGAAATGGAACACGCTCGGGACAACAACGATCTGGAACGGCTGACGATTGCCGACCGGTACCACAACGAGGAGACCCGGCTTTTCGCTACGGCTGAACGCAAGCTGCAGGAATTCGTCTGATGGCGCTCGGTATTCCCACGTTCGACAGTCTCGCTCATGCGGCCGGTGCCGCCCCGGAAGGGTACGCGCTGTTCCAGAAAGTCAAGGCGCGGGAATACATCAAACAGCGTAACGCCTTTATCGCGTTCGTATCGTCCACAGTGGCGCGCACGGACATGACGGCTGAAATGAAAATCGCGGCTATTTCGATGCACCCCGGAAGGATGATGACATGACGACTGAGACGGTGAAAGAACATCAGGAATGCGCCGCATCCGGTGCCGGTTGCCACATGGTTCATACGAAACGCTTTGACCAGTGGATTTGCGAATATTGCGGTCGTGAAGAAACGGAATCCGAGAAAGCCGAAGTCGCAAAACTCAGCACCGACACTGTGGATGTGCCGCCCGAACCGGTGACCCTGGACGACGTTTCGCGGCGGATCGATGCGATCTGCGAAGCGCATCTGGAACGTTGCAAGACGGCACAGGCGGCATACTCGGATGATCTGGACGCGCTGGCTGCAGCCGTCGAAGCATCGCCGGACATCAATCAGAATGCGGTCGGCTTGATCGTTCTCGGTCGCGTGAAAACGCTGATGACCGAAGTAGAGAAGGCGATCGGCTGATGTTTTACCCGATGATTATAGTCGGCTGTTTCTTGTGCGGTGCCGGTCATTACGTCATCGGGTCGCTGATTGTCGGCGCGTCTTGGTTCTTTATGGGGCGAAAATGACCTTCGAAGAATGGGCGGTCAAACACGGGATATCGTCTGCAGCGCTGCAGGACTTGCGCACGCTGTACGTTCCGCCGCCCGTTGATGTTCAAGGTTCGTCCGAAGCAGCCACACAGGCGCGCTTGCGGGTCGAAGCGCCGAAGATCGGCGGAATGCTACTGCGGAATAACAACGGGGCGTACGAAAGCACGCCGGACAGTTGGACCCGTTACGGCCTGGGGAACGACAGCAAGAAATTGAACACCGTTTGGAAGTCGTCGGACCTGATCGGACCGACCCCGATCGTTATCAAACCGTGTCACCTCAACATGACACTAGGAATTTTTACAGCTGTGGAAGTCAAACACCCCGGCTGGACCAAGCCTGAGAATGATCGCGACAGGGCGCAAGAGGCGTTTCTCGTCAGTGTTTGTCAGCATGGCGGACTCGGAATGTTCGTCACACACGAAAGTCAATACAATGGATATGTCACGCGGATACGAAATTAAGCCTGCTTCTGAAGGTGGATATGTTGTGTGCGGAAAGCCCTTTTCAGCATCGCCGTTTCCACCCCCAGGCGTCACGGAAACCCCGGCAACCGTCGCGTTTTCGAACGCTAAGGATTTGATCGTCTGGCTTGCGAACAGCCACGAGGTTTCGATTGCGGTCAATGAAATCGGTGTCAGCTATTCCTTGGAAAGCGGCGTCCCTGCAATAGAAGCGCTTGACGGCTGGATTAACTGGAACGGCGGAACGTGTCCGGTCGATCGCGGTTTGCACGTCATTGTCAAGACCGACGATGGTGGTGAAATAACCGGTATGGCCGGACAATTCGCGTGGGCCAAAGGTACCGCACCGCGCGATATCGTTGCGTATCGGCTCGTCAACACCGATGACGTGAAGCGCTGTGGTGTCGCTGCAGCGCAGGCTATCCGCGAACACGATCAGCGCCGGTCCTAATATGAAGCTCCCCGCAACAACCCGCCGCGCACTTATCCTCGACGCCGCAATACGGTGTGCGAACCGTGACGGGCTGTTGCGTGTGAACTGGAACGCCGTCGCCGCCGAATGTGAAATGGAAACTTCCGACCGAACCGTACGGGCATATTATCCACGTTACACAGCTTTGTGGGATGCGGTTCTAGCTGATGCTCGGTTCGTCGGGGATAAGATGGGGTACGTGTCGTGAAAACAGACTGTGAATGTGTCGGAACGAAACTGCAGGCTGACGGTGTGACGCCTTGCTCGTGCATCGAAAACGATGCTTTGACGGAACTTCGTACGCTTCTGTGCGATGGTTTCACCACCTGTACGAGCGGGGGAGGCGAACGACCATATGTGAAAACATCGTTCGCCAATCTCCGTCAAGCGCAACGCTTTCACAGTTTGCTCGTGACGGTACTAACCCGATGAACCACCACGACACACGCATTATCGAATATTGCACGCGTCACCCGGAAACCCGTTCCGCATACGTCGCCGGGATCTTCGGTGTCGAGACGACACACGTCTGTGCGCTCCGCAAGAAAGCCGGTGCACACGCCCCGCGCAAGGCCGCAGCAATCGCTCGGAACGTCAAGGGGGCTGACCTGGACGACATGATTTTGACGGCTGTGTACCGGCGCGGGCTGGTGGACTTTGTTCTTGGACCGGTGCCCGATGACGCGCGCGAATAATTTCGGTGTCGCCGTCGCAGGCGGTGGGGATCAATCCAAGCGATCCGAGAACGATTTCTACGGTACGCCGCCCGAGCCGACCGAAGCAGTGTTACAACATTACATCGACGTTATTCCGCGCGTTGTGGCTGAACTGTCCTGTGGCAAGGGTCACATGTCCCGCGTGATCGCGGCGAACGGTTTCACGGTCCTGTCAGCCGATAAGTTCCACCGTGGCTATGGATGGGGCGGGGTGGACTTCCTGACCCTGCCGGAACTGCCTTGCTGGCGTCGGATGGGGTTGATTATGAACCCGCCGTTCAACCTTGCCGACGAGTTTATCAGCCAGGCGCACCGGCTCGGGTTTCCGTTCATCGCCATGTACCTGAAATCGACCTACTGGAACGCAGCGAAACGTTACGCGCTGTGGGAACGATATCCACCGAAAGCGTGTCATCCGTTGACGTGGCGGGTCGATTTCACCGGGGGAGGAAACGCAACAATGGATTGCCAGTGGGTCATATGGGGCGATATGGTGCCTGTATCAAATGAACCGTTACGGAGGCCGAAATGAAACGTCTCGTTATCATCGACGCGCCGGGAAACCGCACGGCGGCGCTTTTGGCGCTACTTGCGAAAACCCCTTCAGCACCCGTGGTTGTTGACGTCTTGAACGTCGGGTCACTCGACAACACTCCGAACCACATAGATCCGTCGAAGCGAGGATTTCAACCGCGATGACCACCACACCACGATTCAAGTCATTCACAGGTGAGAAAAACGCTCATGCAGCCGTTGCCAAATCACCGGCCCGTGCGATCCGCTATGTGACGCTACTGGAGGGTGTGACCCTTCGTGACGGTACACGGGCGATTCAGTACGTGCCGACGTTCAAGCCAGCAACGGAAGCTGAACGGGCGATCGTGGTCGCGGCAAGGTTCAGGTGTGCCGATGCTGAATAAGCTGAAAACGGAAAGCTTCTGGTATCTCGCTTCGCCTTACTCGCACGATGACGGCCGGGTGAGGGACGCGCGGGCAATGGCTGTCAACGATTTCGCGGGGAACCTGTTGGCGCTCGGTGTGCACGTCTATTCCCCGATATGGGCGACCCACCGCGCGTGCATTAACTTCGAACTGCCGAAAGATCATCTGTTCTGGTTGGCGTTCAATAAGGATTTCATCGACCCGGCGTCGGGCGTGATCGTCTGCGATATCGACGGTTGGCGCGAATCGAAGGGGTGTCAGCAAGAAATCGAGTACGCCCGCGATACCGGCAAACCCCTGTGGTTGTGCGACGATCGCTTGAACCTGAAGGCTCTGTGAAAGGAATGACTATGAAATACTTTATTCTTGCTGCCTTTATGGCAACCATCCCCGCCGCAAACTGGCTGATAGGAAACGTCGGGACCGTCTGCATTCCGAACGGACCGTGCCTGTTACCGGTCGGGTTCGGTCTCACAGCTCCGAGCGGGGTTTTGATGGTCGGTCTTGCGCTCGTGTTGCGTGATGCTGTGCATGAACGTTTCGGGGCGTTAGTGGCAATCGTGGCAATTCTCGTCGGTGCCGTTCTGTCGGCTTTCTTTGCTGTGCCTGCGTTGGCCGTCGCATCAGCCGCGGCATTCCTCTTTTCTGAGCTTGCGGACCTAGTCGTATACGCCCCACTGCGAAAGCGTCGGCTGTAC
The DNA here is from genome assembly GCA_900473045.1 of Hyphomicrobiales bacterium. Classification (GTDB taxonomy): domain Bacteria; phylum Pseudomonadota; class Alphaproteobacteria; order Rhizobiales; family Rhizobiaceae; genus Pararhizobium. Next base: position 63,754 of record UCKS01000004.1, read on the forward strand.
GTGGCGGTATTGTTATCAGGGATCGCCGGGGCAGTTGTCGATAGTGCCGCTTTCCTTCTCCTAGCGTTCGGTTCCTTGGATTTCATGAGCGGTCAAGTGGTCGGCAAATTGTGGATGACGATCGCCGCGCTCCCTGTAATTTGGATCATCCGTAACCGCTGCCGTATCGGTTCACATGATTGGCGGACGTTCAAAGACTACGGCTATGGCTTTACCGAAAAGTGCAAGCGGTGCGGGGCGGTGGTCGATCGCGGAACAACCATTGGGAATTAACGCGTGACGATTCATTACCACGGTTTGCCGCTCACCCCTGAAGTGATGTTATTCGACCTTGCGGGACGAAACGTCTGCATTTCATATGCGACCAAGCGTACCGCTCAGGTCGAAATTGCGCTGCGTATCATGCAGTCGATCATGTTCGATAACGGGGCATTCACAGTGCACCAGCAAGGCGGGGAACTCGACATCCAAGCGTTCTATGCTTGGATTGCGCCGATGCTCGGTCATCCACATTGGGCGGTAGTGCCGGACAGGATCAACGGGACCGTTGCCGACCAGCGCGAATTGACAAAAACCTGGCCTTTCCCTCGTGATTTCGGTGCGCCGGTCTGGCATTTGCATTTGCCGATCGATTATTTATTAGAGTTGACTGATGAATGGCCGCGCGTTTGTCTCGGTTCAAGTCAAGAGTTTTGGAACGTTGGTTCTCCGGTTTGGCGTAAACGCATGGACGAGGTCGAAGAAGCCTTATTGAAGCACCGCAGGCATATGCCGTGGCTTCACGGTTTGCGGATGATGGCACAGATCGGGAAACGGCGTCTGCTTGCATCGGGCGACAGTGTGAACGTGGCGCGGAACTACAAAGACTATGAGGAAATGCCAAGCATGGTTGCGCACCGTATCGACCGGGTGAACAATCTAACCGCGCGACCGATCGAAACACCGGAAGACATGTTCAATCGTATGAGCAACGCCGCGCTCACGCATCGGAGCGCAGCCGCATGAGCATCTTCAGCCTGAAACAATTCGTCTGCTGGCAAGAGCTGCCGCCGATTCCGCCATCGACCAAGCCGCGTAAGGTTCCGCACGACCCGCGGACCGGCCGTCCGTGCGATCACCTCGATCCGGCCATGTGGATGACCCACGCCGAAGCCGTCGCGACCGGCTGGCCGATCGGGTTCGTTTTCACCGCTGCAGATCCGTATACGTTCTTCGACCTAGACGGTTGCCGCGATCCGGTGACGGGTACATGGCACCCTGAAGCGCTCCGCATCGCTGGACTATTCCCCGGCGCGGCTATGGAGGTTTCTATCAGCGGCACCGGCCTGCATATCGTCGGGTATGGTGACGCGCTTGCACTCGGTCCACGCAAACATAAATTTGGTACTGCGATTGTACCCGGCAATTGGTTGGAATTTTACACGGACCGGCGTTTTATGGCGCTCGGGCACGGGTTCAATGGTGATTTCAATCTCGATTGGACCTCTACACTTGCCGCGATTGTACCCGTATCGAGCGACCCCGCCGACGCGGTACCGTTCGTTGATGTCACGGATCCGGCATGGAATGGACCGACCGACGATGACGAACTGATAAAAACCATGTGCGCGTCAAAGGGTGGTATCGGTGCTGCGTTCGGTGAAAGCGCAACTGTGGCGGACCTGTGGGAAGCACGGCCGGATATTCTCGGCAAGGTGTACCCATCAACCACAGGTGACGCGTTCGACCATTCCAGCGCCGACCAGGCATTGTTTAACCATCTGGCGTTCTACACCGGCAAGAACACGGCCCGTATGGACCGGCTGTTCCGTCGCTCGGGGTTGATGCGTGAGAAGTACGACAAGCGCCCCGACTATCGCGCCGAAACCATGTCGAAGGCCGTCAGGTCCACCCGGAACGTCTACGCACGCCCTCGTCAGCTGACCGTACCGCTTGCCGTGCCAGGAACCGCACCTGTGGCTGTGGCGGGCGACGGTCGGGAATTTGTCGGTATCGGTGATCTGCCGGACTATTTTAAAGGCTGCGTTTATGTCGAGCTTGACGAACGGGTGATGATTCCCGGTGGTCGGCTGCTGAAGAAAACGCAATTCGATGTGGTCTATGGTGGTCATCAGTTTGCCATGTCATTCGACGGCAGCAAACCGACGATGTCCGCTTGGGAGGCTTTCACGGTCAACCGAGCCGTTCGGTTCCCCAAGGTGCAACGGACCTGTTTCAAGCCTATGTCGCCGTCAGGTGTGATCATTGGCGAAGCGGTCAACATATACCATTGCGAGGAAATCCGAACGCTGCAGGGCGACCCGGCACCGTTCCTCGACCTCTTGCGCCGATTGCTGCCGAACGCTCGAGACCGTGACATATTGCTGTCATGGATGGCGGCGCTCGTTCAGTATCAGGGAAAGAAATTCTTCTGGTCGCCGGTTCTCCAGGGAACCAAGGGCAACGGTAAATCGACCATAGGGGAGGTGCTGTCATACGCAATCGGGGACCGGTACTCATGGACCCCGGAAGCCGAATCGATCACCAAGCAATTCAACCCGTTTCTCGGGAACCGCATCTTTATCAACGTCGAAGAAATTCACATGTTCGAAAAGATGGAAATGCTGGAGAAGCTGAAAAACTACATCACCGGCAAGAAAGTCGAAATCGAGAAAAAGGGTATCGACGCCGGAATGAACCGCGACTATTGCGCGAACTGGTTTTTCTGTACCAACCACAAGGACGCAATTATCAAGGAACGCGACGACCGTCGTTTTTCCATCTTCTACACGGCGCAACAATCGCGGGAAGACATGGAACGCGACGGGATGCTGACGGACAACTACTTCCCGCACCTGTGGAATTGGCTGGAGACGGACGGTTTCGCGATCATGCGTCATTATCTGCTGAACTACTCGATACCGCCCGAATTCAACCCGGCAACGCAATGCATGATCGCCCCGCGCACCTCCAGCACTGACGAGGCTGTGGCTTCATCGTACGGCGTGGCGGAACAATACATCCTGGAGGCGGTCGGCAGCGACGTTCAAGGATTCCGGGGCGGCTGGCTGTCATCGTGGGCCGTGACGAAACTGTTGCGCGACAACGGTCTGAAGCGCGCCCCACGGAAAATCGCTTCGATCTGTGAATCGCTCGGGTATATCGCGACAGGGAAGGCGACGACCACGATCATGCAGGAAGAGAATTCACGACCCACATTGTACGCGCGGCCGGGTACGGTCATGGCGTATGATGTGGCACAGGGGTATGTTTCCCCGGCTATGCGGGCGGTCAACTGATGTGGCGACTGTGGAAGATGCTCGGTTTTGAAATGTATCGAGTTTGCTACCGATTCCCGTCGCGTTCGGTGCCGGGACGGTTTGTTGAGGGTCGAAGCGAACCAATGTTCCGTTCAACTGCCGAATTCACAGTTGCATACGGCAATGTTCACTGGAGCGGGACGCACTGGATCGAGCCTGTTGGTTAGTCGAATATCGACTTATCAAACGGCAACGCTATTCCCGCCATCTGTTCCGCGCGCCACGTCAGCGACCCGCCGTCGCCGTATTCCGGCCGGTTCGTGTCGTGCCCGAGCGTGCGACGGCGGAACTCGTCGTCCATCCCGCCTTCAAGCATTCTTTTCTCGAAGCTGTGCCGCAACGAATAAACCCGGTGGTTGACGGTCGGCAGTAATTCATTTTCCCGTAAGAACTTCATCGTTGCCGCTGAAAAGTTCCCCTCTTTGTCCAGGTACCGCGGAAAACCGTTCTTTGCCAGCTTCATCGCCTCCAGCGACACGCCGACCAACGGCACCTTGCGGATACTGTTTTCCGTCTTCAGTCGGCGGTCATCCACGAACGTGACCGACAGGTACGGCACCGCGGCGTCAAGGTGGATATTCTCGGGGCGTATGTTGCACAGCTCGGATGGTCTGCAGCCAGTTTCCACCATAGCCAGGAAGATCAAGCGCGCCTCACGATTCAGGCCGCGCAACGCTTCACCCTTCAGGAACTTGTCGCGGATATAGGCTGTTTCGAACGGGGGAACGATTTTCCGGTGCCGCTTCGGATCCGCATAGGACAGCTTTTCGAACGGGTTCTGCGTGTCGATCTGCATATATTTCGTATACTCGCGGAACAGCTTGCGCATGTTCCCGAACTGCCGGTTAGCTGTGTTCCCCGACAGATCACGAGACTTCACCCGGTCCAGATAATGCCGGTGGAACTTATGGGCGTCGTCGCGGGTGATATCGAGCAACGCCTTATCCCCGACGATCGTGCAAAACTGTTCGACGGCGTTCGATTTGATTTCGCCCCATTTACGGATTTGCGTTTCGCTCATCCCCTGCAGTTCGTCGGCCGCTATCTCTTCACTGTAGAGGGTCAGGACTTGCCGCACGGTCAGCCGTGGTTCATCCGCCCCACCAAGAGCGGCTATCTCGTCACGCGGTGCCGCTGCAGCTGCTGTGATCCGTCGTATGATTTCCTCAACTGTGGATGATGCGGCGATATCGGCAGCGGCCTTGTATTCGAACCCGAGAGCGATGGCCCGAGCCTTTGCCGCGGCGTATTGAGCATGGGACGCTTGCGCCTGGTCATTGATCGCCAGACCTTGCCAGAACAGATCATCCGCCCGTTCCAGCGCGTCCCGTCGAAGCTTCGCCACGTCCACAGATGACGTCTTGAGCGATACGCGGATAGTTCCCCGACCGTCCAGCAAGGCGAAGTGACCGGGCACGCGCCGGACATAGCTCCATTTCGACCCGCGCGCCATCAGGTACCGCATGGGGTCAAGCTTCGGTTGGGTGATTCGCAATTCGCACCTTATTTCGTTGGTTTGTATCGCGATTTGTTGCACAAAACGAAGGAAGATGTCAATAATGCGAAATTTTGCGTTGTAATTTATGTAATTAAATCAAATACTTATGGTGTAAATCTGTTGGTGCGGACGACGGGGGTCGAACCCGTACAGATCTCTCCGAGGGATTTTAAGTCCCTTGCGTCTACCAGTTTCGCCACGTCCGCCTGCTTTCCCTTTCAAACACTCGGGCTTGAAGGTCAATAGGCTGTTTTTTAAAACATGATCCGGATGACGAGTTTAGGTTCAGCAATAATCGTCGATTTCCAAAAACCCCTCAAACGGCAGGGTTATGCCAAGCGGGCGGCGGCCTTATATTTATCACATGAATCAATGCTGGAGCGTGATCGACGTGTTGCAGGAAATCCCATTGACGTGGAAGCCGATCCGGAACCGCTCGTTTGCCGGCATGCTTGGCCAGCAGGAACTGGCCTATGTGTTGCAGCATGACGGTCAGACCAGTTGGAGATGGATGGTGTCCGGTTGCAACGGCACGATACGATACGATTTCCAACTGGCCGAAACGCTGGATGAGGCCAAGGCCGCCGTACAGGCTAGCGTCGAGGAATGGTTCCGGCTGGCGGGCCTGCTAAACAAGGCCGCATCGACGTAAATTGTTTCTCTGAAGTTGGCGCTACATAGCGTGTATTAGCAAAAAAATCAACTGACGAGAATAATCGGCAAGAACTTGCAGTTGAATGATTAAAACGGAATATTACTATGGGTACTGCAATCGTTGAAAAAGTGAGGCTTCCGATGTCGGACAAAACGCATGTCACGGATCTCCTACAGGCTGCAAAACTGCTGGCCGACGCTGAGCAGAATGTGATGCTCAGCTATCTGATCTGCATGGCCATTCTCGAGGCCCGGCAAATCCCCAGGGAAAGAACCGCGAAGGCGGCGTAAGAACCATTCTCAAGCCATTGGCTGCCGAAGACAAAAATAGCGGCAGCCTTGCCTCGAAAACAAAAATCGCAGCCTGAATCTGCACCTGCTGCCTTCCGGCGGCATCTGTGGCCATTAACCCTACCTGTGAAGGTTAACCAACTGTTTCAGTTGATGCCTCGGTGCAATGACGCTTTAACCAGCGGCGCCGAGGGAGGGAAACTCGGCATTTTTCAGCACCAAACTATAAGCCCCTCTTCGGCGCCGGAGAGGGGCATTGTGGTCTGGCTGGTCAGCGGGGCAAATACGTTGCGCCAATGAGGATTGCTGGTCTATTGATCTTCGACGACGGCTTCCGGCCGGTCGCCGCCATCCGCATGTTCAAAATGCCATCGACCGCTTTGGTCCTGAAAACTGATTTCCTCGTCGTCACCGCCAACCTGCTGTTCTGCCGCTGCGGCTTTGGCCGCCGCTACAGCCATGTCGCGGTTCGGGAAGGCCTCGGAAAACACGTCGGCGAGCTTATAGGCCCATCCGCCGTCATGCTCGACGATTGCATAGATCACTTTGGTCATTTCGTACTCCCTGGAGTGCGCCGCATTCCAATATTTCATGGAGCCGACGTGACCGGACAGGAACGGCCGATACCGGCAATCGTTCCCGTCGCCCAAATCCGCGGTGCGAATTGCTTCCGTGCGTCGCGGCACCTCAAGGTAGCACGAAATCGGATGGGTTTTCCATTCTTCCGGTGGGCGCGATGGATCCTCCGGCTATCCAACTGTTATCGCCGTCGTCCGGCCTTCCGGCACAGACGTAAAAGGGCGACCTCACGGCCGCCCTCGACGTTCACCAGATTGGTGTGGCTTGCACCTCAGGCCGACAGCTTGGCCGCGATCTTGGCAACATGTGCGCCCTGGTAGCGCGCAGCTTCCAGTTCGTTTGCCGATGGCTGGCGCGAGCCGTCACCATCTGTGATCGTCGACGCACCATAGGGGGAACCGCCCTTGATCTCATCGACGCCCATCTGTCCCTGGAAAGCATAGGGAAGGCCGACAACGACCATGCCCTGGTGCATCAGAGTGGGGATGAAGCCGAGGATGGTGGATTCCTGGCCGCCGTGCTGTGTTGCCGAGGATGTAAAGACCGAGCCGACCTTGCCGACAAGCGCACCCTTCATCCACAGACCGCCGGTCTGATCGACAAAATTGCGCATCTGTGATGCAACGGTGCCGAAACGCGTACCGGCGCCGAAGATGATGGCATCGTAATCGGCCAGTTCATCCGGAGTGGCGATTTCGGCGGCCTGATCGACCTTGAAATGGGAGGCCTTGGCAACATCGGCCGGCACCAGTTCCGGTACACGCTTGACGGTGACATCGGCACCTGTGGACTTGGCGCCTTCGGCGACCGCATAGGCCATGGTTTCGATATGTCCGTATGCCGAATAGTAAAGCACCAATACCTTAGCCATCGTATTCTCCTTTCACTTGGCAATTCCGCTTGATTGCCACTGAGGAGAAGATTTATCAGTTTACCTCTCCGTTGTCCGAAGCGAAGCGGGCGACAGACTGTTCGAGAATAAGAGACAGTCGGGTTTTTGACTGAACGATCCCAGTTTTACACAGGACCTTCCGATGACCAGCGAAAAAATCGTCACCGCCGCCATGCTCGCCATCGGCGACGAATTGCTTTCCGGACGAACCAAGGACAAGAATATCGGCCATCTGGCAGATGTGCTGACGCTCGCCGGTATCGACCTGAAGGAAGTCCGCATCGTTGCCGACGACGAACCGGCGATCGTGGCAGCCCTCAACGGGTTGCGGACCGGGTATGACTACGTCTTCACTTCGGGTGGCATCGGCCCGACCCATGACGACATTACTGCCGATGCGGTGTCGCGGGCGTTCGGCGTCGAATGTATTCACGACCCGGATGCGATGAGCCTGCTTGGCGCCATGTATGAGCGGCGCGGCCTTGAGTTCACCGAAGCGCGGCGGCGCATGGCGCGCATGCCGAACGGCGCGTGTCATATTCCCAACGCCGTATCGACAGCACCGGGGTTTATCATTGGCAATGTTCATGTGATGGCCGGTGTGCCGCAGGTCTTCCAGGCCATGCTGGATGCACTCCTGCCGCAGCTTGAAAGCGGTACCGTGGTCAAATCACGTACCGTGCGCTCTCCTTTCGGGGAAGGCGATATCGGCGGACCGCTTGGCGAGGTGCAGAAGGCACATCCCCTGACCAGCATCGGATCCTATCCGAAATTCGACGGCACGGCGTTTTCGACCGACCTCGTGATCCGCGCCCGCGACGAAGCCCTGCTCGATGCGGCGGAGGCGGATGTAAAGGCGATGATCGACACGATCGCAGCGTTGAAGAACAAGGCTTGAGCCGCTACGGCGCTGGAGATGCGGCAGCGATCGTGAACTTCTGATCGACGCTTGCGGACTTGCCGCTGTTCAGATCGTTGAAATGAAACCGGAGCACATAATCGCCCGCCGCAGCACCGCTGACGTCCGTGGTCAACGTGGCGTAGATTTCCTGGTTGCGGAAGAAACTGGTGAATGTGAAGTTGCCGAAAGCCTTCTGGTTGGCCAGCACTTCGCCCGAAGCGCTGAGAATGTCCAGATCGACCGTGAAGTGGGTTTCCACCTTTCCTTCGGCGTCCGCCGCTTTCCAGGTCAGGCCGATCGGCTCGACATAGGAGACGAGGGCTTCGCCCGGCTTGAACACCGGTTGCTGCTTGGGCTCATACATGGCGTAGCCGATGGGCGGGGCTGCCACGAACACCGCCGTGCCTATCGAAAAGGGAAGCGTCGCTGAAAAGGAGCCTGTTGCCGCGCGCAAGAGATCATGAGCCCCCCGCGTATCGCCGGAGGCCGCCAGCGCCTCGGCTTTCGTTGCCGCGTCTGCGAGCGGCCCAGCGAGGGCGGGGCCTGTCAGCAGCAAGAGCAGCGGGATCGCGCTGACTGCGGCCGTCAGACCGCTTCTTCGATTGCCGGTGCGCATTGTCTCTCCCCTGATCCTGCGTTGCTTCCGGATGTTCTGTATTTGCGGGATGGAGTCAAGGCGGGGCACCATCGCAAAAGGTGAGTTATAGACTCCACTTAATGACGAATAGCTGTGGTTTAGCCAACTGTGATGTGGCATAGGCAGGGCGATACGAACCCGAACGAAAGACCGCATTCCATGAAGCAGGACGTTGATAATGCCGTCGAGGCTTTGCGCACATTGTTTCCGGCAACGCCGTTACAGCTTAACGAGCATCTGAGCGCGCGTTATGGCGCGACGATCTATCTGAAGCGCGAGGACCTTTCGCCGGTGCGCTCCTACAAGATCAGGGGCGCGTTCAACTTTTTCCGCAAGGTGATTGCCGCCGGTGGCACCGGCAAGACCTTTGTCTGCGCATCCGCCGGCAATCACGCACAGGGATTTGCCTTCGTCTGCCGGCATTTTGGCGTGCCGGGTGTGGTTTTCATGCCGGTGACGACACCACAACAGAAGATCGACAAGACCCGGATATTCGGCGGTGAGTTCATCACCATCAAGCTGGTCGGCGACTTTTTCGATCAGTGCTATCAGGCGGCACGCGAGCATGTGGGGCGGATCGACGGTGTCATGGTGCCGCCATTCGATCATGCCGATATCATCGAGGGGCAGGCGACAGTCGCGGCCGAGATGATCGAGCAATTGCCTGTAGGCGTCGTTCCGGACCTGGTGATCATGCCCGTCGGCGGCGGCGGCCTATCCGCCGGTATGACCGGCTACCTCAAAGACGTTGTTCGGCCCGAAGCGTTCATTTTCTGCGAGCCGGAAGGTGCGCCGAGCCTGCGCCGGAGCTTGGAGACAGGATCGGTGGTGACCCTCGATCAGGTCGACAATTTTGTCGATGGTGCCGCCGTCGGGCGTATCGGTGACCTTAATTTCGCGGCGCTGAAGCATTTCTCAACGGATCAGGTTTTGCTTCTGGCGGAAAATGCCATCTGCGTCACGATCACCGACATGCTGAACGTCGAAGGCGTCGTGCTGGAACCGGCAGGGGCCTTGTCAATCACGGCGCTGGAAACGCTGGGGCGCGAAGCCCTGGAGGGGAAGACCGTTGTCGCGGTCGTTTCGGGGGGCAATTTCGACTTCGAACGCCTGCCTGATGTCAAAGAACGCGCCATGCGGCACGCGGGCCTGAAAAAATACTTCATCCTGCGGATGCCGCAGCGCCCGGGCGCGCTGAAAGACTTCCTTGGCCTGCTCGGCGAGGAGGATGACATCGCCCGGTTTGAATACCTGAAGAAATCGGCGCGAAACTTCGGCTCGATCCTGATCGGCATCGAAACCAAACATCCGGAGAACTTTCCAAGGCTGAAGGCGGCCTTCGACAGTGCGGGTCTGCATTACCAGGATATCACCAACAACGAAATATTAGCCAACCTAGTTATCTGATATTATGTTTCAATATCTGAATGTTGAGATAATTTATTAAACCAATTTATGATGTCTTTCGTGATCTGCGCTGTCGTTTGTGGTGACAGGGCAGCGCCCGCGACGACATGTCCGTAGGGATCGCCGACTGCACCCGGGTCGAGCATGGTGGCGGGGCCGCCCCAGCGCGCCACGACAGCAGCCGTTTGCCGCGCATCGACAACCTGATCGCCCGGCGACTGAACGAACAGCGTCGGAGTTGGTATCGTTTCGAAGGGCAGAGACCGGGCTTTCGCGACCAGTGATGCCATCGGCAGGAGCGCGCAGACCGGATAATCCGTGCTCCAATAGGCAGCATGAAGGTCGTTCAGCGGGGCAAAAGAGCGGCGGTGGCCAAGGATGAGGCGGGCGCTCAAACGGGCGAGCGGCGCAGTCAGCAGGAAAGCGCCACGCCCTTTGATCCGGAAATTCGGGCTGAGAAAAACGGCGCCTTCGACGCCTGCGGCCAATGCGGGCTGCGAAAGCGCCCAGGTGGCCAGTGTCGCGCCGGTCGATGTTGCGATGATCAGCGTCCGTTCACCCAACAGGGCGGCAATAGACAGCGCCTCGCGCATGTCATGCTGCCAGTCGGCCACAGAGACCTCAGCCATCGCGTCATCACTGCGGCCATGTCCGGCGAGCCGCGCATAAAACAGGTTGGCATCAAGCGCTGCCGCCACCAGGTCGGGCAGCGGACGAACCTCTTCTTTGGAAGCGGAAAATCCATGGATATAGACAATGGCAAGCGCTGTCCGGCGCTTGGCGGCAGGATCGGCCCAGACGACCTGCTTGGCCAAGCCCGGCCTGATATCGGGGAAGGCCGATTCACCGGCATCAAGATATGCTTCGACACCGTCGATGCATCCGATAGCCGAAAAGCCCGAGGTCATGATCGCGACAATGCCCTTGTCATTCCATTGTCCTCCTACCTGCGAGCCGATTGCCGATGGAAGAACTTAGCCTTTGACAGCTCTGTTTGCCATGAGTTAAGTCTTTCGCATGGCTTCTTTTCTGTCAAAACTGTTCGGCTTTTCCAATGGCTCCGGCACCGAGACGGCTGCGTCTTTCGGCAAGACGGAGACCTATGGCGACTGCCTGATCCGCGCAACCCCCCTCAAAGAGGGTTCCCAATTCAGGCTGGCCGGTTCGGTTGAAAAGGAGATCGACGGCGGCGTTCGCGTTCGCACGTTCATCCGCGCTGACGTTTTCACATCGGAACAGGATGTGATCGACGCGACTTTGCGCAAAGCGCATCAAATCATCGACCAGCACGGCCCATCGCTGTTTGCCGATGATATCGCCTCGCGGCAGGTATAATTCCAGACATTGCATCTGTGTTGTTTGGTCTGCCAATGGCGGAGGTCTTCATCAAACGTTGAAAGACCCGCACGCGATCGGCTCTTAGAGCTCCCATTGGAGCGATTTTAAAAAACCCAGACAACTGCCCATAAACGTTTCTTTAAATTTGCCGTTTATAGATTCGGACATTGAAATCCGAGTGAATGTCCGGCGATGACCAACGTAATCCTGTTTTTCTGCGAAGGCCTTGTCTACGTCGCAGTCATGGTCACGCTGCTGCATCTGCGCCATCGCCTGGGCCTTGGCGTCTTCATCGCAGCACTCGGCGTCCTGCATTTCATCGAAACCTATCTGGCAGCCGTGTTTTACGTGCAATTGCCGTTCGGCGTGATTTCGCCGGGCTCTGCCGTGCTGTTTGCCGGCAAGTTGATGATGATCCTGCTCCTTTACGTGAAAGAGGATGCGGCAACGGTCCGCCAGCCGATCTACGGCCTTCTGGCTGGCAATTTTCTCACCGTGGCCCTCAGTCTGCTCCTGCAGATGCACCAGACCGTTTCAGCCGTGCCCAATCGCAGCGCCGACCTTGCCTTCATCGACGAGATGGGCTGGCTGATGCTGTGGGGGACATTGCTGCTCTATCTTGATTCGTTGCTGATCATCCTGCTTTACGAGCGGATCGGCCGCCGGATGCGCGGAATGCTCACCTTACGGTTCCTCCTCTGCGGCGTCGTGGTCCTGACCTTCGACCAGGCCGGGTTCTATCTCGCGCTGCATGCGCTCAACGATGCACCGGCCGAAGTGTTTTGGGGCGGCTGGATTGCCAAGATGGGGGCTGCGGTTGTCTATTCACTGATTCTCGGCGCCTATCTGCATTTTTCCAGTCATTCGGTGCTTGCCGTGGCGCGGCAACCGATCGGCGACATTTTCAACACGCTGACATTCCGGGAGCGTTACGAGGATCTGTTGTCCAAGTCGGGGCGCGACATGCTGACCGGCGTGCTCGATCGTAGCCGTTTCGAATTCGAAGCCCCACGATTGATCCGCCACGCGGTGGCGTCGGGCAGTGTCATCAGCCTGATCATGATCGATGCCGATCACTTCAAGAGCATCAACGATCGCTTTGGCCATCTTGAAGGCGACCGTGTGTTGAAATCCATTACCGACGCCATTCAGGCGGGGCTTCGCCCGAGCGATCACCTTTTCCGCTATGGCGGAGAGGAATTCGTCATCCTGTGCGATGGACTTGCCCACGCCAGTGCATTGTCCCGGGCTGAACAATTGCGGTTACGTGTTCTGAGCGACGTGACAGCATCCGATCAATCTGCCGTTACCGTCAGCATCGGTATTGCCTCGACGCCTGTCGACGGAACGACAACGCGCGATCTGCTGTCGAAGGCCGATATGCGGCTGTATGAAGCCAAGCGCAGAGGACGCAATTGCGTGGTCGGAAACGTTTGAGGCCAGCCTGGCGGCCGGGTTCAAATGCCGACATTGGGCCGGTCGATGATCTCGCGCAGCGAGAAGCTGGAATTGATCTTGACCACATGGGGAAGGGCCGAAAGCCAGTCCCGGTGAATGCGCTCATAATCCTCAAGGTCCTTGGCGGCGACGCGCAGGATATAGTCGTATTCTCCTGACATCAGATAGCAGACCAGCACATTCGGACAGAGTTTCACCGCCGCCTCAAATTCCGTCAAAGTCTTGGCAAACTGGCCAGACAGCGAGATGTGGACAATGACCATGATGCGGTAGTCGAGGGCCTTGTGTGAAAGGCGCGCATGATAGCCGCTGATGACGCCGGATTTTTCGAGAATATCGACCCGGCGTGAGCAGGCGGAAGCGGAAAGGCCAATTTTCTCGGCCAGTTCTGCATTGGCGATCCGGCCATTCTGCTGCAGAATCCGCAGGATCGCAGCATCAATTGCATCCATTGCCGACAATCGAATATCCTTCGAATTTTTTGAGAAAAACGCAATAATCTACGAAATATTACGCGATAAGCCCTTCATTTTGCAAGGACATGCTGTGATCTTTCTGTTTCGCTACGCGGGTCAAACAACGACAGCGAAAGCTGCATAGGAGAGGAACGCGAAGATGCGTGTCGGTTGCCCGAAGGAAATCAAAAACCATGAATATCGTGTCGGTTTAACACCCGGATCGGTGAGAGAATATGTGGCGCACGGCCACGAGGTGATCATCGAAACCAAGGCGGGCGCCGGCATTGGCGCCGAAGACGACAGCTATCGCGCGGCTGGGGCGAAAATCGTCGCCACCGCCAAGGACATCTTTGAAAAATCCGACATGATCGTCAAGGTCAAGGAGCCGCAGCCCGCCGAATGGGCGCAGCTTCGCGATGGTCAGATCCTCTACACCTATCTGCATCTTGCTCCCGACCCCGAACAGACCAAGGGACTGCTTGGCTCCGGCGTCACGGCCATCGCCTATGAAACCGTCACCGACGATCGCGGCGGGCTGCCGCTTCTGGCGCCGATGTCGGAAGTTGCCGGACGCCTGGCCATCCAGGCCGGCGCCACGTCACTGCAAAAGGCCAATGGCGGCCGCGGTATCCTGCTCGGCGGCGTTCCGGGCGTGCTGCCCGCAAAGGTCACGGTGATCGGCGGCGGCGTCGTCGGGCTGCATGCCGCGCGCATGGCGGCTGGTCTTGGCGCTGACGTGAGTATCCTCGACCGCTCCATTCCTCGACTGCGCCAGCTCGACGATCTCTTCGCCGGGCGCGTCCACACCCGGTTCTCGACCATCGACGCGCTGGAAGAGGAGGTCTTCTCGGCGGATCTGGTGATTGGCGCCGTGCTAATCCCCGGTGCCGCCGCGCCAAAGCTCGTGACTCGAGAAATGCTGTCCGGCATGAAGAAGGGCGCAGTTATCGTCGATGTTGCCATCGACCAAGGCGGCTGCTTCGAGACCTCGCATGCGACGACGCATTCCGATCCGACCTATGAAGTCGATGGCGTCGTGCATTATTGCGTCGCCAACATGCCCGGCGCCGTTCCGGTGACCTCGGCGCATGCGCTCAACAATGCGACATTGTTCTACGGCCTGCAGCTTGCCGACCGTGGCCTGAAGGCGATTGCCGAGGACCGGCATCTGCGGGCCGGCCTCAACGTTCACCGGGGCCGCGTGACCAACAAGGCGGTCGCCGAGGCGCTTGGTTATGAGAGCTACGCCCCGGAAGCCGTGTTGATGATCGCCTGACCCACCCCAAGAAGCTATTGATGTATGCGGGGCCGGTAACTTCCGGCCCCCGTTTTTATGGCCGCTCGATACGGCACTGATAACAATTGTTGCGGGCCGAGCGAACGTGAACATAGGCGACCTCGGGGCGTTGCAGCAGCTCGGTTGCCCGGGCATCGATGCCATCAACCGGGGTTATGGCACCGGTGCCGTAGACGATCCGGTCGTCCGCACCGTAGCCTCGCAAAAGATAATCCTTGCTGGTGGTCAGGATCGGCGGAACGGCCTCGCCACCGTCATAGGCATCGCATTGTTCCGCGTGCAGAAAAATGGGTCCGGTTTCCGCATAGGGCTGAAGCTCGGGAAAGGGGCGATAGGCAAGAATGAGATAGCCATCGCCCTTGGCGATATTGGCTAGGCAATGGCGGCAGGGCATGCCCTGGCCATCGGAGACGTGCAGCTCCGGTGGCAGGCCATAGGCATCCGGCTCGCGGCGCCGGTAGCGCGCAGCGAGACCGCTCGGCATCGGTTTGTAACGCAGGTTGCTCATCGGTTCCTCCTTGTTCGACAGCGGAGGAACTAACATTTGCGCAAAATGCGAAACACCCGATTCTTGCCAACCTGAACGTCAGAGACTGTGGGCGAATGCCAGGAGTTCGTCGTTGCTGAGCGGTTGAACCGAAGCGTCATGGGTAGACACCGGAGAAAAGCCGAAGCGCTGGTAGAGTTGCAGCGCGCGGGGGTGATCGAGCGTGTTGGTCGCGACACGCACCGTCTTCGGGTTTGAGTTCCACGCGGCATAAAGCGCCTGCAGCAGGAACCATTTGCCGAGCCCAAGGCCAAGCGCATGTTCGAACATGCCAAAATGAGAAAGTTCGACAGTATCCGCATCCACCTGCAGCAGTTCGAAAAAACCAGCAGGGGCGCCGTTGACATACAGCACCGTCACGGCATTGCGCTTGTCATGCAGGACGGCGGTCAGGTCCACGTCGGCCATCCGCAGCCGGTCGACCCAGTTCCAGCGCTTGCCGACCTGCAGATAGAGGAAACGATAGAAGGGGAGCGGAATTTCCGGCACGCGCATGATCGCGGTCTGGATATTGACCGGCACCGGCAGGCTCTGCTTGGGTGGTGCGGTCATTTCCAGTTCGGTGACGCGGACGTCGAGCGATTCGACTGTTTTATCATCGGCCATGCTGATCATTCTTTCCCGGTAACGACGGGTGTGTCTGCCCGGCTGCCCCATTCGGACCAGGAGCCATCATAGAGCGTATTATCGGCATGACCCAGCGATTGCAGCGCCAGCATGATGATCGCGGCGGTCACGCCAGAACCGCAGGAGGTGACGACCGGCTTTTCGAGATCGATACCGGCCGCCTCGATCGTTTCGCGCAGCGCGTCGAGCGATTTGAGCTTGCCACCGGTCGAAAAGACGCCGGAGGGCAGGCTCTTGGCACCGGGCATGTGGCCGGAGCGCATGCCAGCCCTGGGTTCGGCTTCCTCGCCGGTAAAGCGTGCGGCACCGCGTGCGTCGGCAATCTGGCGAGAGCCGGCAGCGACGATGTCGCGCATCTGCGTAAACGAGGTTACGGCTTCAGCGTTGAATTTTGGATGGAATCTAACGGGCTCCGGCTGCGGGACGTCGGTGGTGACCGGGCGGCCCTCGGCCTTCCAGCCATCGATGCCGCCGTCGAGCACGAAGACAGACTGTGCACCCATGGTACGCAACAGCCACCAGACCCGCGGTGCGGTGAAGATGCCGGGGCCGTCATAGACAACGATCGTGTCGGTCTCGCTGATTCCAAGCTTGCCGACCGATTCTGCAAACGATTCGGGCGAGGGGATGGTGTGCGGCAGGCCGCTTGCCGTGTCGGCGATGGCATCCTGATCGTAGAATACGGCGCCCGGAATGTGGCCTGCCGCATATTCGGCCTTCGGATCCCGTTTCTGCGCCGGCAGGTACCAGGCGGCATCGAGGATTTTGACAGAAGAATCGGCGAGCCGCTGCTCAAGCCAATATGCGGAAACGACAAAAGCGCTTTTCTGTTCGGTCATCGATTATTCTCCGGTGGACGTGGCGTCCGGCGTACCGAAACGGATGCGGAAGCGCCTGTTTTCCTTGCCCTTTTTTTCGATCTTGGCAATATAGATAGGGCCAACTTCCTGGGTTTCGGAGACATGGGTGCCGCCGCAGGGCTGGCTGTCGACCGAGGCGTTCTCGCCGATGCAGACAAGGCTGACACGGCCGAGGCCCATCGGCGGACGGACATTCTTCGATTTGACGATGTCGGGATTGGCTGCCAGTTCCGCGTCGGTGATCCATTGCAGGTAGATCGGGTGATTGCCGCTAACCAGCGTCATCATCGCCGCCGTGACCGCGTCCTTGTCGATGGTTTCACTCATGTCGAAATCGACGCGGCTTTCGTCCTCGCCAACCGCTGCGCCCGTGATTGGATACTGGCAGACGACCGACAGGAGATGGCAGGCTGTGTGCATGCGCATCAGCTTGTAGCGGCGCGGCCAGTCGATATGCAACACCAGCTTTTCACCGACCAGTACAGCGGGCTGATCGGCTGCCGGGACATGAATGACGATGTCCTTGGTGTCACCGTGACGGGTGGTCTCAATCGCGATTCGGCTGCCATCGGCGCGCTCGAAAAAGCCGTTATCGCCGGGCTGACCGCCAGACGTTGCGTAAAAACACGTCTGGTCCAGCTCGATGCCACCGTCTTCCCGTATTCCCGTGACGATTGCTTCCGTGGTTGAAAGATAGAAATCGTCGCGAAAAAGAGGAAGTGTGGTCATGATATGCTTTATCCGGCTGGTTCGTATGGCACCGTTATTCCGGAATTCCGCGTCAGCCAAGCCGGAACAGGAAGGCCCTTGGACTTCAGAAAAGCGGGATTGAACAGTTTCGACTGATAGCGGTTACCATAGTCGCAGAGGATCGTCACGATGGTATGTCCCGGTCCCAGATCTTTTGCCAGCCGAATGGCGCCGGCAATGTTGATGCCGGAGGAACCGCCAACGCAGATGCCCTCCTTGTCAACAAGATCGAACACCAGCTGCACCGCTTCGGCGTCCGGTATCTGATAGGCAAAGTCCGGGGTGAAACCTTCGAGATTGGCCGTGATGCGTCCCTGGCCGATGCCTTCGGTGATCGAGCTGCCGGATGATTTCAACTCGCCATGGGCGTAAAATTCGTAGAGGGCGGCGCCCTCCGGATCGGCGATCCCGATCTTGATGTCCGGGTTCTTCGCCTTCAGGCCAAGGGCGACGCCGGCCAGCGTACCACCGGACCCAACAGCGCAGACGAAGCCATCGACCCCGCCATCGGTATCGCGCCAAATTTCCGGCGCGGTCGTTTCCACATGGGCATCGCGGTTGGCGACGTTGTCGAACTGGTTGGCCCAGATCGCGCCGTTCGGCTCCGTCTTTGCCAGTTCCGCAGCGAGACGGCCTGACAGTTTTACATAGTTGTTGGGGTTCTTGTAAGGAACGGCGGGAACCTCGATGAGTTCGGCACCCAGAAGCCGCAACGCATCCTTCTTTTCCTCGCTCTGCGTCTCCGGAATGACGATGACCGTACGGTAACCGAGCGCCTGGGCAACCAGCGCCAGGCCGATGCCGGTATTGCCGGCAGTCCCCTCGACGATGACGCCTCCCGGCTTCAGCTGGCCGGATTTTTCAGCGTGACGGATGATCGACAGCGCGGCGCGATCCTTGACCGACTGGCCCGGATTGAGAAACTCCGCCTTGCCGAGAATGGTGCATCCGGTCACATCCGAGGCACCCTTGAGGCGGATCAGCGGCGTATTGCCGATGGCATCGAGAACGGAGGGCAGAACGGGCATGAGTAAACCTCTTGGCTGCGGATAATTGCGTCAGGCAGGAACCTGACGCCGATGGCGATTGAACAGGAAATGGGAAACTGCATAAACGGTGAAAGCTCCTGCCGTTCAACAGTCCGAAATCCTAGCGTCTTTTCAACCCACGCTCCTGTTGAAGCAAGAAATAGCGTTTCAACTCGGCGCTGTCGTGGACAAAAATTGACCCAAAAGTGGCAGGTGGGGTTTCACAACCGGGGTGATCCATTTCTTGACCCTTGGCGTACTGAGGCGATAGTTTCCGCTGCGCTATCCAGCAAGACAGGTTTGAAAATGAATGGCTGATATTCAGCTCGATACGGTTGATGCCTTGATGGCACGATATGCTGCCGGCATCCTGCCGGAACCGGCGCGTGTGCTGGTCGAAGCACATCTGGAGATGCAAGCCACCAATCGGGCAAAAGTCGCCGAGTATGAAATGGTTGTTGGAGACATGCTCGAATATATGGAGCCGGTTTCCCTCCAATCCAGAGACGTAACACTGAAAGCCATTTTTGCGGCCGCTGCATTGCCCATCGCAGATCTGGCATCCGTGCAGCCCAAAAACCCTCTTTTCCCAAAAGCCATTCGCGATTTTGCCGGGCTGGACGAGGCTGAAATACCCTGGAAACGAAAGCTGCCGGGTTTCAAGGAATACAGCCTTGGAAAAATCGACGGTTGCGATGTCAGCTTCTTCTGGCTGAAGCCGGGACGGGTGATTCCTTCCCATACCCATGAAGGCTACGAGATTTCTCTTGTTCTCGATGGAGCCTTCAACGATACACGCGGACGTTTCACAAAAGGTGACATATCGGTGGCCGACGAAAGCATCGACCACCGCCCGGTGGCAGAAGCCGAATGCCCCTGTATCGGCTTTGCCGTCTCCCAGGCACCGGTCAAGCTGACCGGCTCATGGAGACAACTGCTCGGTGACATGATCGGTTGAGATCCTGCCGAATAATGGCCCGAATGCGGGAACAAACTACATTTCAATGCGTATTGTTTGGTGATCCCGGTTACCGGGATCGGCGATGGAGCAGCGAAAGGAAACCCATGACCGATTTTGTCGCACACCCCGAGTTGGGTCTGGCTTGGGTCACGGGAGCAAGCTCCGGCATCGGCCGCGCATTGGCGCTGCGGTTGGTCAGGGACGGTTTCAATGTTGTCGTCACCGCGCGCGACCACGAGAAACTGGTCGAGTTGCAGCATGAATCACCCGGGCCGGGCAAGATAATCGTGCTTGACGGCGACGTTACCGATCCGCGCGACATGGAACGGATACTGGCCGCCATCGAGTACGAACATGGTTCAATGGTGCTCGCAGTTCTCAATGCCGGCCTTTACGTTGCGGTTCACGGCGAAGACTTGCACCGTGAGGATTTCGAAAAGACGTTTGCGGTGAACCTGAACGGCACGGTCAACTGTCTATTGCCGGCCGTGCGCCATATGAAGGCGAGGGGGCATGGCCAGATTGCTATCGTGTCATCCGTCACCGGATATGGTGGCCTGCCGACAAGCGCGGCCTATGGCGCCACCAAGGCAGCACTGATCAACATGGCGGAGAGCCTGAAGTTTGATCTCGATAAAGTCGGTGTGCGCCTGCAGATCATCAATCCCGGTTTCGTTGAAACGGCAGCAACGGCAAAGAACGCATTTCCGATGCCGGCTCTCGTCAGTGCCGAGGTGGCGGCGGATCGCATTGCAGAGGGTTTGAAATCCAGCGGCTTCGAGATCACCTTCCCAAGACGCTTCACCTACGTCATGAAGCTGCTCAAGCTCTTGCCCTATCGCCTCTATTTCTTGCTGATCAATCGGGCAACCGGATGGAAAACAAGGCCTCTGGTCACCGGTGGGCATGCCGTCGATGTGCTTAAGCGGGATCCTCAGGCGGTGTGACATCGGCGGGTAACGCGCCGAGGGTCGCCTTCTTCCTGGACCGCAGTTATGGGCGGATACGCGACTGCAGTTTTTTCTGCGCCGTCTCGTCCAGTGGGAAATTCCACATCAGGGCGATCGCGCTAAGCTTCAATACAACAGGAACCCAGGCATAGATCGCAGCGAGTGCGAACAGCGCAGATGCGCCATTGTGCGCTTCCGGTGCCGGATCAAAGCCGAAAAAGCCCAGCAAGGGAAAGACGATGCCGACGCCGGCTGCAAGTGAGAGTTTGGTGGCAAGGCCCCATGCCGCAAAGTAGAAACCGCTGCGCTGATCGCCGGAGGCTGCCGTATCGGCATCGATGACATCGGCCTGGATCGACGGCGGCAGCGTCAGGTCGAAACCAAGCAAAAGCCCGGTCGAAGCGCAGATCAATGCAAACGGCACCAGAGCGCCAGACGAGAGCATTGGCGCAGCCGCAAATATGGCGCAGGCGACGATCATCGCCGTTGCCCATGCGCGATGCTTGCCGAGCTTTCGCGCCACCCACGACGCAAGCGGTATGCCGGCGACGGCACTGAGGAAGTAGAGAAACAGCAGTGGTCCGCGCATATCCGGTAGCTGCAGCCGCGCCGAAACAAAATACAGGAACAGTGTCGCCGGAATGCCGTTGGCAAGGCCATTCAAAAAGAAGGCCGCGATCAAACGCAGGAATGGTTTGTTGCGAGCAAGACAGGACAGTGCCTCCCCCAACGGCAAGGGGTTTTTCGTCAGGTTGGTCGGCTCCGGAACGAGCCAGACGGTCAATCCGCCGAAAACAAGCAGTGAAACTGCGACGGTAATGCCAAGGACCGCCAGGCCTGAAAATCCTTGCCGTTCGAACCCGATGGCAAAGGGGAGCACGATGGCGATCAGCGTCCCGGCCAGCGTCAGGCCTTCGCGCACTGACGTTAGCCGCGTGCGGCCATGATAGTCCGAGATCAGTTCGGCGCCCCAGGCGGAATAGGGCACGACCGCCAGCGTAAAGCCCAGCGAAGTCAGCATGCCCCAGAGCGCGAGCCAGGCAATGCCAGCACCATCGGCAGGCCAATACAGCATGAGTGCCGACAGGGCTGCGATAGGCAGAGACAGGAGAAAGAGCAGCCGGCGCCGGCCAAAACCCGGATTGATCCGGTCTGCCGCATAGCCTGCCAGCGGATCGGTGATGGCATCGAAAAGCCGCACCAGCAACAGCGCCCACCCCACCGAGGCAATCGGCAGGCCGAGTGTTTCGGTATAGTAGGTCGGCACCAGCGAGTAGAGCGGCAGGCCGAGGGCTGCCAAAGGTGCTGCAGGAAGGGCGTAGGCAAAAAGCATCCGGCGGCTGATCTGCGTCCCGACACCGCCGCCGGTTGCTGGCTTATTCATACACGATCTGTCGGACGTCGATGTTTTTGGCGCGGAAGCCGGCTTCGCAATAAAACAGGTAGAACTCCCAGAGCCGCTTGAAGCGGATATCGAAACCGAGCGGTTCGACCTTGTCCCAGACGCTCCAGAATCGTTCGCGCCATTCTGCAAGCGTGCGGGCATAATCCAGTCCGAAACCGAAATCGCCGCTGATCTTCAGACCTACTTTGCGGCCAAGGTCGATCAGATGTTGCGGGGTCGGCAGCATGCCGCCCGGAAAGACGTATTTCTGGATGAAATCCGGATTGGCGCGATATTCCTCATAGGCTTCCGGCTTGATGGTGATGATCTGCAGCCCGGCCTTGCCGCCCGGCTTCAGGCAACGCTGCAACTGCGAAAAGTAAGCGGGCCAGTATTTTTCGCCGACGGCCTCGAACATCTCGATGGAGACGATCCGGTCGTAGAGCCCGGCCTCGTCGCGATAATCCTGGAACTTGATCTCGACCTTGTCGGACAGGCCTGCGTTCTTCATGCGCTCATTGGCGAAGGCCAGCTGTTCGCGGCTGATCGTCAGTCCCGTCACCTTGCAGCCGATTTCGGCCGCCGCATATTCTGCGAACCCACCCCAGCCGCAGCCGATCTCCAGCACATGATGGCTGGCATTGATGCCGACTGCATCCGCCAGGGCCTTGTACTTGGCGCGCTGGGCCGATTGCAGGTCATTGGCGCCCGTCGAATAGAGGGCCGAGGAATAGGTCATCGTCGGATCGAGCCACTGCTTGTAGAAGGCATTGCCGAGATCGTAATGGGCGGAAATGTTCTTCTTGGAGCCGGATTTCGTGTTGGCGTTCATCCAGTGGCGGAACTTTTCGACGAGCCGCAACACGCCTCGCGCACCGTTGGAGAAATTCCTGCCGACATCGGTGTTGACGAGGAAGAGTTCCAGAAACGCGCCGACATCCGGGCTGTCCCAGTCGCCATCCATGTAGCTTTCGGCGACGGCAATGGTGCCGCCGGTCAGTGCCCTTTGCGGCAGGTTCCAGTTGTGCAGCGTCACGGAGGCGACCGGCCCCTGCGCCTTGCCTTTGACGATGACGGTGCGTCTGTCCGGCAATGTCAGCTTCAGACAACCGGCCTGCATATGGACAAGACCACGCAAAACCATCTGAGCTTTTGCCGGTAAGCCTTTGACAAGGCGCGATAAGTTTTCGGTGGAAAGACGCTCTCCGTCGTTCGGATCACAATAACCGGTGCCCGCTGTGCTCATTCGACAGATCCTCCGCAATCATTGTTCTTGACGCAAAATAACCTCATTCCGCCGGACCGCCAACTTGAGATTCATGAGAAAAACCGTTCTTCGTTCTGCGGCCTTCTCTCCAGACACTTGTCGGCTCCGGCGCTTGCGGCCGTGGGATATAGCGGACGCCTTTGATCCAGAGCTTCAGCGCCTCCCAATGAATCCCTGCAACGATCTTGAGTGTAAGATGTGGAATGCGGGCAACAAGACGCAAAATCTTGCCTGTCTGGAGCGGCACCTGAACGCCGGAGAAGGTTGCAGCCAGCAATGGCCCCTCCGTGTCGGTCTCGAGAATACGCCAGCGTATTTCCTCTCCCGGCGGCAGCATGCGGAACTGGTAGCGCATGGCCATGGGGATGAAGGGCGAGACGTGAAACAGCTTGTCGCACTGCTGTCGCACACCCGCATCGGATACATCGTCCGGCCCGATCGGGCAGACGTAGGTGTGGCGCTCGCCGAATGTGTTGCGGACCTCGTAGACCATGGCGCTCAACGCTCCACCGTCGTCATAGGCATAATAGACGGCCAGAGGATTGAACACGAGACCGAGGATGCGCGGATAGCAGACCAGAAGCACGCGGGCGGGCCGCACCGGCAAGCCGTTCTGCGCCAGTAACGCATCGATATAGCTGCGCAGCAATACCCTGCTATCGCCAGAATGGTCCTTTTCGTGAAACGACAGCAGGTTGCGGCGATTGACCGAGAAAACCCTGCTCATGCTATCCGCCTCATTCAACCGATCGAGATCGATCATCAGCGAAAAGACGTCATAGCTGAAACGATGGCCAACCGGCTTCATCCGCTGGTGCATGACCTGGCCGGCATAAAGCGCCGCCGCTACCTGCGGAGGCGCGCCGTTCTTCGCCATGTCCGATCCGGATGACGCACGCATCTATTCCGCTGCCTCCTTGAACACCGACGATATCTGCTGGCGCCAGGGGATGATACCGCCAAGTGCCTCGGCAGCAGCAAGCCCTGATGCCAGGCCATCCTCATGAAAGCCGTACCCGGTCCAGGCACCGGCAAAGAACGTGTCGTTGTCGCCCTGGATTGCCTGCAGCGCGCGCTGCGCAGCCATGGATGCTGCGTCGAACTGCGGATGATCGTAGGAGAATTCCGCAAACACGGTCCCGGGGGCCGGTTCCCGCTCCGGGTTCAACGTCACAAACAAGGGATGTTGAGGTGCGATACCCTGAAGGCGGTTCATCCAGTAGCTGACAGCGACCCCCTGCGAGCCGCAGGGCTTGGTCGAACGCAGGTAATTCCAGGAAGCCCAGACTTTTTTCCGTTTCGGCATCAATGCCGTGTCGCGGTGCAGGATGACCCGGTTGGGATGGTAGGGAACCGCCGACAGCAACGCACTTTCCGTTGGTGTCGGATCGGAAAGCATCGCCAGCGCCTGGTTGCTGTGGGCGGCGATGATCACCTTGTCGAAGACTTTTGTCGTGCCATGCGCGTCGGTGATGATGACCCTGCCGTCCTCACGCCGGATCGATGTCACACCGCAGCCAAGGCGGACGCGATCGCCAAGCGGTCGCAACAGCTTGCGCAGATAGTTGCGGCTGCCGCCGGTAACCGTGCGCCACGGGTGCGGCTTGGAATAGATCAGCCGGTGATTGTCAAAAAACTGGATGAAGTTTTCGGCCGGAAAATCCAGCATCTTGGCTGTCGGCGACGACCAGATCGCCGCCGCCATCGGGGCCAGGTAATTGTTGGTGAATCCCGGCGAGAAACCACGCCAGTTGAGATAGTCGCCGATGGACATGGCCTTGAGCAGGCCGGCACTGCGATCTTCCAGGCAGATGCGGTTGAAGCGGAGGATTTCGCGCAGCATCATCAGGAAGGAGGGCCGGACGAGATTGCGCTTCTGGGCGAAGACGGTGGCCAGATTGTCGCCGCTCCATTCCAGCCGCCCCTGATCGAGCGACACCGAAAAGCTCATGTCGCTCTTGTGTGTCGTGACGTCCAGTTCGGAAAGCAGGGCTTTAAGATTAGGATAATTGGCCTCGTTATAGACGATAAAACCGGTATCGACGGAGATCGGCGTGCCGTCATAGTCGATATCGACCGTCGCCGTGTGGCCGCCGGGACGATTATCCTTTTCATACAGCGTGACGTCGTGGACAGGATTGAGCGCCCAGGCGGCGGAACTGCCGGAAACGCCGGAACCTATGACCGCGATCGACAGACGGCGGCCAGGAAGATGATGGGGGCCTTGGGCAAAGGGGGCGTTCATGCGGCGTCCTTGATCTTGTTATAAGCGGCCAGTGCGCGATCGCGCGCCTTTGCATGGTCGACGATCGGCTTCGGGTACTTGACGTCCAGCGTCAGACTGGCGGCATCTAGAACGCTCTGAGGCGCCTCGAAGGGGCGGTGCACGAATTTTACCGGCAGGTCGGCCAGTTCCGGTACGAAGGTCTTGACGTAGATGCCATCAGGATCGAACTTTTCGCCCTGCAGGACCGGATTGAAAACCCGGAAGAACGGCGAGGCATCGGCGCCGCTGCCGGCCACCCACTGCCAGCTTGCCGCATTGGAGGCTGGATCGGCATCCACCAACGTATCGCGGAACCAGGCTTCACCCCGACGCCAGTCGATCAGAAGGTCCTTGATCAGGAAGGATGCGGCGATCATGCGGACGCGATTGTGCATCGTGCCGTGCCGCCAGAGCTGGCGCATGCCGGCATCGACGATCGGATACCCGGTTTGGCCCTTCGTCCAGCGCTTGAAATCGTCGTCGGTTCCGATCCAGGCGAAGGCGTCATATTTCCGGTTGAGATTTTCTCGCGGCAAATCCGGATTATGAAAGAGCAGATGGTAGGAGAAATCACGCCAGACAAGTTCCTTGCGAAAGGTGATCACGTCCTCGGCCGGAACATTCCTGAGTTTGCGCGTGGCGTGCCAAATGCGGGCAGGGGAGATTTCGCCCATGGCCAGATGCGGCGAGAGCCGCGATGTGCCATCGGTTCCCGGCAGGTCCCGCCTCGTCTTGTAGCCGGACAAATCATCCTCGACGAATGCCTCCAGCCGTTCAAGTGCTGCTTCCTCACCCGGTGTCCAGATCTCGGAAAAAGCCTGTGCCCAATCCGGAGCGGTCGGCAAAAGCGTCCATGATGCCAGATCATCGCTCTCAGGCCATTGGGCTGGAGAAACCAGCGAATCCGGCCGGTCAAGCGGCTGATCCGGCTCGCCGGATGCCTCAAGGGCTCGCCAGAACGGCGTATAGACGCGGTAAGGCGTGCCCGAACCCGTCTTCAGCCGCGTCGGCTCGTGGAGAAGCTGTCCGGCAAAACTCTTGACGGTTACTCCCGTGGACGCCAACGCGTCTTTCAGCGGCCCATCGACGGCGATGCCGTTCGGGTCATAGCGGCGATTCCAGTGAACGGTCGATGCGCCGGTCTTGGTGATCAGCTTGGCCAGAACGCTATCCGGCTCACCGCTGCGCAGGATCAGCCGGCTTCCGAGGGCGCCGAGGGTCTCTTTCAGCCCCGTCAGCGAATGATGCAGCCACCAGGCTTGTGCGGCGCCAAGTGGCCCGGTGCCGTGCCGGGAAGGTTCACGGATATAGACGGGAATGACAGCGCGGCCGGTTTCCGCTGCGGCGTGAAGCGCATGATTGTCGTCCAGCCGCAGGTCCTTGCGAAACCAGACGATGATAGCGTTTTCGAGGGGGAGGCCGTTATTCTTCATGTTCATCCGCATATCGTATCCAACGTCGTCGTCTACGCAGATACGGGGGCGGCGGATCAAAGGTTTCGCGGAGAAAGCTTTTTATTTCATCGTTTTGCGGGGAATTTCGAACTGCCGCTTCTTTTAGAAAGCGGCAGTCGCAGCCATCAAAGACCGGGAGGGATCAGCTCTTCTGGAAAGCCAGATGCGCACCAAGACCGACCAGCATGGTGCCACCGGCGCGCTGCATCAGGCGTTGTGCGGCGCTCGAACGGCGCAGCTTGGCCATCACGGCACCGGCCAGAAACACGCAGACGATATCCGCCGACGAAAACATCAGGTTGTCGATCGTGCCGAGGATTGCCAGCTGCAGCCAGACCGGGAAGGCGGCCGACGCATCGACGAACTGCGGCAGGAAAGCCACGAAGAAAATCGCCGTCTTGGGGTTGAGAACCTCGACGGTGACACTTTCAAAAAAGGCACGGCGGCCTGACTTCGGCTCGATGCCGGGCAGCGCGGCATCCCCCTCGACCTTGGCCCGAAACAGCGAAATACCCAGCCAGATCAGATAGGCGGCGCCGGCAAATTTCACGATCATGTATAGGGTCGGCACGGCATGAAACAGGATCGACAGACCTGCGGCCGCAGCAATCACATGGAAATAACCGCCGAGGTGAATACCCAGCGTGGCCATCAGTCCCGACCAGCGGCCACGCGCAATCGTCTGAGCGGCCGCATAGAGCATTGCCGGACCGGGAATATAGGCAAAGACCGCCGTGGTGGCGATGAAGGCGATAAGCAACTCGATCGATGGCATTGTCTGCTCCTGTCTCCGGTCCTGACTGTGAACCTGATCTATACAACAGGATTTTCAGAAAGTCGCGCGTACGTTGTGATTGGCTTAGCCCCATGTCAACGGGTCGAGACGCAGATAGAAATCGAGCCGTGCCCGGTCCGCAGTCGCGATCGCATGTATGTCGAACAGACGAGTGTGCGCTGACTGCGCTTCGTCGGCCGTGCGCCATGTTTCGCGGGTGTTGCCGACAAGCAGGGCAAAGTCGACATAGCGATCCGCAGTACCCAACCGTCCGAGATCGATCATTCCCGTGCAGCGAAGCGTTTCCGGATCGATCATGAAGTTCGGCATGCAGGCATCGCCATGGCAAACAACGCGATCACGGTTTTCCTGCACCAATCGCTCGGAGAGTTCAGCCTCTACCCGGTCGAGCAAGGCCTGCGGCGGCGTGTCGTGATCGTCGGGATCGAGAAAATCCGGATTGACGCCGTCACGGCCGACCACGTCGGCTGCCCGGTCGAACATGGTTTGCAGGCCGCGATCGAACGGGCATTCTCCTGCCGGAATGGCATGGAGATCGCGCACCCGCGCCGCAATAGACGGCCAGGCCTTGAGCAGCTCTGACGCTTCAAGCTGATCTGCCGGAATACCAGGTACGGCGCTTGTTACGAGGCACGCCACGTCGTCCGACACCTGCCAATCGAGAACTGCGGGAGATCCGAGTTTGTAGGGGGAAAGCCATGCCGTCCGCCGCCGCTCGTCATCCAGCAACGCCACGCCACTGCCGGTAGCGACCTTTGCGTAGGCGCTGCCATCGGCGCGCCGAAACAGCGCATCACCCGATTCGCCGTGATGATAGGCAATCCATTGGCTTCCGGGAGGAAAGCTCTCCAACCGGGCTGCACCGGATCGGTCGTCAGTCACGCATCATCCCCCATTGGCTGGCTCGGCAAAGGCGAATTTGCGCCTCCGCCCCACATAGATATTGAGACCCGCGATTTCACTATCACCGGACAGAAAACGACCTGCTTTTTGCGCGGGATTCGTTTTTTGCCGACGAAAGCCGGCGAGGGCGGGGGTTATTGGCAGAGTTCGGCGAGAAACTCTTGGAGCTGCGATTCCACATAGGGCACCACAGGTCCATCCGCTTCAAATCCCCACCAGAGAAGAGAGCCCTGCCACTGGGCAAGCATCAGCCGTGCTGTCACTTCCGGCCGGCCGGCATTTGCAAAACAGCCACTGACGGCCTTGACGAGTGCTCGACGCCAGGCGGCTCCCCGGGCCCGCAGCACGGGATCACGGAAATCCTCGCGTAACAAACGCAAGCCGTCGGCATAGACGGCAGCGCTGTCGCCATAATTTCCCGACAGACCGGCAAGCAAGGCGACGGCACCTTGCGGCGTGCTGGGGATTGTTTCGAACAGCTGCGCCGTCTCGGCATCCAGTTGGTCCCAGGCATGCAGCAACGCCTGACGCAGCATCGCCGCCTTGGTCGAAAACCGTTGCACCAGTGTCGAGCCGGACAAGCCGCTCACCTTGGACACAGCCGCAAACGTCGCAGCCTCCGGCCCCTCGGCATGGATTAGCTTCAGCACCAGATCCAGAAGGTGCTGGTCGGTCAGCGTGCGTGGGCGCGGCATCATTTTTCCCCTTGTGTCCAATTTATTTATGAACGAACGTTCGTTTATTATCAATGCTGTTTTGATTCCGATTTCAAAGGAGACAATGACATGACACCTGACCTGCAGGGGAAAATCGCACTTGTGGCCGGAGGCACGCGCGGTGCGGGTCGCGGCATCGCCGTGGAATTGGGGGCTGCCGGTGCAACCGTCTACGTGACCGGGCGCACGACACGAACACAGCAATCGGAGTATGGCCGCCCGGAAACGATCGAAGAGACCGCGGAACTCGTGACCAAGGCCGGCGGCAAAGGCATTGCCGTGCGGGTGGATCATCTTGTCCACGCCGACGTCGAGGCATTGGTCGCCCGCGTCCGACGGGAGGAATCACGCCTCGATATTCTCGTCAACGATATCTGGGGCGGCGAGCATTTGACTGAGTGGAACAAACCGGTCTGGGAGCACTCGCTTGAAAAGGGCTTGAAGCTGCTGCGGCTGGCGATCGACACCCATCTGATCACCGCCCATTACGCATTGCCGCTGATGATCGAAAGCCCCGGTGGCCTGCTGGTGGAGATGACCGATGGTACGGCGCAATACAATGCCACTCACTATCGGCTCAGCCCGTTCTACGATCTTGCCAAGACCAGCGTTACCCGCATGGCCTGGGCGCACGCGCGGGACCTCGCACCGCATTCAGCGACCTCTGTTGCCATCTCGCCCGGCTGGATGCGCTCCGAAATGATGCTCGATATCTTTGGCGTCAGCGAGGAAAACTGGATGGAGGCAACGAAAGCCGAGCCGCATTTCGTGATTTCCGAAACACCGCGCTTTACCGGCCGGGCCGTTGCGGCCCTCGCTGCAGATCCGGAGCGGAGCCGCTTCAACGGCCAGTCGACGTCAAGCGGTGATCTGGCCAAACTCTACGGATTTACCGACCTCGATGGATCGCGGCCTGACTGCTGGCGCTACATAACGGAGATACAGGATGCAGGCAGACCGGCAGATGCCAACGGTTATCGATAGGGGATGAAACGGCCCTGATACCAAAAAGGCCTTGCTTTTCAGCAAGGCCTTTGGAAATTGGCTCCCCGGGCCGGATTCGAACCGGCGACCTGTCGATTAACAGTCGAATGCTCTACCGCTGAGCTACCAGGGATAATCTGCGGCGCTGTGTGCTGCAGAAGTGAGGCTGCTAATACAAATGCTTTTCCGATTTGCCAAGCGGTTTTTCAAAAAAAACGCACAATCTTGTCTGATTGTGGACAACTCCCCATGTGAGAGGTTGAAGCATGCTGTTGATCTGCCGGGTATCGGCCTGCACGATGGCAGCGATCCCGGACATTGGTGCGCGGTAAAGATTTGGCAGGTGGAGATTTGATGGCAGAACAGCGGAAAACCAAAAAATTCGGAATTGATGCCCGCACGCATGAGCTGATTATTGGCAAATGGCGCATGCGGCTGCCGCAGTCGCGCCTTTTGCGTATTACCATTGGCTGCGGGCTGATTTTCGGTGGCATTTTGGGATTCCTGCCGATTCTCGGTTTCTGGATGGTGCCGCTCGGCCTGATCGTGCTGTCGCATGATCTTGCCTTCGTGCGCCGCCGCCGCCGCCGGTTTCACGTCTGGTGGGCCCGCAAGTGGCAGACGCCCAACTAGAACACCCAGCGTGTTAGAACACACAGAGTGTCCGGAAAAACCTCTCGCCATCCGCGAGAGGCCTACGTCGAAAATCAGGATTCGAATACTTTATCCGCCTGAGCCTGTCTGCGGCGTCGGATCTCTGTCGGCGGGCACCGGCTGCGCCGGCAAGTTGCCTGGAGCTTCCTGTTTCGACACGGCATCGCTGTTCGGGGCAGAGGACTTTTCCTCGACTTTCGTCGCGGCATCATTGTCGGTGCTCTCACCATAGATTTCGACGCCGGCCCAAGCCAGCGCAGCGAGGACCAGACCGCCGACCAGAACCATCAGCACTGGACGGCCCAGAAAGCCTTGGCGGGACTGCACACCACTCAACTCCACCGTTTTCGTCGTGTCGGCATCGGAAATGCGGTCGCCGCGCTCATCAATATATTTCGCCATCAAAGCCTCCTTGGGCGGCGTTTGGATTACGCCGCCCGTTGCACAGTTCTAAGATCGGCAACGGCTCCGACCGTGCAAAGGTTCCAGCGGGCTGTCTGCGGCGATCGATAGCCCGTGCTCCTCGGCGTACCGTTCGGTGAGAATGTTTGCTCGCCTTGAAAACACTGGCTGAATTTTTGGGACTTGCGGAACACATATGGAACAGATAGTGTTCGTTCTTGATTTGTTTCTCGATTCTGGAGTGATCGTTCATGCTGACCCGCAAGCAACAGGAACTGCTTCTGTTCATTCACGAAAGAATGAAGGAATCGGGCGTACCGCCATCATTCGACGAGATGAAGGATGCGCTGGATCTGGCCTCAAAGTCCGGCATTCACCGGCTGATCACGGCGCTTGAGGAGCGGGGCTTCATCCGCCGCCTGCCAAACCGGGCGCGGGCATTGGAAGTGATCAAGCTGCCGGAGGCCTATTCGATGAGCCTACAGCCCAAGCGCGGCTTTTCGCCCAGCGTCATTCAGGGCAGTCTCGGCGCGCAACCGGCACCTCCCGCACCCGCCAAGACCGCTGCAAACAGCGACACCGTCTCGATACCGGTGATGGGCAGGATTGCCGCCGGTGTTCCAATCTCGGCAATCCAGAACAACACCCATGATATTTCCGTGCCTATCGAAATGGTCGGCGCCGGAGAGCACTACGCGCTTGAAGTCCGTGGCGATTCGATGATCGAGGCGGGCATTCTCGATGGCGACACGGTTATTATCCGCAATACCAACAGTGCCAGCCCCGGCGAAATCATCGTCGCCCTGGTTGATGACGAGGAAGCAACGCTGAAACGGTTTCGCCGCAAAGGGGCCTCGATCGCACTGGAAGCCGCCAACCCGGCCTACGAGACGCGGATCTTTGGACCGGACCGGGTCAAGATACAGGGCAAACTCGTCGGACTGATCCGCCGCTATCATTGATCTGAAAGCATTGCGTTTCCGGTCTGCTTCCGAGTGAAATATGGCCGCCTGGTCTAAGGATGCGACCGCATCACACCGCGCGGCACAATGTTATCGCGTGCCACAGGGCATGCCGGCGCTCATGCTGAATGGCCCATATAGGAATGGGACAGCCGCTGCGGTTTTGTGAGCGGACTGGAAGCACTGAAACTTACCTGTGATCCAATGAACAAGGACGTTTTTCGGAAATATCCTCTTGCGGTTTGTCTAGGATCATTCTAAACCGCCGCCACAGTTCGATTATTTGAACTCGTGAGGCCTCGTGGCGGAGTGGTGACGCAGAGGACTGCAAATCCTTGCACCCCGGTTCAATTCCGGGCGAGGCCTCCAAACCTTTCTTGCAGCACCGGCAAGATGTTGAAATCAATCCATTATATCTTGGGTGTGGCAATCTGGACTTGAACCGTTCCGCCACACTAAATGCCGGTGTGGCAATCGGTTCCTATTTCACCCCTCAGTGCCGTCCTTGCTATCGAGCAATTTCGTGCCCATCCCATCCCAATTGATCTTTGAAACGGCCTGCCTTGCCAGCCGCGCACGGTCTGCGTTGCGTGTGTAGATCTTGGATGTCTTCCCGTCTTTCCAGCCGAACATCGCCTCAAGCATATTGTCAGTGGCCTCGTTGTGCGCTTGATCGGTTGCCAACCCCTTGCGCACCGAGTGCGCCGTGCAATGCGGCAATCCTGCCTGGCTGAACCATGCAGACACTCTGTTCCCAAGCCCCTTCATGGTGAACGCTTTATCGAACTCTGTCCTGACATAGGTGAGCCCGGTGACGGGGTGCAGCGCCATGACGGCTTCAAGGATCGGGTGAATGGCAATCTCGATATCCACCGGCGTCCGGTTGCGATTCTTGAATAGCCGTAGCTTGAGAATATCGCCACGCCGATGCTGCGGGCCGATAACAGCCAGGTCCGATACGCGGAAGCCGGTAAACATGAGCAGCGACAGAGCGAGGACCGCCTTTGACTTCTGCCCGTGGTGATCGATAAATTGGCCGATCTCGTCCGGGGTGATGGTGTGGTGCCCGTCACTATAGGCGCGGAAAGGGTCCACCATCCGCGCAATGTTCGGCACGATCGGTTTGCCGTCCTTCTTTGTGTCGAAGATCTGTCGCAACACCTTTAGCCGTTCATCTGCGGCAAACGGCACCTCTTTCTTGCGATCGCGGAGGACCTCCAAATTCCCCACATCCATTTTTGTTACCGGCATATCGGCGAATAGTCGGCCGTCTTTCTCGCTCAACGGCTCCAGCCACATTGCTTCCATGATATTCCGCCGGCGGTCCTGCGTCGTCTTATCGAGCGTGGTGAAGGCGTTGCTGCGCATGTACTCCATGCACAGCCATCGGAATGTGTTTGGCTTCACGATGAACGATAGCAGCTTGGGTGTATCGGCGCGCTCTAAGACCGGCTGGGCGGTCTTTCGCGCCCTCCAGTATTCCATCGAGAACTGCTCGCTCTGGATATCATCGGGGAGGCGGCAGATCCGCGCGCCATCGATGCGCAGATAATAGCGCATCGTGCCGTGACGGCTCCTGTTCTTCTCAACATAGGGCAGATCGATATTGGCCACGTCTGTCATGCAGACGCCCGCCAGTCTTCACCGTCGTCAGCGTCTTCCCTCTGCTTCGTGATCCCGTCCTCGGGCCACTCATTCATAGCGGCAGCGATCTCGGAGACAAGCCAGACCTTGCGGCTATGCCATTTCCTCGGCCTCGGAAGAACGCCTTCCGTCACCATCAGATCGACCGTATTCACACTTACACCAATTGCCAGCGCAACTTCGGCCCGGTTCAATCCAAGGCGCGGCACGCTCCGGCTGATGTCAACGGTTGCGGCCATGGTTATCCCCGATCTCCTCGTTGTTCATCCACAGTGCCGCGAAGCATGCCCAACGCCCGCCGATACTTCTCCACTCGCTCGGTCGCCTTGACGTCGGATGGTAGGCAGCGGCTCGGATCGAGGTTGTCGCCGATATCGGCGATCTTGACCGCGCGCGCGATCGGGTTCGGCGACAGCCGTCCGATGAAATCGAAATAGTCCTCGTTCTTCCCACGGGTGAGCGCGGCAACAGCCATGACGATCTCTGGCTTGAAGCCGTGCTGCCAATAGAGGTCATCGCAGGTCCAAGGGCTGTCTTCGACCACATCGTGCAGGACGGCGACAATTCGCTCGTCTTCCGTCTTCGTGGCCAGCATGACCCGGAGCGGGTGGAGGATATACGGCGCGCCCGCCTTATCCACCTGGCCGGCATGCGCGTCGGTGGCGAGCTTGATTGCGATGTCGAGGTTCATGTCGCTTCTCCTGTCAGGACAATAACGCCAGTGGCGCTCGACCCAAGAGAGCTAGATGCAATTTCCTTATTTTTAGCATCTTGCGCAGTCGAAAAATTCTTCCAATATTCTTCCGATGATGTGGTTTCACTGGGGAGTGAGGACATGTTCGATTTTCTCGATTCTGGAGATATGGAGAAACTGACCCGTGCAATCGATGCGCGCTGTCGGGACCTGAACATTCGTCCCGACAGTCTTGAGGGGCAGATGGTCGCCAGCCAGCTCTTGGATTTATTCCAGAGCGGTGTGACGGACCAGGAAGAGCTGTGCGCGCGACCGATCGCGCTCGAAATTGTCCAGCGCAATGCCTGATGGGATTGTGCTGCCAAATTTGCCCGCTGTGAGGGCAAGGGAGTAGCGCCCATGGCGACAGATTCGCGTTCTTGCTCGATCATGACACGACCTCTCCTGTCCGGCGGTCAACGACGTCGCCGTTCATCAGCTTTTTGAAACGAGGGTTGGACAGGCTCGATTTCGGCTTCTCAATGCCGCGGTGCTTCTTCCGGGTCCGATTGCACTTGGCGCGGACCTTGGCCTCGGTGGCGGTCTTCCGCTTGTGGGCTTCGGACGTCACAGCCTGGAGATTGCTTTCCGAGTTCGAGCCGCCGAGCCAGAGCGGAACGATGTGATCGTATTGGACCACAGCATCAGAGCCGAGGGCGGCGCCTGACAGGGCGCAGACGTTGCGCTGCCTGTCGCGGATTCGATCTTTGACGCGCGCCGGCGGGGGAGTGTCGTCGGTCCGGCCGTGCCATTCTTCCACTGTGCGGGCCATTAGATAGCCCTCCGGTATGCCAGAGTGAACGGCAGACGGCTCGACAGCACCCACATATGATACATGTCGGCCTCGTCGATCAGCTCCGATGATGGCGGCATGACCTGAACGGCGGTAGCCTCAGCGCCGCAGATTTCGTTCTTGATGCGCTGCATATCGCGCCACGGCGGCTCAAGGTTCGATGCCGTGCGAATGGCAAGGTGGATCACTCCATTGCCCTCATCGTCAAGGAACGGCCGGATCAGAACGACATAGAGGTTATTGGCCCATGTCTCGCGGACCTCTTGGCACCAACCGCCGATGCGGCTGCCGGGGATGCCAGCGGGGAGAGGAGACTTGCGCCATTCTCCCCAATGACCTCGAAGGCCGCGACGCTGGAAGGATTTTGCGGCTTGGCGCTGTTGACGGCTGCTCATGCTGCCACCTTCGCGATCTGGTCAATGTTCCCGTGCTGGACCGAGAAGGTGTAGGCCGTGACCCATGGATTGGCTTCCCATGCGCCTTTACCGTTGATGCGGTCCCAGAGTCGGGCATACTGATCGACGTAGGCATCCCCGCAACCAACCTCAGTGCATTGCCATCCACCGTCAGGGCCTGAATTGATCCATCCCACGTCATTGCAGGCAGGGCACGGTGGGCAACCTTCAGCTTCGGCATCATAAGGGCTGATATCCTGCAGCCGCTCCACCTTCACGCCGGTGACGGTTAACGTGAGGCGCGATGCCCAGCGAGGCATGTGCATGGCACGGCGATCTTTTCCTGCAAGCTCTCGGTCGCCGTCAGCTAGATATTCAATCGCCGTCGTCTTGGGGTCGAACTCTCGTGGCTTCAACGGGCGGCCAAGTTCTTCCGCTGCCCAGTCCAAGCCATAGGTCGTGCGCCATGCTTCCCGAACATACAGACGGTCGCCCACGCTTATACGCGGCTCAAAGATTTCTCCGAGGATGGCATCCCCACCGACAGCATCGGCGTTGAATCGGAATGCTTTTGGCCATTGGTCATTCGCTGGGATGACGGTCAATTCAATATCGCCATCGAAATATCCACTTTCGAATGGCTGCGGCTTCATGACCCGCCGCGTCTGCGTCTTCGTCCCGGCGAGCAAGGCGCGAACCATCGGCGCCGAAAACAGGATAGGTCTGTCAGCCATTACTTGCTCCTCCGAACGCCAAGCGCTTCGTGAATGTCCTGGTAGTTTTCGGCTATGATCGGCTTTGTCGGCTTGTGCTGGCGACGGAGCGTGGCGATCTTCTGCTTTCGCTCGGCGACGGCGGGCAGGGCTCGGGCCAGCTTCCGTGCCTCGATGCGACCTTTCCACCAGTCGCAGATTTGTCGGACGATCCGGTTCATGATGACGCCTCCGCGAGGTATTCCCTTGCAGCGGCGACCTCGGCTTCGTACCGAGCTCGGTCGATAACCACGATCCTCTGAGTGTCGATGAAGTAGCTGGTGAGCTTGCTCTGCTTGGCGGACCATGCCGCCCAGAAGTCCCAGAGTTCCTTTTGATCAACCAGCCAATCACGGGCGTCTTCGTGGTGATTGTCGGAGAGATAGTTGTCGATCACGTCCTCGAGGTCGAAATCGAAACCATCTTCACGGCAGCAAAACGCCCATGCCGGTAGCTGGGCCGGAATATCGTCAATCGGAACGCCAGCCCAAGCTAGGTTGTCGCCATGCTTTTCGAGAAGCTCGGCCACATCAGCGGCGTAGTCGTCTTCATCGCCGGTTGTCGTCACCCATCCCGTGTAGTTCTCGACCACCTCGGCTCGTACGAGACGAGACGCCTCTATGCGCTTGCGTGAGTTTTCTTTGTACTCGGGCGTGTCCATTTCCATGGACTTGAGCGCCCATTCTTCTGAATTGAAGACGCGCTTGCCGTCGCCGGTGGCCCACAGGTTCGGATTTTTGGTATCCCGCTTCAGGCGCAACGGGACTGGCTTGGTCACATCGTGCTTGCAGGTGACCTTTACGGTGATGAACTGGCAGTTGGCTTGGATCTCGGTCATACCGCCCTCACTCGTGCGTGCTTGGCAAAATCAATGAAACGGAGGTCGTTCCAGCAATCGGATATCTCCAGCCACCACGAATACTTCGCAGCGCTACGGGACTGGGCCGGGACGATCTTGGTGTAGCCATCGAACGATACGACGAACGCCTTCCAAGGATTCTCGATGGTCTTAAGATGATCGACCAGAGCGTGCCTGCCGAGATCGGTGACGCTGAAGAAGGCCATGTCGTCGCGTTGGCCCGTCTTCTTCCAGTTCGGAGAAGCCGTGAAGGCCCGGGCTTGGGGGCCATTCGCGTCGGTGGCGAAATAGTTCCGGTATGATTCCCGAAGAGGAAAGATCGGCCGGCCAAGGGCATGATCGATATGATCCATGGTCTTGTCCTTTAGGGATCGGTTTACGCTTGGGTTCTCGCTCATGACGCCCTCCGCTCTGCCTGCCGGTCGGAACCGACGAGCGCATGGCACCAGTTCAAAACTGCCTCTTTGCTTTCCTCAAATGTCTTCTTGTCCATGGATTTCATGTCCTGGCTGAGAGCATGGTGGACCGTGACGATGCAGCCTTCACGCTCGACGATCTGATAGGTGTCGTAGGGACGGACGGCTGCTTCCAGCCGCTCCGCCTCTTCCGGCGTCTTGCAGTAGTGATGGGTGGTGGACCGGTAGCCCGTCCTGATCAGGGCATGCTTGCGAAAGTGGTCCTCGCTCGGCATGGCCTCGGCCATATATTCCGGCAGGCTCTGAAAAAGATCATGCAACTCAGCGAAGTAATGCGCGTGACTGGCAAGGCTGCGCTGGTGGACCTCGTCCATGACGTAGCCCTGACCAACGAT
This sequence comes from Hyphomicrobiales bacterium, assembly GCA_900473045.1. Taxonomy (GTDB): domain Bacteria; phylum Pseudomonadota; class Alphaproteobacteria; order Rhizobiales; family Rhizobiaceae; genus Pararhizobium. The sequence continues at coordinate 101,961 of UCKS01000004.1, forward strand.
GAATCGTTGGTCACACTTCCCGGCCCAGAATTTGTTGGCGGGCCGGAAGGCCTCGCCATCCCAGAAAAGGTTGATCGGGCTTGTCATGGCTTAGCCCGCCGTCAACGGATGTTGACGTAGAGCCGCGACATCGTTCTCGCTCACAGATTCCGGTGGTGTGCCGTAGCGGCGAACCTTTTCAACGATCTCGGCCAGTTCCTCGTTGAACTGCTTCACGGCGGATGCCATCTTCACGATGTAGGGGCTATCCCTATATGCACGCTTCACGAAGAGCGGCATCTTTGGCCAGTAGACAACAATGTCGATCCACTCGCGTTCGGCCACCCAGAGCGCACCCTGGCACTGTGCTTTATGTTCGGGCGGGACTTCGTCACGCATCAAGCTTTTGATCAGCAATCGGGGCAATTTCGACTTAGCCTCGAACATTCCGCTATCGCCGATAAGCCCATCAGGGCTCGCGCCCTTGTCGCCGTTCCGAATGAAACCCGTTAGCTGAATTTCAGCGTCAGTGATAAAAGAGTACATCTCACGCGCTTTTGGCTCGTGGACGTGACCACGTTCCATGTGCGCGTTCGAGTAGCTTTCGGTCGGCTCCCCGGTGATGATTTCCCCGGCAAGGTCATAAAGATAATCTTCGCGGGTTTTGCTCTCGCCACCGCCACGGCCGGAAGCCATGACGGTGTGAAATTTGGAAGCTGTGGGAATTCCGGATCTGCAAGCGTACCATTCGGGCGAATTCTGTTCGCAATCGAAAATCTGAATCATCGGCCCTGCCTCTCGTGGAGGCGGCGCTTGAGCATGGTCATGGCGCTGTCAAAATCTGCGGCCGGCATGTCGGGCAGACGCTCAATCTTTCCCATCGAACATACGCGAGTTTCGTCCGCTTCCGCGGCTTCGATCATCTCGCGAAGCTCGATAAGCTGATCCTCCGAGATTGTATCAACCTCTGGCTTGGACTGATTGCCGTCGCGATCGTCCATGAAGGCAAGATCAAGAGCGCTAGCTTTGAGATACCTCCGGGCATAGGTCTGGGTACTGCCCTTGGCTTGGATGGCTGTCTTGTTGACCTTGCCGCCTGATCCGGTGGCATCCAGCGGGAAATCGTCCTCATAGGTCTTCTCATGTCCGCCGGAATGACCAATCGTCAGGCGCATACGGATATGCCCGGCGACATCGCAAGGGACGGGCGCGGATGTGGTTGAAAACCCGTTCTTGGTCAGGATCGGCGTGACGATGCGCTCGATATCCGCAAGGTCCGCGTATTTCGATTTTGTATGCTCGTTGTCGTTTGTGCGGAAGATTGGCCCGATTTCGGACTGAACGGCAGAAAAGGCAGCAAGCCATTCGCGGCGGGCAGCGTCTTCTCTGTCTTCACGGTCGATACGACGAAGTCTGTCTTCCTCATCGGCCCTCATCTTGAGGAGCGCCGACATCTTCTCAACGTCAAAGTCGGGGTTGACCGCTACCCGCTCAATGACACCGAGAAGGCCGGTTGTGTGCGGAACGGGGCCATCGTACCGGCTGACTTCTGCATCTTCCCTTACTGCTGCAATCTGGTTCATGGTTACATCCTCACGGTGGTGTGCGGAATTTTTCCTTCGATGAGGGATTCCGCGATGGCTTCGGGAGTTGCGCGGCCGGACATGGTGCGCAGGGCGTCGGCAATGTCGGTGGCTATCTTGGCGCGGTGGGTTGCGTCGGCTTCCCGCTTGGCACGGGCAGATTCTTCAGCCTTGCGGTCGCTTTCGATCTTGTCGCGTTCCGCCTGTGCAGCCGCTTCGAGTTCGACCTTGTGTCGCGCCTCGTCATCAGCCTTCTGTTTGGCAGCGGCTTCCTTCGCTGCAGCTTCCGCTTGTTCGGCGGACGCCTTGCGGTCTTCCTCAGCCCTTGCGGCATCGGCAGCCGCCTGTTGTTGCATCGACAGGGTGACGCTGCGGAGCGCGGTTTCCCGCAGGATGTGGAGCTCTTCGGCGTAGGCACCGAGCTCGTCGATCAGGGGCGGAAGCTTGCGGTCCAGTTCGTAAATCAGGATGCCGTACGGCTGCGGTTCGCCGCCGATGAAGCCCTTTTCGACTTCGCCGATATACTGCCTTGCCTTGACGGCGCGCTCGCGCAGCTTGGCAGCGGCTTCCTCTGTCTCGCGCCGTTGGCGATCCTCTTCCTCTTTCGCTGCCTTAAGAGCGCGAAGCTCTTCCAGTTCGAGGGCGTCGGTTTCCCGCTGCTCGGCAATCACGAGGTTCTGACGTAGGGCGTTGAGAACCCGATCCTTGGCGATCCGGGCCTCGTCCTGATATTCCTCCCAATCCTCGCCGATATCGGTAGCTTCGATCTCAGCCAATACCGATTTGATCTGTTCGGACGGGCAGTGGGCATCGGCGCGGCCAGCGTCAAGGGCGGAGAAGCGCACCTTCAACGCTTCGATGCGAGCGGTCTCAGCCGCTTCCCAATCGTTCAGCGGCTTGCGCACTTCGTCTCGGAGCGCGTCCAGCTTTGCTTCAATCGTATTGCAGGCGGCATTGACCTTCTTCGTCTGGTCTCGCCAGCCTTCGGTCAGCTTCTTGCCCTGAGCAATCAGCGCTGTCTTGGTGCGGGCGACCTTATAGGCGGTCGATGCAATCGCATCCCGGCCGCCTTTCGTGGTCAGGTCCGGAATGTGTTTGTCTACGGCTTCTTTGACCTGGCTGTAGAGCTTTTCAAACTCTGCATCGTCGGTGAAGGTCGCGGCCGTCATGGTGGCTGGCAGCTTGATAATCAGGTCGGTGGATACTTCGGTGCTCATGTCGGGTTCCTCAAAGCGGGACTGCGACGGCCAAGCCGAGCGCAAAGAAGATCGTGGCGGCGATGGCCAGCCAGTTGTTCGGATCGCGAGGGCTGATTACCGACGGCGTGAGCGGGATAAAGGGGCGGATGATCGGATCCGGACGGGTCATGCTTCACCGCCGATGGTGCGACGGATCGGTCGGCACATGACCTTTTCCTGCAGCCGGTGAATGCCGTGACGGAACTCGGTAACGTCGTCGTTATGCTCTCTCGGCAGTTCAACGAACGCGTTCCAAGCCTCCACAAGACGGTCGACCACACGGCGTTCAGCTGGTGTGAGCTTGTCCATCAAACACCTGCCTTCCGGGCGACGATCATTGCGTCGGCCATGGTGTAGGCCATAGTGGCAATCTCGTTGATGCTGCGAGAGCCCCAATCGGCATAGTGTCCGGCAAGCGCCTGACCAGCGAACCAATCGCGCATCGTCATTCCGCTTTCCGAGTGCCAGCCTGCCTTTTCATCGGAGGGGCTTGGGAACGCGTAGCCGCCATCTTCAATCTTGGTAGTCATCGGCGCTACTCCGCAGCCACGGCGAAGACACGAGCCTTCATCCGTTCGTTTTCAGCCATGACGGTTTCATGAAGGCCTGTAAGGCGCATGCGGGTGAGGTAGGCGGTAATTGCCGCCTCGACGCCCTTGTCGTTGCCCGGTTCGGCATTCCAGAAGGCTTCCATCGCGTCAAAGAGCGCGGATTTGTCGAGAGCGACCTTCATGCCGCCACCTGCAGAGCGTGGCGCTCAGACTGTGCCGAGATCAGCATCTGGATTAGTTCGGTATGCTTGCCAAGCGTCCAGCCGGAAGGCTTCCTCGACGAGCGAACGATCGTTGCGCACTTGTCTTGATGGAAGCGGATGTTCTCTGCGAGGTAGATCGAAGCCGCGCCCGGGCTGCGAGTGTTCGCCTCGTCGATGATCTTCTTTGCTGCTGCCTGGATGTCCATGTCTCAACTCCGGTGAAGCGGTTCGTTGAGATGACTATGCGATAATCGCACAAACAAAGTCAAGCGTTATTATGCGATAATCGCACAAAGCGAAAAAGCGGATGGCGCCAAAGAATCGATTCGACTCTCCGCCGCTGTTCTGGTTTCATAGAACGAAAGGAGAACAAAATGGGCTATGCAGTTCTGAAATCAGCCGCGCCGTTCACGCTCCACATTCGGTGCGAGAACTGCCTTCGGGACAGTTTCAAGGTCGTGGAGATGCCGGTCGGCGACGACGTTCCGCGCGATGCCGACGAGCTGATCGAGAGTGTTTATCTGGAAAAAATCCCGTTCCGTTGCCGACCCTGCGACAGCGTCATTGGCCGGCTAGTTGGAATCAGCGGAGGAGGAGACCCTTATGCGTACTGAGAGAGACGTAATTCAATACATTGTGGTCCCGCCATTCGAGCGGCGGGATAAGGTCATCGCAGCGAAAGAACGGCTTGAGCATTACCTGGGCGACCGGTTCCCCGGCAACTCTTTCAAAGTCGCTCGGTTCGCCCCGATCGGCGATGACGAGGAGTTCTGTGTGCTGCCAATCATGAACTTTGTCGGCGACGACGGAAAATCCTACATGTGCAAAGAGCCGAAACGGTGGCTCATGCAGGAGATAGCGCAGGCTTGCAGGGAGTTTGACTCATCGGGTCGCCAGAGCTTTGCTGCGTAAAGATTATCCGAACATGGTCTTTAGCTCGACCCACTTCGTCGCAATGGTAACCAATACGCCTAAAATCCCAAGGAGAGTTGCGACCTTGGCTGTCGTCGGAAGACTGTCAACCCGCCCCTTCAGTTCTCCGAAGCTCTGAGCCGACGGCATGCCCTTGAGCATACCTTTCATTTCGGCACTGTCGATCAAGAGAGTTTTCAGGTCTTTCCTGATTTCACTCATATCGTCTTCCAGGCGTTTTACACGGGCTTCCATACCGTCAAATGTGCCCCCTCCGCTGCCGGAACTCAACCCCCCGCTTCCAATTTGGCCGGGGTCACCTTTGCTAGGAAAAGCCAAGATCTTATCGTCAGCCATTTGGGTCCCCCAAACCGAATAGCGATCCCATCGCATTGCCCTCTCGACGTAGTTTAGCCTCGCGCCACTTCGCTACTGCAAACATTGAGTAAAAATCCATGTGACCGCAATGCATACATGTAATCCGTACAACGGGCACATGGCGGCTGTCCGACATGTTAACGAAACCCTCGGCTGTGGAGTTGAAAGAGCTTGATCGAGGCACGTAGCCGTCGTCATTGCCTGTATCGCAGTAGTAATTCTTTGGCATTGAGACACACTTGCTACACCAAAGGTTCAGGCCAACTTCTTGAGCGAAGTTAGCAAAAACGGGATGCGTGAGCCATTCGTATGGATTGCTCATATCAAAAACCTGGCATTTCGTTCATCACGCGCCGGACCAGCGCGATAATCTCGACTGACACGCCGTCATCAGCCTCACTGTCATGATGCACGACAATCGGCTTATGCTTCGGGTTAGACGATCGCGGGTGAAATTCAGCCCGATCATTGTAAAGCTCGATCTGCTTCACCGACCATTCACGGAAATGCCCGCCGTCGCGGGTTCGCTGCACTACGACGACCATCAGGTCACGCAACTCCACTTCATGGGCCACATCCTCATAGGCGAGGCAAACCAGTCGGTCACCGGAGAGGATAGGGCGGGGGCGCAGCTCGTTCAGTGAATCCCCGGCGACATCAAACACCAATTGCCTAGCGTAGGGAAATTTCTCATCGCGCGGCAACAGGATCTCGACAGGCTCCGACTGATCGAACTCGTCGACCTCGCGGAATGTCCCTGCCTCGACCACGCCCGCAACGCGCCCGGCCACAAGCCCGGAGGTGTTCAGCGTCAGTTCTGGCGCGGAAGCAGCCCCGCCTGGCGGGTTGGTGCCAAAGTAATCCGCAGCGCCTGCCACCTCATGCGACTTAAGCTGCCGCTTCCCATTGACGACCTTATTGATGGCTGATGGGTGTAACCCGAGCGCGTTCGCAAGGCCGGTCTGAGACATTCCCGGCCGGTCAAGGTTTTCCAAAACCCATTTTTTGTAAGGATCTTCAAGCATATGGCATTTTCGCATAACGAAAATGCGCGGTCTCGTGCGATTTCGGCACAAAATGCTTGACTGGCACTGTGCGAATATCGCATAGTGAGCAAATGGAAACGAGCGCACCCACCGAAACACTTGAGCCCGCCGCCACGATCATCGATCGGTTTGGCGGTCCCGATGCTGTCCAAGAGATCACCGGCGCCAGCCGGACCCGAGTGTATCGGTGGACCCAGCCAAAAGCCAAGGGCGGGACTAACGGAATCATCCCGTTCCCGCAGGCTGTGAAGCTCATTTCCCACGCCAAAAAGCACGGCCTTGCCATCAACGCCGATAGTTTTCTGCCAGCCACGGAGCCTGCACTATGAGCGATGCCCACGGAGTAGCCCGCGACCAACTGCGCTCTTTCATAGAGCGGATCGAACGTCTCGAAGAAGAGAAGAAGACGATCGCCGACGACATCAAGGATGTTTACGGCGAAGCGAAGGGAATGGGCTTCGATGCGAAAATCCTGAAAGAGGTCATCAAGATCAGAAAGATGGACCGCGACGAGCGTATGGAGCGCGAGGCGATTCTCGACACCTACCTCGCTGCCCTGGGCATGATCGAGCAGCCCGATTTCTTTGCTGGCGAAAGCTATGATCGGTCCACTGGCGAATTGAGCCCCAAGCTGGCTCACACCATCGTCACCGGCATGCAAACACAAGCCGGTCGCGCCGCGCTGGTCGCGGCCGTCGATATCATGATCGACCGCGAAGAAAAGAATACCCGATCCGACGCCCCTGCCGCGTCGGCCGCTTCTGTCATCTCCTCCAATGACACAGCTAAAGGGGAGGCCGGGTCTCCGGTCGGTCTCCCCGCAAATTCCGAGATGGACCGCGCCATGGAAGGCTCTTTTGAGACCGGAAGTGTGGCAGCGGAAAACGCCCGTAAGGCAATCCCTGATGTAGGCCTCATGCCTCAGGAAGACGGTGACGTGACCCATGCTGGCGCGGGTGAAATCCCCGCAACCATTCCCGACCCGGACGGCGGCGCAATCTCTGAAGTGAAGGGCAAGGCCCGACTTGAGAACGCCGATGGTGTTGAACCGCCGCCGTCCGTCACCATTCCGAAGCCCGCGCCGTCCATGGACGAACTGCGGACCGCGAACGCTCTGATTTTGAGACCGAACTGCCGTCACCCCGGCGAAGACATCTGCGGCGGTCATGGCAGAAGCCATTGCCAGAACTGCAAGGTTGCGCCGGCCGAGCGTGAAAGTGAGGACGCATGAGCGCGCCTCGGCTTTCCCCCGACACCAAGCGAGCAATCCTCGACGCGTATCTGGCTGGCGACAAAATCGCGGTGATCGCTTCGAAATTCGGTGTCGATCCGAGCTACCCCCGAATTCTCTTCCGCCGCCATTGCATCGCGGAAGACACGAAATTCTTGAAACCAAAAAGCGAGAGGGCGTCCGCATGAGCACCTGGTGGAAGAACGCATCAACCGAAGATCGCCTGAAGCAGATCGACGCCGGTATCTCGCTGGGGATGACCGCCCGTCAGGTCGCGATGAACCTGCGCGTCCAGATGTATCCCGGTAGCCGGGAGAGCGCGGTGTCGAGGTTCGCCAATAATCACGGCCGGTACTTCAATGGCCGTTCGGCGAAATCTCCCGCCAAGGCGGCGGCCGGTAAAGCTGGTGGTCTCGTCTCGGCACGTCGCCGCGGTGTGATGAACCTCAGCATCTCCAGCGCCTTTTCGATCTTCGGAGACGACCAGCCCGAACGGTTGGCATCTGACGCCCTCAACTTCGAGGGAGCCTGAGCCATGCGGGATTTCGAGAAAGACTTCGCCCGCATCTTCGGTGATCCGATCGATGTACAGGCGCAGGTGGCCGTCGAGAACGGGACAGGCATTCGTGCGGCGGTACCGCGTCCCGTTCTCGACCGGCCGGCAAGCGAGTGGACAGAAGCCACGAGGATAGCTGCCGTCGATGAACTCGCTCACATCTTTGGAGGCCCGCATGTCTGATCTCTTGTTCTGGAGCCTGGTTGGGTTCGCGACGATCGTTTCGCTCGTGCTGCTGTTCGTCGTGTGGATCGCCTGCAAAGAGCGGCAGTTTCGTCGCCGGACTCCTGCGCAGTGGAAAGCAAACCGCGAAGTTATTGCCCGCTACCGGGCGCTCCGGTCCGATACCGAGCGCATGGCGGGCATGCAGTAACGCAATCTCCCGGCTCCCAGGTCGCTGACGATAACCGCGACGATCTGGCCCAGCAGTAAAGGCCCGCATGCGGCGGACCTCTGAGACGACGGGACAAGCCCGGCAAGGCTCAACTCGTCGTCTCTCTTTTGAATGCCTGAGGTCATGTTTTCGGTCCCGTTGAACAAGGATCATTCAGCCACAGGAGTTGTCGGAAATGTCCGAAAAGGCGTCGGAGAAATCAGAAATGAGTACAGCAGTATTCTGCCAAAAAGCTTTGAGGAACGATATCGCACCGCCGACGCTGGGCAGCGTCAGCAATCGCATTCGCTACGCGGCATCCAAGCTGGGCTGGTCTTACACCCGCACAAAAGATGCTTGGTACGCGGATCCCCGAATTTCCATCAGTCCCAAGGAGCTGTTTCGCGTCGAAGCGGTCAGCGGCCTTCAATACGCACGGCAGGAGGTGCGCGCCAATGACGAAGCAATCGAACGGGCCACAGCTCTCCTGGGTGGCGAAGACGCGCATCTCTTTCGCTCGTTCTTTGCTGCGGTCCTCAAGGTGGTTGGCTTTCAAGATCGCCCCTGAGCTTCGCGACGATCCGGCTCCCCCAAGCGGCTAGCCCCTCCCGGCCGCCCAACTGGCCGCGAATGGCCTTTTTATTCCCAGCACGAAGGACAAGCAATGTTTAGGCAACCGCTCACCGATGATGTTCTGTCCTTCAACCCGGCGACTGTCGGCCGTGGCGCGCCGCTGATCGTCGATAGCTTTGCCGGTGGCGGCGGAGCCTCGACCGGGATCGAGATGGCGCTCGGCCGTTCGCCGGACATCGCCATCAACCACAATGCCGACGCGCTGGCACTCCATGCTGCCAATCATCCCGATACGCTCCACCTCTCGGAGAACATCTTCAAGGTCGATCCGCTCGATTATGTCGCCGGTCGCCATGTCGGGCTGGCGTGGTTCTCGCCCGACTGCAAACACTTCTCCAAAGCCAAGGGCGGCAAGCCGGTAGAGCGCAACATCCGAGACCTGGCTTGGATCATCGTGCTCTGGGCGGAGCGGGCAAAGCCTGACGTCATCATCATGGAGAACGTCGAGGAGTGGAAGGAATGGGGACCACTGCTGGAAACAGAGCGCGGCCTTATGCCTTGCCCCGACAGTCGTGGCCAGACATTCCAGAAATGGTGCAAGGCTATGCGCCGGGCCGGATACAAGTTGCAGCACCGCGAGCTTCGCGCCTGCGACTATGGAGCCCCGACGATCCGCAAGCGCTTGTTCGTCATTGCCCGCCGCGACGGTCTGCCAATCGTCTGGCCAGAGCCGACGCATGGCAAGCCGACCGACAGCGACGTCATCGCCAGGAAAAAGCTGCCTTGGCGCACGGCTGCCGAGTGCATCGACTGGTCGCTGGCTTGCCCTTCCATCTTCGACACGTCGCCACAGATCATGGCGAAGCACGCGCTGCGCGCCGTTCGTCCGCTGGCCGACGCCACAATGTCCCGTGTTGCCCGAGGCATGAAGCGGTATGTGCTGGATGCCGAACGGCCGTTCATCGTGAACCTGACGCATGGCGCGCGGATCGAAGACGTCGACCAGCCGTTCAATACGATCACGGGCGCAAACCGTGGTGAGAAGGCTGTGGTCGCGCCGACAATCATCAGAACAGACATGACTAGTGCTGCGAAGCGTAACGGCATTTATCCACCAACGGAGCCTTTGCGCACTCAAGCCACGGCTCAGTCCTTTGCAACTGTAGCTCCGCATCTGATGACGATGCGGAATTCCGGAAAGCCGTTCAATGGAGCCGACGAGCCAGCGCACACGATTACAGCTGGCGGCGCAGGCCTGACACTGGTGGCCCCGGTCCTGACCGCTGCCCAGCATGGTGGCTCGAACCGTTCTGTCGAGGACCCGCACCACACCATCACGGCCAGCAAGAAAGACCAGAACGCGGTCATCGTGCCTACGCTGATCGGATGCGGTGGCCGGGCAGGGCAAAGCCGCCCTCGAGGCGGCGACGAGCCGTCGGCAACTATCACGGCCAAGGCTGATACCTGTGCAGCGGTCGCGTTCGTCGCCCAGCATAATAACGACAGCCGCCGAATCGGTGGCGTCAATCCGGGCCGCGCGGCGAATGATCCGCTTTCTACCGTCACCGCTTCTGGGTCGCAGCAGGGAACCGTCTCAGCCTTCATTGCTCGCCAGTTTGGGACTTCGACCGGCCATGGCGTCGATCAGCCGTCGGCAACCGTTATGGCTGATGGCGCTGGCAAGTCGCAGCTCGTCGCGCCTTTCCTGCAAGCCTACTACGGGACCGGCGACGGCGGCGAGGAGAACCAGCCCGCTCGCACGATCACCACAAAGGACCGTCACGGGCATGTCGAGGCTGCAATCTCGGCCCCGCCATTCACAGACGATCAGGCCGACCGGGCGCGCGAAGTCGCCGAATTCATGCGTTCCCATGGCTTCTGGGATGATCGCGAGTTCGTCACCCTCGATATCGGTTCGCAGACATTCGTCATCATCGACATCGGCATGCGGATGCTGACCCCGCGCGAACTCTATAACGCGCAGGGTTTCCCCAATGATTACCGGATTGATTCCGACATCGACGGCAAGCCGTTCAGCAAGAGCGTCCAGGTGTCATGCGTCGGCAATTCCGTATCGCCGCCGGTGGCGCGCGCCCTTGTCGCCGCCAACTGCCAGCAGCTCGTGGAGTATCGCGAGGCTGCCGAATGATCCGGTTAGCTCAAATCGCTCAGGACGTCACTGATGCTCGGCTCATCCGGTCCGGGTCCCGGCTTGTCGTCAGGAACGCGATCCGGGTTGGTGTCGCCTGGTATCGGATCGGGTACATCGATGGGCGGAACGGGCGGGGTCGGGCCGGGAAAATCTGGGCCGGGATTTACGGGAATCGTCATGGTCAGTCCTCCTTGGTTGATCACGTCCAACACGTCTCCGGCCACATTGTTCCGACGGGGAGGGCGGCATGACCGAACCTACCGAGATGATTGACTGGCTAGACCGCCGTATCGCCAGCGCAAACCTATGGCTTGAAGACCATGGCAGGGAGGCGAAGAAGCCGCGCCCTGAAAACGAGATTTCCACCAAGGAATATGACGTCGCTCGGTTCGAGGAAATCCGTGCGGCCTATGTGAAGGCGCTCGAGCGGCGGGGGCAGGCGGCATGATCCAGGTTCTCCCCCAGACCCTGCCTCCATCACACTTATCGCAGGATGCCGGCTTCCTTCGCCGCAGCCTCAAACGCGGCCCGCGCCTCTGCGTTCGGGACAACTCCCTTCGCGGCATCCAGGCATGCCTTTCGCGCTGCAGCGTAACTCGGGCTCTTGGTCTCTGGCCAGGACTTCTTCAGGAGCGCGACCGCCTCTCGGGCGTTCCTGATGACGAGAAAACGATCCTCAATCTTCAACTCAACGTTCGCATCCCAGATGCTGATCATAGCGTCCTCCGAAGGTCCGGCGTTCCACAAACGTATTTTAGCGAGAACTGTTCCACTCGAATGCTTCTGACACAATTTTTGGTGGCAGCATGAGGCTCTTCCAAGACACATGGCCCTTCGGCGACCTGCACCCGCACAGCTTCGATTTCATCATGGCGGATCCGCCGTGGCGTTTTGCCGTGCGCTCGGAGAAGGGGGAGGGCAAGTCTGCCCGGGCTCATTACAAAACCATGCCGCTCGACGAGATCAACGCTATGCCGGTCCTCGACCTTGCTGCGCCGAACTGCACGCTCTGGCTTTGGTGCACAGCGCCGATGCTTCCGCAACAGCTGACGACCGTTCGCGCCTGGGGCTTCACATATTGCACTGAAGGCGTCTGGGTGAAGATGACCAAGCACGGCAAGGTATCGTTCGGTACAGGCTATGGCCTGCGAGGTTCACATGAGCCGTTCATTATCGCCAAGCGGGGCGAACCGAAGCTGACCAAATCCACCCGGTCGGTCATCCATGGCAAAGTTCGCGAACACTCAGAGAAACCTGAAGAGGCCTATCAAGAGGCCGAACGATTGATGCCGCGCGCCAATCGCCTCGACCTGTTCAGCCGGACTGATCGCAAGGGCTGGACAGCGTGGGGCGATGAGGCTGGCAAGTTCGGAGCTGCTGCATGACGTTAGTTCGCTCGCAACTCTTGATCCATTGTGGCGGCAATGAATGCCTGCCGGGCCTGTTCCGGCGTCATCTTCCGCTCCAGCGCCAGACGACAGCACCGTGCAGCATTCGCGCAGATATTGCTGTTCGGACTGACCATGTGCCGGCTAAGTATTTCGAAGCCCTGAAGTGGGCCGCATACCGTCTTTTCGATGCCGCCACGAAGTGTGACGGTCACCGGCTGCCAACGAATTTCCGTTGGATTGCAGATCTCATTCGGGTGCATTTTCTTACTCCCAGATTACTACCGGGCCCGAAACTTGTGTTGGCAAATTTTGTTCCAGCAAAGGGACGAAACCACGAAATGGTGATCCGATGAGTGGCGTCGTCTGGTCAAAATTCTTCTGGCAGGATTGGGAAACCGATCCTGCTGTCCGTCTCTGCTCCCTTGCGGCGCAGGGGCTTTGGATGCGGATGCTCTGCATCGCGTCAGCGCACGACCCGATCGGCTACGTCGCGGTAGCAGGCAAGGGCCTCGATGAAACCTCACTCGCTCGACTGACCGGGTGCCAGGAATCCGAGATCGCTTCCCTTCTTGGCGAGCTAGACCGAAACGGCGTGTTCTCTCGCGATCGGCAAGGCCGCATCTATTCCAGGCGGATGACAAGAGACGCGCGTAACGCTGCAACCGCCAAGAAAAACGGAAAGAAGGGAGGCAACCCAACCCTCTCAAATAGCAGCGGAAATTCGAACTGGGATAAGGGGTCGGTTAAGGCGGGGGATAACCCCCATAAGCCAAGAGCCAAGAGCCAGTTCGAAAAATCAATGGATTTTTCTCAGGGCGCTTGCGCGCAAAAAAAGTCAACCCGTCAGACAATTCTAGAGGTTTTTAACGATGCATGACCTCGTTCCGAAAGACATCTTCGATCGCCTTCCAGAGCAGTATCGCCGTAGGGCCAGACAGATCGCGGCAAGGGTCGCCGAGATCGACAGGCTTCTTGAGCCGGGAAAGCCCATTGCCGTCCGTGACGCCGCGCTGCGCATTTGTGGCCAGCTGCGGCCGCAGCCGGAAATCAAGGTCGACGAGTTCGCCGCGGAGTTCCGCGCGGCCTGTGCCGATCTGCCGGAATGGGTCGTATCCGAAGCGGCCAACGATTACCTGGCGGGCCGGGTCGAGAACCATACCGGCCAATTCGTGCCGACCTGCGCGGAGTTCGCCAGGCACGCCCGGTCAATCGTCCGGCCATTCGCTGCCGAGCGGGCAGGGCTCCGCAACGAAGCCGAGCGGCTATTCCAACGCGCCGAGGATGACCGCCGCCGCGAGTTGATCGCGATAGAGCGGGCCGACCCGTCCGTGAGGAAGCGGGTGGCCGCCATGGTCAGGAAGGCAACCGCTGGCGCTTCGGTCATCTCCACCGATCATCGCCACGGCGGTACGGACGACGAGACGCAAGCACGCCTCGACGCACTGAAGCGCCAGCCAGCCGAACCGAAATCCAAGATTTCCCAGAGCCGGATTGCGAAAGGAGCGTCCAGATGAACATCCGAAACAGTGAACTGCACCGGCAAAGCTCTGAAGCACAGGCAGTCAGAGCCCGCCTCATGGATCCTGCTGCCTGGGTAAAGCAGGCCGACGTCGAGCGCCTTCGCGTCGCCCTCCAAACCGAGACCGAAAGAGCGCAGAAGGTGCTGGCAGAAAACGAGGCGTTGAAAGCGCGCGTGATGCGCCAAGGCTACCTTGTTTCGAGACTTGAGCTCGACCTAGCCGATCGCGATGCCCGCATACTGGCCCAGGCCGATCGGATATGCCTGCTCGAGAACGTTGGGATGACCGTGCGACAGGACAAGAAACCGGTAGCCGACATCATCGCCGAGGTTCTGGCCGATTTCCCAGATGTGACCTGGCAGGAGATATGCGGCATTCGCCGAGCTCGCCGGCTCATCGCCCCGCGGCAGAGGTGCATGTTCGAGGTTTCCCGACAGCGGCCGGACTTATCCTTTCCAGCCATAGGCCGGATATTCGGCGGCCGGGACCATACCACCATCATTCATGCCGTTCGGAAGCTGAAGTCTCAGGAGGGGACGCAATGAAAACGAGGGATGATGGTTGGAAGCAAGAGGCGGATGAGTTCGGCCGGGCACTCCGGCGCCTACCTCAAGCGGTATCGTGTTTTTCGAATGGCGCTTGTTGCCCATGGTGCGGCGGGCTCAACAAGACTGTGACGTTCGGCATGAACAATTGTGAGGAATGCGTCCAGCCCTACGCCTTCGGCTATCCCGACTGGCACGAAGGCAAAGACCCGGTGAGTTGGGTGCCATTTCCATTCACCGAATTCTCGGCTCTTGGGGGCCGGGCCGATGTCATCCCCGAATTCAAACCGAATGACCGCCTGAAGGCGATCTACTTCCAAAAGGCAGAAGAGCATCTCGGCGTTCATGCCGACACCACGACAGCAAATTGAGCGCGGCGGCGGCTCAAACATACATCGAGGAAAGACCATGACCACAGCAGCAGAAGCAGCACAGAACTTCCACTGGTTCGCCTTGCGCGTGCCGCCACAGAAAGAGCAGGTGGCTCAGGTCATCCTCCGTCGAAAGGGATTGGCTACCTTCCTACCAGTCCACCGCGAATGGCGCCGGCGGAATAAGTACACGAAGGTCAAGGAGCTGCGGACCTATCCGCTCATGCCCCGCTACGTCTTCACCGGGTTTTCGAAGCGCGTGCCGATGTGGTTCGACGTTTTCAATTTGCCGCTGATTACAGGCGTCGTCGGCATTGGCGGCCGCCCGATGAAGCTCGACCAGGACGGCATGGAGCGGATCATGGGGCTCTATCAGAACGCCATCGACGCCCCGAAAGAGCAGAAGTGGATGGAGACCCACAAGGAGTTTTCCGAAGGCGATACCGTCCAGATCCTCGGCGGCTCTTTTGATGGTCTTGTGGTCCCGGTTCTCGGCATCGACGGGCCGAATGCAAAGGTGTTGATATCGCTCTTCGGAGGAGAACGTTCCGTGAATA
Organism: Hyphomicrobiales bacterium; assembly: GCA_900473045.1. Classification (GTDB taxonomy): domain Bacteria; phylum Pseudomonadota; class Alphaproteobacteria; order Rhizobiales; family Rhizobiaceae; genus Pararhizobium. Next base: position 117,120 of record UCKS01000004.1, read on the forward strand.
TAGCTGTTGATCAACTTGTTGCCGCGTAGTATAAACGGGGCAGGGCGACTTCGGCTGATTTGCGTCAACTCGGCGCCGACGAAATCCAGAGAACGCAGATATGCGTTCTTCCATCTGGTGAAGTATGTCTTTTCAAACCGGACGTTTGCAGTCCCGCCTGAACGGCCGTGCCTATTGGGAATAGAAAATCCCGTACATCATGATGATGGCGTAAAGAATGAACGCGCCAACTGCGATACTACCGATCACCATAACTGCACCCCGACCGGCTACAACCTTGCGGCGGTTCTGCGCAGGAGTGTCAGCCGAAGGTGCAACTCCCGTTGGTATTTCACGTGTTTCCATAGTGGTGTCCTTTCGCAACGGCCTGAATAGTGCGGTTTCTACTGAGACTGATCGATTGCATGTGGCGATGGTTGTCCAGGCGTTAATTCACCGTCGCCGGGCAGTAGTAGGACAAGCACAACGAGGACGACTAGAGCGACGACAATGGCTATTATTGCGGTGCTAGCGTTCATTGTGAAATTCCTTCGAACAACGAACTTAGACTTCCCACAAAGGTTCCGTGGGCAGTCCTATAGTGCACAGTTTGTCGGAGTAGAGCAGCCCGGTAGCTCGCCAGCCTCATAAGCTGGATGTCGCAGGTTCAAATCCTGCCTCCGCAACCAGACCAGCCCGCCACCCTAACCGGTGGCAGGCTTCCCGTGCCTTCGTTGGCCTTACGCTCGTCCGGGTGCCACGACACCTGGATTAGCCGTAAATAGGCGAACGACCTCCCCAGCCGACTCTGTAACATCGTACATAATGGCCACTCCATGTTTACTGGTGGCGGTCGTGACGATCGATGTACGGTCAGGGAGAGCGACCAGGGACACCACCTGATCCGGGTTTATGAAAACTGGTACTGCACTCTGTCCAATCAGGGTCAATTGCACAAGCCTCATGTCATCCCTCCTGCATACGAGGTTTGCATGGCGGTATAACGCAAAAGACGTGGAAAAGTTTAGGGGGCGCCGGCGATACCTGGCACTCGCTGCGCACGCTCGGCGTCACCGCATATCGCAAGGTCGCCGTTCTTCGGCCGGTCTACCGCCCCCGCAGTCCTGCAATGGAGAGCCGGGCTTAACCGCCCGGTTCGCCGATATGGCTCTTCTGTTCTGCAAAGACGTCGCAGTAGGTGCAACTGATTTCTGTGGTGACCGCAGCGTCCGTGAGCTCTGACACATAGAAACCCTTCGTGACGTGTTCGACGTGGAAAAGTAGCTGGTTCGTGAGTTCATCACTCGTCTGCGCCACATCCGCTATACCTCGGGACCCGCATCGACGACAATGCAAATCGATCTGGTAGGTATACCGCAAAACCATCGCCTCCTGGGTGTTAGTGGTAATCCGCTGACTTCGCTCAGGCACTCGTCAAAGGCAAGCTTACCGGAGCCATCTATTCGTTTTCATAAGCAGCAATAATGACATCGTACTTAGCGACGAGGTCGGCGTACAATTCGACCTGCAATTTTAGCGCCGCTAATGTTCCGACGGAATTGCGAGCGTCGCTTTGCTGCTGCAAATCCGCATCGGCCTCGCTCAGGTTACTTCTCGCTTCGTCCCGGCGTTTGCGGGCTCGTGCTACAGCAATTGCCACAAATTCACTCGACATCGCGTTCTCCATATCGTCCCACCATGATGGTGGACCGCGGTACGATACCACAACGCATGAGTGGACCCGATGTCCCTATCTTTGTCCTCTGATGAGGACAGAGATTGAGACATCACTTCGCCTGGCATGCATCAACTATGACCGTTTCGCGGTTATTACCGCCATAGCCAGCTGGTAATGTTGCCTCAGTCATTCGCACGCAGGTCTGAAAGTCATTCTCTTTAGTGTGGATTGCGGCGCTCAGCATCGCGAAGCCCAACAGTATTGATACAGGAAGGGCCACTTCACGCATTCGCGTTCTCCTAAAGCTAGAAAATTCATATCGCGAAGTGAGGGTGGCTCACCGGCTGGTAGGAATGGTTTTGCGCACCTGTCAGTTTTCGGCCCGAACCAGGGCGTACTGCTGCAACAGGTAGGCGTCGGCCTCAGCTTCACTGTGGAAATACCGCTCTTGTTTCGAGTGTCCGCCCACGTTGAGCGTGGTAACGAGCCAACTTTCGCGGATTTTCTCTTTCGACGCGGAAGCCATCGGCTTATCTGGAAAACCCATATCATTCCTCCATAGGTTCAACTTCATGCCAGTCCTGAAAAACGCCCGGCACGAGAAGTTTGCACAGTTGCTCGCGCAAGGCAAAACAGCCGACGACGCTTATGCACAGGCAGGCTTTAAAGCGAACAGGGGAAATGCTGCGACTTTAAAGCAGAAACAAAGCATTCAAGAGCGCGTAACGCAGCTTTTGGAGTGGGAGCAAACGGTTGAGCGAAAGGCCACCGAGAAGGCCATAGACAAGCTCGCCATCACGAAAGAGCGCGTCTTAGTAGAGCTTGCCAAGATCGGGTTCGCTGACATTCGCAAGGCCATCAAGTGGCAGGGCACACTGGTGACCGAGGAAGACAACCCGGACGGCGGCGATGTCCTCGTGATCAAGAACGTCGTCACCAACAACGTGACGCTCATCTCAAGCGACGAGATCGATGACGACACGGCCGGGGCGATCGCGGAGATCAGCCAGAACAGCACGGGCGGCATCAAGATCAAGCTTCACGACAAGAAGGGCGCGCTGGTCGATATCGGCAAGCACCTGGGCATGTTCGTTGAACGGCACGAGCACTCAGGACCAGACGGCGCTCCGATACAGACCGAGACGAGGACATGGCGAGAGGTGCTGCGGCAAGAGACGAAGGGCTGATTGCTGCCGCCACGCTGACCAACCCGGCGTTGTTCGAGTTCTGGGAGAAGGTATTCTTCGGAGAGAACGATATCGCCGTCCTGCATGGCGGCCGGTCGAGCTCGAAGACCCGGGATACAGCTTGCCAGTTGGTCCGGCTTGTCGACCATGTCGGCGTCAAGATGCGTGTCATGTGCATCCGGCGGTTCCAGAACCGAATTCAGGAATCGGTCTATACCGAACTGAAGTGGGCGATCAGCCACCTTGGCTTGACCGACGCCTTCGACGTCCAGAAGACGACGATCATCCACCGGCGGAGCGGCGCGGAGTTCATCTTTTACGGCATCGAGCGCAACCTTGAGGAAATCAAGGGAACGTCCGATATCGACATTCTTTGGGTGGAAGAGGCGGAAAAGCTTACCGGCGACCAATGGGACGTGATCGCGCCGACGATCCGCAAGGAAGACAGCCTTGCGATCCTGCTCTTCAACCCGAAGATGGTCACCGACTACGTCTGGAAGAACTTCGTCATCAACACGCCGCCACACTGCGTCGTGCACCAGATCAACTACACGTCTAACCCCTTCCTTTCGGAGAAGGCTAAACGTGACATTGCCGCAATGCAGGAGCGCGATCCCGAGACGTTTGAGCACATCTACGGCGGCGTGCCGCTGGGCGACAGCGAGCTGTCCATCTTCAAGCGCCGCTGGCTCGACGCATGTGTCGATGCCCACAAGCATCTGAAGATCGAACTGACCGGCCGGAACATCATCGGCTTCGACCCGGCCGACGACGGCGAGGACAAGAGCGCAACCGCCGACAAGATCGACGGCATCTTCACCGATGCCGAGGATTGGTCATCCGGCAAGGATGAGTTGGTGCAGAACGCCAAGCGCGTCTGGGCCAAGGCAAAGATAGCCGGCGCGACAGTGTCTTATGACACGATCGGGGTAGGGGCTTTCGTAGGGGGCTACATCGATGAGCAAAACGAGGTCAACGCCACTAGCGTAAAGCATTTCGCTTTTCACGCCGGTGGGTCTGTGATGGACCCCGACATGCCGAGCGACCCGCATAACGGCAATAGTCCGCTCAACAAGAACGAATACCTCAACCTCAAGGCTCAGTCGTGGGCCAATACCGCGCGCCGGGCGATGCTGACGTTCAATGCCGTCACGCGCGGGCAGCCGATCAAGCCAGAGCACGTTCTTTCGTTCTCGTCAGCGATCGGCAAAGAAAAGCTCGACGCTCTCTTCACCGAGCTTTGCGTCCCGTGGTGGGTCGAGACCGAGGGCAAGAAGCGTGTCGTGCCGAAGGTGAAGCTGAAAAAGGATCTGGGCGTGAAATCGCACAACCTGGCTGACGCCGTGATCGCGGCCGACAATGTGAATATTGGTTACAACTACGGTATGTTGGATGTTCTCTGATGATGTTTCTTGACCGCCTACAGAACTTTGTGAGCGGCTTGGGCTCTTCGAAGGACAAGAAGACCGCGACTGTCTATGGCTTCTTGCCGATCGACGTGACGCAGCTCAACGCGATGCATCGCTCCGACTGGATGGCCCGCAAGATCGTGGACATCATCCCCGACGACATGACGCGCGAGTGGCGCGAGTGGAAGGCAGACGAAGACACCGTCGAGCTGATCGAAAAGGTCGAGCGCGCGCCGCAGATTAGCATTCAGGCCAAGGTCAACGAGGCTATGCAGTTGGCCCGGCTTCGCGGTGGTGCTGCTCTCATGCTGGGCATGAAGGACGCGCAGCCAGGCGAAGAGCTTGTCCTCGACCGGGTGAAGGAAGGCGATCTCCTTTACGTCCATGTGCTTGGCAGGGATGACGTCAGCTATACCGAAATCGACCGGGACGTGCTGTCACCTTATTTCGGCGAACCGAAGATGTACCAAGCGAGGAGCAAGGACGGCGCTCAGGTCGAAGTCCACCCGTCGCGCGTCGTCCGGTTCATCGGAGCGCCGATCCTCGATCGATCGATTTCGGAATACGACTGCTGGGGGGATTCGATCCTGCTGGTGGTCCATGACGCGATCCAGAACGCCGCATCTTCCCAAGAGCATATCGCTTCGTTGATCCCCGAAGCGAAGACGGACGTCATTTATATCCCGAACCTGTCGCAGCACCTTGCCAGTGCGGCATCCACGTCGAAGCTGACCGAGCGTTTCGCCTACGCGAACAGCCTCAAGAGCATGTTCAACATGCTCCTGCTCGAAGGCAATGGCGGCACGGGCCCGAACGGCGCCGGTGAAAAGTGGGAACAGAAGACCATCAATTTCGGGCAATTCCCCGAGCTGATGCGCCAGTATCTGCAAGTCGCCGCCGGCGCGGGGGATATCCCGCTTGCTCGGTTCCTACAGGACGCCCCGTCGGGGCTTGGATCAAACGGTGAGAGCGCACTTCGCAACTACTACGACAAGATCAGCGCAGACCAGCGCAACAAGCTGACCCCGAACCTCTGGCGCTTCGACGAAGTCTGCATCCGGTCAGCAACCGGCAAGCGCGATCCGGCCATTTTCTACGAGTGGGCGCCACTTTATACCCAGAGCGAGAAGGAACGGGCCGAAACTTTCAAAATCTACGCCGATGGCGCGCGGACAATCGTCGGCAGTGGCCTCGGGCAGGAGATCATCACCCGCGAGGCCATCTCGAAGTCGTTGACCAACCGCATTGTTGAGGACGGCATCCTGCCAGGTCTGGCGGAAGCGATTGCCGAATATGGCTCGATCGAGCAGCAAGAACCCTCGGAAGAGGAACTTGCAGCAATTACTGTTCAATCACGACCTTCAAACGTGGACGCTGGGTAATGCAACATTAGCCTCTTCCTTCCAAACTCATCAGGCAAATACTTTGCAAGACGAAATTCGACTATCAAACCTTTGAATCTGCCAGAAATCGCTGCTAGCCCATTATAACAGCAAAGCGCAACCTCGTGGCTCGTAAGTTGGCTCCGCACGACATTGCCGTAACGGTACTTTTGGGCCTGAGTAAGAATCGTGTCTTCCTCAATACGTAGTAGAAGAGTGTATAGAAGTCGATAGTATGGCGCAAAAGTACTCTCATATCGAGAGTGGATATGTTTCAAATAGAGCTCAGCAAGAACCTCTGAGTTTATCTCAATCCTAGCCTGATCTAGAGCTCCGATCCAGTGGCGTAATTCCATGTTCGCTCGCTTGAAGGACTCTGTTCCTTCAACTCTGTTGGTAGAGCTGGAACTACGCTCTCTAGGGTCACCAATATAGCTATGGCTATATCGAAATTCGACGTCATTCCGCGCCTCGCGTAGTAACCGCAGTAGCTCGTAAAATGTTCGTTCGAAACGTTGGAGGTGTTGGTCGGTCTCGTTTGCTGTGATTTGACGTTGTTGCCGCGCGAGATCTTCCCGTTGTTGTGCCAGCTGTCTGGAAACGTCGTCTCGCTGCTGCTTTAGGGTAAAAAGAACCGCTATAAAAGCAAGTGCCGAAAACAGAGCGTTGAGCGCTCCGAACGAGTCTCCCCATTGGCCGACAGTCTCGGGCTTCCACGGTATTATCATGCGCTTAGCCAGCAGCGGATGAACCGCCCAAATTACCCATAAGCAGAAGGCAGCGACACCAGCTCGCTTCACAAACTTATCTTTCATGCCCGAATCCCCTTACCCCTCAGGACAGGCATACCATGAACTTCACCGACACTGTAACCGTCGCGGGAACGCGCCGGACCGAAGACGGCTATCTGATTGCCGAAGCAAAGGCGGTTCGCACGGGCATCCAGCTTTATTTGGGCGACGAGGTGGGCAAGCCAGATCTCAGGATCGTGCGCGTCCATCGCCCTGCCGAAGAAGTGTTTTCCGACAAGAGCTTGCAGTCGTTTACTCATGCGCCGGTTACGGTCAATCACCCGGACGAGGCGGTCAACGCTGGCAACTGGAAAGACCTGGCCGTTGGCGAGGTCAGCACGGCCGCGAAGAAGGATGGCGACTGGGTTTGGCTGCCGCTGATCCTCAAGGACAAGGACGCCATCGCATCAGTAGAGAGCGGCAAGCGCGAGCTGTCGGCCGGCTACGAATGCCAGCTCGATTGGACGCCCGGCACGTCCCCCGATGGCCAGCAGTTCGATGCCGTCCAGCGCAACATCAAGATCAACCATCTCGCGATCGTGGATAGCGCGCGGGCCGGTTCTCAAGCTCGCATCGGTGACGGTGCGGGAAACTGGGGTGTTTCCCCTGTCACCAGTGATCAGAAACCGAAGGAAAAGATCATGACCCTGAAGACGGTTACCGTCGATGGCATCCCGGTTGAAGTAACCGACCAGGGTGCGATCGTCATCACCACGCTGCAGACTCGGCTTGCCGATGCTGTCGCAAAGATCACCGCCACCGAAACGGCACACCAGACGGTGATTGCCGCCAAGGATGCCGACCTGGCCAAGAAGGACGCCGAAATCGACGCCTTGAAGGGCAAGGTTCTCTCCGACGCCGATCTCGACAAGAAGGTGCAGGCTCGCGCCGATCTGATCGCGGTCGCCAAGACCATCGCCAAGGACGTCAAGACCGAAGGCCTCACGGACGCCGGCATTCGCAAGGCTGTCGTGGTTGCCAAGATTGGTGATGCCGCCATTGCCGGAAAGGCCGACGCCTATATCGACGCCCGCTTTGACCTGCTGGTCGAAGATGCCGCCAAGGGCGCCGCGGATCCATTCGCCACCGTCGTCAAGGGCGGCCTCAAGGCGCAGGACGGCAATCCCGCTGATTCCGACGCCGCCTACCGACAGATGCTGGCGCGCGACGCCAACGCCTGGATGGGCAATCAGAAGGAGAACGCATAATGGCTTTCCCGACCGTATCCTATTCGCGCGACACGCCGGCCGGCTATCCCGGCATGATCGCCACCACTGAGCCTGGCTGGAACATCTCCGCCATCGTCGAGGCAGGCTCGGGTGATATCCCGTTCGGCCGCGGTGTGATCTTCGGCACCATCGAGGATACAGTGAAGCTGCCAACGGCGCTGGGCAAGTTTGCTGGTGTCGCCATCGCCGACCGTACCGTTCCTGCCGCCAATGGTGAGGTGTTCAAGCCTTACGACCAGCTCAGCGTTCGCAAGAACGGCTCCATCTGGGTCACCGCGCTCGTCGCGGTCGCGCAGGGCGATCCGGTCTACATGACGCCGACGGGCACGTTCACGAACGTAGCGAACTCGGCCGCCAACCAACTCATCGAAAATGCCGAATGGGCAAGCGTCACGAGCGGTACCAACCAGCTCGCGCGTCTCCGCCTTGGCGTCACCAAGTAAGGAGAACGAGCATGTTCACCACTGACGCGCCTTCACTGGCGCTGAACTTCCTGCGCACGGCTCAGAATTACATCGAGCCCGTGATTTACAAGCGCGAGTATCCGGATTTCCAGTACCGGGAACTCGTACCGGTCGATAACTCGGCGCCCGAATGGACGACCGCGATCGATTTCTTCTCCATGGGCGATGACGTCGGCGAGGCCAGCGAGTTTTCGGCGGATGGCGATGACATCCCGTTCGTCGACTTCAAGCTCGACAACGGCAACAGCCGCGTCTTCATGGCTGGTATCGGCTATCGCTATAACCTGCAGGAGTTGGGCCACGCTCAGGCTTACGGCATCACGCTAACGAATGACCGTGCCGACGCTGCCAAGCGCAAGTACGAGCAGTTCGTCGACGGCGTGGCCTTCCTCGGCCGCTCGAAGCTCGGCATGACCGGTCTGTTGAATACGGTATCGGTCACCGCGCTCACCGCCGCGAACGGCGCCGGCGGCACAGCAACCTGGACCACGAAAACGGCAGATGAAATCCTGAAGGACGTCAACGACGTTCTCAGCGTCATCTTCACCGCCTCGAACGGCATCGAGCAGGCTGACACGATCCTTCTTGATCAGGACCGTTACGCGCTCATCGCGACCAAGCGCCTCGACGCTACCATGACCACGACCATTCTGGAGCACATCCAGCGTGCGAACATCTACACGATCCGGACCGGCCGCCCGCTTACGATCCGCGCGGTTTTCGGTCTGGAAAATCTCGGCGCCGGCGCCACCCACCGCATGGTCGCTTATCGCCGCACGCCGGATGTCGTGAAGATGCACATTCCCATGCCGCATCGCTTCTTGCAGGCTGAGCGCCGCCTGTTGAAGTTCGAGGTGCCTGGCATCTTCCGTCTTGGCGGCGTCGAAATCCGCCGCCCGGGCGCTGTTCGTTATCTGGATGGGATCTGATCATGGTCAAACTCGAAAACACCCGGCCGGGCGGCTTTGGCATTCCCGGCGGCCCGGTCATCGCCGGCAAGTCCTCGCTCGAGGTTGAACAGGCCGATTGGGATACCGTCAAGGATCATCCCGTCGTCGTCGCTTGGATCAAAGCCGAGCATCTCATCGTCACCGGCGAAGATGATGATGACCCGAAGCTCTCGGAACGCGACGATCTCAAGAAGCAGGCGGCCGAACTCGGGCTGGAATATCCGAGGAACATCAGCACCGAGAAGCTGAAAGAGCTGATCGACGCGAAGCTGGCGTAGCCTAAAAGAAGAGGGCTCGCTTGATAGGGAAGGTGGCGAGCCCTCAGTTCCCGGCAGTACTCGAAACACAGCTGCCGGTTGCTCCATGCCCGACAACTCTGCCAGTCAATGGTTTACAATTACCTAATATACGAAACTAGGAAATGAGACATGGCTGGATACGGCACGAACGAGGACTTCACTGCCTATGCAACTGCCGCCGGCTATGTCATCCCCGAGGGCACGACCGATGTCCAGAAAGACGCAGCCCGTCAACGCGGCTCTCTGGTGATCGATCGTTACGAGCGGTTCTTCTCAGGCACGCGCACCGGCGGTTACAAGCAGGAACGCGCATGGGGCAGGACAGGGGCGTCCACCTACTGTCGCGAGGCGATCCCGACCGGTGAAATCCCGGTGGCGATCGTCAATGCCAGCTATGAGGCCGCATTCCTCGAATTGACCAACCCCGGCAGCCTGTCGCCGGTGGTCACAGGATCGGCGACAGTGAAGCGCGAAAAGATCGGGCAGCTTGAGGTCGAATATGCGGCCTCCTCGTCTACCTCGATCGCCGATCTGGTCGCCATGGCAACGCCAGTCGTGACAACCATCGAGGGGCTGCTCTGGCCGTTCCTAGTTCCGATACTGCCGGGGATTCTGGTCGTTTAACTCGAAGGTCGAGGCGAGGCGAATAACGTACTCTTCGGCAGCATCCGCAAGCGCCACAGCAATCTCCGCCTGTGACAGCCCTTCACTCTGCAGCCGCTCTATGAGGTCAAGCATTCCGGCTTCAACCCTAAAGCGGCTCTCAGTTGGAGGGTCCAGATCTTCAAGGTTGAAGGTCGTGCCGGCCATGTCATTCATCCCCGCTGATGAACGAAGGATCGCACAGAAACGGGACGGCGCAAGCGAGACCTTAATTAACTATTAACGGAAACATTTCATGGCCAACCCGCTCTATGCCCGCATGCAAGCGACTGCACAGCGGCTTATCGCCAAATACGGCCAAGCTGGCACCGTGACACGCATTGCCCCGCCAGACCCGGTGAACGGCGGCGATCCGGTGGAAAGTGCGTATCCGGCCACACTGGTGCCGATGGCATACGATGCCCGGAACATTGACGGGACCGTGATCAAGACCGGCGACGTCCAGATCTACATTTCAGCCTACGGGCTGGCGATCACGCCCCAGGTTGACGACATCGCGACGGTTGGCGGCATGGGTTATCGGATCGTGAAAATCGACCCCTATAACTTTGACGGGGCAACGAACGTAGTTTTCGTCTGCCAAGGAAGGATTGCAGGGTAGGGGCCAACGGCATATCCTGTAGGCAATGGAGAGCGACATGAACAACGACCTTTGCCTCGTCCCCGGTGCCATCGATCAATACATACCTCGGGCAACGTTTGAACTTCTATATCCTGGGGAAACTCCGGCCGCGACGATGCCAGCGAAAACTTCCGAGTATCGGCCTGTCACTGGATCCTCTGTGGAAGGGGAACGCATCGATGAGAAATCGGATGCGGACGCGAGGGAACGGCGCGCTGTCGTTGATCGATGGTTCAAGACCGATTTCTGACGGCACTACCGCAAATACGCTGACATTTCAGGCTCGCTTCGGCGGGCCTTTTTCACATCATAATGCGAGGACGCATGACCTTCGACGAGCTTCTCGCCCAGTATGAGCCGAAGGTTGCCGAGGCGTTCCGCGAAGCCATTGATGCCATCAAGTCCTCCGTCGTGCTAAAGACAATCGTCGAGCGATTGGAGCGGGGCGATATTGCCGGCGCGGTGGCGGCCGTTCAGGTTCAGCCCGAAGCCTTCGCGGCGCTGGAATTGTCCCTGCGTGAGGCATTCAATGCTGGCGGCATCAATATGGTGCAAAGCCTGCCGTCCTTGATTTCTCCGGACGGAACGCGGGTGCTGTTTCAGTTCGGGGTACGAAACCTGGAGGGCGAGCGACTTATCCGGGAGCAGTCGTCCACACTGGTCACCAATATCACCGAGGACCAGCGGGAAGCCTTGCGGATGGGTTTTGAGGCGGGGCTGTCCAAGGGCCAGAACCCGACGAAAACGGCACTGGACGTTGTCGGCAGAGTCAACCGGATCACAGGCAGGCGGGAAGGCGGTTACATCGGCCTTACGAGCCGACAGGTCAAATTCATCGACAAGGCAAAGGAGAGCCTGCTGTCAGGCGATCCGGCTACGATGCGCAAGTATCTGGATTTAAAGACCAGAGATAAGCGGTTCGACCGAACAGTCGCGAAAGCCATCCGTGAGGCGAAGCCCGTTGAGGCGGACATGACGCGCAAGATCATCATGCGCCTGTCCGACAAGAACCTGTTGCTCCGAGGCGAGACGATCGGGCTTGAGGAAACTCGCACCGCTCTGTTCTCCGTTCGCGACAATGCCATCCGCCAACAGGTGGAAGCGGGCAAGATCACCGCTCAGGAAGTGACAAAGAAGTGGAAGCATTCCGGCTCGGAACATCCGCGTATGCAGCATGTCCAGATGTCCACACAGAACGCCGTGCCGCTCGATATGCCTTTCGTGGCACCTGACGGAACGATGCTCATGTATCCCCATGACCCGAAGGCGCCAGCGAGGCATCGGATCGGCTGCAAGTGCCGGGTCGAATACGACATCGACTATATTGCGGCTGGCCTCCGCCGTTATCGGGCACGCGCTGCCTAAATGGCCACGCTGTCATTTGCCGCCGCCGTGGCCAACTTCGCCGAGAAGGTGCCGGAAGCGATAGAAGCCGTTCGGAACCAGAGCGCCGCCGATGTGGTCAAGGAAATGCAGACCCTCGATATCGAGGGTGGCCGGATGCCATTCGAGACGGGATTTCTCCAACAATCGCTGTTGGCGTCCACGGCGACGATGCCGAGCATCAATTCTGGAGCCAATCCGGTCGAGGGGCGGACGTATAAGTTCGACTTCGGCATCATCGACGCAGTCATCGCGGGGGCGTCTTTAGAGGACGACCTGTATTTCGGCTACACGGCCGCCTACGCGGGTCATCAGGAATACGGTGCCAATGGTCGGCCCGCCGCGGGTTTTGTCCGCCTGGCAGCGCAGAACTGGCCGGTGCACGTCAATCGGAATGCTGAGAAGGTTCGGAAGGCATTTGGGCTGTAGGCGCTTCCATCTTCATCATCAGTGTCATCTGAAATGTGAAGAGCGATAGCCGAGCCGCCTTGAGCGTGTTGTTCCCAAACTCTGATGCGCCGTCTTCCTTGGCCAGCAAAAGCCAGGCCTCGTGAAGGCGTTCGTGAACCTCGCGGTCCGATAAGGGCGGCTTCTCTTTCATAGGTAATCGGTACATGGCGACGAGCACGGACGCAATGATCTTCACTGCGCTGGGAACGCATCTGCGCACCATGCCGGACGTCCTACCAATCGCGGGGCCAAACGTAGGGTTTCCAGCGGCAGGGCAGTCAAAGCCGGGTAAGTTCCTCGAACTCCTCTTCCTGCCCAACAGGACACGTCAGATCACGCTCGGCGACGACCCACAGCAGAAGGTCGGCATCCTGCAGGTGTCGGTCATGTGGCCGATCGGTAGCGGCATCCCGGATGCGCTCGATGTCGCCGGCCAGATCATCAACCGCTTCAAGAACCAGACCCTATTCGCATCTGGCGTGAGGATCACGATCAGCAGCGAACCTTGGGCTTCAAGCCCGATCCAAGACGTAGACCGCATGAAGGTGCCGGTCACGATCCCCTATCACGCCTTTGAACAGGAGAGCTGACCATGGCGAACAAAGCAACGAAGAAGGGCACGAAGGTCTATGTCTGCGCCACGGCTCAGAACAGCGATCTGATCAGCAGCACCTATGCCGCACTGACCTGGGTGCAGGTCGGCAAGGTCGGGAACGTCGAGGACTTTGGCGCCGACAGCACCATGAACTCTTACAATACGCTCGACGAGGCTGTGACCCAGAAGCAGAAGGGCACAGCCAACGCCGGCGATCCGCAGCTTGAGGTCGCATCCGTCGCCGCCGATGCGGGGCAGGTGATCCTGCGCACCTTCGGCGACCCGCTCAACCAGGACAACATGGCCATCAAGATCGAACGTAACGACGGCGGCGCCGGCTTCACCAACACGATCTTCTACAGCCGCGGCGTCGTCTCCGGCCCACTCTATCCTGGCGGCGGCTCTGATGACTTCGAGCTTGAACGCTTCACCATCGGTCTCAATCAACTCCCGGTTCGCGTGAACCCGGTCGCGGTCTAAGGAACATCACATGGACATTTCGAAGCTCGTCAACTCCGAAGACCTCTTCACCCTCAAGCTCACCGGTCCGGATACCGACGAACTGGTCGGCATCACCTTTATGATCCGCTCAAACGAGAGCAACGAGGTCAAGAAGGTTGTCCGGCAGCACAGCGACAAATTCCTCGCCAGCCGGAAGAAGAAGCTGACCACTGCCAAGGTCGAGGACGAATACCTCGACAAGGCAGCTGCTTCGATCGCGTCTTGGGATTGGGGCGATCACGACTGGAAGGGCTCCAAGCCCGAGCTGACCTTCGAGATTGCGCGCGAGGTCGTTGAAGAAGCCGGCTGGATCTACGACCAGGTGGCCGCAGCCTCGGAAGACCGCGCAAATTTTACGAAGAGCTTGGGGAAAGGCTCTGCGAAGCCGTAGCGCTCTGCGCGCGTTACGACTGCGTCAAAGACAAGGACGGCGAGACCCGACGCGAGCGAAACGAGAGTTTCGAGATCGACAGTCCCGAGGTCGACGTTCCGGAGAACGGCTACTTCCTCTGGGAATGGTTCTGGGAGTTGCGTGAAAGCGCAGCCCCCGGATTTTCCGGCCCGGCGCCGGTCTCCAATCAAGAACTGGCCGCCTGGCTTGCAATTACCGGCAACGTGATCCGCCGCGAGGAGGTTCGCATCCTCAAGTCCATGAGTTCCCGATACTGCGCTGAGATCGACAAGGAAAGCGAGGCCATCCGGGAACGGGAGGCTGAGCGATAGGCAATTAGAGACCCAAAAGGAGATTTGACATGGGTGAAAAAGGTCCAGAACTCGTCCGCTTAAACGGTAGCGAGGAAGTCATTCCGAACCGCAAAATCAAGTTGAGTTTGAGAGAGGCAATTATTGCCCCTCTCCACGTCTCGCGATCAAATATCGCCTTAAGCGGGCTTGATCGACGTGACGATGCTTTTGACCAGGTCTGAGGCTTTCTGTTTCACTTGTTGCTCTTCAGCAGCGCCAGGAAACTGAACGCCCGTCTCGATGCTGGTCAAAGTTGATTTCAGAAGGCCGTCGATTTGCCTCTGAAACTGGGCTTGGTCGGGCGAATGGTAGTTGTCGGCGATAACCTGCCGCAGCAGCAGTTGCATTCCCAGCTTCCATGCAGTGTCGTCTACTTGCGAACTCATGCTTCTCTCCTTGGTTTAGCAGCGGGAGGAAAGCACGGAGGCAACCGGGAGTCGAGCCAGGGGAGGCGGCTTTCGGGCCGCCTTTTCCTTTTCAGCAGACGGACGGTCTATTTGCTCATTATAATCTCGGCTGTTTGACCGTCAGCTACCGTAACTTCCTGCTTGAGCCCGCCGCCCTGTGGTCGGGATCCATATTCCCCGGGTATTTCCCACCTGACTACAGCCAGCGCAATATAAGAGCCCCCGACAAGGCCACTGAACTTGAACCGGCCTTCTGCATCGGCAGTGGTTTTCCGGGTATAGCTTTTCAGGTTGGACCCTGCAGCCAACTGCGTCTGGCCAGACAGCATCTTATCGGTCACTTCACGGGTGTATGCGGTGTCGGGTATAAGCAATATCTCTTCACCTGCAGCGGTAACAACCCCGCCGCCGCGCTGCCTCATGAACGCCTGCCCGGTGATCGACGCTTTGCCTGTCGACTGGATAAACTTCATCTCATCGTGAGAATAAGTGCTCGAAACCGGCACATCCGTCGGCGCAGCCACACAGCCAACCAAGGTCACAGCTGCCAAGCTCGCAATCAATAATAGTTTCTTCAAAACGTGCCTCCTCCAATTGAGGCGCGGACGATATCACGCGCCATTTAAAGGTAAAGCCATGTCAGACGTCGCCCAGCTCGGAATTCAGGTGACCAACAAAGGTGTCGCAGAAAACACCCAGGGTCTGGACAAGCTCTCCGGCGCGGCCGCTCGTGCGGAAGCTGCCACTGACGGCCTCGCTGGCGCCAACAGGGGAGCAGTGGGCGCGGCGGCGGCGGCGGCGAAGGCTTATTCGAGCGAGGCGGCGGCAGCCGCTTCCGCATCGAAGCAAATTGAGATGGCAAGTCGCGCTGCGAACCAGAACACCGCCGGTTTGGCGCGGACTCATAACACCGCCAACCTCGCTGCTCAGGGTTTCGATATCGTAACCACAGCGGCTGGTGGTATGCAGGCCGGTCTTATTGGCATGCAACAGGGCCTGCAGATCGCTCAGGTGGCTATGATGTCCAACGGCAGCTTTGCGAAAGAGCTTGGCGGTTCACTTCTTGCGATGCTCTCGCCCATTACTCTCATCGCCGTCGGCCTCACCACGCTGGTAGCCGTGCTTATCCAGTCGGTGAGTTGGGCAAAACTTGCACAGTCGGCATTGAACGCGCTCGCCGAGATACTTGACGAGGTTGCGCCGTATGCTGTCGGCGCCGCTGCTGCGCTGGCGCTTCTTTACGCCCCGGCGATCATTGGCGGCATCATCTCCGTTATCGCACTGCTTGGACGCCTGGCGGTCGCCGCTGTCACGGCAGGCGCAGCAATGTTGGCGGCCAATCCGGCAGGAGCCATCGTTCTCGGCATCGTCGCTGCTGTGGCCGCTGCGAACATCTTCCGCGACGAGCTGGCACAGATATTCGGCCGCGACATCGTTGGAGACGCCAAAGCAGGCGTGAACTCCATAATCGGGTTCTTTGTTGGCGGGTTCAATGGGATCAAGGCAGCGTGGGGTTTGCTCCCAGCTGCGATTGGGGATGTTGTCTACACGACAGCAGAGTTTGTCCTTAAAGGCACAGAGTTGATGGTCAACAAGGTCATCAAAATGATCTCGGGATTTATCGGTGGCGTCTATGACGGCCTTAGCGGGCTCGCGAGCAAAGTTGGCATCGATATCGGCACGTTCAAAGGCATAGGTGAAGTCGACTTTGGGACTGTCACCAATCCATACAAGGATAAGGCTGGCGAGGCCGCTTCCATGATAGCGAAGGAAATGCAGGCAACTCAGGGCTCTGACTACGTTGGAAAGGGAATTGAGGCTATCGGAAATTATGCTTCGACCGCGGCGGGCAAGATCAAGGATCTCGCCAAGGGGCTCGTCGATGTTAATGAAAAGTCGAAGAAAAAGACTGGCGGCGGCAAAACAGAGGTCGAGAAATATGACGACATCGTGAAAGGTGCCGAACGCCGCATTGCCTCTCTCGAAGCTGAGCAGAGAGCGATTGGCCTGACGGCAGAGGCAGCTGCCGCGCTTCGCTATGAACAGCAATTCCTGAATGAAGCGCAGCAGAGAGGAATTACACTCTCCGATGCCCAGAAGTCTCAGCTTCTTGCGCTGGCGCAAACTATGGCGTCGGTAGAAGCGTCAACCAAGAAAATGGGCGAGGCGCTAGACTTCTCGAAAATGCTCACAAAGGGATTTTTCGATGATTTCTTTTCGAGCCTTGAACAAGGAAAGTCCGTTTGGGAGTCGTTCGGCGATGCAGCTCTTGGTGTTCTCGATAAGATCGCCGACAAGCTTTTGAACGATGTCGTCGATGCTTTGTTTGAGGTCTCCAGCGCGGGTTCTGGCAGCGGCGGTCTCTTAGGCGGAATACTCAGTCTTTTCGGCGGCGGCGGCGCTTCATCTGACCCTTGGGCGGGTCTCCGGGGATACGCGACGGGAACGCCAGCTGCGAGCCCAGGCGTCAAGTGGGTTGGCGAGAAGGGACCGGAACTCGTTCGCTTCAAGGGCGGGGAGGAGGTCATCCCCAACCACAAACTCAAAGCCAGCAACAATAACCGTGGCGCCGCAAACTCCAACGAAGCTCCCGTGCACGTCTCTTTCGCTCCGGTCTACAACGTTCAAGGGTACGGCCAGGACATCGAAGGCCTCAAGACCCAGATGAACCGCGATCGGCAGGAGTTTAAGGCTCGTGTCGTCGATACCGTTCGCAAAGCGAAGAATAGCAGGGATCTGTAAATGACCGTCACGTTCCCCCGCAACGACATCCTGACGACATACCCCATCGCGCCGGAAGGCTATAAATTCCAACCGATGTACAGGCAGGAACTGTCACGCCAAGCAAACGGCGTGACGCTCATCAAGGACTTCGGCACTTCATTATGGACACTGGCCGCGTCCAGCGTGCCGCTGTTTCACGCAGATGCGCTCGATTTTGAAGCCATGTTGTCGAGTATGGATAACGGCATCGGCACGTTTCACGGTTTCGATGCCCGCCGTCCGTACCCGAGATCAAAGCCTGATGGTATTTTTTCGGACACATCCGAAATTTCAACCGTCGGCGGAAACGGCAAATCGCTCGCCCTATCCGGCCTGCCGGCGGGCATGGTGCTGTCCCGGGGCGATTATCTCGCGTTCAATGTTGCCGGGTGGCGCTCGCTTCATCAAGTGATGGAGACAGTGACGGCTTCCGGGCCGGGTGTCAGCCCTCTATTCGAGGTTCGGCCCCACCTGTTTCCTGGAACAACGGTCGGCCTTGATGTCACGCTGAAACAGCCTGCGACAGTCATGATGTTGGTGCCCGGATCGGTCGTTCCGCAGCAGTTTGACGCGCTCAAGACAGTCATCTCGTTCCAAGCCTTCCAATGCCCCATCAGTTGAGGTGATCTCATGCGTGCAATCTCTGCGGAAAACTACGCAGCGCTTCAGGCGCGGCAGCTTGTGGCGCGGGACTTCATTTGGTTCAAGGCCCGCACTTACGATACTGGTGCCCAGGTCGAGCATGGATTTTGGTCGGACGTCGGCAATGTGTCTGCCACGGTCCTCAACCCTGAAACAGGGGCGGAGGTGACGCGGAACTTCGAAGGCGCCGGCTCACTGATTGCGATCAGCGATATCCCCCTGGTTTCGAATGTGACCGTCCGGAGCGTCACGGTTACGCTCTCGCAGATTGATGAGGGGGTCGCCAACCTCGTTCGTGGTTACGATCTCAAACAGGCGAGGGTGGAAATCTTTCGCGGTCTGTTCTCTCCGGCAACCCGGAAGATTGTCGGTCCCGCGTTCCCTCGTTTTGTCGGTTTTGTCGATGATCCCCTGATCACCACACCGGCAGAGAATGAGGATGGATCGATTGTTCTGACCTGTGTGTCTCATACGCAGGAAATGACCAGGAGCAACCCGGACACACGATCGAACGATAGCCAGAAACTGCGATCTGCGACGGACAATTTCTTTCAGGATGCGACGACAGTCGGAGAATGGGAGCTGTTCTGGGGGACGAAGTCCGGGAAGATTGCGTCGTCAGAACCGCAGCGCATCACGTCAAATATCCCGGCCAGCAGATGATCAGGTCAGCGGTTCTCGGTGACCGCATCCGTGTTCTGACGATGGCGAAAGCCTTTCATGCCGCGTCTGAAGTGCCGTTCCCGTTCTCCGCGCCGATGGCAGATAATGTCTTTCGCTCATCTTTGGACGCGCCAGATCGGCTTTGCCTTGTGCTGGATGTCGATGGTGTTGCTCGCGGGGTACTCGCGGCGGAAGCGCAGCCACACCGGTTCTCTCCGGTTAAAATGGCCTTCGAGATTATGTTCTGGGTCGATCCGGCGCATCGCGGTCGGCATGCTCTGGAAATGCTCGACGCCTACGAGCAGTGGGCGCGGCAAAACGAATGCGCCTTCATCCACATGGTCGGGCTCGGTGGTGATCCGCTAACAAGCCGGCTCTACGAACGCTCCGGCTACCTGGCCGTCGAACGTCATTTCATGAAGCCCCTCTAAGCGGCAAGTCAGGAATAACATGGCTGTTTTCACAACCGCTGCTGTCGCCGGCGCGCTGTCTGCTGTCGGCATTCAATCTGCGTTCCTCGCGACAGTCAGCACATTCGCGCTGAATGCCGCAGTAGGTGTTGGTCTCAGCCTCGCCGTTGCAGAACTGCAGAAGGCTGACCAACCCCAGGCCGGCGGCGTGCAAGGAAAGATGCAGTCGGGCGGAGACGTCCCGCGTTCCATTCTCATGGGAGCGCGGGCAACCGCCGGCTCCCTGGTCTATGCGAACACGTGGGGCAAGTCCGGTAAGACACCGAACGCCTATCTGACGCAGGTCATCGCCCTGTCTGACGTGCCGATCAGCGGCGTGACCGCTGTATGGGTCAATGGTGCGCCCGTGACCGTCGATACCAGCGACACGTCTTATGGGGACTGGGGTTTCCCGGTCGAGGAGTATTCCACCAGTGGCGGTGGAAACAATATGTGGGTCAAGTTCCATGACGGAACGCAGACCGAAGCAGATCCATTCCTTGTCAACACGGTTTCGTCTTCCAGCCGCCCCTATGAGAACACGAGGGTAGGCAGGGGCGTTGCCTATGCCGTGGTCACGTCGCAGACGAAAGAGGGGCTATTTTCGGGTTTCCCGTCATTCCGCTTCGAGATCGCCGGCATGCCGCTTTACGATCTCACGAAAGATAGCACGGCAGGCGGTACCGGCTCTCATCGGCTGAACGACCAGTCCACATGGGGCGGCGACGGTGACAACTTGCTGGCCGTCCAGATCTATAATCTCTTGCACGGCATCAGCTACGATGGCGTTTGGCTCTATGGGCTGCAGAACCTTTCGAGCGCCCGGCTCCCCGCTGCTGACTGGATACAGCAGATCAACAAGTGTCGTGCGTCCGTTGAAGGTCCAGATGGCCCCGAGCAGGAGTATCAGACCGGAATTGAAATCACGGTCAATACCGAGCTCGGGTCAACCATTGAAGCTCTCCTGAAAGGTGGGCAAGGGAACCTGATCGAAACAGGCGGGACTTACAAGGTTCGCATAGGCGCTCCCGGCGCGTCAGTGCTGACCATCTCTGACGGCGATATCTTGTCGACTGAGCCGCAGACCTTCACGCCTTTCACCACGCTCGCCAATTCGATCAACGGGATAACCGCGACCTATCCTGAGCCCAAGGAAGCCTGGAACAAGAAGGCCGCGCCACCTCTGTACAATAGCGACTATGAGCAGCGGGATGGCAATCGCCGCCTCATTGCTGACCTGTCGCTCGATGTCGTTTCGCGCTACTCCCAAGTTCAGCGCATCATAAAAGCAGCCTTGGCGGAAGCCCGCCGGGAGCGCAGGCATACCATAGTGTTGCCCCCGTGGGCATGGCCGTTGGAGCCCGGCGACATCATCACGCTGAGCTCGATGCGCAACAGTTACTCGTCAAAACTGTTCAGGGTCGATGGCGTCGCAGACAAGGCAAATCTTGATGTGATGCTCGACATCACCGAGGTGGACCCGAGCGACTATGACCCGCCGACGACCTATACCCCGCCGATATTCTCGCCGCTCGATCCGCTATATCCACCGGTAAGCGTCATTGATGGCTGGACGGTCGAGCCGTGGACGATCACGGATGCAGTCGGCGCTGGTCGCCGTCCGGCGATGAAGGTTCATGCCGCCGACGACTTGAACGACGTTCTGAGCGTTCACATCGTCGCTCGTGTGAAGGCCACAGGCGCTATCGTCTTCGACAGCGCTGCAACACCCTACGCGGCTCCTTTCGCGTGGGTGTTATCCGGGAACTGGTGCCTGCCCAACACCATCTACCAGGTTAGGGGCAAGGAGCGGCCATATTCGGGGCGCGTGACGGAATGGTCCGAATGGCTCGACGTGCTCACCCCAAACATCCTGTTAGGAGATGGCGATGTTTATCTCCCCGGAATGGTCGAGGGGCTTCAAAACTTCGTCGGGGACGCCACGATGTGGATCCGCGACGGCGTGCGCCAAACCATTCTGGACGTGCAGCGTCTCTCGCGCCTTTCGCTTGATCAGGACTTCACGGCCTTTCGTGATCGCCAGACGATCCGGCAGGAAGTCGCCTCGACAACGGGCAATAACAAGGCCTTTTTCCTTGAGCAGATCGATGTAGCCACCGGCCCGAACTCGGCGCTCTCAAGGCGCATGTCGATCGCCGAGGCCACGCTACCCGGCATCAACGCGAATGCTCGCGCTCTGGATCTACTGTCAGCCCGCGTCACGAACGTTGACGGCAAGACTGACATTCTCTCGCAGAGCCTCATCGATCTATCCGCCATTGTAGCCGACAAAGTTGGCGCGACCGCGTTTTCCGCACTGACGGCCCGCGTGACGACTGAGGAAGGCAAAAGCACCTCTCAGGCGGCGAGCATCATCGACCTGCAGACGCAGATCAATGGCAAGGCTGCAGCGTCGGCTGTATCGTTGCTGCAGACGCAGGTCACCACGGTAGAGACGACGGCCAACAGCAAGGCTCTGGTTTATCGGCAGACGACGGCACCAACCGGAACCGGCGTGAGCCTTCGCGACCTTTGGCTGAAATCGAACGAAGGAAACCGGGTCTACATCTGCACGGCGACCGGAGCGACACCAACTTGGACACTATCCGAAGATCAACGCATTCCGCAGCTGGTCACCGATGTTCAAGCGACGGCCGACGCGATCACGGCGATTTCCGCCGGGCAGACGACGGGCAACCTTGCGACGGCCAATTTTCGTATGGGTGTTTCCGCCGGGCCAGCCGGTTATTCATCTCGTATTGCGATGGAGGCCCGGACCGGCGGGGCGGGTTCGTGGCGGAGTGCCGGCCTGTTTATCGATGTCCCGGCATCGACAGGTACGCCGACACGCATCGTTCTGCAGGCTGACCAGATCGCCATGACCAATGGCGCGACGGTCAAGAACCCCTTCGTATTCGAAGGCAGTGTGCTCTACGTCGATGAACTCACCGTCAGACAGGCCAACATCATCAACCTTATGGTGACGACGTCGAACATTGCTCCCGGCGCGGTATCCGCTGCGGACAGTGCGGAAGTTGCAGGCGGTTCTTTCTCCAGCGGCAACAAAGATGCCACCGTGACCATCGCCCACGGATCAGGCTCGCCAACCGTGATCATAATGGGATCGAGCGGGGGTGTTGCTCACCCAACTGGGACGGGCGGCAGCATGTCGATAAGCGCAAGGGCAGGCGCGACGACATTAAATACCTCGTTCAATGCTGCCGACCCCGGCAAGCGCATGTCCGCCTCTGTAATGGGCAGACATATCCCGGCGAGTGGCACGACCTCCACGACTTTCTCGATCCGCGCGTCATTCTCAGGAACGACAAGCGTAGACGAAACCAACATCGTTGCATTCGTTCTGAAGCGTTAAAAAACGCTCCGATCGCCGGGGCGGTGAACACCAGGCGGCCATGCGCCGTGAAATCTTAGTCCTTCCAGGAGATTAAAAATGACTGACGAAAACTCCATCCAGATCAGCCCAGAGGTTACGTCCTCTAATCACGCCGCCCTTGCTGCGTTTTTTGAGAATCGGAGCCTGGTCGCCTCGCAACGCTATCTTGACGCGATGATGGAGTTAGGCCGCGTTAACGACGAAAACGTCGCCCTTCGCGCCACCATCGCGGACTTGGCGCCGACAGAGACTGACGGCGACGAAGTCGCGAACACCTCAGCGAACCTCAAGCGCGTCAACATTGAGAACGAGGAGCTTCGGGCCTCCATCGCCCTGATGTCCAAGCCCCGGCCGCAAGATGAAGAGGACAGCACGCTGGCCGGGCTGCTGCGCGCTTTCATCACTGATCAGGTCTTTACAAAGGCGGCGATTGCCAGCCTCGTCGATGACGCGAAGCGAGTGGTTTCGCCAGCGGAGGTTACAACGGTTACTGACGCCCCTGATGGCGAGGCCAGCTAATGGCGGTCATCCTTCCCTCTGTCTACAAGGACGGCACGGCCACGGTTGCGGCGAACGGTGTGGCCGTCACCGGCCAAGGAACCATGTGGCTGAACACGGTGCTGCCCGGCGATTTCTTCGGAACGCACAAGGGCGCACCCAACCGCATCCTGGCCGTCAACAGTAACACCTCGCTGACGCTGGCATATCCGTGGCTGGGCGGCGCGCAGGCCGCTGCCGCCTATGAGATCATGTACCAGAGTGACAATGCCCGCATGGTGGAAGCCTCACGCCAGCTTCTCGAAAAGCTCTCGAGCGGCAACGTCGATGCTCTTGCCGGGCTCGACGGGGCTGCAGGGCGTATTCCATATTTTACCGGCGTCGGTGCTATGGGGTGGATTTCATCGGGCATAAAGGGTCGCGAAATTTTGTTTGCGGCCGATACGCCTGCGGCACTTGCAGCGCTTGGTCCGGGCGCTGGCTATCCTACAGCTCCGTCTGCTTCTGGCGTTGGAATGTCTGATGGTGACCTAAATACAGTCACCTATCCGGGTAATTATGCTCTGTCATCAAACTATGTGAATGGGCCGTTGCTTAGCGGTGCAGCGTCGCCATATTCCGGCGCTCTTGAGGTTCGCCGTCGCTCTGGATCATTGGCCGGTATATGGCAGACTCTGCGCCTGGCTACGAGAACGTGGGAGAGGTATTCGGGAACAACTGACGGATCAACTTGGCTTGATTGGGGTGTCATAGACTCGGCTACAGTTGGAACCGTTGCAAACAATGCGGGGCAACCGTCAGGCGCTATTATTGAGCGCGGATCGAACGCAAATGGCGAGTACGTAAGGTACGCCGACGGGACGCAAATGTGCTGGAAGCCTTCCGCGTTCGTGGCAACGTCGTTTGAAAGCCCTACTGGAAACGTCTTTGCCAATGCGGGCGGAAACCTGCTTTGGACTTATCCCATTGCCTTTTATTCCTCGTCAACAACGGTGGGTACTGTTGTATCTGTGGCAACCGTAACCCGATGGGGGATTACGATTAGCGCTTCAGCGTCATCAATGCAGGGAAGAATACTTTCAACCGTCTCGCAGCCTGCGGCAGGTTCTGCCGATGGTTTTGCAATAGGAAGGTGGGCTGCATAATGATGAAGATTAATCTATCCCCTCAAAGGCGGGATGATGTGGTGGCAGTTTCGGTCGCTGGGGATGTGCTCTTCCTCAATGGCGAGGCTTTCGATTTTGGACCATTGCCAGAGGGTGCAACGCTGCCGCAGGACGCGATCGATTGCGAGTGGTTCGCCGGTCCTGTGTCGCGTGAGAATGGCAGTCTGAGACTGACGTTGTTGCTTCCGCATGGTGCCAATCCATCGCAAAACGTCGCCTTTCCGCAGCCCATTGTCACGCAAGGCGACGGCCCGGTGACGCTCCCCGTGGATGCGTTGCCAATACAAGCCGAGGTGTCCAATGACCAAAATTGATTTCTCGCAGGCAATCACCGTCGAGCACAAGGCGGCGGGTGTCAGGGAGATCGCACTGGCTGGCATCGTCGCCGAGCGCACGCGGCGGCTAGCGGGCGGGTTCGATTATGATTTCGGGAGTGCTCGCGGCATTCACCGGATCGGCACGACCGATGCGGACCAGATCGGCTGGAGCGAGGTTACGACCCTTTCGAACGCGCTGATCGCGCTGGGTGACACCACTACCAAGATCACGGCTGTGACCGATACTGGTCCCGTCGAGATGTACGCGATCGAGTGGCAGGCCATTCTCGTTGCTGCTGGACAATTCCGACAGCCGATTTGGAAGGCCAGCTTCATGCTTCAGGCGATGGAGACGATACCGGCCGATTTCACGGCCGATCAATATTGGCCGTGAGGGGCGAGGCCTGGTTGCTGAAGGGGCTTGACACCAGGCCTCTGGCTAGCCCGAGGGGCTCACTCCTCAAGCCAGTTGCACACGAACTGCCAAGGGGATGTTTTGTTCCGGAATGCGGCGAAGGTGAAACCCGGCCGGCCCTGACCGAGAGCGACCTGGTTCATTGCATCCACGTATCACTGCATGAAGGCAGAGCGCGATATCACCTGGCGAATATTTCCTCAATCTGAAAAAGGCGAGGCCTGGTCGCGCACGCAAGCGAGAGCAGGCCTCTAACTAGCGTTCCGGGAGAGTGGGTCCGAAAGCCAGCTGTGAACAAACTGCCACGTGGGTCTTTTGTTCTCAAGACAACGAAATAATTATGGAAACGATCGCAAATCCGGCGGAGCCGTAGGCCAGGCTCGTTAAGCGAAAATCAAAAACGGTAGCCCAATCGCGAACAACGTCAATGCAGCGCCTGTCGTGATGCGTGCGGCCTTAGCCAGCCGGTTCCGCCGACCATCCCAGTCATAAGTCATTCCTGCCTCCTCAAGTCCGCCAAGATTTGACGCAGAGCGGCAGAACGTCAACCCCCATTTTCTAAGGACATCAACATGAAAACGATCGCTGACATCCAGCGGCGCTTGCTTGCGCTTGGCTACTCGTTGGGCAGGTCCGGCGCTGATGGCGTCATGGGGCCTGCAACCGAGAAAGCTATCGTCGCCTTCAAGAAATCGGCCGGTCTGCAGGCGCGTCCCTATGTCGGCCCGATCACGCTTGAAAAGCTGTTCGGCTATCCCGTCGCGGGCCAGAAGCCGCTGGGCTCCGGCGAGCCGCGCTGGCTGACCTTCGCGCGCCGCTACTCCGGCCTTCGCGAGATCAAGGGCAAGAACCACGCTCCGGAAATTCTGGAGATGTGGAAGACGCTCGGGCTTCCTTTCAAAGATGATGAAACGCCCTGGTGCGCTGGTTTTGTAGGGTTCGTGCTGGAAAGCTCCGGCATCATCTCGACGCGCTCCGGCATGGCCCGCTCCTATGAAAAGTGGGGCGTGAAGCTGGCGAAGCCCGCCGTGGGCTGCATCGTCACGTTCAAGCGCACCGGCGGCGGCCATGTCGGCTTCGTCGTCGGCCGCGATGCCGCAGGCAATCTCATGGTGCTCGGCGGCAACCAGGCGGACGCCGTTAACATCAAGCCGTTCGCGGTCTCGCGCGCTACCGGGTTCTGGTGGCCGAAGGGCGAGCCACAGCCGGAAGGCGCAATGCCGACCGTCCCGAGCGACGGCAAACTCTCCACCAACGAAGCATGAAAGGAACTCCCATGAACATGACCAACTACATTCCGACCATCGTCCGCTACGCCATCGTCTCGCTGATGGCTGCCATGTTCACGCACGGCTGGCTGTCGCCGGAGCACAACGCCATTCTCGGCGAGAACCTCGATATCATCGTGTCGGCCATCGTCGGTCTTCTGACAGTCCTTTATGCTCTGGTGAAGCGTCCATCTGCCAAGGCAATGGAAGCGGCCAAGGAGATCGATGCGCAGATCCCGGCCAATCAGGATGTTGTGATCAAGACGCCCGGCAACGCTCCTGACATCACAGTGTCAGCGCCGGGGCAAAAGTGACCTGATGCTGATCACCCACATCAGGCAAAATTTCGCAGCCGCGTTTTTTCCGCGGCTGTCGGAATGGTCTTGCGCCTCCTGTCTCTTGGCGCTTGGCTTCATGCTGTCGAAAAATCCCGACCTGATGTCTACGTCGAAGACGCAGGCCTATCAGCTGATGCAGATGATCGCCACGCAATCAACATGGGCGGCGGTCATGAAGGCTTTTGCTCTGATCAGGTTGACGATCTTGCTTGTAAACGGAGCCTGGCGACGAAGCCCACATCTTCGCTCCGTCAGCGCATTCCTGACCTGCTTTTTCTGGACGCAGATCACGCTGTCCTTCCTTCCCACCTTTGGTTTCGCGTTTATTTTTGCCCTCTGGATCCTGTTGCAGGATTTTGCCAACTCCGTTCGGGCTGCTCGGGACGCTCGGATCGTCGATCATGCATATGCGAAAGGCGGAACCACAGGTGGACAAGACTGAAATTCTAGCAAACCTCGGCGTTATAGCGGCCGGGATCATCGGCATGTTTGCCGGATATTTCACCAAGAAAAGCGGAAAGACTCTACCTTCCCAGGATACTGTCGTCGCAAGTGTTGGTCTTGAGTTCGGCAACCGTATGCAGATGGACGAAATGAATGCGCAGCTGAAGCGGATCGCCGACAGCCTGGCGATCCTTGCTGATCGTGAACGTGCCGATATCAAAGACGCTCTGGAGGACTTGCTTGAACGTATCCCGGACCGGCGCTAGCCAATCAGTTAACCGTTAAACGGTCAGCATTGGGGGTTGATTATCGTCTAAAGTAGTGGTTTCTTAAGCACGTCCTTTCGATCGAGGACTTTTACAGTTTAAATTTTTAGCACGTATTTAAGTGTAAGTATTCGAGCCGCCATCCCTGGGGCACAGGGGTGGCGGTTTTGCGTTTGTTATACAAATTGATGACCTTGCCTGTTTCGACTGGGTGACACTGCGGTGACTGTACGGTATAGTACCAAACTAATATAAAGTGGACGTGGCACTAACGAACTAAATCATTCACCCCTTGCGTGCCAACCAGACTAACGGTCGAACACGTTTGAGCGAAATCCAGTAGTTCGGTCGATGTGCCCCACGCGAGAGCTACTGGATTGATCGCCGCAACTCCTGCAAACTCCAGCGGACCTAGTTGGCGGATCACGGTGGATTTGGGGTGCGCCACCCTGTCGTCGCTCATGATTGCCTGCCCCTCGCGTTGCGCGGCTCCATGACCCGCACACTCCGCTCCCAGTCTCCGGAGTTCGGCGCTGGCTGAAAATCTCGTGACAAAAAAAGAGCTTCAACAGCGATGCCGTGAAGCTCTTCGATACCCGGAGCGTTCGAATTCTACGGGCGCACACGAAGTGAGCGCTGAATGCTGCCGTTGTCAACTTCAAATACGAAAAACCCTCCCGTATTTCCGCAGGGAGAGTCTGGGGTAGATGTCTTCAGCCGCTACGGCAAGGAACCATCTCGTATTTTCGGAGTTATGAATATGCCGTGTGGGGTACGCACGGAAATTTCATCACCTAAGCCTTTTGGCCCGCTGTACACGACGGCGGGCCTCTTGCGTTCAAGACTATTGTTCGATGCTTTCAGGCTCACCATCAACCTTCGTCCAGGTCAGCGACCATTCGTCCTGGCTGCCCTCGTTGTGGGTATAGATGCCGTGATCATGCACTTCGGCATCGAAAGTGGTAAATTCGGGCGGGGCCATGCCGGGCAGGTCCATGACGCGTAAGTACTCACGAAGCTCATCAAGCGTCGTGACGCGCTGAACGTCTTGGCGCCCTGGCACTCTGATCGTCCAAGCGTAGGTGCTCATGGGTTTTCCTTCCCTCCGCGCCCGTGAATGAAGGCGTGGCCCTCGTTACTGTCTTTTGGATCGTCATCCGCATGCATGTACGCGAGCCTCAGATTTCGCAGCACTTCCTCCATGGCGCTTATGGTCTCAAGCGTTCCCCATCCATGCATCGTTGCTTGCTCAAGTATACCCTGTAGCGGACCGTCCACCTCCTCTTGGCACAATAGATGGCGATCCTCATGAGATGCTGGAAATTTTGGCGTGTTGATCATGGCTGCTCCTCCAATGCCATGAAACCTGACCAAACTCGAATTGTTCCCTGTCGGCGGCTGTTCAGTCGAGCTCGTAGATATCGGCTGCATCGGCCTTGTCTTTGAGCCCTTTGTAGGAGGCGTGCCTCAGTTTCCCGTCGTTGGTCCAAGCGCGAAACTCGACCTCGGCAACCAACTCCGGCCGGGCGAAGACGAGGCTTTTGCCCTTGATCGCAACCGGCGGCCTCGCGATCGGCATTTGATCCAGCTGTTTCTTCAGATCGCGGGCAACGCTATCCTTAAAGCCGGTACCGACCGAGCCGACGTAGACGAGGCTGTTTCCTTTCTGGGCGGCCAGCAACAGACTTGCGATGGCGCCGGGCATTGTCGTGGAGGGCTCGTATCCCACGACGACAAAACTCTCGCTCTGGACGCACTTGATCTTGAGCCAGTCGCCAGTCCGTCCAGATCGATACGGGCGATGGCGGTGTTTGGCGATGATGCCTTCGAGACCGTGCTCACATGCGCTCTGCATCAGCAACTCCCCATCAGCATCGATCTCTTCCGACAGCCGGATATTACCGTCGCTGTCGGAGAGGACATCCTCGAGCAGTGCCCGGCGTTCCGCCTGATCCATCCGCGTGATGTCGTGTCCGTCCAGGTAAAGCAGATCGAACGCATAGAAGATTGCCGCCGCGGCATTCCTCTTGCCTCCCCGGCCGCCAAGCGCGTTCTGCAGCGCTCCGAAATCTGATCGGCCCTGGTCGTCAAGAACGACCGCTTCCCCATCCAAAATCATTGTTGCCGCGCCCAGGTCTCGGGCGGCTTCTGCGATCCCACTGAAACGCGTTGTCCAGTCGTGGCCACCTCGGGTCAGTATCCGGACCGTCGTGGGCTCCACGTGGATAGCCAGCCGGTACCCATCCCACTTGATTTCGAAGGCCCAATCGTCGCCTTTGGGAGGCTTGGCGGCCAGCAGCGCCAGGCATGGCTCTATCCGGTCCGGCATTGGGTCGAAGGGGAGACGAGGCTGTCGGGGATCGCGCGCGGCCGGCGCCCGACTCTTTAGCGGCAGCTCGGGTTCTGTTCGCAGTCCAATTGACTTTGGGGGACGTTTTGCCATCCCAATATTGCGCCACAAGAATATTAAAGAGCGATTGCGACCTCAGTGGCGCGGCGTCATCACCCTCATGCTTCGCTCCCAAAATTCCTCGACCTTCTGGGTGGCAAGTCGAGCGGTAGCTGCGTAGCCGGCATTTGGCATCGGCGGCGTGCCCTTGTAGGTTTTCGGACACCATCCCGCCCAGTGCCACTTCCCCTTCGTCGGGCCGTGCATCTCTTTTCGGATGCGTCCGATCATCAACTCGCCGTCCGTGCCAATCCAGTCGGTATCCGTCGGTGGATCATTCTCGTCCAGCTGGGTGCGGTGCCATTTGTATTTGGGCTGGTACTCGCATTCGTCCATTTGCTCGAGCGCGTATCCTGTGGATAGCCGGTGGATAACACCGTAACGTTTCTTGGAATGTTCTCATTACGTTCTGCAATAAAGGAGAGTCAAGATGGCCAGCCGAGCAGTCGCAACATCGGCTCAATGAAGGCCAGACGATGCAGAAAAAATTGGTTCTCTGCGTCTGGGGCTTTGTGAAGTTCCTCGAGCAGAAATTCACTCAGAGAGAGAATGGAACAATTGTCTTCATCCGAGAGTTGTCACGGAGTAAGAAGAGGAGTTTCCGATGAGCAGCACTTTACCGAACGGCCCCAAAAGGCGTCATGCTTGCGAAGAAGCGCTGAAGTTCGAGGTGTTTCGCATAGTGGACAAGGCCTGTCTCGTGGGATGGACGCGCGACGAAGTACTCTTAGCCATTTCCGATAGCGCTGATCGTGCTCTTATTGACCTAACGGGGGATGCTCCCGCACCTGCGCGTTTTATGGATTGCCCCAGAGCAGCTTAGTCATTAGCCGGCAGGTCAACACAGGTGTAAAAAACCCCGCCGGATTAGGGCGGGGCAAATACGCATCTGACACTTGGCAATGGTGGATGCGGGGAAGTGGCCGCCCAGAGAGTGAGGACCGCCGCCGCAACAATAATCGGATGGCTTCAATAGGGAAGGCCGGATTCCGGGATTCCGGTACGGTTGAGAAAAGAAACCCGACAGCGCCGATTAATGCGTCGGTCCCTTCCTACGCTTGATGTACTCGGAGTTCAGCAAATCCACGAGATCGTCAGCAATGTGAATGTCAAGTCCGTCCTGCGGGATGCCGTTCACCTCCGCTGTCTGCCCGGTGAAGATGTCATAGACGGCCCAGGTGCCGTCGGCGTCTTTGCGTAGGTCGTAGCGCTTTTGGGATACGGTCTTCATGACGAGGATCGTCATTGAGCAGGGCGACAGAGTCAATCACAAAGAAAAAGGCCGGGCGATTGCCCGACCTCTTCAAGCGCCACACAGCAAGTGCCAGTACATCCGTGGTCAAAAGCCGTGGGCGAGTTCCTTAGCCGCAATATGGACCGGGATGTGACGACTTCAAGATGATCTGAACATCTATGGAACCACTGGCTTAATCGATAACCTCCGTCTGCCCGTCCACCTTCGTCCACGTCAGCGACCATTCGTCCATGCTGCCTTCGCTGTGGGTATAGGTGCCGTGGTCGGACACTTCGGCGTCGATTGTGACGAACTCTGGTGGAGCGAGGCCGGGAAGTTCCATGACGCGCAGATAATCCCATAGCTCCGCCAGGTCAGTAACGTGCTGAACGTCTTTGCGGCCCGGCACCCTGATCGTCCAGGCGTAGATGGTCACGACTTTCCCCTTTCATCCACAAAGGCCTTTATCAGGCGCTCGGCTGAAGGGAATGCTCCGAAGTCGTTAGCGTCGCCACTATCTTCCGGCGGAGGGTCTTCAGCCGGGTCCGGGTCTTCCGCGTATCTGATCCGAAGGTGCTTCAATACCTCTTCCATGGCGGTAATCGTCTCGATCGTGCCCCATCCGTGCGTGGTGGCTCGATCGATCAGTTCCTGCAACGGACCGTCAATTGCCTCCTGACATGCAAGGTGACGATCCTCATGCGTCACCGAGTATTTAGGCGCCTCAACCATCGCAACATCCCTCATTTCGCCAGGAACGGTACCAGATCACCTTTGTTTCATCAGCGGCTGCGCTGCTTGCCTTCTTCCAGGCTTTTCTTCAGTGCGGCCATGATGTCGATGACATTGTCCTTCGTCCCAGACGCAGATTTTCTGCCGGCCGTCGCTTTGACCGGCTTTATCAGTGCCTTCTTCTTTTCAGCGATCAACTCCAGCATTCGATCCTGAATTGGGTCGGTGATCGGAGACCACCTCTTCGTCTGTTGCTTGATCAGCTGTTTCATCAGCGGCGCCAAGCCGCCCTCGGGCCTTGCCTTGATGTTTGAAAAATATTCCTCCTCCGGCCGGACCTCGTCGCCATAGCGCAACGTCCATAGGACTATGCCCTGGTCGCGTGGCTCGAGCATCACCGCGCGCTCCCGCTGGCCGAACACCAGGCGTGAGATCCCAACCACGTTTTCAGCCCGCATTGCGTCGCGTATGACCGCGAAGGCGTCTTCCCCTACCTTGTCGTTCGGAACGAGATAGTGCGGCTTCTCCAGCCATATCCATTCGATAGAGTCGCGCGGCGTGAACATATCGATCTCAATCGTCCGGACGCTTTCGAGTGCCACTGCGTCCAGCTCTTCCTCTTCAAGGATAATGTAATCGCCTTCGCCGCGCTCGTATCCCTTCACCTCATCGTCTGGATCAACCTCCTTGCCGGTGAGGCTATCAACATAGCGAGATGCCACGCGATTGCCGGTCGCACGGTTCATGGTGTGAAAGCGCACCTTTTCGCTGTCGCTGGTGGCAGGAGATAGGGCAACAGGGCAGGTGACCAGCGATAGCTTCAGATAGCCCTTCCAGTATGGTTTGACGGCTGCCATGGCTTACCCCGCCTTCTTGCGAGCAGCCGGCCGTGGCGCCGGCGTTGCACGCTTTGCTGTCGCTGCTCTGGGTTTGGATGCCCGCGCCGATCCAAAGCCGGCACTCATGCGCAGCGCTTCCATGAGGTTGGTTGAAGGCTCGACCTTAGGCTGCTTCTTCACCGCAACCGACCTGCCTTCCAGCTTTGCCTTCACCAGCTCGGCCAGTGCAGCGTCATAGCGATCATCGAATGTTTTGGGATCAAATAATCCGGCCTTTGTTTTGATGATGTGCTTTGCCAGGTCGAGCATCTCGCCCTCGATCTTCAACGCCGGGATATCGGCGAATGCGTCCTTTGCCGAACGCACCTGGTAGTCGAAGTTCAGCGTAGTCGCGATGAGCCCATCGCCGTGAGCCCGGATCAAAACCGTGCGGAGCCGGCGGAACAACACTGCCTGGGCCAGCGCCCCGACGTTGGATTCTCTCATCGCATCCCGGATCAGAACGAACGTCTCCTCGCCGATTCGATCGGGCAGGAGGTAATAGGGCTTGTCGAAGTAGAGATCATCGATCTCGCCGAAGGGCACGTAGGATTGAATGCGAAGCGTCTTATCGCTCTGGGGGACCGCAGCAGCCAATTCTTCCGGCTCGAACAGGACATATCGGTTATCATCGACTTCATAGCCTTTGATCTGATCCCCTTTTTCAACGACCTTCCATGTGTTGCTGTCGACATATTCGCGCTTCACCCGGTTTCCGGTTTTCCGGTTGAGAGTGTTGAAGCTCACGCGCTCTGACGTCGAAGCGGCGCTGTGCAGCGCCACCGGGCAACTGATCTCGGCAAACTTCAGAAAACCCTTCCAAAGAGCACGTCCGGCCATATTGATTTCTCCCGATGAGCGCGGATTCAACGAGGGGAGAGTACGTTTGTTCCGGCTAATACGCGAATCAATTGTGGCATTTAGTCGTCTGTCTATAGTAAGATGAACCAATCCACGGGTATTGCGTTAGAGGAGTCTGTTTCCGCAATCCCATGACAGGAGGGTGATGCAATGAATGCGCAACTCCACATAGACGGGTCCTTCCAGGCCATGCGACAAGCCTTGGACGAGGCGAGCCGGGAATTCGCGAATACAGGCGCCGATCGGCATAGAGATGCCTTGCAGCGCCTCGGGCGCGTTGTGATGACGTCTATCGCTGAGATCATCGAGACCGACGGCGGGACAGACGGATATCTCTATGACGCCGATGGCATCGCGCAGGATATCGGGTCTGGATATCAAAAGCTGTTGGAGCACGAAGAGGCTGCGGAGCCGGATGCTTCACCGCAACAATCCACGCATGGAACATTGAATTTCGGTCAGCAAGGGGTAGGGCGATGATCACTGGCACAGACTTGCTGCAAATTTCACTCGCCAGAGTTAACATGGATCGAACCGACCTTGAGGCGGCTGGCGTGATCGATCGCGGCGAAGCGGGTGATAAGGCGTGGTCGAACTTCGGGCGCGATATGGACACCTTCATACTGAAACTTCCGGACTGGCGCCGCGCCGCGCTCGCTACAGCGATCCAAGAACTGGTGAGCCGAAATGAGATGACTTCCCATTAAACTTCCCTCAGTTCCGCGCGGGCAGGCGTCGATCCCAATAGTCACTGGCCAAGTGCTCCATGCAGCGCCACTCGGTTTGACCTTGTGGGCGCTCTCTCCCGAACGATCCCCAGCGCTTGCAGCCGTCATGGCCGCACCAATGATCAAAATGTACTGGCTGAGTTCGGATGACATCTATTCTCTCGTCGCTCATGACCGCTCGCCTCTATTGCCGCTTTCCCTCAGGCCGTTTGGTTCGATCAACACTCGCAACTGATTGTACGTAAGCGCGATTTTCGAT
>UCKS01000005.1 GCA_900473045.1 Hyphomicrobiales bacterium
CCCGCCCCAGAAGGACAGGGAGAATCCATTTTCCGGGGCTCTCCTTCCGGTCCGCCTGACGTTCGCAGCCTCCTTATGAGAGACCACGAGGCTTCACGTGGAGCGCCGGGCCTGCCTCGCCGCAAACGTCTTGCGGTGCATCCGTGACAGAACACCCTGATCATCACACGGTTTTTAACGGCGGGGATTCTGGGGAAAGACAATTTCGATAAAACTGTTCAATTTCAACGCAAAGATATGTAGCATCCCGTTTGAACATGCCCGGAAGGGGAAAAGCCATGCTGTTGAGAAGGGACGCGAAACGTGGCGGTGCCTGTCTTCCGGCCGCTTGGCACGATCTGTACAGGGCGCCAAGATGGGAAGGGCTAGAGCTAATCGCGGCATCGCAAACGCGTAGTTTCGCAGGGCATCAAACTCACGTCAAAGTTAGTTTCTCAGCATCTTGCACGTCATTTGGGAAATATGCGATTGCCAAACTCTCCGTCATTCCTGTGCTCGTCACAGGAATCCAGTCAGCTCAAGTCCTTGAGCTGAAAGAATCTTTTGACCCGACAGACGTCGGGTCACTGGATCCCCGCCACAAGGGCTGACATGACGGAGAGTGGAGTGCTGCTCTCGTGAGGTCGCCGAATTTCGGGTTTGTCAGCAAACGAAAACGCCCGGCATTTTCGCCGGGCGTTCATTCTGCAGGACATGAGGGAGGATCTACATATTCTGCGGAAGGGATTTGATCACAGCGTCACTTGCCGGCGTCGAGACGGTCGATCGCCTCGACATTGCCGGCCGACGAGCCGTTCGGATCGAATTCGGATTCCAGCCACTTGTCGACGATGGCCTTGGCGAGTTCCGGCCCGATGACGCGGGCGCCCATGGTGATGATCTGGGCATTGTTGGACTTGGCGGCGCGCTCGGCCGAATAGGTGTCGTGGGTGAGGGCGGCGCGGATGCCCGGCACCTTGTTGGCGGAGATCGAGACGCCGATGCCGGTGCCGCAGATCAGGATGCCGCGGTCGTTCTGACCGTTGACGATGGTTTCGGCCAGGCCCTTGGACAGGTCGGCATAGAAGCCGGACTGGCTGAGATTGCTGACTTCAAGGCCGCTCTTGGTGGCGAGGTGGGCTTCGATGATGTCGAGAAGCGGCTTGCCTGCGCTGTCGGCGCCGATTGCGATTTTCATGGCTTTAAT
Source organism: Hyphomicrobiales bacterium (assembly GCA_900473045.1). Lineage (GTDB taxonomy): Bacteria > Pseudomonadota > Alphaproteobacteria > Rhizobiales > Rhizobiaceae > Pararhizobium. The sequence goes on from UCKS01000005.1 coordinate 1,187, forward strand.
CCTTCCGTTGACGTTTGTTTCAGAGCGCCGAGGCGACGCGTTTCAGGATGTCGAGATAACCTGCGATGTCCCAGGCCGAGCGGCCGATGAACAGGCCGTCGATATGCGGCTTGGCAATCAGCTCCTCGCAATTGCCGGGATTGACGCTGCCGCCGTAGAGAACGGGCACGGAAACGCCAAGACTTGCCTTGGCCCACTCGGCAATCAACGCGTGGCGCTCGTCGGCATAATCGGAGGAGGCCGGAATGCCGTTGACGCCTATCGCCCAGACCGGCTCGTAGGCCAGCAGCACCGGCTTGGCCTTGTCGTCCACTTCGAGCAGCGCCAGGGCGCCTTCGACCTGGCGGCGCAGGACGATGTCAGCCTGTCCCGCTTCGCGCTCGGCCAAGGTCTCGCCGATGCAGATCAGCGGGATCAGGCCGTGGCGGACAGCGGCTGCCGTCTTCAGGCCCACCGTGCGGTCCGTCTCGCCAAAATGTTCGCGCCGCTCGCTGTGGCCAAGCTCGACGATATCGAGATTGCAATCCTTGAGCATGACCGGTGAAATTTCACCGGTCCAGGCGCCGGCATCGTCCCAGTGCATGTTCTGGGCGCCGACCTTGACGCTGGTTGCGGCAAGCCGTTCCTTGACCTGGCGCGTGGCGGTGAATGGCGGAATGACGAAACGCTGGACGCGGTTGTCACGCGTGGCATCGGCCTCCGCCAGTCCATCGGCAAAAACCATCGCCTCGGCGAGCGTCTTGTTCATCTTCCAGCTGGTTCCAACCCAGACCAATGTCTTTGTCATGCTGTTTCCTCCGCGGTTTTACCGCTAATCTTCTGAAGCTTGATGCCGGCCTCCTTGAGGCCCTGCTCGACGGACGGCTCGATTTCCGCACCGGTCAGGACCATGTCGAATGCGTCGAGCCCGGTCAGGAAGTGCAGGGCGGATTTGCCGAATTTGCCGTGATCGACAAGCAGGACGGTCCGCGCCGCCGATTTCATCATCTGCCGCTTGGTCTGGACGACTTCCTGGTCCTGATGGAAGGCGGATGCGCCATGGATGGCAGAGCTCGACAGGAAAGCCATGTCGGCCCTCAGCGAATCCAGCGCCTCTTCCGTGGTGATGCCGAAGAAGCCGTTGAACTTCTTCGAGTACTGGCCGCCGAGCGAAATCACGTCGATGCCAGCGACGGCCGCCAGCTTGTTGATCACACCGAGATTGTTGGTGATGACCGTCAGCGGCCGGATATCCCTCAGATTATCCGCTATGCCTCCAGCCGTCGAGCCGTCGTCGATGATGATGATCTGGCCGGGCTCGATCAGCGTCGCGGCATGCTGCGCCAGCCGCCGCTTTTCTTCGGCGGCAATTTTTTCGCGGTAGCGGAAATCGCTCTCGAACTGCGGGCTCGACTGGATCGACGCGCCGCCATGCACCTTGCGCAACAGGCCGGCCTGCTCAAGGTCGTCGAGGTCGCGATGCACGGTCATCTTGCTGACGACGAACCGGCCGGCAAGGTCCTCGACCGACGCCGAGCCCGTTTCCATCAGGATATCCATGATCGCCTGGCGCCGGTCTTCGGGCTTCATCGGGATGCTTTCGCAGGGTTGATGCTGCCCTGAAGATAACGATCTCCATGAGAATTTCAACCACATATATGGTGTTTTGTGATATTTTATTGTTATAGTGTGATTTCTCCCGATCCATTTTCGGCGGCAAACGCGCCCCCGCCGGGCTTTCTGCTTTTGGAGATTTGCTTTGTTGCATCAATCTGTTGCGGCAAGGCCAAATGCCGTGTCATGACTGCAGGGTGAACCATGTGCATAGGGATGCACCGGGCGCATAGTAATGCACCGGGAGCATCGCCATACAGTGCCGGAGCGGGAGAGACCTTTCATGACCAAGACGGACATCGCTCGCCGGGTCTACGACAATGCCTGGAAACTCGACCCGGTGGTGCGCAGCCTGCTCGATACGGATTTCTACAAGCTTTTGATGCTGCAGATGATCTGGCGCCTCTATCCGGAGGTCGATGCAACCTTCTCGGTGATCAACCGCACCAAGACAGTGCTGTTGACTGACGAGATTGACGAGCAGGAACTGCGCGAACAACTGGATTATGTTCGCGGTCTGCGGTTTACCAAGAAGGAAATGATCTGGCTCGCCGGCAATACGTTCTATGGCAAGAAGCAGATCTTCGCCCCGGACTTCCTCGCCTGGCTCACTGACTTCCAGCTGCCCGACTACGAGTTGTCCCGCAAGCATGGTCAGTATGAGCTGACCTTCCCCGGCAAGTGGACCCACACCTCCATGTGGGAAATCCCGGCGCTGGCGATCATCAACGAATTGCGCTCCCGCACCGCGATGAAGGACATGGGGCCGTTTGCGCTCGATGTGCTCTATGCGCGTGCAAAAGCCAAGATGTGGTCGAAGGTCGAGCAGCTCAAGGCCCATCCAGACCTGCGCATTTCCGACTTTGGCACCCGCCGCCGCCACAGCTTCCTGTGGCAGCGCTGGTGCGTCGAAGCGCTGAAGGAAGGCATTGGCAAGTCGTTCTCCGGCACCAGCAATGTGCTTCTCGCCATGGATACCGATCTCGAAGCGCTCGGCACCAATGCGCACGAGTTGCCGATGGTCGTGGCGGCGCTGGCGCGCAACGATGAGGAACTCGGCCTGGCACCCTACAAGGTCCTGCAGGACTGGAACAGGCTCTATGGCGGCAACCTGCTGATCGTTCTGCCCGATGCCTTCGGCACGGCGGCTTTCCTGCGGAATGCCCCCGAGTGGGTTGCCGACTGGACCGGCTTTCGCCCCGACAGCGCCCCCCCGATCGAAGGCGGTGAGAAGATCATCGCCTGGTGGAAGAAGATGGGACGCGACCCCCGGGAAAAGCTGCTGATCTTTTCGGATGGCCTGGATGTCGAAACGATCCTGGAAACCTACCGGCATTTCCAGGGCCGGGTGCGCATGAGTTTCGGTTGGGGGACCAACCTGACCAACGATTTTGCCGGGTGTGCGCCGACCCAGATCAGCGGTCTCAATCCGATCTCCATCGTCTGCAAGGTCAGCGATGCCAACGGCCATGCGGCCGTCAAGCTCTCGGACAATCCACGCAAGGCGACGGGAGAGCCTTCCGAGGTCGAACGTTATCTCAAGTTCTTTGGTACGGAAGATTTTGCCGAACTGGACGTCAAGGTCTGAGCGGCAGCTCACCGACGAGCATTGCCACAAACAAAAACCCAGCCGGCGGAGGTGCCCGGCTGGGTTTCTTGCGCATTCTGTTGAGGGATGCGCCGGGAGAACTTTGTTTCGTTACGCGCTCATGCGTAAGCAGTCGGAGCGCGAAGCGAGCGGGTGGACCATCGACAGCAGGCGGCGCTTGGGAGCCGCCAGCAGGTTGGCCGTATGATTTTTGGCGCTCACCGTTCCCGGCTGCATCTGGCGAAGCGCACTGGCAGCGGAATAGAGAAGCGTTTTCATTTCATTGGTCGTGACGCCATCCGCACGCATAACGGCACGGATCATCGGGTCTGTCAGGACCTCATGGATGGTCAGATCGCTGTTTGCCTGGTGCATTGGGGTATTCCTTGGGGTTTATCGTCTTTTCCGGCGGTGTATCCCGTCCGGTGTCTTAACCTTGACATCGTTGCTGTGTGGTGTTACCAGTAAGTAACATTTGAATAGTTACCGACCGGTCACACCTATGTCAAGAACTCTCGTCAATAAAAATGCAAAATCCGTATCGTCTGCGAAACCGGCAGATGTAAGGCTGGAAAATGGTGACGGTGTGCAGGCGCGCCAGGCGCCGCGAGATCGTATTGTTTCAACGGCTTGTGAGCTTTTTCGGCAACATGGGATTCGCGGTATCGGCGTCGATGCGATCGCCGAGGCCGCCGAGACCAACAAGATGACGCTCTACCGTCATTTCGGCTCGAAAGACGACCTTATCTGCGAGGCATTGCGGTTCACCTCGGAAAAAACCGCAGCTTTTTGGGACCAGCTCGAAGCCTCCCATCCAAACGACCCGATGGCCCAGCTTCACAGTTGGGTAAAAGCCCGGGCGCAGTGTCTGGCCGACAATAAATATGGCTGCGATCTTGCCAATGCGGCCGTTGAACTCAAGGAGCAGGGACATCCGGCCCACGCGGTGATCGAAAACTTCAAGCTTGCCCAGCAACGGCGTCTTGAAAAGCTCTGTCGCGATGCCGGCGTCAGCGAACCGGAACTGCTCTCCGATACCCTGTCGATGCTGATGGAAGGTGCGCAGGTCAGCAAGCTTGCGAGCGGTAGCGAAGGCCCGTCCATGCGCTTCATGCGCGCCTGCGAGGCCGCCATCGCCTCCTTCCGCCAGCCGGCCAAAGCTATGGCCGAAGCAGTCGGCTCCGAAGTTTGAGGTTTCGCCTGCACGATCCTGCTCGCATAGGCTGATTGGCGTTCGCATCGAAGCTTTCGATGGAACAAACTTGCGTCGCGTCCATTTACTCGTTGACTGAAAAGCGCAGCCCCGAGCTGCCCGTCAACGAGAAGGACCGTATGCCCCCCCTCCAGGAATTCATGGCCGATCCGGACCCTGCGGACTGGTGGTCTGCCCATCGCGGCGCCTCGCCGATTATCGGCACGGCCATTCACAATGGTCGTCATATCCGCAGTGACTTGCAGGACTTCCTCGGTCTCAGCGAGGATCAGCGGCTGCGGGAAGAGGACCCGTTCACGGAGTTCTTCATTCGCGATCTATCCAACCGCATCGTCTTCCACCGCTCCCGCTTCGAGATCGATATCAACCGGGCCCGCGAGGGGGCGATCTATCTCACCCCGGACCAGGCCTGGGGATTGAAGGTCTGGGCGCAGAAATTGCCGGATGATGCCATCGCGTCCTCGCTTGGCGTGCACGATGCCTATTATGCCATGCTGGAAACCTATCTCCGGGGTATCGAACACCAATACGGCGCCTTCGTCCTTCTCGACATGCACAGCTACAATCACCGTCGTGACGGTGCCGACGGTGCCGAAACGCCGTTTGAAAAAGCGCCGCAGATCAATATCGGCACATCCTCGATGGATCGCGAGCGCTGGGCGCCGGTGCTGGATGTCTTCATCGAACAGTTGCGCAGCTTTGAATTTCGCGGCCAGCGCATGGATGTGCGCGAAAACGTCGCCTTTCAGGGCAAGGGCGAGCAGACGCGTTTCGTCCACGAACGGTTCCCGGAAACCGGCTGCGCCATCGCCATCGAGTTCAAGAAGTTCTTCATGGACGAGTGGACCGGCGAGCCGGACATCGAAGCGCTGAAAGCCATGCGGGAAATGATCCGCCTGTCGCTGCCTGTTCTGCACGAGACTTTGCGGGCACGGTCATGACCAGCCCGCGCCGCAAGCATGGCGATACCAACGCCAGCCATCCACAATGGCTGGACGACATCCTTGACTGCATCCGCACGGACAAATCGGTGCGCAAGGATTTCGACAATGGCGGCCGCCTTCACATCGATCGGCCATTGCCCTTCCTGTCCGTGCATATCGGCAGGGGCAGGGACGATCTTGCCGCAAGAGACATCGCCGCTGCCAATGCGTCCTATCTGATCGTCAATGACATCCAGGAAGCCCTGCCGGTCATCGAGGCGGTCGGGGCGGTTCTGAGCGAGCGTTTTGGCGCGTTCCTGCTGCTGGACATTGACGAACTCGATCACGACACGCTGATCACCGACGATGCGCCCTACCTTCCACCCTTCGAAATCAGGATCGCGTCGACGGATGACGTCGCCGCGCAAAAAGCCGCTGCCGCACTGGCCGAAGGCACCGATATCCGCCAGGTAAAGTTCCGAACGCCACATATCAATTGGTTCGGCATCAAAACGGATACCCAGGCAGCACGGTTGATCGAGCAAACCGGCTTTCCCCTGGTCGCCGTCCGGTTCGCGCCGATCTACCGGCAGCCGGAATCCGGAAACACTTACCCCGATCTGCGCGAGCGCCTTGTTGCCAATATCTTCGACGCCGGACTGAAGGCCTTTGCGGCGTTTGTCGGCGCAACCCAGAGTCTGAAACTGACGACGCACCGGGCGCTGGGCCGCAAGGCCTTCGTTGATGCCGTCAGCCGCGCCGACCGTAGCATCGATGATGTGGCTTCCAGCTTCGATTTCCTGCTGGCCGTCACGCCGATCAATACCGATGCTGCCTGGCAGGCGTTCAAGGCGGGCAAGTTCAAGCAGGAACCGCAATTCCTCTACCGGCCGCTGTCGGTGCAGGTCGAGAGCGAAAAAAGGAAACTCTTTTCCGTCGCTTTCGATCGCTTCGAAGACCCGGTCCTTTACCATCTCTACCGTGAAAAGCAGCAGGAACTGGACCTGCAGCTGTCGCTGATCTCGGCGCGCGAAACCAGCCGGTTCGTCGAATATGGCCGTGCCCTCTATGGCCCGGTGGAACCGTCGCTCTATCGGGTGGCCACTGAGATCCTGGCGAAAACGGCAGTGCTCGCCGATGATGGCGATGATATCGAGAGCGATCCGGCGACAGTCGATTGCGATGAGGTCGAAGCTGCGGCCCGTGCGATGATTGCCGATTATCAACGGCAATATCCGGGTTTTGCGGCCGAAGTCGAACTGCGCGACGACCTGCCGTCCGGCATGCTGGTTTCGGGAGAACGCCTGCTGATCTCGCGCCAGACCCTGATGCCGAGGGGGCGGGTGCACGCGCTTTTGAGCCACGAGATTGGCGTGCATCTTCTCACCTATTTCAACGGCTCGGCGCAGGGTCTGCGGCTGTTCCGCTCCGGCCTTGCCGGTTATGAGGGCATGCAGGAGGGGCTCGCCGTGTTCTCCGAATACATGGCCGGCGGCATGACCGTCGGGCGCCTGCGGCTGATCGCGGCCCGGGTCGTCGGCTGCGCGGCGATGCTGGACGGGCGGCCGTTTACCGAGACCTACAGCCTGCTTGTCGGCGAACACGGGTTCGGGCCGGTCGCTGCCTTCCATCTGGCCATGCGGCTCTATCGCGGCGGCGGGCTCGCCAAGGACGCGATTTATCTGCGTGGCCTGCTGGAGTTGCTGAGCCATCTGAAATCCGGCGGTGCGCTTGATCCGTTCTGGATGGGCAAGATTTCCGCCTCGCATTTCCGGGTGATGCAGGAATTGAGCCTGCGCGGCCTGCTCAAGGCGCCGGTCATCCGCCCTGCCTTTCTTACCCATCCGCAAGCACAAGCCCGCCTCGACAAGGCGCGGCAAGGACTGAACCCCCTGGATATGATCATCAGTTAGGAGCCACCATGCGCGTCGCATTCTTCATCAATTCGATCGAGAGCGAGGAACCTCATTTCACAACCACCGCGCTGGCCATGGCAGCACTCGCCCGTGGCCATGACGTCTGCTACATCGCGCCGGGCGATTTCGTGCTACGGCCGGATGATAGCCTGATGGTGCGGGCGACCACGGTCGCCGCCGGAAAGTACAAGAACGCCCAGGCGTTCCACGAAGGCTTCCAAGGCAAGGATGCCAAGGTCCAGACGATCGACGTCCGTGAGGTCGATATCATCTTCCTGCGCAACGATCCGTCGCTTGATTCCGACGACCGGCCGTGGGCCGCCCATATCGGCGCCATGTTCGGGCGGCTGGCCAGCGAGCGCGGATCGATCGTCGTCAACGACCCTGCCGGTTTGGCACTCGCCCAGAACAAGCTCTATTTCCAGGGGTTCCCCGAAGCGGTACGCCCGGAAACATTGATTTCAAAGAGCATTGAGGAAATCCGCGCCTTCATCGCCGATCACCGCAAGGGCGTCATCCTGAAGCCGCTGCAGGGCTCCGGCGGCAAGAACGTCTTCAAGATCGCCACGCCCGATGACGCCAATCTCAATCAGATTTTCGAGGCCGTCAGCGGTGAGGGCTATCTGATCGCGCAGGGCTATCTGCCGGAAGCCAAGGCCGGTGATATCCGCTTCTTCATGATGAATGGCAAGCCGCTGGAACGGGACGGCGCCTATGCCGCATTCCGCCGCGTTCCGGCCAAGGGAGAGGTCCGCTCCAACATGCACGCAGCCGGAACGGCCGAGGCCGTCAAGATCACCGACGACATCCTCGCTGTCGCGGAGATGGTCCGCCCCAAGCTGATCGAAGACGGCATGTTCCTTGTAGGCCTCGACATCGTCGGCGACAAGATCCTTGAGATCAACGTGTTCACGCCGGGCGGTCTTCCGGAAATCGCCTCCATGCACAAGGTGGATTTCTCCGAAGACATTATCGAGGCTTTGGAAAAGAAGACCGCGATCCGCAAGGCCTATGGCGGCGCGATGTCGAACCGGGCGCTGGCAACGCTTTAGGCTGTTTTCGCGGGCCATCTGTGCTATCGCGGGCGCCTCAACGATTGGAAGCGCCCGTGATACCCTGGACCCTGATTGACACCGCGATAATGCCCGACGGCGGCGGCGAACTGCGCCTCAAGCAGCGCGGCGGTGAATTCTCCATCATGCTCGGTACGATCGAATTGATGAACAGCCGGTTGAGCGGTTCGGAAGAGGCGCTGGCCCGCCTGTCCTACGAGCGGGTTCGCAGCCACCCACGGCCACATATGCTGATCGGCGGGCTCGGAATGGGCTTTACGCTGAGAGCGGCACTCAAAGAGCTTCCGACGGACGCGCGGATAACGGTCGGCGAACTGGTGCCTGCGGTGGTCGCCTGGGCGCGTGGTCCCATGGCCGAGGTGTTTGCTGGTTGTCTTGATGATGCAAGGGTCTCGATCCGCGAAGGTGATGTCGGCCGTCTCATCCAGTCGGGAACCGGCGAATATGACGCGATCCTGTTGGATGTCGACAATGGCCCGGAAGGGCTGACCCGCCGGGCAAACGATGCTCTATACAGCGTCTCCGGTCTTCGCGCGGCGCGTACGGCAATGAAGCCGAACGGCGTTCTTTCCGTCTGGTCGTCGGCGCCCGATGCCGGCTTCACCCGCCGGCTGAAGGAAGCCGGCTTTGCTGTTGAGGAGCTCTCGGTTCGCGCCAGCACCAAGGGTAAAGGTGCCCGCCACGTGATCTGGATGGCGATGAAGACAGGGCGTTAGCCATTGTCTTGCCGTTAGAGGCCTTCGCGTTCCAACAGGATGCGGACCTCGTCAAAGCGACGTTTATTTTCTTCGTTCTTTTCGTCGGCCGAATAGCACGTGCTGGCCAGGCAGAAACGCTTCAGCCCGAAGGGCGCCTTGGCGTTGTCGAACTGGCATTCGATCGTATCGACCATATTCTTCTTCTCCACGCCATCGCGGGTGGAATAGGTCATGCGCGCGCCGGGCGGCTTGAGCTCGGGAAACGACTGGACGACGCCGGTGTGCAGGGTGTCGGTCATCAGCAGATTTTTGGCCACCTTCACGCAGAGGTCTTCAACCTTCATCGACTGGGCGGCGGCTGGGGAGGCCACGGGCAAGGCCAACAGCACCAAGGCAAACACGATTTTTCGCATAACACACTCCTGAAGCGCCGACCCCCAAAAGCCGCTGCGCGGATCATAACGGCGCTGGTTGCATTTGGTTCCACAGAAGGTGTGTAAAACGCCGTCCTGGGTTGTGAATTCGTTCGCCTGCACGTCCATTGAGCGTAGCATTGCGATGCGAATCGTTTTTTGACCGCGTCCATTTCGCAATCTTGGGAGCGTGCAGGTCCGTTGTAAAACTCCTGGTTCAGTCGTCGCAAAGATTCCGGGCGATATAATTTCGCGAAGGGATTTTCCGGCGGAACCAAGCGCTCTCTTCGCAGTTTCTACTTGGCCACTTTGACAAGGGGAGAGAAGCAGATGACGGATATCAGCGAAGACGACATCAGACGACGGGCTTACGCTCTTTGGGAAGCCGATGGCCGGCCGGACGGCAGCCATGACGCGCATTGGCTGCTGGCATTGCGGGAATTGACGGAGGAGGCCAATGCGGCGGCAAACGAAACGCCGGCGCCGGTCAAGACCTCCAAACTTTCCGTCGTGAAAAACGACGCGCCCATCGAACCTGTTTCTCGCAAGCGCAGCAAGACCGCGTGATTTCCTCGGTTCGTGGGGTGCCGGTGACGGCACTCCACGTCTCGATACTCCGGCCTCGCGACACCGGTGGCATGCGCGAGCAGACGAAAACTCTTACATTTCTGGGGCGTTATTTTGCGGCGCAAAATTTTTTGCACCGCAGTGCGCTTTTCTGCGGACATCGACTGCGCTTTGCAACATCATGGGCCTCTGCGGCGTGCTTTGTGCAACTGCGTCGCCGTGACAACCGGTGGTAAAAGGAACGTGACCTGCGTGAAGATACTTTCGGTGACGTCGGAAATTTTTCCATTGATCAAGACCGGCGGGCTTGCGGATGTGACCGGCTCGCTGCCGAAGGCCCTTGAGGGCTACAAGTGCTACACACGCACGCTGGTGCCCGGCTATCCGCAGCTGTTTGCAAAGCTTACCGATGCGCGGCAGATCTATTTCTTCCCGGACCTGTTTGGCGCCCCGGCTTCACTGCTCGAGGCCCGCTATGAGCAGCTCGATCTGCTGATCCTGGATGCGCCTGCCCTCTACAATCGCCCCGGAGGTCCCTATCTCGACGAGACCGGCCACGATCATCCGGACAACTGGAAGCGTTTTGCCGTCTTGTCCTATGTTGCCTCGGCCATTGCCGGCGGATTGCTCGCTGGCTGGTCTCCGGATGTCGTCCATACCCATGACTGGCAGACCGCACTGACCTCCGTTTACATGCAGTATTCGAGCAATGCCAAGACAGTGCCCAGCGTCCTGACGATCCACAACCTGGCATTCCAGGGGCAGTTTCCAACCTCGGTCGTCAGCCAGATCGGCCTGCCGCCGGAAAGCGTTTCGCTCGATTGCCTGGAATATTACGGCGATGTCAGCTACCTGAAGGGCGGTATCCGAACCGCCAGCGCCATCACCACGGTTAGCCCCACCTATGCGCGCGAAGTCATCGGGCCGGAACTGGGCATGGGCATGGCCGGCGCACTGAGTTCGCGTCCGCGCACGCTGACGGGCATTGTCAACGGTATCGACATGGATGTGTGGAACCCGGCCACGGACGACTATCTGCCGGTCAATTACGATCACAAGCGGATCAGGCTGCGGGGACAGAACCGCGCCAAACTGCTGGAAACCTTTCGGCTGGACGACGGACCGGGACCGGTCTTTGCTGCCGTGACGCGGCTAACCTGGCAGAAGGGCGGCGACATGCTGGCCGAGGTGGCGGAGGAAGTCGCAGCCCTCGGTGGCCGGCTGATCGTGCTCGGCAAGGGCGAAGAGCATATCGAGAATGCACTTCTGGCCATAGCCGGCCGGCACCCCGATCGCATCGGCGTCCGCATCGGCTATGACGAGGCGACGGCCCATCTCATTCATGGCGGCTCGGATGTCATCATCCAGCCGTCGCGCTTCGAGCCCTGCGGCCTCACCCAGCTTTATGCCCTGCGATATGGCGCGGTGCCGGTGGTCTCGCGCACCGGCGGCCTGTCGGAAACCATCATCGATGCCAATGACGCGGCAATTTCCGCCCGTGTTGCAACCGGTTTCCAGTTTCATCCGGCCACGGCCGAAAACCTGCGGCTCTCCATCCACCGCGCCTTTGCCGCCTATCGCGAACCGAAGAAATGGGCGCGTCTGCAGAACCAGGGTATGAAGGCCAATTTCTCTTGGGAGCGGAGCGCCGAGCAATATGCAGCGCTCTATGCCCAGCTTATTCCCGGTCGCAAGGCTCGGCCGGTTCCCCGGGCGAAGGCTGCGCAATAACAGCGCCCGTAGGAGCGCCGTTGGGGATCATCCGTCCTTCCACTGCTTCACTCGGGATGAAACAGTGTGAGGCTGCGGGCCGGAAGTTCGAAGACGGTTTGCACATCCTGGCCGCCCTCTGTTTCTGCAAGGGCCGCCGTCGCCAGTCCGCAAGCCCATCTCCCGGACGGTGAATCCGGCAGCGTGAAGGGCACCGGTCCATCATGCGGGTTGAAGAGGATCAGCGTCTCGGACCAGACGCCATCGACATTCTTGAGGTCTTCGCGGGAAAGGCGCACACCCAGCGTCGTGCCGCCCTCGTCCTGCCACTGCTCCTGCGTCTGTTCGCCGCCGCCGGGATTGAGCCATGTCACCACCATGCCATCCCGCCAGCTTTCACGGCGAAGCAGCGGTTGGGCAGCGCGCAGCGCCGTCAGTTTCCGGACGAAATCACGCAGTTCTTCGGCACTGCCCGGCAGGTTTTCCCAGTGGACCCAGCTGATCTCGCTGTCCTGGCAATAACCGTTGTTGTTGCCCATCTGGCTGCGGCCGAATTCATCGCCGGCAAGCAGCATCGGCGTGCCGTGCGAGAGCAGGAGGGTGGCCAGCAGATTGCGCTTCTGCTGGTCGCGCACGGCGTTGATCGCGGCATCGTCGGTCGGGCCTTCCACGCCGTAATTGTCGCTGCGGTTGTCGCTGTGTCCATCCTTGTTGTCTTCGCCATTCGCCTCGTTGTGCTTCTCGTTGTAGGAAACCAGGTCGTTGAGGGTGAAGCCGTCATGGGCCGAGATGAAATTGACGCTCGCCCAGGGCCGCCGTCCGCGCTGATCGTAGATGTCACCGGAGCCGAGCAGGCGCGCAGCAAAATCCGGCGCCGTGCCGTCAGTATCCTTCCAATAGTCGCGCACGGTGTCGCGATACTTGTCGTTCCACTCGGCCCAGCCCGGCGGAAAGCCACCGACCTGATAGCCGCCGGGACCGATGTCCCACGGTTCGCCGACCAGCTTGACCTTGGAGAGAACGGGATCCTGCGACACTGCGTCGAAAAAGCCGCCGCGCTGGTCGAAACCTTCGGGCTCGCGGCCAAGGATGGTGCCGAGATCGAAGCGGAAGCCGTCGATGTGCATCTCCTCGACCCAGTAGCGCAGCGAGTCCGTCACCATCTGCAGCACGCGCGGATGCGAGGTGTTGACCGTGTTGCCGGTGCCGGTATCGTTGATGTAGTAGCGGTGATCGTCGGGCAGCGTGCGGTAATAGGAAAAGTTGTCGATGCCCTTGAGCGAAAGGGTCGGCCCCAGTTCGTTGCCCTCGGCGGTGTGGTTGTAGACCACGTCGAGGATGACCTCGATACCACCGTCATGCAGCGCCCGGACCATATCGCGGAAACCGTCCATGCCGCGCGGGCCGTAGTAGCGCGTTGCCGGTGCGAAAAAGCCGAGGCTGTTGTAACCCCAGAAATTGCGCAGTCCCTTTTCCGTGAGGTGACTGTCATCCGGAAAGAAGTGGATCGGCAGCAGTTCGACCGAGGTGATGCCGATGCCTTTCAGATAATCAACGATCGCCGTGTGACCGAGGCCTTCGAACGTGCCGCGCAGGTTTTCCGGAATGGCCGGATGCAACTGGGTGAAGCCCTTGACATGGGTTTCGTAGAAAATCGTCTTTGACCAGGGAATATTGGGGCCGCGATCGGCCTTCCAATCATAGGCTTTCGGGTCGATGATCCGGCATTTCGGCATGCCTGCGGCACTGTCGCTGTCGCTGAAGGACAGATCCTTGTCAGCGGCATCGATGTCGTAGCCGAAATGCGCCTTTGACCAGGCGACCTCACCGACCAGTTCACGGGCATAGGGGTCGATCAACAGCTTGTTGGCATTGAAACGATGGCCGTTGGCGGGATCATAGGGGCCATGAACGCGGTAACCGTAGAGCGCGCCGGGCTTCAGGCCGGGAATGTAGCCGTGCCAGACTTCATTTGTGTATTCCGGCAACTCGATCCGCGCCGTCTCGATCGAACCGCTGTCATCGAACAGACAAAGCTCGACCCGCTCCGCATGCGCCGAAAACAGCGCAAAGTTCACGCCATCCTTATCCGGAACGGCGCCGAGCTGCTGCCATTCGCCGGTTTCTATTCTGTGATGGTCCAACTTGGCGTCCACTGCGGAAAATCCCCTCTTTGCAAAATCTGCCCAATGTAATTGTGCAACGCACTATTTGTTCCATTCGAAGGCGCATGAATGGAAATATTTCAGGGATTTTCAAGGCTCGGTTCCGCTCTTTGTGGCCACCGCTAAAAAATGGCGAAAATTTGTCAAAGCCCGATTGATGTACCCGTGAAACGCGCTATCTAGCACGTGCTGACGATTGACTTCGCAGCTGGGGCTCCTCTTTCATTTCGGGTTTTCATGCAACCGCCTGCATCCGACACACGCTACCCGTTCCTGGCCGAGGGGGGCGAGATTGCGTCGCTGATCCGCCATTTCGACTGGGCAAAGACATCGATCGGCCCGCTTGCCAGCTGGCCGGCGTGCCTGAAGTCCGTCGTTGCCATCATCCTGCTCGCCAAGGTGCCGATGATCCTGCTCTGGGGCGAGGATGGCGTGATGATCTACAATGAAGGTTACGCCGAATTTGCCGGCGCGCGCCATCCGGTTTCGCTCGGTTCGAATGTGCGGGAACATTGGCCCGAGGTCGCGGACTTTAACAGCAACGTATTGAAGGTCGTGCTGGGTGGCGGGACGCTTGGCTATCGCGATCAGCATCTGGTTATCGAGCGCAACGGGTCGCCGGAGGATGTCTGGCTGAATCTCGACTACAGCCCGGTGCCGGATGAAAACGGCGTGCCGGTCGGAGTCATGGCGATCATCAAGGATACGACGCAACGGGTCCGCACGGAACAGCGGCTGCGCATCGCCCAGGAAGCCGGCGGCATCGGTACGTTCGAATGGTATCCGCAAACCGGCATGCTGGATGTCTCCGACGAATATCGCCGGATCTGGGGTCTCGCACCGGATGTCGTGGTCACGGACAAGCTTCTGGTCGGTCTGCTGCACCCGGAGGATCGTGCCAATACCGGTCCGGCGAAACTCAGCCAGAGCAACCCACTCGACTATGTCGAATATCGCCGCATCGATCCCGAAACCGGAGAGGTTCGCTGGATAGCCCGGCGGGGCGAGGTCGTCTCCAGCCCGGAAAGCGGCCAGCGCCGGTTCATCGGCATTGCCTTCGATATCACCGATCGCAAATGCGCCGAGGCTGCGGTTCGCGAAGGTGAGGCGCGGTGGCGTGGGCTGTTCGAACAGATGCAGGAGGGCTTTTTCGTCGGCGAAGTCATGCGTGACCACCGGGGCCTGATCCACGATTTCCGCTTTGTCGAAGTCAACCCGGCTTTCGAAAGGCACTCCGGCGTGCCGGCCGCGGGTGCGCTGGGGCGCAGCGTCCGCGACGTTATTCCAGCGATTTCAGATGACGTTTTCGAAGCCTATGCCGAGGTCGTCAACACCGGGGTTTCCAAGGTTTTCGAGGTCCAGGTCACGGCTTTGGAGGGCCGCTGGTTCGAGGTCCGGGCGCGCAAGGCTGGGCCGGACAGATTTGCTGCCCTCTTCGTCGATATCTCCAGCCGCAAGCTTGTCGAGCAGGCGGTTGCCGAAAGCGAGGCGCGGTTTCGCAATCTGGCGCAATCGATGCCCAATCACGTCTGGACTGCTTCGCCTGATGGCCTGTTGGATTGGTTCAACGACCGCGTCTACCGCTATAGCGGTGCGCCTGCCGGTACGCTCGATGGGGATAGCTGGGGCGCCATCGTGCACCCCGACGACATCAACGATGCCGCCGAAGCCTGGGCTGCAGCGCGCCATACGGGCGACAAGTACGAAACCGAGTTTCGGCTTCGCCGCCACGATGGCGCCTATCGCTGGCATATTGCCCGTGCCGTTTCGCTGCGGGATCGCTCCGGCAAGATCGAAAAGTGGATCGGCACGAACACCGATATCCAGGAGCAGAAGATCGCCGAAGCCGCACTTGCGGAGCTGGCGGCAACGCTCGAACAGCGGGTCGAGGCGCGCACTTCCGAATTGCTTCAGACCCAGGATGCCCTGCGCCAGAGCCAGAAGATGGAATCGATCGGTAATCTGACCGGCGGCGTCGCTCATGACTTCAACAATCTCCTCCAGGTGATCAGCGGCAATCTTCAGCTTTTGGTCAACGAAGTGCCGGGTAACGAGCGCGCCGAACAGCGCATCCAGAATGCCATGGCCGGCGTCGCGCGCGGATCGAAACTCGCTTCGCAATTGCTGGCGTTCGGCCGCCGTCAGCCGCTTGCGCCGAAGGTGGTCAATATCGGCCGTCTGGTGCGCAATCTCGATGACATTCTGCGCCGGTCGCTGGGCGAGGCGATCGAAATCGAGACCATCGTTGCTGGCGGTCTTTGGAACACCCATATCGATCCGGGCAATGTCGAAAACGCTATCCTCAATCTCGCCATCAATGCGCGCGATGCGATGAATGGTAGCGGCAAACTGACGATCGAGGCGGGCAATGCCTATCTCGATGCCAAATACACCGAGGCTTACGCCGATGTCCCGCCCGGGCAATACGTTCTGCTTGCCGTGACCGACACGGGAACCGGCATGTCGCCGGAGACGCTGGAGAAGGTTTTCGAACCGTTCTTCACCACCAAGCCCGAGGGCCGGGGCACGGGGCTCGGCTTGTCGATGGTCTATGGTTTCGTCAAGCAGTCCGGCGGCCATATCAAGATCTACAGTGAACTGGGCCATGGCACGACGATCAAGCTCTATCTGCCGCGGTCGACGCAATCGGAAGACGTGCTCATCGAACGGGATTCCGGCCCGATCACCGGCGGCAGCGAAACCATCCTGGTGGCCGAGGACGACGAAGCCGTGCGCGAAACCGTGGTCGCCATCCTCAGCGATCTCGGTTATCGGGTATTGAAAGCCAAGGACGCACAAAGTGCGCTGACGGTCATCGAAAGCGGCGCTTCCATCGACTTGCTGTTCACCGATGTCGTCATGCCGGGCACGTTGAAAAGCCCGGAACTGGCGCGCAAGGCAAGGGAACGGCTGCCGCAACTCGGCGTGCTGTTCACCTCCGGCTATACCGAAAACTCCATTGTTCATTCCGGCCGGCTCGACGAAGGCGTCGAGCTGTTGAGCAAGCCCTACACCCGCGAGGCGCTTGCCCGCCGGATCCGCCATGTGCTGGCAAAAATACCGGTTGCCGAGCCACCGGCGAAGCAGGCGCAGGCCGGCCGGTTACCGGATGGCAAGCAGACGATCCTGGTGTGCGAGGATGACTGGCTGATCCGCGCAAGCATGATCGACATGCTGGAGGATCAAGGGCATACGGTTTTCGAGGCAGCCGACGCCAAGACGGCACTTGCGGTTCTGTCCCAGCAGTCGATCAACGTTCTTGTCACCGATGTCGGTCTTCCGGATATGTCGGGGGTAATGCTGGCCGAACGCGCCAAGGCACTGGTGGCCGACCTCCCGGTGATTTTCGCCACGGGCCATAGCGAGATCGACGGCGTGACGCCGGGGCCAGGCGTACAACTGGTGGTCAAGCCCTTTTCCGGCGAGATGCTGGCCGCAGCCATCGCGCTGGTCACAAGAGGTTAACGCCACAATGCTCCCGCAACGCACCGAAATGGCACAAAATACCATGCCTTCTGATTCGCCGCGTGGTTGCTGGTGACAAAGGTCCCGGTGAATGATCTAACTCTCTAAAATGCACGAAAGTGCAATTGGGGTGATATGAGCTGGGGGATTCGGCGCATGAAAAAGTCTGGCGATATCAGGCTGTTGGTGTTGCGGTTTTGGTTTGTTGTGGCCTTGGCGTTTGGTGCGGGACTTGTGTCCATCCATCCAGTCCTTGCGCAGGCGGCGAGTCCGCCGGCATCGGCAGACAAGGTCGATCAGCTGATCAAACTGCTGGACGATCCCGAGATTCGCGCCTTGCTCAACAAGCAGACGGCCGCGCCGGTTGCAGAGCCCGACACGGATATGTCGGCGACGGAATTCAACGCCTGGGGCGACCGGATCCGGGATCACCTACGTCACATCGCGCAGGCCATTCCGATGGTTCCGTCCGAATTCATGCGGGCCGGCGCAACGATCGCCTCAGATATCAATGGACACGGTCCTTTCGGCGTCTTCGTGCTGTTTCTAACTTTGGTTCTGATCGGCTTGGGTGCCGAATGGTTGTTCCACCGCATCGCGCGCCGCAGCCGCGTGCATGCGACCTTGGCGCACGCGGACGGTACGCCCGAAAGCCCCTTGTACGCCGCCGGACGTCACCTGTTTGCCCTGTTGGCACCGCTCGTCGCCTTCAGCATTGCCAGTCTTGGCTTGTTCATGGCCATGACATGGCCGCCGTTGCTTGATGCGATGATGCTGCCTCTGCTTCTGGGCGTCATTGCCTGCCGTTTCGTCATCCGTGTTGCGAGGCTGTTGCTGGTTGGCCCGGATACAGCCAAACGCGTTGAAGGCGCAACCGGGCTGGCGTCGGCCGACCAAGCATCCGGGATCTTCTGGTATAGGCGCATCTTCCGGCTCGCCTGTATCCTGTTTGCCGGTTGGGCTCTGGTCGGCGTGATGGAGGCTTTGAGCATCACGCCTGCCGTAAGGGCTGTGGTTGTCTATGCACTTGGTCTCGGCTTGCTGCTGGTTGGCATTGAAACCACCTGGAACCGGCCTGCAGCGATCGCCCGGCCTCACGGTCGCGGCGCCATGGAGTGGGCGCTGACATTCTATCTTTGCCTGCTCTGGGCGCTCTGGGTTGCCGGCCTCGTCATCGTTCTGTGGCTGGGTATCTACGCACTGATCTTGCCGGGCCTGCTGAAGGCAACCACCGCAATGGCGCGACATGCGTTCGCCGGCCAGCCCGACATGCCCGGCAGCGGCAATCCCGTTATCGAGGTGCTGGTGGAACGGGGTGCGCGGGCGCTGATCATCACGCTCGCGGTACTCTGGCTCGCCTTCCTTGTCGGCAGGCGATCGGCGATGTTTACCGGCGACGCAATGGCCGACCGGCTCCTTCAGGGTGTTTTGGCAGGTGCGGTCATTCTGCTGGTCGCCGATATCCTCTGGCAGATCGTCAAGGCAGTGATCAACCGCACATTGGAGAACGCGCGGTCTTCCGCCACTGGCGACACGGCGCATGCGGCGCGAAACGGGCGGCTGCTGACGCTGTTGCCACTGTTGCGCACCGTGTTGGCCGTCATTATAGCGGTGATTGCAGTGTTGATGGTCCTCTCCGGTCTTGGCGTTCAGGTCGCCCCGCTGATTGCCGGTGCCGGCATCTTTGGTGTCGCCATCGGTTTTGGTTCGCAGACCCTCGTCAAGGATGTGATCAGCGGCGTCTTCTACATGATGGACGATGCTTTCCGGGTGGGGGAGTACATCCAGAGCGGCAGCTACAAGGGCACCGTGGAATCATTCAGCATCCGTTCGGTGCGGCTACGCCACCACCGTGGCCCGGTTTTCACCGTGCCCTTTGGCACGCTGGGCGCGGTGCAAAACATGAGCCGCGACTGGGTGATCGACAAGTTTACGATCTCGGTCGGTTACGATACCGACATCAACAAGGTCCGCAAGATGGTCAAGGCTGTCGGTGCAGCCCTTC
Organism: Hyphomicrobiales bacterium; assembly: GCA_900473045.1. Taxonomy (GTDB): domain Bacteria; phylum Pseudomonadota; class Alphaproteobacteria; order Rhizobiales; family Rhizobiaceae; genus Pararhizobium. Next base: position 20,516 of record UCKS01000005.1, read on the forward strand.
TCGAGGATGAGGAGTATGGGGCAATGATCCTGGAGACGCTGAAGATGAAGGGCGTCGAGCAATTCGGCGATTACGGTATCAACCTCAGTTTCGCGATGATGACCAAGCCAGGCTACCAGACGACGATCCGCCGGAAGGCTTATATGATGATCCGGGAGGCGTTTACAAAGAATGGGGTCGTCTTCGCCTCGCCCACGGTCCAGGTGGCCAGCAACGACCCATCGGCGGCGGCGGCGGCGGCGGCGACCGTGAAGGCGGCGATGGATCAGAAAAAGCTGGCAGAGAGCGGGGAGGGCGCCTGAGGCATCGTCTTATTCTTCGTAAAGCTCTCGTAGCGTCCTGAGCGTCTGTCTGAGGACGGCGGCTGGGACAGTGCCCAGACGTTTGACGAGCCGTTTTTTGTCGAGGGCGCGGGATTGTTCCAAGAGGATAAGCCCATTGACGCCCTGGAAACTGACGGGGACCCGAAAGCCCGCTGGATGGCTACCGGGCGTCATCGGGGCTACGATGACGGTGCGCAGGTGGTCGTGGATTTCCGCCGGAGAGATGATCAGACACGGCCGGGTTTTCTGAATTTCGCTACCAATCGTGGGATCGAGTGCTGCGAGCCAGACTTCACCGCGCGTTACCATGTCAGGGCAGCATCGTCTTCATTGCCAAATTCAGGCCATTCGGGGATATCGTTCCCGGCCGCAGCCAGTTTCTTGGCATCCTCGGCCCAACCCTGGCGGCGTGGATTGATCACGCGCTCGATGACGATCCGCCCGGCTTCTACCTTGAGCTCGACACTGTCGCCGGCTTCGACACCGAATTCGGCAAGAAGTGGCTTGGGAATGATGACGCCCGCCGAACTGCCGAATTTTTTCACCACGCTCAACATCACACTCTCCCATTCGTCCGGTTGATGTCTATCATCCAAACGGCGTCGCTGCAGCAATGTGGTAGCGGGCTTGAAGAGGGTGCGGGAGTTTTCGGCTATGGAGCCAAAGAGGAGGCCGGACGTTGGTCCGGCCTTCACTCGTGATTAGCGCTGGCGGGCCTTGCGGGCGGCATAGCGGCGATCGCGCTCGGCCTTGCGTTCGGCTTCGTCGGCGACAACGCGGGCGATGCGGTCACGGGCGGCTTCTTCGCGAGCGATGGCTTCAGCGCGCGATTCCAGTTCTGCGGCTGCCGTCAATGCTGCGGCTTCCGCGAGTTGGCGCTCGTTTTCTTCCTGCTTCAGGCGGTCGCGTTCGGCACGGCGGGCTTCGCGCGCAGCCGTATTGGCCTGCCGCTCGGCGAGCTTGGCTGCCAGTTCCGGGTCGTCAGCCTTCGGTGCCGTTGCAAACTTCTTCAAAAGCTGCTGCTTAGCTTCGGCTGCGGCTTTGCGCCGATCGGCAAAGCCATTATCGGATGCGTGTCTCAATCTTCGTGGTCCTTGTTTGCAGATTTAGGGTTGGTCGGGATTGGCCGGGAAAGAATTCGTCGCCATGCCAGCCGACATAAGTCTCGTTTCGCATTTTGCGCATTCCCAAGATAGAGTGGAAGCAGCAAAAAAATAGATAGGCGGCCGTCTTTTCCGTCCTATTTTACTAGGACTGAATGATTACAGCTATATGGCGGCCGGGGAAGCCACGCCAAACAATCAGCGTTTTGCTGGTTTCTCTGCTGCTGCAGCCTTGGCGGTTGCTTCAGCTTCTTTTTCCAGCCGCAATTCGCGCAACCGCTGTGTCTTCGCATCCCGCTCGGCTGCGACCGCATCGATTTCTGAAATCGTCCGGGTACGGGCCATGAACTGGGTCTGTGTGCGGCTGAATGCCGATTCCGCCTGATCGCGGGCTTTTGTCGAATTATCGGTCAAAATCATATCCTGGTGCTGTCGCACCGGCGTTTCGTCCAGATCGTTCTGTCGAATACGGTGCGTGTGTTGGCTGTTCAGCCAAGAAAAAAGGCCAGGCGATTTGCCTGACCTTCCGTTGGATTTTGCCTCGTCAACGATGCCAGTACATCCGTGGTCACCGGAGAGACTCAATCCGATTTAGGCAGCCTGGAGCTGGCAAGCGGACATTTTGCCCGACTTGTTGTCGCGTTCCATCTCGTAGCCGATCTTCTGGCCTTCGACGATTTCGCGCATGCCTGCACGCTCAACAGCGGAGATGTGGACGAAAACGTCCGCGCCGCCGTTGTCAGGCTGAATGAAGCCGAAGCCCTTGGTGGAATTGAACCATTTAACTGTGCCAGTGGTCATAACGAACCCTTTCAATAGCAACATGTATCCATCACCGTACGACGCACAGTGACCAGTAGTCTCGATTTTTGAAGGGGGAAGTTCGTCAGAGACGCGACAAGCGCGGGCAGAAACAAATATCAGTCAAACAACTATCGATGAATGCAGATGTAGTTGGTTGTTTGCGGTCTGTCAACTTTTAGTTTTTGTTGTTACGCCCAATATTACTTTAGGTTGTGCTTATCTTTTTTTCCCGCGCTTTCCATGATCCGCAAATGCCACGGTTCATCAGGCCTTCGAGCGCTCATCAATCTTATGCGGCGATGACAATTCAGACGCGGCAAATCGGCCTTTCCTTGAACACTGAATTTTGACTGTTCAATAAACGAAGACAATGCGTCCAGCTCTGCACGCCTATCGCTGTTGCCGGAATGGGCACATCTATAGCGGCGACAGGAAGCCCAGCTCGGGCAGAAAGGGATGAGATCATGCTCACTCAGATCAAAGGACTGCATCACGTCACCTCGATGGCGGCAGACGCCCGGACCAACAATCAATTCTTTACCGGCACGCTCGGCCTGCGCCGCGTCAAGAAGACCGTCAATTTCGATGCACCGGATGTCTATCATCTCTATTACGGCGACGAGACCGGTGCTCCCGGTTCGGTGATGACCTATTTTCCGTTCCCCGACATGGGGCCAGGCCGGCCGGGAACCGGCGAAGTCGGCACCACAGTGTTTTCAGTTCCTCAAGGCTCGCTGGGTTTCTGGGGCGACCGCCTGTCTCAGCGCGGCGTGTCAGGAATGAAGGCGGAGGAGACCTTTGGTGAAAAGCGCTTGAATTTTGCGGGGCCGGATGGCGACGGTTTTGCGCTGGTGGAAGTCCGCGACGACAACCGCCCGGTCTGGACTGCCAACGGCGTTTCCGAAGATCACGCAATCCGCGGGTTTCACTCGGTCGCCATGCGTCTTCGCGACGAAGGGGCCACAGTCGAACTGTTGAAATTCATGGGCTATGAGACGCTGGACGCCAAGGATGGCGTCACCCGGCTGATCGTGCCCGGCGGCAATGGCGCGGGTCTGATCGACCTTGAAACCATGCCGAACATCCAGCGCGGCCTGCAGGGCGCGGGCTCAGTGCATCACGTCGCCTTCTCGGTCGAAAACCGGGAAAAGCAGCTGGAAGTGCGCAAGGCGCTGATGGACACGGGCTACCACGTCACGCCGGTGATCGACCGCGACTATTTCTGGGCGATCTATTTTCGCACGCCGGGCGGCGTCCTGTTCGAGATCGCCACCAGCGAACCGGGCTTCGACCGCGACGAGGATACCGCACATCTTGGCGAGGCACTGAAACTGCCGCAGCAGCACAAGCATCTGCGGCCGATCCTCGAGCAGCACCTGGCAAAGCTGGAAGGCTAAGGGAGAGATACAATGACTGATTATGGCTATGTGCACCGGTTGAAGGCCGGTGCACCCGGAAAACCGATCTTCTTCGTTTTCCACGGAACCGGAGGCGACGAGCGGCAGTTCTTCGATTTCGGTGGTGACGCCCTGCCGGAGGCGACGATCGTCTCGCCGCGCGGCGATGTTTCCGAGCACGGGGCGGCGCGGTTCTTCCGCCGTACCGGCGAAGGCGTCTACGACATGGCCGATCTTGCCCGGGCAACCGGGAAGATGGCCGAGTTCGTCAGCACGTTGGCTGCCGAACACAAGGCATCCGAGGTCGTCGGCCTTGGCTTTTCCAACGGCGCCAATATTCTCGCCAACCTGCTGATCGAGACGAACCTGTTCGACAAGGCGATCCTTTTGCATCCGCTCATTCCCTTCAAGCCGAAGGACAATGCAGCACTTTCGGGCAAAAAGATCCTGATCACCGCCGGCCAGCGCGACCCGATCTGCCCGGCTCCGTTGACCCAGGCCCTTGCCGACTATTTTACGGCCCAGAAGGCGAGCGTGGAAACTGAATGGCACACCGGCGGGCATGACATCCGCCCGAACGAGATCGAGGCGATTAAGCAGTTCGTGGGGTAGTCGCCTCACATGCGGTTGAGATTGGGGACGCTTTACCCCTCTGTCGGCGACGCCGACATCTCCCCCACAAGGGGGGAGATCAGCCGCTGACTTTACGCTCGCAAGGGAAAAGAATGAACTCCCCCTTTGTGCGGGAGATGTCACGCAGTGACAGAGGGGGGTAAGCGTCGCCGATCGCCTCAATATCCTCTCGCCGCCCCCGAGGTCGCGCGGCTGTCCATCGCGCCGTTGTAACGAGCGCCGTCGCCTTCCTCGATCTCGGCCAGATTCTTACCTCCCACGAGGATGCCGGCCGCTTGCCCCCAGATGGTCCAACTCGGATCGACAGCGACGTCATGGCCCATCTCGGTCAGCAGCTTCAGCGTATCCGAGGAGAGGGCAAAGGGTTCCATGTAGACCTTGTCGGGCAGCCATTGGTGATGAATGCGCGGGGCGTCGATGGCTTCCTGGAGGCTCATGCCGTGGTCGATGACGTTGATGATCGCCTCCAATGTAATCGTGATGATGCGGGCACCGCCGGGGCTGCCGATGACCATGAACGGCTTGCCGTCCTTGGAGATGATCGTCGGGCTCATCGACGACAGCGGCGTCTTCTTCGGCGCGATCGCGTTGGCTTCGCCCTGGACCAGGCCGTAGAGATTGGGCGAACCGGGCTTGGACGTGAAATCGTCCATCTCGTTGTTGAGCAGGATACCGGTTCCGGGCGCGACCACACCGGCGCCGAACGAGCCGTTCAGCGTGTAGGTGACGGCGACCGCATTGCCGTCATTATCGATGATCGAATAATGCGTCGTCTCGGTGCTTTCGCCCATGCCCTTCGGCATCAGGTCCTGCGAAATGCCGGCCTTGAACGGATTGATCTTGGCGCGGATCTCTTTGGCATAGGCCTTGTCGGTTAGCTTTTCGACCGGGTTTTCGACGAAAACCGGATCGCCGAGCGCCGAGTTGCGGTCGACATAGGCATGGCGCATCGCCTCGACCATGACATGCACGGTTTCAGCCGATCCATAGCCGAGATGGGACAGCGGGTAGCCTTCCAGCACATTGAGGATTTCGCAGATGATGACGCCGCCCGAACTTGGCGGCGGCGAGGAGGCGATCTCGTAGCCGCGATAATTGCAGGTCACGGGTTTGAGTTCGCGCACCGTATATTGCTCGAAATCAGCCTTGGCGAGGATGCCGCCGGTGGCAGCGCTCGCCTTGACGATATCGTCGGCAATCGCGCCCTTGTAGAAGGCGTCCGGGCCTTTTTCCGAAATGCTTGAAAGGCTCGCCGCCAGCTCCGGCTGGACCAGCGTCTCGCCGATCGAAAAGGTCTTGCCATCCGGTTTGAGGAAGATCGCGGCGGCCGCCTTGTCCTTCGACAGTTTTTTCGTACCATTCTGCAGCGAGGCGACGTCGCCCTGGTCGAGGACGAAACCGTCCTTGGCAAAGCGGATGGCGGGCGCCAGCAGTTCCGCGCGCGATAAAGTTCCGTATTTTTCACGGGCCGTTTCGAAGCCCAGGACGGAGCCGGGAACGCCGACGGCCAGATAGCCGGCGGTGCTGGCACCTTTGACGATCTCGCCCTTATCGTCGAGATACATGGTCTTGGTGGACGCCAGCGGCGCGCGTTCGCGGAAATCGAGGAAGGTGGTCTTGCCGTCCTTCAACCGGATGGTCATGAACCCGCCGCCGCCGATATTGCCGGCGGTCGGGTAGACGACGGCCAGCGCATAACCGACGGCAACCGCCGCATCGACGGCATTGCCGCCCTTCTTCAACACCTCGACCCCGACATCCGAAGCGAGATGCTGGGCGGTGACGACCATGCCATGCTCGGCCTTGACCGGCTCGGGCGAGGCGGCGAGCGCCGGCGGCAGGGGCAAGAGGGCGATGGAAACGATAAGCGCGGCAATCGCGCCGGTACGGGGTAGAGGCAGCATGGTGTTCTCCCGGTTCCGGTTTTCGGATCAACCATCCTCGCCGAGATTGGCCGGCAATGCCAGCCTTTGCTGATGCCGCAAGCCGGATGTCGCCGGAAGCTTCTGATTAAGCGCTATCGCGGCGGGATCACCTTGCCGGGGTTCATGATGCCGTTGGGGTCGAGTGCCGTCTTGATCCGCCGCATGACGCCGATTTCGGCCTCGCTGCGGGAATGGCCGAGGAAGTCGCGCTTCAACGTGCCGATGCCGTGTTCGGCGGAGATCGAGCCCTTGTAGGCTCGCACCAGATCATAGGCGATGGCATCGATGTCGTGCAGGTCGTGTTCGCTCGGTGTCTCGACAGCGATCGCTACATGCAGGTTGCTGTCGCCGACATGGCCGAAGAAGGAGACATGGGCGGCGGGAAAGCGGGCAAGCAGCGCTTTCTCGCAATCGCCGGCGAAATCGTCGAGCTGGCCGACCGGCAGGCTGACGTCGAGATTGATCAGGCCGGGCAGCAACTGATCCATCATGTGCCCCTCGCGCACCGACCAGAAGGCGCGGGCCTCCTTTTCCGACTGGGCAACAAGCGCGTCGGTGACAAGACCATCTTCGAAAGCCTGAGCGAGGAAAGCTTCGAAACGCTCCTTGTCCTCGTCGCTGCCATCGACATCCTGCTCGATGATAACGAAAAACGGATAGGCCTTGTCGAAGAATACCAGGCTGAGCGCCTCGGCATTGAAGCGGAAATAGCTTTGCCACATGGCCTCGAAGGCCGATAGGCCGGGCAGGCCGCGCTGGGCGGATTTCAGCAGCGCGACGACGGACGCGTAGCTTTCTATGGCGCACAGCGCCGTCAGCCGGGCGGCAGGCAGGGGTTTCAGGCGCAGCACGGCGCGGGTGACGATGCCCAGCGTGCCTTCAGAGCCGATGAACAACTGGCGCAGATCATAGCCTGTGTTGTTCTTGGTCATCCGGTTGAGCGACGACAGCACGGTGCCATCGGCAAGTACGGCCTCAAGACCGAGCACATTGTCGCGGGTGACGCCATGGCGGATGACGCGGATGCCGCCGGCATTGGTGGAGATATTACCGCCGATCTGGCAGGAGCCGCGGGCACCCAAATCGATCGGCAGCAGAAAGCCGGCGGTTTCGGCCACCAGTTGTGCCACTTCCAGCGGTGTGCCGGCCAGAACGGTCATGGTGCCAGCGGCGGTATCGATCTCCTCGACGCCGGACATGCGCTCCAGCGACATCGCTATATCGCCTGCGCGCGCATTGGCGCCGCCGGCAAGGCCGGTGAGGCCGCCCATCGGCACGACGGGCTGGCGGTGGCGGTCGCAGATGGCGAGTGCAGCCGAGACCTGTTCGGTGCTTCCAGGACGCAGCACGGCAAGCGGCAGGAATGTGCCGGTACCACTGGCATCGCTGCGGTAGCGGCCGCCAATGGCCTCGCCGGTCAGCACCACGTCTGTGCCAAGGGCTTCAATCAGGTCGTCGATGACGGTCATGGTTCAGGTCTCCGCTTTCAGGCCCGCCGGGCATTGAGAGGGGCGGGGGCATAGAGGAAGGAGGGCAATTCGGCAACTGTGCGGCAGCCGAGCTGGGCCATGGCGCCGGACAGTTCGGCCTTGAGGATATCCATCAGGTGATCGCCGCCGCCGGCACCCATTGCAGCGCTGGCAAAGATGAAGGGGCGGCCGATCAGGACGAAATCGGCGCCGAGCGCCAAAAGACGCGCGACATCAAGGCCCGAGCGGATACCGCCATCGGCGGCGATTAGCACATCCGGGCCGATGGCGCGGCGGATGGCCGGCAGGACGGAGACGGCGGTCGGGGCGGCATCTAGCTGGCGGCCGCCATGATTGGAGACGATCAGGCCGTCGGCGCCCATCCCCAGATAGGCCTGCGCTTCCGAAACGTCGAGCACGCCCTTGATCAGCAGCCTGCCCTTCCAGGCATCGCGGATGCGGCGGACACGCTCGGCGCCGAGATGACCGGTCATGACGCGGCCGACGAATTCCGCCGACTGCTTCAGCGACGAACCCTTCGGATAATAAGGCGACAGGTTTTCGAAATCGGGAATGCCGTGCCTCAGCACATGGCTTGCCCAGTGCGGATGAGTGGCGATCTGGAACATCGTTCTGAGATCAAGGATCGGCGGCACGGACATGCCGTTGCGGATATCGCGTTCGCGGCGGGTCGGGGCGGGGATATCGACGGTCAGAACCAGCGTCTGATAGCCGGAGCGGGCCGCACGGGCGAGCATATCGGCTTCCATGGCCGGATCGTTGGGCGGATAGAACTGGAACCAGCCATTGTCGCCGGTGATCGGGCCGATGGTTTCCATGGCGCGGTTGGCAAAGGTCGAGAGCACATGCGGGATATTATGGGCTTTGGCCGCCGTGGCCAACGGCACTTCGCAGCCGGGCCAGAGCAAGCCGGCAAGACCGAGCGGGGCGACGCCGAACGGCGCGTCGAACCGTTTTCCGAGCAGCGTGACGCTCAGATCAGGCGAGGGCGCTTCCGAGAGATAGCGCGGCATCAGTTCGATCGTGTCGAAGCTGTCGGCGTTGCGCCGCACGCCGCTTTCCCGGCCAAGGCCGCCGATCAGATAGTCATGCACAAACCCCGGCATGCGCCGCGCGGCCGCTTTTTCCATGTCGGGGATGCAGGGGAAACGTCTGTGAAGGTCTGTCATGTTTGGTCCGGATATTCCTCGATTCGAGCGCGAGCTTAGCGGCTTTGAAGGGGTGGCGGAAAGGCCCTGCTGGGCCTTGCTTGCTATCCCGGTATTCTGCAAGCCCGCATTTAGCCAGGGCTGCTCTTTGATGGTTCGGTGCTGGACATGCGAAGGAGATAGAGGCCGTAAATTGGGAGGACCGAGGCCAGAATGTAGAGTTCTGCAACGCTCCAGAGCTGGCCTCCGGGACTGGCATCAAGCATGAATATGCAGAAATCCCAGCTCGCGTGCAGCAGGATCACGGGGTAAAGCGAACCTGTCCTGATCCGGACGGCGATGAACAGAACGCCAAGGCAAAAGGTGAAAATCGCCTGCGGGATTGCTGAGACGAGACCTGTCGAAAACCCGTTCAGCAGGTGCACGAAACCGAACAACAGGCTGGAAATCAACACGGTCGACCGGATCGAGCCGCGTGATCGCAATGCCTTGAACAGGATGCCGCGGAACATCATTTCCTCGGAAATGCCGATCAGGAGCGTGTTGGTCAAGATGGAAGCCGTAACACCTGGGGCAGGCACACCAAACACCAGCATCACGCAGCAGAAGAACGCGATGTAGACCAGCGGCAGCCATAGCACCGATAGCGATCGTATCGAGACCGGCGCATTGAACCCGAGATCGTTCCAGCGGCAGATGAACGAAACACCCAGGAGAAAGACGATCGCAGCGACAAAGGCTATGTGTACGCCATAGCCGAGCGGATCGGGAGCGGAGCCATCGAAGCCGGTGCTGATTGCGCCGCCGATGACGGTGATCGCGGTCCATAGCGCAAGGACAAGCAGGGACAAGCCCAATCGGTTTCTCGATATGCCCATCGGCTTGCCTACTCCTCGCATCGCTTTCCAGCAAGCTCCAGACCCGGCTCCAATCAGCACAGTTGGCGTGCGGCGCATGTTCAGCCCCTTGTCAGGTGAAACGTTGAGAGAGGCAAGCGGCACCTGTCGCCACGTAAAGAAGGACGTTTCACATGGTTAGAATTCCACGCGCTATCCTGGCTACCATCGCAACAACCGCTTTGACGTTCATGGCCTCTTCCTCCTGGGCCGACACGACGATCAAGGTTCTTGAAAGTGGCGAGGGCGGCGGCGCAATGTCCCTGAAGCTTGATCCGGCAACGGTCGGCCCCGGCCCGATTACCTTTTCCGTTCACAATGATGCCGTCTCCGAAGAGCACGAAATGGTTGTGGTGAAGCTCAAATCTGCGGATCAGAAGATTCCCTTGATCAGGGCCAAGCATCGGATCGATGAAGATCAACTCAAGAGCATGGGCGAAGTCTCCGACTTGAAGCCGGGCGCCAGCGGCGAGTTGAAAGCAAACCTGAAAGCTGGAACCTATCTTGTCTTCTGCAATCTCAAAGGTCACTACGAAGCCGGTATGCAGACGATGCTGACGGTGAAGTAAACAACGGAAACGAAATGCAATCGGGCAATATTCAGTCCCTGAACAGCGTTTTCGGCTATTGCAGCCGGCATGGTCTGCGTGGATGCGGAGACAATGCCGGCTGATCGATTGACGTGTTAGGCCGCTTCCCGTACCAGCGCCTGCGCCATGCAATGAATACCGCCGCCGGTCTTGGAGATTTCGCTCATGTCGATGGCGGCGACCTCGAAGCCGCGGGCGCGCAGGTTTTCGATCAAGGTCTTTGACGATGTCGGGGCGATGACGCGGTCGCGGCCGAGCGACATGAAGTTGCAGCCGAGCGCCATCGTGTCCTGGAAGGGCACGTCGATGATCTCGTGGCCCTTGGCTTTCAGCCAGTCGACGATGCCCGGTTCCGTGCAGGCAAGGCACACGGCCGTCAGCTTCGGGGCGATCGGCACGACCATCAGGTCGATATGGACGTAATACTCGTCGATAAAGGCAAGGCGGGTTTCCCAGCCTTCTCGCCTGAACCAGTCCTCCACCTGCCGCGCGCCTTCCTCCTGCGTGCGGGCGCCGCCACAGCCGATCAGCACGACGCCGTCCTCGATGACGTTGAAATCGCCGCCCTCGAAGGTCCCGGCCGTCACCATGTCGTAGATCGGAATGCCGAGCTTTTCATAGGTCCGGATGGCCGCATAGTTTTCGCCGCGCCGCCACCAGTTGGCCATGGCGGTGATGATCGCGCCATAGGGCGTCATGACGCTCGAATCGCGCGAATAGACCTGCATCGGCAGTTCCGGCGTCGGCTCGTGCCAGTGGATTTTCACGCCGAACTGCTCATAAGCCGACACCAGTTCCTTATGCTGCGACTGTGCCACCTGGATGTTGCAGGGCGCCTCGCGCAGATGCTTGCGCGACAGCGAACTGGTGGAGAGGTGTCTGAGATGCGCCGGCGAGCCGAGCAGCACGTCGGTCAAAGGGTCGGTCTCGTTCTTGAAGCCCCAGCGGGTGAGCGGCGCGGTGCCGCCCTTGGGATTGCGGCGCTGAAGCGAAAAGGGCTCGTTGAACTGCATGTCATGCCTCCGGGGTTGAGGGTTTGGGGATCCACCAGTCTCGGCCACGGGCTGTGGTCACATATTCAGGCCAGCGGAAGTGGATGGGTGGTTGGTAGTCGCAAAGCGGTGGGATCCATTTGGATCCGCCGATGCCGCCGCCGGTGCGCTCGATGAATTCGGTTTTGGCGGCGGCGCGAACCGTTTCATCTTCCAGAAGCCGGATTGCGGACAATGCGAGGGTCTTCGCCGCGCAGAGCACGGTGGGGTCGATGGTGGCGGGGATGCCGCCGAGGGCATTGGAGACCCAGACGGGATAGGTGTAACCGGCAGGTGCCTTCAGGGCCGGGCGGGCGATGTAGAAGCGGGCGGTCGGCGCATGCCAGCTCATGTCGGTGTAATCGTCCGAAGTGGAGTTCAGCTGCGATGGTGCCAGATCGCGCCGCAGGATCGCCTCGGCGTCCTGCGGTGCAATCAGCTTTTCCATCTCATCGATGAAGGGCTGCTCCATTACCTCAACGCCGAGAGTGGCCTGGATTTCGCGGGCGGTGGCTTTCGCGGCCTCATCCCAGCGCGGCGGACCGGCGGTCTGGAGCGCGTCCCAGACGAGATTGGCCATTGCGTGGTTGGCAAGGCCGGGGCGGGATTTCGAAACCCAGTGGCGCTCGGTGCGGCAGCCGGTCATGGCGGCGGCCGCCGCCGCATTGCGGTCGAGCACAGAGGTCACCTGTTCGGCCATGGCGATGGTCGGCACGCGGATCATATATTGGATTTCGGCAAGCCCGGCCGGAAGATTGTCGGCGGTTGCCTGGCCGGCCGTCAGGATGGCCTCGCTGATCGACCAGCCGCCCTGGTGGGTGAGCATTGAGTCCCGAAGGGCCTTGGATGCCATGTACATCGTCATCAGCGCATCATTGGCGCCGGGTGCGCGCACGGCGGAGTGCGACTGCGGGATCGGCGCGTCGTCGCTGCGGCCCCACGCTTCCGGCTGGTCGCAGACGAAGCGGTAGATCATCGAATAGGCTGCGCCGCAGTGGGTATCCCAGCGCACCGTATTGCACATTGGCAGCATGTAGAACGGGTGGAACGAAAACATGCCGTCGAGGCCGTCATAATAGCCTTTGGCCGCATGGATCGGCTTGGAGCCGCGCACTTTTTCCGCCGGTTCGCCGGTAAAGCGCAAGGTGCCCTTGATATCATGCCGCTGCATGGCTGCCTTGGTGGCGAGCAGGCCGCCGAGCGCGCCGATACCCAGCGCTGAATGCGGATCGGTGTGGCCGCCGGCTTCGAAGCTCAAGTTGTCGCGCGGCTGTCGCCTCGTCGTTGCCGCCTGACAGTTGCCCGGAACGGCGTCGTACTCCGCATACATGCCGATGACGGGGCCGGGGCCGTTGCTCCATTCGGCGCAGAAAGCCGTCGGCATGCCGGCCGAACCTTCCTCGACGGAAAAGCCTTGTTTGCGCAGCAGGTCGACATACCAGGCGGCGGATTCGTATTCGCGCCAGGCTGTTTCCCCAAACGAGAAGATCCGGGCCGTCCAGTCCGACAGGTCGGTCCGGATGGTCTCGACATAGGTCAGCGCGGATGCCTGGGCAGTGGATATCGGCACGGAGGCTTCGTTTCGCTGGAGAGATCGGCTGAGCGGTTGCGGTCAGTTAAGCGCCGATCCAATCTTCGAAAAAGTGAAATGTTTTCCCGCCTTCGACAAATTAAGTTCGCCAATGCTCAAAATCCGGACTAGCCTTTCACCCTGAGCAGGAGGGCACCGATGCAGAGAATTCCATCGACACAGGCTTTGCGTGCGCTCGAAAGCTTTGCACGCCACGGTACGGTCTGGAAGGCTGCCGACGAGTTGAACCTGACACGCAGCGCTATCAGCCATCAGCTACGCCTGCTGGAGCGGGAACTGGGTTTCCAGATCTTCAACCGGGTCGGCACCCGCATCGAGCTGACCGAGCAGGGGTTGGGCTATGCTGCCGATATCAGGCAGGCACTGAACGCCATTGCCGGGTCCGCATCGCGCCATGCAAGCCGTGGTGTCAGCGGTTCGATCACCGTCAGCTGTCCGCCGGGCTTCGCCTCCAACTGGCTGTGCAACTACATTTCGCATTTCCGCGATGCCTATCCGGACGTGCGCATTTCCATCGTCACGCCGCGGCGGCTCGACGATATCAGCAATCCTGATGTCGATGTCTTCATCGCGTTCGGTACGGGAAACTGGCCGTCGATGCAGGTGGAGTTGATCATCGAAGTGGAGTTTGCTCCCCTCTGCAGCCCGGTGCTCTTGAACAAGATCGGTGGGCTGAACGAGCCCGGCGACATCAAGAAGATGTGCCTGTTGCACCTCACGGATTATGAGGATTGGGAGACCTGGCTGGCGCTGGCGGGCGTTGACCAGAGCTACGCTTCGACCGGCATCGTCTTCTCCGACATGAACCTGGTGTTTGCCGCGACATTGTCGGGGCAGGGCGTTGCGGTGGGCGATCGTTTCACCTGCCGGCACGCCATGAACAGCGGCCAGTTGGTACAGCCGTTCGATATCAGCATCAATTCCAGCCGCTCCTATTACCTGGTGACATCGGAGGCCAAGGCCGACAATCAGGCCGTCGTCGCCTTCAGTTCCTGGCTGCGTTCCGAGATGCTTAAAAATGACGCAGATGCCTAGCCGCCCGCCCATGGATCGGGCGGGTTTTGGCAAATTATATTTGTCCAAGCGGGGAAAAGATTTCGTTTGTCCTGTTGCTAAAACGCCCATACGATTTCGATGTTGAAAAGGAGCGTCGATGAAGAGCGGACACGAGGCGGCCGAAATCACAGCAAGCGGGATAGGCAAGGCCTATGGCGATTTCCATGCCCTGCGTGATATCTCGCTGACGATCGGCTCCGGTGAATTCCTGACGCTTCTCGGCCCTTCCGGCTCCGGCAAGAGCACATTTCTGATGATCCTGGCCGGTTTCGAAACGCCGACATCCGGAACCTTACGCAAGAACGGTGCCGATATTACCGGCGTGCCAGCCGAGAAGCGGGCGTTCGGTATGGTCTTCCAAGGATACGCGCTGTTTCCGCATATGACGGTCGAGCAGAATATCGCCTTTCCGCTGCAGGTGCAGGGACGGGCTGACGCCGATATCAAGCGGAGCGTCAATACGATCATCGATCGCGTCGGGCTGCGCGGACACGAGAAGAAACGGCCGTCCGGATTGTCCGGCGGCCAGCAGCAGCGCGTCGCGCTGGCCCGTGCACTGGTATTCGAGCCCTCTGTTCTTCTGCTCGACGAACCATTTTCGGCGCTCGACAAGAACCTGCGTTCCTCGATGCAGGAGGAGGTCCGGCGGCTGCATCAGGAGACCGGCACGACCTTCGTCTTCGTCACCCACGACCAATCCGAAGCCCTGGCGCTGTCGACCCGCATCGGCATCTTCAATCATGGGCAGTTGCAGCAGATCGGCACGCCGAAAGATGTTTACGAGCGGCCAGCCAACCGGTTCGTGGCGGAATTTCTGGGCGACGTGAATTTCCTGTCGCTGTCTGGGGTGAAGGCTACGGCAGATGGTGCCGAGGGGCTGTTTGAAGGGCATCCGATGCGGATTTCAGCGCCTGGCCAGTTTGTCAGCGAGCATTTCGCCATCCGGCCGGAGCACATGGTGATGTTCGAGCAGGCGCCGGCCGAGGGTAATATGCTGAAGGCAGAGATTGGCGACATCACCTATCTCGGCGCCGAAACGCGCTTTGGGCTGAAGACGCCGGGCGGCATCGATCTCGTTTTGCAAATGCCGACGCGCGAGGTGAAAAGCGCCTTCCAGCCGGGGCGGCAGGTCTGGGCCGGATGGCCCGCCAATCAGGGTTTCTTTCTGTAAGTGCTTTGAACGTGCCTAAACGTGCATGACACGAGCGACGCCGATAAAGGCGCGCCGCAAAAACCAGAGGAGAACGGCATGAGCGAAATATTGGCAAATGGCGGCATGTCCCGCCGCAGATTTACCCAGCTGGCAGCACTGTTTCTGTCGGTCAGCCCGATCGCGCTTGGCGCGACGCGTGGCTGGGCGGCGGAAGGCGAACTCGTCTTCGTCAACTGGGGCGGCGATGCCGGTCCGGCCTATGACAAGGCCTATGGCGCACCATTCAAGGAAGAAGCCGGCATCACGGTGAAAGAGGACGGCTCCGGTCCGACGGAAGGTGCGGTCGCAGCGCAATTCTCAAGCGGCAAGCCCGCCTGGGATATCGTCGATATCGATCCCTTCTCGGCTGAGGCGCTCGGCAAGAAGGGCATGATGGAGCCGATCGACTATGCCATCGTCGACAAAACGAAGATGCGCGAAGGCTTCGGCTGGGAATATTCCGCTTCGACCTATTTCTTCTCCTATATTATCGCCTACGACGCCTCGAAATTCGGCGACAAGGTGCCGACCGGCATGGCCGATTTCTTCGACGTTGAAAAATTCCCCGGCAAGCGCTCGCTCTACAAATGGGGTGCCGGCATGTGGGAAGCAGCACTTCTCGCCGATGGCGTCGAGCCCGCAAAGCTCTATCCGCTCGACCTCGAACGCGCCCACAAGAAGATCGCCGCCTTCAAGGACAATGTCGTTTCCTATTGGGGTGGCGGCGCCGAAAGCCAGTCAGTTCTTCTGAACGGCGAAGCCTCGATGGCGCTGATCTGGTCAACCCGCGCCGGCCTGATCGAAAAGGATTCCGGTGGCTCGATCAAGTTCATCTGGGATCAGGGGCTGATCTCCCCGGGTGCCATGGGCGTGATCAAGGGCAATCCCGGCGGCAAGGATAACGCGATGAAGTTCATCGCCTCGGCGCAGGACCCGAAGAAGCAGATCATCATGTTCGAGATGCTCGGCCAGGGCCCGGCAAACCCGGCTGCCGATGCGCTGCTGTCGCCCGAACAGGCGCGTCTCAGTCCGGTTGATCCGGCCAATATGTCGAAGCAGATCGCATTGGATATGGCCTGGTACGAGACGAATTACGGTCCAGCTCTGGATGAGTATACGAAGATTATTTCGGCTTAGCTCGGATAACTCCCTCCCCCTTGTGGGGAGGGTTGGGGAGCGGACTTCCTTTTCAGTTGCAAAACCCCTCCCGGCCCTTCGGGCCACCCTCCCCACAAGGGGGAGGGCTCGCTCCGTACCCGCTGTCACCTCCTGCACGAACCATTTGATCCCGCATCCAGAAAGGAGAGCCGCCATGAAATCCGACAGACTGAAACCGGCGCTCCTGCTCGGCCCCCTCGTCCTGTTTCTCGGCCTTGCCTATCTCGTTCCGTTCCTCGGCGTCATGCAGTGGAGCGTGACGCTGCCGGAGACCGGGTTTTCGCAGTATGGCAAGGCGGTCAGCGATCCGCTGATCCAGTCGGTATTCCTGCGAACCTTCCGCATCTGCCTGATCGTCACCCTCTGCGCGGTCGCGGCCGCCTATGCGATTGCCTATGTCTGGGTGCGGGGTACGCCGGCGCAGCGGTTGGTGACGGAGCTCTGTATCCTCATTCCGTTCTGGATTTCGGTGCTGACCCGCGCCTTTGGCTGGGTGGCGCTTTTGTCCAATCGCGGGTTGATCAACACCTGGCTGCAAGCCGCCGGCATCATTTCCGAACCCTTGACCATGGTGCGCAACGAGTTTGGCGTCGTGCTCGGCATGATGCATTTTCTCATACCGTTCGCGGTGTTTCCGATCGCATCCGCCATGCGCAGCCTGGACGAGCGGGTGTTTCTGGCTGCCCGCGGCATGGGGGCATCGCGGCTCAGGATCTTCTGGTCGATCTTCGTGCCGATGACGCTGCCGGGTATTCTCGGTGCCGGGCTAATGGTCTTCGTCTTCGCGCTCGGCTTTTTCATCACACCGGCGATCCTGGGTGGCGGCCGCAGCGTCATGATTGCTGAACTGATCTACCTGCGCCTGTTCCAGAGCCCGGACTGGGGTCTGGGTGCTGCCATCAGCGTCATCCTCATGCTGATTGTCGGTGCTCTCCTTGTCCTGATGCTGCGGCTGGTGCGGCCGAACAAGATGCTGGGGTGAGCCGATGTCGATGAAGCCCACGCCGATTGCCGTTTTCCTCGCCTTTACGGTGGCACTGTTCCTGCTCCTACCGCTGATTGCGGTCGTGCCGGTATCGTTCACGCCGGCGCGCTTCCTGTCGATGCCGACCGATGTCTGGTCGCTCCGGCACTATCAGGCGTTGCTCGACAATCCGGCTTGGCTGCAGAGCATCTGGCTCAGCCTGCGCATCGGCATCCTGAGCTCGGTGATCGCGACGCTGCTGGCGCTGATGTTCAGTCTTGGCATCTGGATGTTCCGGCCCTGGTTCGGCAGCTTGCTGTTCGGCTTCGTGCTGTTGCCGATGGTGGCGCCGCCTGTCGTGTCGGCGATCACGCTCTATTTCTTCCTGACGACGCTGTCGAAGGTCAACGATGTCGTCGCCTATGATACCTGGGTGGGTGTCGCCATCGCCCATGCTGTGATGATCGCGCCGTTCGCGGTTGTCATGGTCACTGTCGCCCTGGCGCAGGTGGACCGGCGTATCGATCTGGCTGCGCGCGGGTTTGGCGCCTCCGTCAGCCAGAGGGTGTTCAAGGTCATCCTGCCGAACATCAAGTTCGGCGTCTTTACCGCTTTCTTCCTTTCTTTCGTCCTCTCCTGGGAGGAGATCGGCGTGACGCTGTTCATCACCAGCGTCGATGCGGTTACCCTGCCGCGGATGATGTGGATGGGGTTGCGCGACAACATCGATCCAGCCATTGCAGCGATCTCGGTGATCCTGATCATTATCGTCATCACGGTCATCCTCGCAAAGACCGCAGTCACCTTCAAACTTTCCCGAAAGACCTGAGAATAAACCCGTGCGATCTTGCGCGCGGGCCAATTATACAATTGTATAATAATAAAGAAGACGAGGACGATCCGCATGATCAGCACCGGCATGTATCTGACGAAACTGCTCACATCCTATGGCGTCGATACCGTCTTCGGCATTCCGGGCGTTCATACGGTCGAGCTCTATCGTGGGCTCGCCGGCAGTACGATCCGGCACGTGACGCCGCGTCATGAGCAGGGGGCGGGGTTCATGGCGGATGGGTATGCGCGGGCGACCGGCAAGCCGGGTGTCTGCTTCATTATCACCGGGCCGGGCATGACCAACATTGTTACCGCGATGGGCCAGGCCTATGGTGACAGCATCCCGATGCTGGTGATCTCGACGGTCAATGCCCATGGCCGGATGGGCTCGGGCGAGGGCTGGCTGCACGAACTGCCAAACCAGCAGGCGCTGGTGAGTGGCGTCTCTGCTTTCAGTTGCACCGTCAACCGGCCGGAGGACCTGGCGCCGGCTTTGGCGCGCGCGTTTGCCATCTTCGACAGTGCGCGGCCGCGGCCAGTGCATATCGAGCTGCCGATTAATGTCATGCTGGCTTCGGCGGATCACTTGGCCGTGCCGGAAAAGCCGGTGCGCCTGTCGCGGCCGGCCGGTGACGCCTGCGCATTGAGGGCAGCGGCAACATTGCTGGACGGTGCGAAGGCACCGGTCATCCTGGCGGGCGGCGGCGCCATAGGTGCGGCAGCGCAAATCCGCGTGCTGGCGGAAAGGCTCGATGCGCCGGTGGTGATGACCACCAATGGCCGGGGCATCCTGCCGTCGGGGCATACGCTGGCGGTCAACCTTTCGGCCAGCATGCCGGCCACCCGCGCGCTGATCGAGGCAGCTGACGTGGTGCTCGGGATCGGTACTGAGCTCGGGCCGACCGACTACGATTTTTATGAGGACGGGTTCTTTTCCATTCCCGGAGCTTTTATCCGCATCGATATCGATCCGGCGCAGGTGATGCGGACGCGCGCACCGGAGATCGGCATCGTCGGTGATGCGGGGGCATGCGCGGCGAGCCTGCTGGATTTGGTCTCAGTGGGATCGCGGGACGGTGCGGCCCAGGCCGCACAGGTGGAAACGCTCGTCCATCGCGACGTTCCAGCCGCCATGCTCGACGACCTGATCATTCTCGAAACGATCCGCGATACACTGCCGGACGTGCTGATTGCCGGGGATTCGACCCAGCTCGTTTATGCCGGCAATACGGCCTACGAGGCGGCCTCGCCGGGCTCCTATTTCAACTCGGCGACCGGTTACGGCACGCTCGGCTATGGCCTTCCGGCAGGCATCGGCGCCAAGATCGGACGGCCGGAGCGGCGGGTCGTGGTGCTCGCTGGAGACGGCGGTCTGCAGTTCTCGCTGGCCGAGCTTGCCACGGCAATGGAGGCAAGGGCGCCTGTCATCCTGATGCTGCACGACAATGGCGGCTATGGAGAAATCAAGTCCTATATGGTGTCGAAGAACATCCCGCCGCTCGGCGTCGATCTGCACACGCCGGATTTCATCGCCATCGGCCGCGCCTATGGCTGGCATGCGGAACGGCTGGACAGTTTTGAAGCCTTGAAACCGGCGCTTGAGGCGGCGCAGGCCAGGAACCTTCCCACCATGCTGGTGTTCGGCGACGCCTTTCGCGCGCAGGCAGCAGGCGGCGAACGTTAACCGGACACGCCGTTCACGCGGCAGGCTGCACCCGGGCACGCGACATCGCGGCGTAGCCGCCTGATGTCAAAAGGATGATGACGCAGACATAGATATCCGCAGTCATGGTCAGCCCGACGGCACGCGACAGGAATCCGGCGAGGATGGCAGGAATGCTGAAGGCGAGATAACTCTGGACATAATAGGCTGACAACAGCCCGGCGCGCTCCTCCGGCTTGGCCAGCGGCATGATCGTGCTGACCGCGCCGAGGAAGCAGGAGCCGAAACCGGTGCCGGCGACGATCGTGCCGGAAAATAGCAGTGCCACGAGACCGGTATGGACGCCGGCGACGACGATCAGCAGGCCGGCCATCATCGTGAAGACGCCAAGCGTCAGGTTGGCGCGTGCCGGCTTCTGGCGCCGGAAGAAGACAGCGAGTGCGCCGCTCAGCGTAAGGGCCGCAACGGTCAGGCCGCCGGTCATCGGCGAATGATTGCCGGTGGCGGCACCCACGAGCGACGGCATCAGCGAGAGGTAGAAACCACCGAGCGACCAGATCGAAATATTGATCGGGGTGATCGCCATCAGCGACGAGCGGACCTGCGGCGGCACGCCGACATGCGGGCGTAGCGATGCCAGTGCGCCGGGCTTGGAGACCGCCGTTTCGGGAACGCTCCAGACGAAGACGGCCTGCGCCAGCAGGGTTGCGAAGAGGACGAGATAGACCAGGCGCATCGGGTCGGGCGCAAACTGGACGAGCGCGCCGGCACCCAACGCACCGGCTGCCATGCCGAGCAACGGTGAAATGCTGTTAACGATCGGGCCTGTTACCTTGTTGGCATCGACCAGTGCTGCGCCGATGGCGCCGCTGGCAGCACCCGTGGCGATGCCCTGGACGATGCGGGCGGCGATCAGCCAGGAGGGACTACCTGCCAGCATGAACAGCAGCATGGAGGCGGCCTGCAGCAGGATGGCGGCGAAGATGACGGGGCGCCGGCCGATATGATCGGACAGGGAACCGACGATCAAAAGCGTCGTCAGCAGGCTGAAGGCATAGACGCTGAAGATGAAGGTGAGCAGGATCGGCGAGAAGTGCCAGTTCTCCTGATAGAGATGATAAAGCGGCGTCGGTGCTGCGGATGCGGCGAGGAACGTGACCAGCGTCGTCGCATGGAAGCCTAGGGCCCAGCGCCGTTTGGCGGGTGAGAGGCTGCCGGAAACAGGTTCACTTTTGCTCGACATGGCGCTATTGTCCCTAAAAGCTAAAATATTGCGTTAGCTCTTGTAGCGTGAGGCAGGCCTAAAAGCAAATTATTTGCTTTAGTGGCTGCGTTCGATGGGCGGAAAGCGACGATGGCGCCGATGAACATACGGGAAAACATCCGGCCGGGCGGGCGCAGCGCCCGCGTGCAGGCCTCGGTGCACAAGGCGGTGCGCGGCCTCCTGTCGACCATGGACCGGAGCGACGTGACGATCCCGCTGATTGCCACGCAGGCTGGCGTGACGCCGTCAACGATCTACCGGCGCTGGGGCGACTTGCAGGAGCTGCTGGCCGACGTGGCCGTCGAGCGGCTGCGTCCGGATGCGCCGCCGAAGGATACCGGATCGGCGCACACCGACCTTGCGCAATGGGCCGAGCAATATGCCGATGAAATGGCCTCCGGGCCGGGCCGGGCGATGATCCGCGACGTGCTCGCCAGCGTTGGCGCGGATACGCGCAACGCCGGAAAATGCTGCGGTTACACGCGTGAGCAACTGCAGGTGATCGCTGACCGTGCGCGCGAGCGCGGCGAGGCGTTTCCGGATGTGGAAACGGTGATCGACACGCTCGTCGCCCCGATCATGTACCGCATTCTCTTCGACGACGTGGCGCCAACTTCCGAGAAGGTTTTGGCTTTGGTCGAGTGTTTGATGTCGCCGCAGCGGTAGGCGCGTGAACCGAGTGCCGATCTATTGACAGAATCTATAGGGAATTGCCGCTAGGGTTGTGACTTTGCCGGGGCGGTATTGTGTCGCCCGAGGCGAGCGGGAGCGCCGATGCTGCACGGTAGAATAGATGGAAAGGCGGCCATACCGGCGCGTGATGGGCGAACGATCGCGCGCATCGTCCGGGTCAATCATGCTGGAGAATTCGGCGCGATCCGGATCTATTCGGCGCAGATTGTGGTTTCGAGATGGTTCTGGCCTGATTGTGTCCCGGCGCTCGTCGATATGCTCGAGGATGAAAGGCGTCATTGCGACCTGCTTTTCGATGCCATGCCGGAGCGGAAATCGCGGCCGTGCCGGGTGATGCGTTTCTGGAGCTATGGTGGCTGGCTCCTCGGGTTTCTGACGGCGCTGCTTGGGCGTCAGGGCATATGGGCCTGTACGGCTGCTGTCGAGGCGGTGGTGCATCGGCATCTCGACGACCAGCTGCATTTCCTGAAAGGGCGCGATCCCGACTTGAGTGACATCATCCTGTCCATTCGCGACGAGGAAATCGCGCACCTGCGCCATGCCGAAGAACGGTTGGTGTCGCGGAGCGTCGCTTTTGTTGCGCTGAGGGGTATAATCTCCTTAGCGACGGACACCCTGATCTGGTTGTCGACCTGGGGGGATTCGACACGGATGGCGCGGGCTTTGGAGGCTGACGGCCGGTAACGTCACCCGGCTTATGGCGCGTCGGCAGACCACCGCATCTTGAAGTCGGCCACCCGATGTAATACCTTTGTAAAAACATTCCTTACCGAGGTGCATGATGAGCGCGACAGTGACGACGAAGGGGCAGGTGACCATTCCGAAGCCGGTACGGGATTTTCTCGGCATCGTGCCAGGGACGCGGGTGGATTTTCAGCGTGCCGCCGACGGCAGCGTCGTGCTGACACGCGCCGATGAAAAACGCCCGGCCAGCCGCTTCAGCAAGCTGCGCGGCCATGCCGGCAAGGGTTTGAGCACCGATGCCATCATGGCGCTGACGCGCGGTGACGAGTGACGCTGATCGATACCAATGTCCTGCTCGACGTGGTGACCGACGATCCGAACTGGTCTGACTGGTCGATCGAACAGCTCGAAGCCGCCGCCCTGCGCGGCCCGCTTCTGATCAACGATGTCGTCTATGCCGAACTGGCGGTGCGTTACGAGCGGATCGAGCGGCTGGAGGCGTTTCTCTCAGAGGCCGGCATCGAGATCGCGGCGATGCCGCGTGCGGGGTTGTTCCTGGTCGGCAAGGTCTTCCAGAAATACCGCAAGGCGGGTGGATCACGTGCCGGCGTGCTGCCGGATTTTTTCATTGGCGCGCATGCGGCTGTCGACCGGCTGGAGCTTTTGACCAGGGATAAGGCGCGGTATCGGACCTATTTTCCGACGGTGGTGCTGATTACGCCGGATCGGTAGGGGTGTGGGATTGTGGCCAGGATAGCGCCCCACCGAACAAGCCGTTCGGAGTTTGACGATCGTCGAAAGCGCCACACCTTGACGCGAATTGTTTCCCGTTTTTGGTACGCTTCTGTTCGCCGTCATCCCGGACTTGTTCCGGGATCCAGCCACGGCGCGTCTGCGCCGTGAACAGACTTAACCCAACGTAAAAACAGTTCTTTCACCGCGCGGACGCGCGGTGGCTGGATGCCTGTGACAAGCACAGGCATGACGGAGGAGAGTTTGGCAATACCCCTCAAAGGAGCCACTGGCTATCCATCATCGAAAAGCTAGGCAATCTCCCCCGGCCTATTACTCTTCAAATCATCCCCGATTCCGGCGGGATCGGTTTTTCCTTTGGCTTGTAGCCGACCGACCGGAGCGCGACGTAGAACACCGGGGTGAGGAACAGGCCGAGGATGGTGACGCCGAGCATGCCGGAGAAGACGGCGGTGCCGAGCGACTGGCGCATTTCAGCGCCCGGGCCCGTGGCGATCATCAGCGGCACGACGCCGAGAATGAAGGCAAAGGCCGTCATCAGGATCGGCCGCAGGCGCAGGCGGCTGGCTTCGATTGCCGCATTGACCGGGTTCATTCCGTCATCCTGCGCTTGCCGGGCGAACTCGACGATCAGGATGGCATTCTTGGCTGCAAGGCCGATGAGGACGATCAGTCCGATCTGGGTCAGGATGTTGTTGTCCTGCCCCCTCAAGTGAACGCCGACCAGCGCCGCCAGCACCGCCATCGGCACGACGAGAATGATCGCCAGCGGCAGGATCCAGCTTTCATATTGAGCAGACAGCGCCAGGAACACGAAGATCACCGAGAGGGCGAAGATGAAGATCGCCGTATTGCCGGTGTTGCGCTCCTGGAAGGCAAGGTCGGTCCACTCGAAAGAGGTACCCGGCGGCAGGATCTTCGCCGCGAGGTCCTCCATCTTGTCGAGCGCGGTGCCGGTCGAGACACCGGGGGCGGGGTTGCCCTGGATCGGGACCGAGACGTACATATTGTAGCGCTGGACGAGCGAGGGGCCGGTGGTATCGCGGATATCGACGAGCGTTCCGAGCGGCACCAGGGCACCGGTGGCCGAGCGAACCTTCAGGTCGAGAATATCCTCCCGCTCCAGCCGGAACTGCTGGTCGGCCTGCGCCCGAACCTGATAGACGCGGCCGAACGCGTTGAAATCGTTGACATAGGACGTGCCGAGATTGATCGACAACGTTTCGAAGATGTTGGGGATCGGCACGCTCAGTGCCCGCGCCTTGTCACGATCGATCGCCAGGAAATATTGCGGGCTGGAGGCCGAGAAAGTGGTGAAGACGCCGGTCAGGCCTTCCGTCTGGTTGGCGGCGCCCATCATCTGGTAGGCGAGACCGAGCGCCCGGCGCATGTCGGAGCTTTCGCGATCGACGATCTGCATCTTGAAGCCGCCGGAATTGCCGATGCCGCGGATCGATGGTGGCGGCACGGCGATGATGAAGGCTTCCTCGATGCTCTGCATCGTGCCGTAGAGCTGGCCGATGATCTGGTCGGCGCTATAGCCGTGCTTCAGGCGTTCCTCGAATGTGTCGAAGGCGGCAAAGACCACGCCGGAATTGGATGCATTGGTAAACGTCGCGCCGTTGAAGCCGGAGAAGGCGACGGCATTCTTGACGCCCGGGACCTTGAGGATCATGTCGGACGCGCGCTGGATGACCGCGTCTGTCCGGGCAAGCGACGCGCCTTCGGGCAATTGTACGACAACGATCGCATAACCCTGGTCCATTGTCGGCACGAAACCGCGCGGCACGATCTGCGCCATGTACCAGGTGCCCGCCAGCAATCCGAAAAAGACGATCAAGCTGGCGCCGAGCGCGATCCGTGTCGAAACCAGATGACGGACAACCCAGGAATACCCCCGGGTCATCCGGTCAAAACCGGTGTTGAAACCGTCGGCAAGGCCTCTGGCGGCACGTGTGAACGGATTGCGGGTTGCGTGATGTTCCTGATGCGGCCGCAGAATCAAGGCGGCCAGCGCTGGCGAAAGCGTCAGCGAATTCAGGGCGGAAATCGCCGTCGCCACCGAAATCGTGACTGCGAACTGCAGGTAGAACTGCCCGGATATGCCGGGGATGAAGGCTGTTGGTACAAAAACGGCGATCAGTACCAGCGAGATGGCGATGACGGCGGTGCCGACCTCATCCATCGTCACATGCGCCGCCTGTTTCGGCGTCATTCCCTTGGCCAGGTTTCGCTCGACATTCTCGACCACGACGATCGCGTCATCGACGACGATGCCGATCGCCAGCACCAGGCCGAACAAGGTCAGCATGTTCAGCGAGAAGCCGAAGGCCAGCAGCAGCGCGAAGGTGCCGATCAGCGATACCGGGATGGCGATGATCGGGATCAGCGCGGTGCGCCAGGACTGCAGGAAAATCAGCACCACGATGGCAACCAGAATGGCGGCCTCGAGGATGGTCTTGTAGACCTCGTTGATCGATTCCGAGATGAATTCCGTCGGGTTGTAGACGATGGTGTATTCGAGGCCGGGCGGGAAATCCTTTTTCAGGGTTTCCATGGTGGCCTTGATCTGCTCGGCAGCCTCAAGCGCGTTGGTGCCCGGGCGCGAGAAGATACCCATGGCGACGGCGGCCTTGCCGTTCAGATAACTGTTGGTAACGTAGTCCTTGGCGCCGAGCTCGATACGGGCGACATCTTGCAGCTGGACGAGACGGCCACTTGCCGTCGATTTGACGATGACATAGCGGAACTGCCGGGCATCGCTGAAGCGGCCCTCGGTGGTGACGGTGTACTGGAAGGCATTGTCGCCGGCGTTCGGCGGTCCGCCGATCGAACCACCGGAGACCTGGACGTTCTGGTCGCGAAGCGACTGCACGACATCGCCTGACGTCATGCCGTAGGAGGCCAGTTTTTCCGGATCGAGCCAGATGCGCAGCGCATATTCGCGCTCACCGAACAGGATGACGTCGCCGACGCCCTCAAGCCGGACCAGCTGATCGCGGGCACGGCTGCGGGCATAGTTGGAGACATACAGCTGGTCGTAGCGATCGTTTGGCGAGATCAGGTGGACGACCATCATCAGGTCGGGTGAACTCTTTGCCGTGGTGACGCCGATGCGGCGGACTTCCTCCGGCAGGCGCGGCTCGGCGATCGAGACACGGTTCTGGACGAGCACTTGCGCCTTGTCGAGATCGGTGCCGAGCTTGAAAGTCACAGTCAGCGCCATCGAGCCATCGGCAGTCGAATAGGAGGACATGTACAGCATGTCCTCGACGCCGTTGATTTCCTGCTCCAACGGGGTGGAAACCGTATCGGCGATGGTCTCGGCATCGGCGCCGGGATAGGCGGTACGGATGACGATGGTTGGCGGTGCGATTTCCGGATATTGCGCGACGGGCAGCTGGAAATAGGCGATGCTGCCGACAATCAGGAACACAATCGACAAGACCGACGCGAAGATCGGCCTGTCCACGAAGAAATGGGCAAATCTCATTGACCGTTCTCCGTCGTCACGGCGGCTTCAGGCGGCAGCACGACCAGCTTGGGAGCGACGATCACGCCGGGACGCAACCGTGTCAGGCCGTTGACGACGAGCGTCTCGTCCCCGGTGAGGCCTTCGCGAATGACGCGATAACCATAGAGCCTCGGTCCAAGGCGAACCGGTTTGGTCGTGAAGCTACCGTCATCGGCAACCACATACACGACGCGCTGATCCTGATCCGCGCCGATCGCTTCATCGGGAACGAGTATACCTTTGTAGGAGTTTGAGGCGCGGACCTCGACGCGGCCGAACAGACCGGGCTGCAGTACAAAATCCGGATTGTCGAAACGGGCGCGCACACGCATCGTACCGGTCTCCTGATCGACGCGGTTTTCGGCGAAATCGAGCTTGCCCTTGAAGGGCTTTTCGGTGCTGTCGGCGATGGTCACCAGAACCTCGAGCGAGCCTCCACCTTCCTGCAGATTGCTGCCATGTTCGCGTGCCTGCTGGGCGTAGTTGAGCAGCCGCCGCTCATCGACATCAAAGTAGAAGTCGATCGGATCGAGGGAGACGATCGTCGTCAGCGCCGTCTGGTCGGCCTGCACAAGGTTGCCGACCGAGATCAGGCGCCGGTCGATACGGCCGCTCAGCGGAGCAAAGATCGTGGTATATTCCATATCGAGCTTGGCACGGGCAAGACTTGCTTCGGTGCCGCGGACATTGGCCTGCGCCGACAAAAGTTCGCGCCGGCGATCATCCAGGGTGGATATCGACAGTGTTCCCTTCTGCACCAGTGCTTCCGTTCGGGTGAATTCCGCCTGCGCGAATGTGAGCGTGGATTTCGCGACTTCCAGCGAGGATGTGGCAACGTCGAGCGCCGTCTTGAAAGGGCGCTGGTCGATGACGAAGAGCGGATCGCCGGTCTTGACCATCGCGCCATCCTTGAAAGCCACCTTGTCGAGATAACCGCCGACGCGCGAGCGCAGTGTCACCTCATCGACGGCCTCGAATCGGCCGATGAATTCATCGCTATCGACGACATCGCGGACAACCGGCTTGGCAACGGTGACGGAAGCCTTCGGTTGTTCCTGTGCGACAGAGGGGCCTGCGGAGACTGTCGTTGAAAAAAGCAGTAGTGCCGGAACAAGCCAGTGTCGTACCATGGGAAGCCCCCTGAAGTGCATGAAACACGTTGTCTCACGCGTTTGCGCAGGACAGTTCTTGATGTTTTCGAATGGTCAGGCTTGCCGGACTTTATGTGATTTCAGGCAGTCTGGGCAAGGGTATGACCAAGTCGCGGGTCGTTCAAAATCAGCAATCATTTCAAGTCGTAAAATGCTTTACCTGCAGGCCGCCCCCAGCCATTTAAGCCGCAGCTATATCAAGCAGGCAAGGCTATCTTCATCCTCAACTTACATCATTCGGACATCGTGTCATCAAGGAAAAATGGGATCGGGCCTGGGCAGGTCTTTTCGGTGTTTGCTTCTTTTGGTCATTCTAAAGCCGGGCTGGCGGAGCCCGGCCTCATGTTTGTCCTTGTGCCTTCCCCGTCAATTTTCCGGGAAGATTTTGGTTTGTAGCCGATGGGTCGTCCAGCCGGCATGGAGCCCGGGTCACTGACGGCGGCAAGATCGGAGACGGCGAGGATGCGCGGTTCGATCGGTTGGATCGACGCTGTGGATGTACGGTTGTCTTTGATTGCCGGCGGCGCGGCGGAGATCGACCTTCGGCGCAGTCCTTCCTGAAGGTCAGATCATTCCGCCATTGGCGCGCAGGACCTGGCCGTTGATCCAGGAGCCGTCAGGGCCGACGAGGAAGGCGACGGCGGAGGCGATGTCTTTCGGCGTACCGAGCGGGTTCATCTTCGCCATGCGGGCGATCAACTCGTCGCTCTTGCCGTTGAGGAAGAGGTCCGTAGCGGTCGGGCCGGGGGCCACCGCATTGACTGTGATTGAGCGGCCGCGCAACTCCTTCGACAGGATGGCGGTCAGCGTTTCGACGGCCGCCTTGGTGGCGGCATAGATGCCATAATTTTCGAGCTTCAGGCCGACGACGCTGGTCGAGACATTGACGATGCGGCCGCCGTCGCGCAGGCGCTTTGCCGCTTCTCTCAACGTATTGAACGTGCCCTTCAGGTTGATGGCGATCTGTCGGTCGAACAGGGCATCGGTGCTTTCGGCCAGTGAAGAGAGTGCCATGATGCCGGCATTGTTGACCAGCACATCGACGCCGCCGAAGGCTGCTTCCGTCGCGTCGAACATTTGACCCACGGCCTCGGCGTCGCTGACATCGGCCTTTGCGGTCAGCGCGCGGCCGCCTTTGTCTTCGATCTTCCGGGCCAGTGCCTCGGCCGGAGCGGCATCGCCTGAATAGTTGATGACGACGGTGAAACCGTCCTTGGCGAGGCGCTCGGCGACGGCGGCGCCGATGCCGCGCGAGGCGCCGGTGACGATGGCGACTTTGTTGCTGTTGTCGGACATTTTCTTTCTCCTTGATTAACCACGCCGCAGCGCGTTTTCGATGAGGAGAAGATGCAGCTTTTCATTCTGCGGATAATGAACCATTATTCGGCATCACTATTCGAAAATGGCGAACAATCCGGATGGACAGATTTGAAGCGATGCGGGTGTTTTCGCGCGTGGTGGAGCGGCGCAGTTTCACGCTGGCTGCCGAAGACACCGGCCTTCCGCGTTCGACCGTGACCGATGCGGTCAAACAGCTGGAAGCCCGGCTGGGCGTGCGCCTTCTTCAGCGGACGACCCGCCATGTCAGCCCGACGCTCGACGGCGAGGCCTATTACCGGCGCTGCCTGACGATCCTGTCCGATATCGAGGATGCCGAAGGTGCGTTTGCCGGCGCCAAGCCGAAAGGGCTGCTGCGGGTTGATGTGCACGGCAAGCTGGCGCGGCATTTTGTTCTGCCGGGGCTGCCGGCGTTCCTCAAGGAATATCCGGATATCCAGATCTACATGAGTGAAGGCGACAGGCTGGTCGATCTGATCCGCGAGGGGATCGACTGCGTGCTGCGCGTCGGCGATCTGCAGGACAGCGACATGATCGCGCGGCGGGTCGCCCTTCTCGAAGAGGTGACATGCGTCTCGCCGGACTACATCGCTCGCTTTGGTCTGCCGCAGAGCATTGACGATCTGAGCGGGCACCAGATGATCGGTTTCTGGTCGACGGCTATCGGCGGGTTGCTGCCTCTGGAGTTCACGGTCGCAGGCGGCATCCGCACCGTTTCCCTGCCGGCGGTGGTGTCGGTCAACGGTGCCGATACGCTGGCGGCGGCGGCGCGGCTCGGGCTCGGCATCATGCAGGCGCCGCGCTATTCGCTGGAGGAAGACCTGAAACAAGGCACGCTTGTTGCCATCCTGCCGGACAATCCGCCGTCCCGCACGCCGGTTTCGCTGCTTTATCCCCGCAGCCGCCAGCTATCGCCGCGCGTGCGCGTCTTCATCGACTGGCTGTCCCGCGAATTTGTCACACGCCAGGATGAAATTTAAAAAGGCTGCGGGTCTACCTTGCCTTTTGACGGCTGCCTACCCACATGGGCGGCAGCTTCAAAGACCCTCCCTTGCACGTTTTCCCCGCACGGCCCGTCGATCCGGCCGCCATCCCTTAAATCGATTCCGCGTCGATGGGTTCTGCGCTAAATGTGTGAATGTCCGCAGGAATCAAGGAAATCGACATGAACGCAGACGATATCAGCGAGATTTCCGCCTGGTTGACGACGCAGGGCCTGAAGGGCACCGATGAGATGGACATCGTCAACGGCTTTTGTCAGCGCGTCCGCGCTGCGGGGCTTCGGCTTGATCGTGGCCTGGCGCTGATCGACACCCTGCATCCGGTCTACGAGGGGCGGGCCTTCCAGTGGGACAGCACGGAACCGGTGAAGGCGGCCTTCGAATACGGACCGACCAACGAGGGTGTTTCGGCTGAAAACTGGGAGCGCTCGGCGTTCTTCCACCTGCGTGAGAAAAATCAGAACGAGATCCGCCGCCGCCTCGGTTTCGGCGATCCGGCCGATTTCTACATGCTGGATGTGATGCTGGCGGCCGGCCATAAGGACTACATTGCGATGATCCATCGCTTCGCCCAGGACAGCCATATCGGCGACATGGACTGTTTCTACTCGCACTGGACGACGATGGACGAGGAAGGTTTTCGCGACGAGGACCTGGCGATACTGCGGCAACTGGTGCCGGTTCTGGCGCTGGCGATCAAGGCGGGCTCGCTGACACGTATCTCGCGCACAATTGCCGAGGTCTATCTGGGCGAGGACGCCGCCAAGCAGGTGCTCGAAGGGCGCATCTCGCGCGGCAAGGCCGAGCGGATTTCTGCGGTTCTGTGGTTCTCCGACCTGCAGAACTACACCCGTATTTCCGACAACCTGCCGCCGGACGAGATCATCCCCTTCCTCAATGATTACGCCGACGCCGTGATTTCCTCCATCCATGAGGCGGGCGGCAATGTGCTGAAGCTGATCGGTGATGGCACGCTGGCGATCTTCAAGGCCGAGGAACGCGAGGATGCCTGCTCCCGCGCGCTGCTGGCCGAGCATAATCTGCGCGAGAAGCTGAGGGGCTTGAACCAGCAGCGCATGCTCGAAGGCCGCCCCGTCACCGAGGTCTATCTCGGCCTGCATATCGGCGATGTCTTCTATGGCAATATCGGCTCGAGCGACCGGCTGGATTTCACCGTCATCGGACCCGCCGTCAACGAGGTCAGCCGCATCGCCTCGATGTGCCGTTTCGTCGATCGCAGCGTCATCATGTCATCGCAATTCGTTGCTGCAGCACCACCGCCGCGCAATTCGGAAGTGGTCTCCATCGGCCGTTATGCGCTGCGCGGGGTCAAGCGGGCCCAGGAGTTGTTCACGCTGATGCCGCTGGAAAAGGCTGTTGAGTAGTCAGCCGTTTTCAGCAACCTGCACCCGGCGGTGCCTGAGAAAGACGGCATCTGACGGATTGGAAGCAAGGTCTATGGCGCGATCGTGGGCGGCGAGTGCAGCGCCTGTGCGGCCGCAACGCGACAAAAGTTCGGCATGAGCGGCATGAAACGGCTGGTAGGCATCAAGTCCCGGTGCCAGCATTTCCAAAACACGCAGGCCTGCCTCCGGCGTTCCGGCCTCAGCCAGAGCCACGGCGCGGTTCAACTGCACCACCGGCGTCGGCTCCATCCGCAACAGGCTGTCATAGAGAAGGACGATCTGGGGCCAGTCTGGCGGCTCGGACTGCACGTGCAGGGCGGCGATCGCCGCCTTGATCTGGAACGGCCCGGCAGCCCGCCGCGTGATCGCCTGGTCGAGCATTGCCAGACCTTCGGCAATCCGTCCGTCGTTCCAGAGCTTGCGGTCCTGCGAGGCGATGGGAATGCTGGTTCCGTCGGCGCCCAGCCGCGCCGCCCGGCGGGCTTCGGTGATCAGCATCAGGGCGAGCAGGCCTTCGATTTCGGGCTCGTCCGGGCGCAGGTTGTTCAGCATGCGGGCGAGATAAATCGCCTCTTCGCCAAGCTGCCGGATCCGGTCGCCTGCCGCGCAGGAATAGCCCTGATTGAAGATCAGGTAGACGACGGTCAATACGGGTTGCAGCCGTTCCGCCCAGGCTTCCGGGCCCGGCACCGCATAGGGAATACCAGCCGCAAGGATCTTGGCGCGCGCCCGCGACAATCGCTGGCCCATGGTCATCTCATTGTCGAGAAAGGCGCTGGCGACTTCAGGAGTGCTCAAGCCGCCAAGCGTGCGCAGGGTGAGCGCCACCTGGGTCTTGGATTCGAGGGCCGGGTGCCAGCAGGTGAAGATCAGCCGCAGGCGTTGATCCGGAATATCGTCCGTGCCGTCTTCGGCCGCCTCGTCCAGCGACAGCCGTGCGATCTCGGCGGTCTTGCGGTCTTCGCGGGCGTCCTTGCGCAACAGGTCGATCGCCTTGCGCAGCGCGACTTTCAGCAGCCAGCGCTGCGGTGAGGCAGGAAGGCCGGTTCGGCCCCAATGCACGACGGCGGACGCCAGCGCATCCTGCAACGCATCTTCAGCGAGCTGGAAATTCTTCAGCCGGGCGATCAATGCCGATAACAGCCGCCCCCGATCCGTGCGCGCCAGGACATCGATGGCCCGGGATACGGCTTGAGGATCGGGGGTGGCTCTGTGCATCAGGAATTATAGTCCATCAACGGCCGCACTTCGACCGTACCATAGGCGGCCGAGGGGATCATCGCGGCGTAGTGCAGGGCGGTATCCAGATCCGGAACGTTAATGACAAAGAAGCCACCCAGCCGTTCCTTGGTCTCGGCAAAGGGGCCATCCATCGTTTCCACCTTGCCGCTGCGAACCCGCACGCTTGTGGCTGTGTCGATGTCCTGCAGGCCTTCGCCCGAAACGTAGACACCTGCTGCTTTGAGGGTTTCGTTGAGGGCGAAGTAGCCGTGCATCATAGTGTCGAATTCGGGCGTGCCATAGGCAGGTTCCAGCGACGGGTCGGAATAGATCAGTGCCATATATTGCATAGTGGTTCTCCTCTTTTGCGAAATTTGGACGTGCG
Source organism: Hyphomicrobiales bacterium (assembly GCA_900473045.1). Lineage (GTDB taxonomy): Bacteria > Pseudomonadota > Alphaproteobacteria > Rhizobiales > Rhizobiaceae > Pararhizobium. The sequence continues at coordinate 53,724 of UCKS01000005.1, forward strand.
GGATCAGCGGTTAAATGCTGCAACGGCAAGCGCGACGGTGAGGGTGAAGGTTGCGAGAATGCAGGCGGAATTGCCGATGATCCGCAGGGGATGGGTTGGCGCGTTGGCGCGCAGTCCGAACGGATGCAAAACCCGCCCGGCCACTGTCAAAGCGCCCGCCGTATGCAGCCAGAGCGGGCCTGCACCCTGTGCCTCGGCCAGCATCATCAGGATCAGGATCATCGGTACCCATTCGACGAAGTTGCCGTGCTGGCGAACACGTTCATGCAGATCGACATTGCCGCCGTCGCCGATGGAAAGGCTAAGTGCCGACCGGGTCTTGCTGACATTGATCCATAGAATCAGGAAAATGACGGCCAGAACGATCGCGTAAAGCGAGGTAATCGGGAAATTCATTGCTGTTACTCTTCGGTGTTTCTGTCTCTACCTCCCAAGAACGTTGCCCGGTTCGGGATTTCGACATGGCGTGAAAATTATTTTGCATTTTTTGATGCGGCCGCCGGGATCGCGAACCCGGGTGCTGTTATACCGGGAGCCTGGAAAAACGAACGTCAACGACCGAAGCAGGGATCGTGATCTCGTCACCGAGCGACCATTCCGCTGCCCGCGCCGCCATGCCGGCTGGAACCTTTGCCGATCCGCCGGGACCTGGAGGCACGTCATAGGTCGCGTGTGCGTCATGCGGCAGGATCACAGCATAACCGCGTTGCATTGCCGCCCGGGCGGTCGATGCCACGCACATTTCGGAAAAAACTCCGCAAAGGGCAACGGTTTGCACGGCGGATGCCGCGAGCAGGCCGTGCAGTGATGTGCCATCGAAGCCATCATCTGCGGTTTTCCGCACCACGCTTTCGCCGGAAAGCGCTGGAAAATGAAGTGTCCAGCCCGGTTGATGCGGCTCATCGGTCGTGCCGGGAGCGCCATCGTTCTGCAGGAAAATCACCGGAACCTTTGCCGCGCGCGCCGCGGCAATCAGAGTTTCGACGGCCTTGAGCAATCCGGCATGGTCCGGGACCGCTTCGATCCCGGTGACGAATGCCACTTGGACATCGACAACGACCAGGGCATCCGCCGTCGCCTCAACGCTCTCTGATTGCTCCACCAAAAAGTACCTCGTTCGCTTTTATCACATCGCAAAGATCGGGAAGTCGTATGGAGATCAGGACCGTTTCGTCGCCAGGACGTGGAGCCACTCGGTCGGCTTATTGTCATAGCCGCTTCCCGACCGAGCCTCGATCGAGACCGATGCCCAGTCCACCTTGGCGTAGATGTCTCTCAACCAGCTTTGAGAGGGATAGTTGTAATACCGGTCGAACTCGTCGCGGCCTTCGGTTTCCCCCGCCTTGAAGCTGGCGTAAAACACACCGTCTGCTTTAAGTGCTGCGTGGATGCGGGCGAGGATATCCGGCAGTTCGGCTCTGGGGATGTGCAGAAGGCAGGCATTGGCCCATATGCCATGATAGGCGCCTTGCTCGTCGAGATCGCCGAACAGCAATGTGGCGACGGGAATTCCAAGGCGTTTTTCTGCTTCGCGGGCAATTTCCGGGGTACCGTCCGTCGGGCGGACGTCAAACCCCTTTGCCAGCATGAACTCGCTGTCCTGCCCGCCACCGCACCCGAGTTCAAGAATGGTGGCGTGCGGCTGCAGCTGCGAAAGAAAAAGCTCGATCCGGGCCCGGCTAGGCTCCACGCCTCTGGATGTGTATTTGGCGGCTTCCATTTCATAGAAGCGCAGGGTGTTGGGATCGTGAGACATTGCTCTTTCAGGATTTTCTCATAAACTATTGTTTATATTGAAAATACTGGAAGTCCTCGTCAATGTCAAAACCAGAAGTTGAACCCCGTCATGGCGACCAGAAAGTCAGACCTTCCGGCCGGCCTCGTTGAAGAAATGTAGATTTTTCACCGGAAGCTTGACATCGACTTCACCGTGCATGCCAAGGAAACGGCGATCCAGCGTGAAGGCTTTGAAGGCGACGGGGCCAAGTTTCAGGTGGACGATGATACCGAAGCCGGTGGGCTCGACCAGATCGACGGTGGCCTTGAGAACGTCCGGGCCTTCGGCGCCGAGAACGACATGTTCAGGGCGGATGCCGAGCGTGGCGCGGCTGCCATCGGCAAGGTTGGCAACGCCACTGAGCGGCAGAACGACGCCGCCGGTCAGCGCAAAATTCGCGGTATCGCCGGTCGCCATGTAGCGGCCCTCGAAGAAGTTCATGCCCGGCGAGCCGATGAAACCGGCAACGAACAGGTTGGCGGGGTTGTCGTAGAGTTCGAGCGGGCTGCCGACCTGCTGGATGACGCCGCCATGCATGGCGACGATCCGGTCGGCCAGCGTCATGGCTTCGATCTGGTCGTGGGTGACGTAGATCGAGGTGGCGCCGAGGTCCTGGTGCAGCTTCTTGATTTCGGCGCGCATCTGCTCGCGCAGGCGGGCGTCGAGATTGGACAGCGGCTCGTCGAACAGGAACGCCTTCGGCTCGCGCACGATGGCGCGGCCCATGGCGACGCGCTGGCGCTGGCCACCGGAGAGCGCCTTCGGGCGGCGTTCCATCAGCGGATCGAGGCCGAGTTTCGTAGCAGCGTTGGCGACGACGGAGGCGATCTTTTCTTTCGCGGTCTTCCTCAAACGCAGGCTGTAGCTCATGTTCTTTGCCACGCTCATATGCGGATAGAGCGCGTAGGACTGAAACACCATGGCGATGTCGCGGTCCTTTGGAGCGAGATCGTTGACGCGCTTGCCGTCGATGCGGATTTCGCCATCGGTGACGGCTTCGAGGCCAGCGATCATCCGCAACAGCGTGGACTTGCCGCAGCCGGACGGACCGACCAGAACGACGAACTCGCCGTCCTTGATCTCCAGATCGATGCCGTGCAGCACTGGATGGATGCCATAGGATTTGTGGATGGCGGCGATATCGATGGATGCCATGGGATCAGCCTTTCACGGCGCCGGCCGTCAGGCCCTGCACGAGGTAACGTTGGATCAACAGGAAGAACAGGCAGGCCGGGATGAGCGCCATGACGCCCGCCGCCATCATCTGTCCGAAGTCGACCGAGAATTTCGATACGAAGGAGAGTAGCCCAACCGGGAAGGTCGCTGAATCGTTTCCGGAAATCAGCATCAGCGAGAACAGAAGCTCGCTCCAGGCGGCCGTGAAGACGAAGCCGAGGGTCGCGGCAATACCGGGCAGCGTCAGCGGCAGGATGATCTGGCGAAATGCGACAAACTGGGTGGCGCCGTCGATCATCGCGGCTTCCTCAAGGTCCTTCGGAATACCATCAAAGAACGACTGCATCAGGAACGTGGCAAACGGCACGTTGAAGGCGGTGTAGACGATGACGAGGCCTGTCAGGCTGTTGGTCAGACCGAGCGGCGAGAGGATCTTGAAGATCGGCGCCACCAGCATGACCAACGGGAACATCTGGGTGAGCAGCATCAGCGTGATGATCCAGTACTTGCCACGGAAATTGAAGCGCGACATGGCGTAACCGGCAAGCGAGGCAAGGACTGTGACGATGACGGCAGTCGAGCCGGAGACGATCAGGCTGTTCTTGAAGAAGGTCGGGAATTCACTGTGTTTCAACACGAAGTCGAAATGCTCGAAGCTGGTCCGCGACGGCCACATCTTGATGCCCTCGGAATAGAGCAGCTTGTTCGGCGTGACCGAGACTTTCAACAGCCAGTAGAGCGGGAACAGCGCAAAGACGACATAGGCGAGGATGGCCAGACGATGGGCGAGAACGGAGAGGATGCGTTTGCCGGTCATGATCTCAATCCTTGCTCAACAGCCACTGACGCAGGATCACGATCAGCATCGAATAGGTGATCAAAAGCGCCAGCAGCACCAGCGCGATAGCCGAGGCATAGCCGAAATCCAGCCGCTTGAAGGCCTGGGTGAAGATGTAGCTGGCGACGATCTGGCTGCGGTCGGCCGGCCCGCCGTTGGTCATGACGATGATCAGGTCGGCGAAATTGGAAATCCAGACGGTGCGCAAAAGCACGGTGATGGCAATCGTCGGGGCGAGGAAGGGCAGGGTGATCGAGATGAACCGCTGCACCGGCCCGGCGCCATCGATACTGGCTGCCTCATAGAGATCGCGCGGGATCGCCTGCAGGGCCGCCAGAAGCGTGATGGCGAAGAATGGAATGCCCCACCAGACATTGGCGATGATCGGCCCCCACGTCGACAGCTGCGGATCCGACAGGATGTTGTAGGGCTCGTTCATCAGGCCAAGCGCAAACAGCCAATGGGGAATGGGGCCGACGACCGGATTGAACAGCCAGGCCCAGTTGAGACCGGCGAGAAAGCTTGGAACCGCCCATGGCAGGAAGACCAGCGCCTGGACGATGGCTCGGCCATAGAATGGCTTGTCGAGCAACAGCGCAAGGATCAGGCCGAAGACGAACTGCAGCAACACGGACCAGCCGGTCCACCACAGCGTGTTCTTCAAGGCCCGGTAGAAATTCTGGTCCTCATAGAGCGTCCGGAAGTGATCGAGCCCGATGAAGCCGCCGGACATCGGATTGAGCAGCTGGATATCGCGGAAGGCGTAGGAAATGCCGAGCACCAGCGGCACCAGCATGACGGTGACGATCAGGATCAGCGCCGGCGCGCTATAGAGATAGGGGGCGGAGGCATCGGCAAGGCGCTTCTTCAGCGGCCGCTGGTCCCTGCGCGCGCCGCCGTTGCGGGCTGCTGCATGTGAAGCCATCGTCAAATATTTCCGTTTCGCAATCGTTCGCCAGTCAGTGGATGCAGGAACCGCGTTTCGCAACGCTGTGGCTCGGAAAACCCCCTCTGGCCTGTCGGCCATATCCCCCACGAGGGGGGAGAAGACCCGTGGCGACCATCTCGGCTCAAGCGTCTGATGGTGCGGCAGGTGGAGCCCCTCCCCCTTGTGGGGAGGGGGTGGGGAGGGGTCTTACCAAACGTAGGTCCGACCTATTTGCTCGCGAGGAACTTCTGTTGAGCCTTGGTCATGTAGTCAGCCCATTGCTTGGCCATTTCTTCCGGCGTGATATCGCCAAGCATGGCTTCCTGGCTGGTCTTGATCGCCATGGAATCCTTGAAGAAGGCGAATTCTTCGAGGTAAGTCGGCATGACGGTCGGAACGGCATCCTTGTCGGCCAGTTCCTCGAACCAGCCCTTGAACTGATCCGTGGCAAAGAAAGGATCCTTCTCGGCAGACTTGAGGGCCGGCAGGGCGCCGATCTTCTTGTTCCACTCGATATTGCCTTCCGGGCCTTCGAGCGTGGCAATCAGCTTCCAGGACAGATCCTTGTTGGCGCTTGCCGACATCATCGACCAGCCGGCAAAGCCGATGGTCGGGAATGTCTTGCCGGATGGACCCTTCGGCATGGTGGTGACGCCGTAATCGGCGGCATCCATGCGTTCGGCGATGGCGATCAGCGCATCCGGGTCCTGATCGAGCATCGCGCAGGTGCCGGTATAGAAGCCGGCGACGATCTCGTTGAAGCCCCAGTTGACGCTGTCCTTCGGCGCATAGCCCTTCTTGTAGAGGTCGATCAGCCAAGTGAAGCCCTTGATCCAGCCTTCCTCGGAGAATTTCGAGGTGCCGTCTGCGTTGAAATAGGTGTTGTCGCCTGCCATCGTGGCGCCCATCATCATCCAGCCGTTCAGGCCGCCTGGACCGCCGCGCATGCAATAGGCATATTTGCCCGGCAGCTTCTTGATCTTTTCGGCCGCTGCGACGAAATCGTCCATCGTCTTCGGCGGGCCGTCGACGCCGGCTTCAGCGAAGATCTTCTTGTTGTAGAACATGGCGCGCAGATAGAAGCCGTAAGGCAGCATATAGGCCGTGTCCTTGACGTCGCGGCCAAGTTCAAGGGCGCGATCCGTCAGTTCCGGCGTCTGGTCCCAGGTCTTCAGGTAAGGCTCGAGGCTTTCGAGCATGCCATTGTTGGCATAGAGCGACAGCCAGGTATCCGGCATTTCCATCACGTCGGGGATTTCGCCGGCAGACACCATGGTGGCAAACTTCTGGAACGCCTCGCCCCAGGGCAGCGAGATGATCTCGACCGTCGTGCCGGGGTTGGCGGCTTCGAATTTGGCGACGATCGACTTCAGCGTTTCGGTGCGTTCCGGGCTGGTAATGACTTCCACCAGCTTGAGCTTGGTATCGGCAAAGGCAGTGCCTGCCATCAGCGTTGCGACCAAGGTCGCGGCAATCAGTTTCCTCATTTTCGTTTCCCTTTTATTGTTGGTTTAAGTTGTTGCTGTCGTGTCAGCCTATCGATGCGGCAGCGATTGCCGCTTCGATATCGCTCCAGAGGGCCTCCGTTCCCTCCAGGCCGACATGGAGCCGTACCGACCGCGGACTGATGCCGAAGGCGACCGCGGAATTGGGTTGTGCTTTTTGTGAAAGGACGACTTCGCCCGGCACGATCAGGCTTTCGTGGCCGCCCCAGCTGACACCGAGCTTGAACAGCTCAAGGTGATCTGAGAAGGTGCGGATATTGACGCCGTCCTTGAAGATGAAGGAGAACAGGCCGGACGTGCCCTTGAGACCGGGCGGCAGGTGATTGGCAAGGCCGGGATAGTTGACCGATTCAACTGCATCATGCGCCTGCAGGCGCTTGGCGATCTCGACGGTCGATTGCTCATGCGCCTTCATGCGGATCGGCAGCGTCCGCATGCCGCGGATCAATAGCCAGGCATCGAATGGCGACAGCTTGCCGCCGAGATAGGGGTAGGCCTCCGAGCGTATGCGCCCGATCAGTTCCTTGGAGCCAGCGACCACGCCGGCGACGACGTCGCTATGGCCGCCGAGATATTTCGAGGCCGAATGAATGACCAGATCGACGCCGAGCGAAATCGGCTGCTGGAAGATCGGGCTCGCCCAGCTGTTGTCGATGGCGGAGATGATGCCATGGGTCTTGGCCAGCGCTGCGAGCGTTGCGACATCGTGCGTTTGCATCACCCAGCTCGTCGGGCTTTCGAGATAGAGAAACTTTGCGCCGGGCAGGGCCTTTGCGACTTCTTCCTCATCGCGGCCATCGACATAGGTTACCTCGATGCCCATGCGCTTGAAGAACGTGCCGAATAGGCGATAGGCGTCCGGATAGAGGTGCTTGACCGCAACGATGCGATCGCCCGGCTGGACGAAGGACAGAACCGTCGAGGAGATCGCCGACATGCCGCTGGCAAAGCCGATGGCGTCTTCCGCGCCTTCGAGTTTCGCCAGCATTTCCTCGAATATCCGCACGGTCGGATTGAGGCCCCGCGTATAGATCGGCCGGACTTTTTCGCCGCGATAGGAGGCGACCATGTCGTCATAATCGGTGAAGGTGAACAGCGACGTCTGCACGATCGGCGGCACGACGGCGTCATAGGCATTGCTCACGTCGTGGGCGACGATGCGGGAAGCTTCCTCGAACGGATCAAACCCGTTGCTCATTTGGACATTTCCTTGATGTCTTCCTCGACGATCGCGAGGATTTTCAGTGTTTCAGCACGCGCGGCTTCAGGGTCCTGGGCAGCGATCGCATTGAAGAGGGTGCGGTGGAACGGAAAGGAGCGGCGGGCGAAATCCAGCCGGTCGAAAGGCCATTCCCAGAAGCGCTCGAAAGCGCCGCGCATCTGTTCGAGCAACTGCTTGAACAGCGGATTGTGGGTGGCGTCGTAGATAGCGAGGTGGAAGGCCAGGTCTTCCGGGCCGGATGTGCCCTTGGATAGGTGCACCCGCTCCATCTCATTGAGCTTTTCCTCGATCATCCGGAGGTCTTCCGGCGTGCGGACGCGGGCTGCGACCATACCGGCCTCCGCCTCGATACCCCGGCGCACTTCCAGCGTCATCAACAGCACGTCGCGCAGATGCGTCGTTTCCAGCGATAGCGGCATGTGGATCGTTGTGCCGGAAATCGGCTTCAGCAGATAGGTTCCGCTGCCCTTGCGGGCCTCGACAACGCCGAGCGCCTGAAAATGGCGGATGACTTCGCGGATGGTCGAGCGGCCGACGGCAAGCGCCGTCATCAATTCCCGTTCGGCCGGAAGACGGTCGCCAGGAACGAGGTTTGAGCGCTGGATGTAATCGGCAAGCGCTGCCGTCACCTGCTGCGCCCGGTCGGCCGGGGGCAGGGGGGCGAGCGCCGCTCTTGCATCCTTGTGCTTCATCGTCCGCTTTCCAGTTCAACCAGAATTGGTCTGACATCTGAGCAATAGTGCAAATCACAGCGCTGCCGTCAAGCGCGTTTATACGTGACAGGAAAAATACGCAGGGGCTTGAATGGATGGGAGGTGGAGACGGGATGGCGCCGCATCTCGTGTGTGCGGCACAACGATCAGGCGAGAGGGCGCGGCCGCGCTAATCATACGGGTGATGCCTTGCCTGCTAGTTAGCCATTCATTCAGGGAATGGGATTAGCCGTTTCTACCGCCAAGTCCGAAAGTCCGGCGGGATAGGTGCGGCCGCTGAGAGGGACCGCGTCGATCGCTGCAATCAGCCTGTCGACCAGCAGGTTTTCGGCGCGGCTGCCACGCGCAAACCGCCGGGTGACCAGGTAGACGTCGGCGGCCGGCGGGTTCTCGTAGGGCGGCAGCTGCCAGAGGTGCCGCGCCTCAATATCGGCAGAAACGACATGGATCGGCAAGGGGCCGAATCCGAAGCCAACCTTGATCAGCCGCTTGACCTCTTCGAGGTTGGTGAAAAGGCCAAGCACCTGGCCGCTGAAGTTTTCCCGCTGCCGCAGCCGTGCGACCGGTGCCAGAGCGCCACCGAGATGGTCGGTCTTGAAGGAGACATAGTCGAGTGTGGCGAGATCGGCGGTCTCCGTCCCGCGCTTGCCGAACAGCGGGTGACCGGGGGCGCAGAAAAAGCCGAAATGCTCGCGATACAGCACCGTATAATCCAGCTCCGGGTGCTTTTCGTGGGCAAGGCAGATGCCGAGGCAGGCCTCGCCGGACAGAACGTTATCGATGACCGTCTGGCTGGCGGACACCGTGGTGGAGAAACTGACCCGCGGAAATGTCCTGTGAAAATCGGCCAGGAACCGATCGAGGAACGGGCATTCGATATGGCTGGCAAAGGCCATTTCAACATGGCCGGTCACCAGATCCCGATCGTCCTTGACGAGATCCGGCAGGCCGTTGACGATGTTGAACATGGTCTGGCATTCGGCATAGAGCCGCGCCCCGGCTGGCGTCGTGCGGAAATGGTTGGAGGAGCGGTCGATCAGGCGGCAGGCCATGTGCTCTTCGAGGCGACGCAGCGCATTGCTGATGGTCGGCTGCTTCAGCGACAGGCGGTTGCCTGCAGCCGTCAGGCTCTTTTCCTCGACGATCACCGTGAAGGTGCGCAACAGGTTCCAGTCGATCTCCCAGACGAAGCGGCGTCTTGGGCTGGCCATGGGTCACCTCATTCATTTGGTGAATGCTGGTCCTTCACCTAATGTATTTGTCGGGGCGAGTCCATTGTGGTTTGATCATCGTCATCCGAGACCCAGCGAGGCGTGACGTGACCGACAGTACCCAAGTTTTCCCCGATTTCGGATTGAGCCCGGAGGAGCAGCATCAGGCTGTGCGCGGTCATTACTACGAATACCCAGGTATGGATGGCGCACGAGGAGAAATCTGGTGCTACACGCGATCCTATGCCTATGCGCGCGGCGCGATGGTCGACCTGCATATCAGTTCGACGGCATACTCTTGCCGGCTGGAGATCGTTCGCGATGGTGCGGTGCAGACGAGCGTTTATGGCACAGACGATATCGCCACGATATGGCAGGAAACGCCTGATCAGGTTTCAGTGACCGGCTGCGGCTGGGCGCCGACCTTCACATTCCAGGTCCATGACAGCTGGCCATCCGGCGCCTACCGTATCACGCTGACGGCCGAGGGGCGCGACGGCAAGCCGATCCAATGTCATCACATGATCATCGTCCTGCCGAATGCTGGCCCAAAACCCGGCCGTATCCTGCAGGTCGCCGCCACCGGCACCTGGACGGCCTATAATACCTGGGGCGGCTCGAACCACTATCAGGGCATCACCGGCCCCAACCGCGACAAATACGCGACCACCGTCAGCATCGAGCGGCCGCTCTGCCGCGGCTTCGTCGTGTTGCCGCCGGATGCGCCGCGCGTGCCGCTGGAGGTGAGCCTGCCGCCGGGCACCATCCCGCGTTATCCGCACATGGAATGGGCCTTTGCCAACGGTTATTCGAAGAAATACACCTCCTCGGGCTGGGCGAGCTATGACAGCCAGTTCTTCCGCTGGGCGGAGCGTCAGGGCTATGGCGTCGATCTCGCCAGCCAACACGAGTTGCACACCAATCCCGGCATTCTCACCGATTATGACTGCGTCGTCTTCGTCGGCCATGACGAATACTGGACCTGGGAAATGCGCGATGCCGTCGATGCCTATGTCGATCAGGGCGGCCATGTCGCGCGCTTTGCCGGCAATTTCATGTGGCAGACGCGGCTGGAGGACGAGGGCCAGCGGCAGGTCTGCTTCAAGTATGTCGCGCGCAAGGAAGACCCGGTCTACCAAAGCGGCGACGTCACCCGCGCCACCAATTCCTGGGAAGCCCCTGAAATCGGCCGGCCCGGCGCGCTGACCTTCGGGCTCAATGCCACCAACGGGGTCTATTCCGGTTGGGGCGGCTGCGCGCCGCGCGGTGTTCGTGGTTTCCCGATCTACCGGCCCCGCCACTGGGCCTTTGCTGGGACCGGTCTGTTCTACGGCGACCTGCTGGGTGCCGACAGTCATATCTACGGATATGAGGTCGATGGCCTTGCCTATGAAATCCGCTACGGCCTGCCATATCCGACCGCAGACAGCGGCGCGCCGGAGGGGCTGGAAATCCTGGCTCTGGGCATGGCCAGCCAGGTCGAGGAAAGCGATATTTTGACGCGCGAAGATTTGTTTTTCGGTGACGAGGATGGGCGCTTCATTGCCGAGACGCTGTATGGCGAGGCGAGCGACGAGAATATGGAAAAGGTCCGTTACAGCAACGGCATGATCGTCAATTTCAAGCGCGGCAAGGGCGAGGTTTTCCACGCCGGCACCTGCGAATGGGTGGCCGGGCTGCTGCGCAAGGACGCAATGGTCGAGCGCGTCACCGCCAACGTCCTCAACCGCTATCTCAACCGATAATTCCATCCAGAGCAGAGCATCATGAACATCCAAGCCAATGAGCGGCCCGCATCGCATCTCTTCTACGTGACACGCCTGCGCCGGCCGCTGGTCGATCGCGCCCAGGGCATCTATTTCTGGACGCAGGACGGCCGCCGTTTCATCGACGGTTCCAGCGGGCCGATGGTCAGCAATATCGGTCACGGCAACCGCCATGTCATCGAGGCGATGAAGCGGCAGATGGAGAAGACGAGCTTCGCCTACCGCCTGCATTTCGAAAATGAACCGGCCGAGGTACTGGCCCGGCGGCTGGCGGAGAAGATGGCCGGCGATCTCGACCGGATCTTCTTTGTCTCCGGCGGCTCGGAAGCGGTGGAATCGGCGATCAAGCTGGCGCGGCAATGGGCAGTGGCAACCAACCAGCCGAAGCGCTGGAAGGTGATCTGCCGGTTTCCGTCCTATCATGGCGGCACGATGGGCGCGCTTGGCGTGACCGGTGACCTGGCACTGACCGAAACCTTTGCACCGCAGATCCAGCCGATGCCGGCCATCCCCGCACCGACGGCCTACCGCGACCGCGACAACCTGACGATGGAACAGCGCGGCCTGCGCTATGCCGACATGCTGGAGGAGAAAATCCTTTCCGAAGGTCCGGAAAGCGTCGTCGCCTTCATCATGGAACCGATCGGCGGGGCGGCGACGGCGGCGCTGGTAGCGCCAGACAGCTATTTCGCGCGCATCCGCGAAATCTGCGACAAGTACGGCATCCTTTTGATCCATGACGAGGTGATGAGCGGTGCCGCGCGCACCGGCCGCTATCTCGGCGGCGATCACTGGAACTGCAAGCCGGATATCATCACGCTGTCAAAGGGGATCGGCTCCGGCTATGCCGCGCTCGGCGCCATGGCGGCCTCGGCGAAACTGGTCAAGCCGGTGCTCGACATGGGCGGCTTCCAGCATGGCTATACCTATGCCGGCAATCCACTCGCCTGCGCTGCGGGCCTGGCGGTGCTTGAGGAGATGGATCGGCTTGGCGTCGAAGCCAACGCGGCTTCCATGGGCGATCTGCTGAAATCCGAGCTGGAAGGCTTGTCGAAACGCTTCCCGTTTATCGCTGGGGTGCGCGGCAAGGGCCTGCTGATCGGCGCCGATCTTGTGGCAGACCCTGTAACCTTCAAATCCTTTCCCAAATCGCAGGCGACCAACCAGCGGCTGCTCGATATCGCCTATGACAAGGGGCTGATCCTCTATTCGCGCCGTATCCGTGGCGATGGTTACGAGGCCGATAACCTGATCCTGGCGCCGCCGCTGATCATCACGGCGGCCGAAATTGGTGAAATGGTTTCCATTCTGGGCGACAGTTTCGAACAGCTGGCGCGCGAGCTTGACCTGCCAGTTAACGGATCATTGTAAGATCATGAAAAATAAAGTCATTATTACCTGCGCCGTCACCGGATCTGTCCACACGCCGTCGATGAGCCCCTATCTGCCAGTGACGCCGGACCAGATCGCCGAACAGGCAATCGCCGCTGCCGAGGCTGGTGCATCGATCCTGCATCTGCATGCCCGCAATCCCGCTGACGGCCGCCCGACCGCCGATCCGGCCGTGTTCATGCAGTTCCTACCGCGCATCAAGCAGGCGACGGATGCCGTCATCAATATCTCTACCGGCGGCAGTTCGCTGATGACGCTGGACGAACGGCTGGCGGCTTCACTTCAGGCACAGCCGGAAATGTGCTCGCTCAACATGGGCTCGATGAATTTCGGTATTTTCCCGCTCGCCAAGCCCGGCATGGAATGGCAACACGAATGGGAGCCGCAGCTGCTTGAAGCGACGCGCGGCACGATCTTCAAGAACACCTTTGCCGATATCGAAGACATCCTCAAACGGCTGGGCGAGGGGTGTGGCACCCGCTTCGAATTCGAATGCTATGATGTCGGCCATCTCTATTCGCTGAAGCATTTCTACGATCGCGGCCTGGTGAAAGGCCCGCTGTTCATCCAATTCGTGCTCGGCATTCTCGGCGGTATCGGTGCCGATCCCGACAATCTCAGTCACATGAAGCGTATTGCCGACAAGCTGTTCGGCAGTGATTACCACTTCTCGGTGCTGGCGGCCGGCCGCCAGCAGATGCCGCTGATCACCATGGGGGCGGCGATGGGCGGCAATGTGCGGGTCGGGCTGGAAGACAGCCTCTATCTCGGGCGAGGAGAACTGGCGAAATCCAACGCCGATCAGGTGAGCCGCATCCGCACCATTCTCGAAGCCCTGTCGCTGGAGGTCGCCACACCCGACGAGGCGCGCACAATGCTGGCGCTCAAGGGCGGCGATCGGGTGGGCTTCTGATGGCGGCGGATATCCCCAACCAGCCCGTGGACATTCGCATCGCGACCGCTGAGGATGCGCATCTCATCCATGCCGGCCTCATGATCATCGCCCGGCATCTCGAGGCCAAAGGCAAGGTCACGGCAACGCCGGGGGATCTTCGCAAACACGGTTTTGGCCCACAACCCGCGTTCACCGTGTTGGTTGCCGAAATCGGTGGAGAATTTGCCGGTATGTGCCTGTTCTTCCAGAGCTTCTCGACCTGGCGCGGGCAGAAGGGGGCTTACATCCAGGATATTGCCGTCGAAGAGCGCTTTCGCGGTGCCGGCATCGGCGTAGCACTTCTGCGTCACACGGCGGCACATGTCCGCGCCGGGGGAGGTACCTATCTGCGGCTGTCAGTCGATGCGAAGAATGTCTCAGCCCAGCATTTCTATCAGCGGATGGGGCTTGCGTGGTCTGAGGAAGAACGCATTCATGCCGCCTATGGCGATGCCTTCGAAGCACTGGCCGGACAGCATGAGAGCGGGGTTTGAGGGATGAGCATGAAAACCTTCTATGCGGAAGAGCAGGCGAAACACGATCCGAGAATGTTCCTGTCAAGCGGCGCGCCGCAGCCCAACCCGGAAAAGCCGGAGCGGATCGCGCTGCTGCTTGAAGGCGCAAAGGCGGCCGGATCCGAGATCGTCCGGCCGCGCGATCACGGCCTGAAGCCGATCGCCGCCATCCACACGCCGGAATATCTCGAATTCCTGCAGAATATCTTTCTGCGCTGGCAGCGGATCGAAGGCGCCTCGGAGGAGGTGATCCCGAATATTCATCCGCTGGCGCGCACCGGCCGTTATCCGGCCTCCGCCGTCGGCCAGGCCGGTTACCATATGGCCGATACGGCGTGCCCGATCTCAGCCGATACCTGGGGCAGCGCCTGCTGGAGCGCCTGGAGTGCCGTCGAGGCGGCGGAAGCCGTTCTGGCCGGTGCCCGCCACGCGTACGCACTCTGCCGCCCGCCCGGCCATCACGCCTTCGCCGACGTCGCCGGCGGTTTCTGCTTCCTCAACAATTCGGCGATTGCCGCGCAACATCTGCTCAAGTTGTCGAAACGCGTCGCCATTCTTGATGTCGACCTGCATCACGGCAACGGTACGCAAGGCATCTTCTACGGTCGCAGCGATGTGTTGACGGTCTCGTTGCATGCCGACCCGGTGCGGTTCTATCCGTTCTTCTGGGGCAATGCCGACGAGCGCGGCGAAGGCCTGGGCCTCGGCTATAATTACAATCTGCCATTGCAGCGCAAGACAGCCGACGCCGGATTTCTTGAGGCACTGCAGGCCGCAAGCCGTCGTATCGAAGCCTATGCTCCGGATGCGCTGGTGGTTGCGCTCGGCCTCGACGCTTTCGAGGGCGACCCGTTCGGTGGACTATCCGTCTCGACACCGGGCTTTGCCCGTATCGCCGAAGCCATCGGCAGCCTCGGCCTGCCGACCGTCATCGTCCAGGAAGGTGGCTATCTCTGCGACCAACTCGGCGACAACCTGACATCGTTTCTGACCGGCTTTGGAAACTGAAACATGGGATGTAAGCTCTCATCAAGCTTACATCCCATGTCGTCGTCAAAACCTCTAATTTGACGGCTTGAGCGACTTCAAAATTTCCCCGAGATCAGTGCTATGTGCGTCCTGGGTTGCTTTGGTGCCCCAATAGGTGACCACAAGCATCTTGCCTTCAGCAGGAGAAGCGAAGCCAATGGAGACCTCCACGGGACCGTCTGCATCCGTGCCGTCGAACTCGATACTCCCGAAGTTCATGCCATTGATCTCGACGTCGCCAGAATCCTTTTGCGTTGCAGCGTCAATGGTGACGCCGTTATCGGTCAAAAACTTGACGGCTTCGTCAATGACCTTGTCCATATCCTTATCTGTAGCAACATCGATCGAGAAATAGATCGCCGAATCTGGCGACTTGGCTTCGATGCCGGAAACAGTTTCCTTAGGACTCCAGGCATCGGGAATGGTCACCGATGCAATCGGTGCATCGCTTGGAAAAACAAGCGTTTCGGCATGGGCAATAAACGGCATTACGGCAAATGCCGCGGCTATCATCAATGTCTTTTTCAAAAGAAGTCCTCTATTGGAAATGGGTTATTTTCGCGAGCAAGGGTTTCGTTTTTGTCGCTTGACGAAACTAGACCGGAAACGGTCCGAACATCAATTTAACTTGCCGTGAAATGTAGCGCCTTTCCATCCGTGGCGTCCGGACGAATGCCGATTACCGTGAGTGTAAAACCGGAGGAAGGATCAGATTCCCACGCGGAAATGGTGGATTCCTTGACTTGCTTACGAACGATCTCTCGGATTGAACTGAATGTAGTGCCAGATTCAATTTTGGGCACGAAAAAACCGGGTAAAACCCGGTCTGATTGTTAGAACGTTTTTCCTGGACAGCCGTTACTCATCCTCCCGCTTCAGAGGGACTTATTCGATCATCTCTCTCATCATCGAGATCAGTTTGCCGTAACCTTCCGTGCCGCTGTATTCCAGGAGTTCCGTTACCAGCCGACCAAAAGCAACCGTCAGCTTGCCCGTGTGAACGTTTTGCTGACTGGCGATATCTGCCAATGTCTGGGCCACAGCACTTCTGCCCTCACTGGTGATTGCAATTCCTTCCCGTGCCGCATCCACCCAATCGGTGTGAGTGAATGCTTCGAGATCAGGTTCCGGACCATGCCTAATGACGGCACCGAGGATCTCGGTGAAATGAATTGCCGCCTGAAGTGGTAACGTGTCGAGCCAAGTCGCGTCCCGAGGGTGCCAGTGCCACGTCCAATACCCAGAACTTCGTGGGCTCCAGAATGGTAGTGCTGGTAGTCAAAACACCGTTTCAGATACCTGTCCATCCGTTCGCGGCGAACATGGTTTCAAATTCTTTCGACGACGCACCGTTGGGCATGACGCCCTTGTAAATTAACACCGAGAGCCGTTGGTTGTTGGGGACCCACCCGCTTGGGGGAAATAATATCTTCTGCTGATCCACGTGGGTTCCCTCCTTACCGGCGAGCTTCTTGCTGACGCTGCCCCTGTCATTTGTCAGCAGCGTCGCCGTCAACGTCATTCAGTGACGGGAGAAACGTCTCAACGTCCCGCTGTTCCCTATCGGATAGAGAGGCGATGCGCTTCTCCCAAAAATCGGCGGCTTCGGGTGGGTCGTTTTCCCAGTCCCGCGTCGAACCGAGATTGTCCGATCACGGCAACGCGGCGGCCACCAAGGTGCCGGTTTCGTCGGCTAGCCTTTTTGATTGGTTTTCCAAACTAAGCTCCTATGTTCGATCTTGCAGCCAGCTGTTCGCGACACAACGGACCGATCACAAATGAGTTCCGCTGAGCATGAAGAGGGCTAGCATTTCAGGCACGACAAAGGCCGGGCACCGTCAATGTGCTGTCACGTTACCGGCGGGAGGCGGTAGGGAACATTCCAACCGGAAGGTTGATTGAAACCGGGCAGGAAGCGATCCGAATTGGCCCAATTTCGCGGCTTACAAAAACGATACGAGACATATGACCCTATCCATGACCGCCGTTCGAAAGTCCTATACAACCGCTGAGGGGGTCATAGAGATCCTAAATGGCATCGATCTTGACGTTGGCGCTAGCGAGAGTGTTGCGTTGACCGGCGAATCCGGAAGCGGAAAAAGCACGCTTCTGCATTTGGCCGGTGGTCTTGACCACGCGGACGGCGGATCGGTGATTATGCAGGGTCAGGATCTCGCCAAATTTGGTGAGCGGGAACGGGCCGATTACCGCCGAACGCAAGTCGGCCTTGTCTTCCAGCAGTTCAATCTGATCCCATCGTTAAACGTCGCCGCCAACATCTCATTCCACGCCAAGCTTGCCGGTCGTTATGATGCAGCCTGGGAGCTTGACCTTACGGAACGCTTGGGCTTGGCACCCTATCTTTCTCGCTTTCCTGAACAACTTTCAGGCGGACAGCAACAGCGCGTGGCTATTGCTCGAACCTTGGCGGCTCGTCCACCGCTCATTCTCGCCGACGAGCCGACGGGAAATCTTGACGAGGCTACGGGTGACGCGGTGCTTGAACTCATGTTGTCCTTGGCGAAAAACGCCGGGTCCGCCCTTCTTCTCGTAACGCACTCAATGAGACTGGCGCATCGGCTGGACCGGAAAGTCATCCTTCGTGGCGGCAGGATCGTCGAATGAGATTTGCACTGGCGGCCCTGCTTTCCCACTGGCGACGAAAGCCACTTCAGCTTCTGACATTGGTTATGGGGATCGCGCTCGCGACGGCCTTGTGGTCGGGAGTGCAGGCGATAAATGCCGAAGCACGGGCAAGCTATACACGGGCAGCATCCGTACTGGAGCAGGGAGCTCTTCAACAGGTCGTTTCCAAAGGCGGCGGCGGGATCTCGATTGACACATACGGCAAGCTACGCCGTGCAGGATGGAACCTATCGCCGGTTATCGAGGGCACAGTTCGGTTCGGAGCCTCATGGATCAAACTGGTTGGCATCGATCCGACCACCATGCCACGGGAGGGGCAGGTGGCATCCATCACGGATGGTTCGGATATCTCCAGCTTTTTCTCCGCGCCCGGCCAGCTGGTGGTTTCGGCTGCGACTGCAAGAAAGCTGCGTAATGCGACGGATATGCGGCTCAAAATTTCCGAGAACGTCCCAGATGACGCGGCGTTCGTGGACATTTCCGTTGCCGACAGATTGCTGGACGCGCGTGGCAAGATCAATCGGCTTGTCGTCGCGTCCGAACAACGCCCAGGACTGGATCCAATCGACCAAGTCGCCCCCGAAACAATGTTGCGAGAAAACACAGACAAGCCAGATGTTGCCCGGCTTACTGACAGTTTCCATCTGAACTTAACCGCTTTCGGTTTCCTCTCATTTGTCGTTGGACTTTTTATTGTGTACTCGGCGACTGGCTTGACGTTCGAGCAGCGACGGGGAACCTTTCGCACGCTACGGTCACTTGGAATTTCCCTCCCGGCACTGACGACCATGCTCGTGGTCGAGCTCGCGGCCTTCTCGCTGTTCTCAGGGATAATTGGCGTCATTCTGGGATATTTCATCGCTTCTGCGCTCATGCCTGGCGTCGCAACCACCCTCAAGGGCCTATACGGCGCTAACGTTCCCGGCTCGCTGTCGATACGACCGGAATGGTGGGTGTCAGGTTTAGCGATTGCGCTTGGCGGAACTGCAATATCGTCTGTTCGGAGCCTTTGGCGGGTTTGGTCGCTGCCAATCTTGGCTGCCGCCCAGCCACGAGCCTGGCAGAGAGCGTCCGCCAAGACCTTGGCTTACCAGGCAACCGCTGGCGGTGGCCTTCTGCTACTGTCTGCAGTCTTGGCGGTTACGGGTTCTGGTATTGTGATCGGTTTCGGCGTTCTTGGGGCACTGCTTCTTGGGTGTGCCCTTTTGTTACCAGGGCTTCTTGCTATCAGCCTCGCGTCCGCTGAACGGGTTTCCCGCACGGCGCTGACCCAATGGTTCTGGGCAGACACGCGCCTCCAACTCCCCGGCCTCTCGCTCGCGCTTATGGCGCTCCTGCTTGCCCTCTCGGCAAATATCGGCGTCGGGACAATGGTTTCCAGCTTCCGATTGACGTTCCTTGGGTGGCTGGACCAAAGACTGGCGGCCGAACTTTACGTAACCGCCAAGGACGAGGATCAAGCCACACGTCTGCGCGAATGGCTCCCACAACATTCGACAGCGGTCCTGCCGATCTGGAGTGTCGAGGGAGATGTTTTTGGCGACCAGCTCCAGATTTTCGGGGTGGCCGACGATCCGACGTACCGAGATCATTGGCCGCTGATCGTCGCCGATGATAACGCTTGGGACGAGGTGGCTTCTGGGAAAGGAGCGCTTATCAATGAGCAGATGTGGCGACGGGGCACTGCGAAGCCGGGGCAGACCATCGCGATGCCGGGCGGGTGGGACGCAACAGTCGTGGGGATCTACTCCGACTACGGAAATCCGAAGGGGCAGGTCATCGTCGGGATAGATGCGTTGGTTGCCCATTACCCCGATGTTTCCAAACTCCGCTACGGCATTCGCGTGCCGCCGGAAAGCGCTCCGACACTCAGGCAGCAGCTGGTTAGCGAGTTTGGTCTCCCCGAAACGGCAATTATCGATCAAATCTCGCTCAAGCAGCAATCGCGGGCTGTTTTCGAGCAAACCTTCGCAGTCACGGGTGCCCTGAATGTCTTAACGCTGGCGGTGGCGGGTTTTGCAATGTTTTCCAGTCTGCTGACGCTTTCGGGTATTAGACTGCCCCAGTTGGCGCCGGTTTGGGCCATGGGCATCAGGCGGCGGAATCTTGCGCTCTATGAAGTCGCTCGCACACTAGCGTTATGGCTTGCCACGTTTATCGCTGCCATCCCGGTCGGACTTGGTCTGGCGTGGGTGTTGTTGGCCATTGTCAATGTGGAAGCGTTTGGCTGGCGTTTGCCGATGACCGTATTTCCACTCGACTGGCTGTGGCTGGGAGCCGTTGCACTCGTGGCCGCGATCCTGTCTATCCTGGTTCCGGTGCGACGCCTGGCCACCATCAACCCGGCCGATTTGCTCAGGATATTTGCCAATGAGCGCTAAAATCATGATGTGGATCCTCGCGGTGTTTTTCGTGACCGCGTCATCGGGGCAGTCCCAGACCCAGGGTTTTGCTGGGCTCGGCTCGGATGCCACGGGCTTTGCCATTCCTCAAAGTGGAGCAGCGCTTTCATTCCCTGCCGACCACGGCGCCCACCCTGATTACCGGATCGAATGGTGGTACGTAACGGCCAACCTGCAGGGTGAGGACGGCAAGCAGTACGGAGCCCAATGGACCTTGTTCCGGTCCGCCTTGGCGCCCGGAGTCGCTCAAGGTTTCGCAGATCCGCAAATTTGGATCGGTCATGCAGCCGTCACGACTGTCGATCACCAGTACGTCGCGGAACGCCTTGGTAGAGGTGGGGTCGGGCAGGCGGATGTAGTCGCGGCACCTTTCGCGGCTTGGATCGACGATTGGCGGTTGGCGGCTTCCAGTGGGGCGACACCGGATCAACTCCATGACCTCAGTGTCGCCGCGACCGGAACAGGTTTCAGCTACGCGTTGAAGCTGAAGGCGACCGGCCCCCTGGTGCTTCAGGGGGACCGCGGATTTTCCGTCAAATCTGCGAGCGGGCAGGCCTCCTACTACTACTCGCAGCCCTTCTATCAGGTGTCAGGCGCCATCAACGTCGCGGGTTCTAACGTCCAGGTTAGCGGAAAGGCCTGGCTTGACCGGGAGTGGTCTTCTCAGCCATTGGCGGAGAACCAAACCGGCTGGGATTGGTTCTCTCTGCACTTTGACACCGGGGAGAAATTGATGGCGTTCAGGCTTCGCGATGACAAGGATGGGTTTATCTCGGCAAACTGGATTTCGGTGGATGGCAAGACCAGCCCGATGTCGAAGGAAGACTTACGATTGGAACCGGTTCGCCAAGCGAAGGTCGAGGGCCGCGATATGCCTGTGGCGTGGAGAATCCAAATCCCCGCAAAATCGCTGGATGTCACAACGCAGCCATTGAACGATCGATCCTGGATGCGAACCTCGACGCCATATTGGGAGGGACCGCTCTCTTTTAAAGGCACTGCGACGGGGGTAGGGTACTTGGAGATGACTGGATACTGAAGAGCGGCCCTTCGTTAAGCCGCCTTGGAACCACTTTTAGAGCAAGGCGTTAGGTCGGAGAGGTCGCAGTTTGTGTCAATCGGACACGACGGGGATGATGAACGCAGCGATTTTTCCGGTTTCTCACTGCGGGTAACGAAAAGCCAGGGGAGCATCCGACCTGTCCGATCTGCGATCTCGGCCCGTTAGGGTTTTTAGTGGTGACCGTCCAAATTTTGTTTAGCGCCGTCCCGTTGACAGCGATGCGTTTCCAACAAACACTTTGCCATCGAGTAAACGTAAAGCCTCCCCATGACTGCTCCTTTTAAACGGCCTGCTTTCGAGAGGGCGCTTGAGTTGCCGTCCGAATTCTCCAAGTTCGAAATTTGCTCCAGCATTGATCGCCAACTGGAACAGGTTGGACGTTTTGGATGCGATGCATCTGGTATGGCGAACTTTAGAAGACTATGACCTCTGGTCATCCTGATGGGTATCGATGGCTTTTTGCCTTCATCGGTCGGGATTTGTTTTTTCTCGTTTTTCGGCGGGGGAATGCGAAATCGGTCCAATGGGAAAATCGAGAGAAATTTTCGTTTGAAGAAGGTTGGTACACCCAACGGGCTCTAGAACCGGGAAGCTCAACCTACCTGCCGCATCCCCTGCTCTTCCAATACATTGTAGAGGGCGTTGAGGAGTTTCGAGCCGTTAAGCCCTTTGGTTGATCGTTCGAGTCAATGCATCCCGATAGTGAAGAACGATTACTGATGTCCTCTTCGTGACCGAACGGGACTTCCTCGTCCAGGTTTCCGGAGCCGATACGCTCGCTTTCACCGGAAAGGAGTTGGGCGTCCTCCTCTTCAGGAGGAGGCCGAATAAATCCATCACGGTCATCTTCAGGATGAGGAAGACAGTCGGCATCAGATTTCTCAGGACTTCCTCGCTCGTGCGGGGCATCTTCATTTCGTTTGCGCTGCTCACTGGATGCATTGATCGCAGATTGGCGGTGCGCGACCCAGGCTGCTTCTGGTTCTGCTAAGGAAAGGCTGGTTTCGACACGAGTCGGATTGGATGGAGCGGAGGACGACACTCGTGTGATTTTGTCGACCATGGGTCTTCTCCTTGAATTTATACCCAAGTGAATATAGCCGCTTTTAATGCACAAGCGAGCTATGGCCGGACAACGACGGAACCATACCGGCTCTGCCCTTAATCGATCGAGTTCTCATGATTTGGCGGCGGCGGCATCACCAGGTTGGCCCCAACACTCATCCATCGCAATCTCTGAGCCCAACAAGCATTCCAACGGGCGGAAAAACTCGTGAGGGCTGATGGCGGCTGCTGCGGTAGCGTCAACGATATCGATTTAAGCGTGCGATAGCGCGACGGCCTGAACGATCGAGAGCATCCAAATGAGGATCGCGGCAATCGCTATGTTCCGTTCGTGGTGTTTCAAGAATGGGTGAGATCCGATGAGGTCGGCTCCTAAAGGTGTCGGAGTATCCATAGTTGAGAGGGTTAGTGCTGCGCTACCAAGGGAACAGCGCAGGGGCGGCCGAACCGTTCTGCCAGGAGTCTGGCCTGAACGATCGCTTCGATCTGGTCGGACGACGGCTTTCGCCAGCGAATGGCCCGTCGAGTGTTTAAAGCCGTGACAAGACGGCGGCTCGACATCGTGCCTTGCGCCAATATCCTCAGCTTGGGTGCTCGGCGGAGAGACTACGCGACCATGCGCCGTTCCAGCATAGAAAAGTTGTGTACGATAAAAAGCCAGTCGCATGGGGTGGGCTGATTGGCTTTGATCAATGCTTGGGGCTTCGCATCGATGGGTCGAAACCGGGGGGACGTTTGACAATGCCGCAATGCACGAGCGGAACATTAGGTTCTGTTGACAAAGTAGGGTAGCCAGATCTTTGCGGTAGCCAACGCGAGGAAGGCTTCAAAGGAAGCTCTGGTCTTATCGTATCTGGTGGCGATCCTGCGAAACTGCTTGAGACGATTAAACATCCGCTCGATACGATTGCGATCCTTGTATGCTCGGTAGTCACAGGCAGGCGGGTTCTTCCGGTTCGCTTTTGGCGGAATACGGGACGGATGCCGCGCATCAAAAGCTCTTCCCGGATAGAGTCGCCGTCATACCCCTTATCTGCCAGGAATAGCCTGGGCTTGTTGACTGGCATGGCCAACAGAGCCGGAACGGCATTGTAGTCCGAGGTCTCGCCACCCGTCAGGATAAAGCCAAGAGGGCGTCCCTGACCGTCCGCTCTGGCATGGATTTTTGTCGTAAAGCCGCCGCGTGATCGACCAAAAGCCTCCTTATGAGTCCCCCTTTAGCGCCCGCTGCCTGCGAATGGCCGCGAACTGTGGTGCTATCGATCATGTGCTGCCAGTCGTCAGTCAGGCCAAGGCCGACCAATGTTTCCAGAAGGGCATCCCAAACGCCGTGCTCAGCCCATCGCCGGAAACGGACATAGACCGAGTTCCATTTGCCGTATCGTTCGTGCATATCCCGCCAAGGGCATCCGACGCGCAGAACGTGCAGCATCCAGTCAACCGACTGGAAGATTTCCATGCGCAAACATTGGCGGGGCGAGTTCGATACTCGACGGGCCGGGTCTTTACCTTACTAGGTAAGCTTAACAATCGGTAAGCGGTGCAGGAAAGATCGAACGTGACATCATGGTTGTGTCGAGCAAGCGCTCGGTGCATTTGAGCACGTACCGTTTGGCTCACGCCGATGGTCCCGAGCGGATATTTGGCGAGTGGTGTCTGTTTTCTGGCGAAGCCCTACCGGATGGAAACCATTCTGGTTGAACTGGAGGACCGGATGTCGGCAATCCGATATCCGGCGGCTGCTCGGACGGGCTGACAAGTTTTACAAGGAGGTACTGCGAAGCCAATAGAAAGCACACTACGGAAATCTACGAACGACTGATCTATGATGATCATCATCGCCGGTGGTTGTTCCGCTCGGCTTTCACGATCACTGCTTTGCGGTGAAGGAGGCCGGTTCCCGCCTGGAGGACACCCCGATCGATAGAAGTCCTATAGGAGCTTCCAGGCATCCCACACGAATTGTTGTTATAAAGATGCTGGAAACGCAAACAGTTCTAGGGGCTCGGCAGCGGCGAGCATGGCATTCCGTCGGGCTAGGGTCTCGCGATACTCTTGGGCTTCAACGCCCTTGAAGAAGGGCGCTCCTGGTGCAAGGCGCGTGACCGCAGCTTCCACCTTGTCCATTGATACCCGGAAGAACTCCTTTCGGAAGTTCTGGGCACTGAAGCGAGTTGTCTTATTCAGGACGAACAAACGGCTGAAGTCTGCTGTCCGCCCGAAGCGGGCGTTCGCCGTGCGCTTGACACCAATGCGCCCTCGCTGGATCATCTGGTCTTGGAGGATACTCATGGACATAGTTACGCTGGACTACTTCCGAGAGCCGGGTCCGCATTCCACGGCGAAGAAGAATAAGGTCGGGCTGGCAGGCGCTCCAACGGACATCGCCGACCTAGCCGCCTGGATTCAGGGAAGAATGCTTCACGAACACTGGGCGTCGAGATATGGCGAAGAGCTGACCCCAGAGCGCCGTGAACTTTCGCAAAGGAGATCGGTGGACGCCGTACTGGACGGCCTCCTGGCGGGGGGCAATTCACCACGTCCTACTGCGGGTCGCGCGGTTGGTGTCTGCAGCCATTTCTCGCTGCTTGCGGTGTCGGCCTTGCGAGCGAACGGCCGTGCGGCCAGGTCGCGGTGCGGCTTTGGCACTTATTTCGCTCCCGACAAGGCGATCGACCACTGGGTAGTGGAGGTCTGGAATGGTGATCGCTGGCGGATGGTCGATTTTCAGATCGATGACTTTCAGCGTGCAGAACTGGGGCTGGTCTTCGACACTCTCGACTTGCCGTCGGGTGAGTTCCTGCTGGCCGCCCAGGCCTGGCAACTCTGCCGGCGTGGCGAGGGCGACCCCAATCGCTTTGGCATCTTCGATGAAGGCGGCTTCTGGTTCATCGCCTCAAATATGATCCGTGACCTCGCCAGCCTGAACAAGGTCGAGATGCTGCCGTGGGACGACTGGGGGGCGATGCCATCCCCAGACGCGGAGATCAGCACCGAGGAACTGCGACGCTTCGATCATTTGGCGGAGGTCCTGCTCGACCCCGACCGTCATAGGGAAGAGCTCCGTTTACTCTATGGCGCTCCAGGGTTCGGCATGCCTGGAGAGGTCTTCAATGCTGTCAGGCAGGTTCGTGAGACGGTTTCGGTCGCGCAGTAGATACTCGTTCATCTATGAAACATCTTGGTCCCATCTCCCAGGCGGTGTTTCAAAATGACGGCTTTGCAAGCAGGGCGTCTCGCTCCGAAAACGAGGTGTGGGTCTCCTAATCGCTTTTTCGTGCTGGCGGAACCACTGCAATGTTATCTGGACGATGTCAGGGAGGTCGCTTGTTATTTCACCCAGCTTTGACCGAGGCCATGCCTGCGGGCCAGCTCTAAACGTTTTACTTTGTAAGACGGAGCAACCATCGGATAGTCGTCGGGCAGATCCCATTTCGCTCGATACTCGGCAGGCGTCATGCCAAATTTGGCGCTCAGGTGCCGCTTCATCGATCTGAACGGTTTTCCGTCTTCGAGGCAAATGATGAAATCGTCAGTGACAGACTTTCGAATTGAGACAGCTGGCTTCTGTTTCTCGCCACTTGGGGAGACCTCTTCCGACTTAGATCTATTCACGTTCCCGAGGGCAGCGTGCACGCTCGATATAAGTTCCCCGAGGCTTCCCGGAGCCACAAAATTATTTTGCACATAGGCTGCTACCACCCCCGCTGTGAGCGCAACCAAATGGATTCTCGGGCGATTCTCATCTAAATCCATTCTTTAGATTCCCATATTGATATCTAGTCGGGTAACGACTGATAGCCCTTTCGACACCGCAAGCAACACGTCAAAAGTCGAGGGCGGTGCGTTAACTAAACGTTAATGGCTGGCCCTAAGGGGTGATTCGGGGCGAAGTTTACTCACGTGAAGCAAGACAGGGGTCGAGGACCGCATGCTTTCGATCCTGGATTTCCAACGCGCCCGCAAGAATGACGTGATCGCCCGTTTTCATACCATTGTCGGAATAGGTGACGCACATCACGCGAATTCCGGTGTCCGGACACACTGCGAGATACCAGAGGACTTTGTCGGTATGCACCAACGTGAGCGGCCCTGAGATCCAAAGGTCAACCCGATCCCTCTGTGGCTGGAAGCCATCCAGTGTCCGTTTGATGGTATCGCAGGTCGCAATTTCAGGCGGCGTACCCTCAGGCCCGGCGAGCCCCGGCCGCCCGTCATAAAGCCCCTCTTGGGAAGATGCCTGATTGCTCAGCACCGACCAACTGACAGCCGCGACCAAGGCAATCGCTGTCGACTGTCGTAAGGTCATATTAATCATACGGAAGGCCGGGATAGTTCTCCACGGTCGCCGCCCTTCCTCAAACCAATTACGCATCAATGGTTTCATCCCAAGAATGTCGATCCGCCAGTTTCTGTAGGGAATCAAAGTGGCGAGATTATTTTAACTTGCTGATGACCGGCTGCTGCGCGGCGTGGTCATGCTCAACCTCCGGCCTTTTGATTGGCGAGTGAAAAGTAATCGTGGTGAACGAAAGGTCGGCCGACTTTTCTTCAGCAGGCGGCGTTGCCAGCACTTTTTCAGGCTTGCCGATGATTATAGGGAGGTATGTGTCTGTCAAATGCATCGTCCGTTGCCCAATTACCGTGTGATAATCCCGAGACGTTTACTTGAATGGCCGCAATTCATTCTTTTGGCAGTGGGGTCGCGCCGATGGGACCGTTCCCTCAAAGACGGCTACTATGCCGGTTTGTGAGCAGTTTAAAACTCCCGGCAGCGTGCCTTGTTCTCGCCTTTAGGTTTGGCCAAAAGACGTCACCCCAGTGGGGGGGCTCACAGCAGAGGTAGAAATGAACCAGAAGATTGCGATCGCCGCCAGTCTGATCTTGGCTTCTACGCAACTTGCGAACGCGTCAAGTGACTCGGCCTGGAACGCCCTATACGCCGGGGCGGTACACTTGTGACGGCAAAGGTCGATGAGGCTCGCGCTGCGGAGGCGCAAACCATCATTCTACAGCGCTCGAACTGGGTCGATCTTCCGGCTCGCCGTACAGCGTACGAAGGTCAGGGATGGACTTCCTTCAACGATAAAGCTGATCCATACTCGCAAGCGGAAATTGATGCCGAGCGTGCACGTTACGCAGGCCGGGCCTCTTCTGTTTAAACAGAGATGTGAAGAAAAGGAGCGGGGCCTTGCGAGGCTCCGCTTTAGCTTGCCGGTTGGTGGGCGGCTTGGGGCTAATTTTTGTCACGGGGAAGTTGCCGATCCGTTTGACAGTTGAAGCTTAGCGCAGCAGACAGAGTGAATCCTGCATCAACGCCGCTCCTTGATCAGATTGAGATAGGTATCATCGAACTCACCAATGTTGGCGAGGCGATCCCATTGCAGCACGGTGATGCGCCGGTCTGCCCACTGGACAACCCCATCGCTCCTGAGGGATTGCAACGTTTTATTCAAGTGTACCAGCGAGACACCAAGGGCGTCGGCAACCTCCGTTTGCGATAGAGGCAGATGAAAGGTGTCGTCCTTCACAAGCCCAACAAGCGCCAAGCGGGTAAACAATTCACAAATGAGATGGGCAAGATGAGCTTTTTTGCTTCGTCGTCCCATCGCGACAATCCACTCGCGGTGTATGGCTCCGTCGATCACTGTCGACAGCCAAAGCACTCGTGAAAGGTGCGGGTTGGTCTCGGTGACTGTCGTCAAGTCTTTGTGGGTCGCGGTCGCGACTTTGCATGGAGAGAGCGCAACGACGCCGTGGTCCATTGTCTTCAACATGAACGCGTGAAGATCAACGAAATCTCCGGGAACGTGGATAGCCGTGATTTGTCTCTTCCCGTTCTCCAAAACGCGATACCGGGCAGCAATCCCGTCAAGCAGGACAGTGCTTTGCATGGGTCTGGAGCCTTGGGAAACGATGTCATGTCCCACAGAAACTGTGCGCTCGCGTCCGACGATGCGGTTAAGCATCGAGATTTCTAATTGATCCAATTCATCGCGAGCACCGAGATTTCGAATCAGGCGCTCAATCATGAAAGTGTCTCTCCTATTGCGGAATTCAAATTGAACCGGAACAAAGGGCGATGTTGCGGATTTTGGCCAAAAAGGAAAGTAACATGAAAAAATACTTCTTCGACCTTCACAACGGTGACGGTTTTATGAAAGACGACGACGGCCGGGATCTACCTGACTTAAAAGCGGTTGGGAAGGAAGTCGCTAAGATCGTTTTGGACCTTGCTGGTGATGAACTTAACGGGAGTGATCCTTTCAAAGCACGGGTTACAGTCCGTGATGAGAGCGGCGAGACCGTCGTCGAAGGTATTCTTTCCTACCGATTAAACTGAAGACGGATTTGAAGCAGTCCAACTTTTTATCCGCATCCCCACCGACTCAGTTCCGCGTGAAAACCAACAGCCAGGGGGCGGGGTACATCGATGCCACGAACAAGTACAATCACTTGTACTCCGCGCTCCATCGCGCTGATCGTTTCTAAGACGGCACTTTCTGAAATATCGACGCCAGCAATTTTGACCGACTGCAAGCCGGAGGCGGTCAAATGATTGACGAATGCTTCCTCGTGGCGAAATCCCCGTTCGCGCAAATCTCTAGCAAGGGATCCCAGCGAATGGGATTTTTCAGTTGGCCGACCGTCCCCTTCAGATCGAGCGCTGTCAGGCGTCCACAATTAAGATTGCCTATGAGATCGGAGGCGCTGAGCCTTATGGAGTCGGAGAACATCTTCATGCAGTGCATCGTAAATGGCGAGTGTTTTCTCGTCCATCGAGGACTTAGGGTTGTTCCACCCCAAATCATGTACTCTTCAAACAAAACGGGTTTTGCCGCCAAAAGTGATGTGAAGTTGATGATCGGTGCGATGTCAAACGCGTCCAGCGAGGACACCCAGTCGTCGAAAGTCGCCCATGGCCCGCGTTGCATCCCGCTGTTTAAACTAGCGAATGAACATCGAACTTACGATAACGATAAGGACGACAACACCACAAACGAGCCGACAAGCGAAACAGGCAAAATTTAACCTTCTGGCTTGGAACAGAAATCACTTCTCATGGTTCACCTTGCACGTCGACAACGATGCGACGGTTAAAAGGAGGAGATACCCATTACAAATCAACAGCAAGGCGGCCAGGGCGGCCAGCAGGGGGGACAGCAGGGCGGACAAGGTGGCCAAGGCGGATCGAGCGGCCAACGCTAAAATATAATCAGGAATGCGTCGTGTTTCAGAGAAGCCTCCGCCGGGAGGGCGGGGGCATTCGTAGCGCTAACTTTGAAGGCTGCCGCTACCGGGCAGGTCGAAGACGGAGGAACAACCGATGATGCTCACACTAGCCCGCATTGGTGGCACCAGCACCGCCATCGCGGGGCTCCTAACGCTGTCCTTCACTACATGCCTGCATGCGGGTGAGGGTTCACTGACGCCCCAGAAATTTGTCGAACGGGCAGCTTTCTCAAACGCGTTTGAGATCGAGGCCGCAAAGTTGGCGCTCGAAAAGGCCCACGATGTCGCGGCAAAGACATTCGCACAGGATATGTTAGTCGATCATGGAAAAGCCGGCACGGCGCTCGCAAACGCTGCAGCTAAAGAAAACGTTCAGGTTCGATCCGGTATGGACGACAAAGGACGCGAGAAGATCGACGCCCTTAAAGCTTCATCTGAAAAGGATTTCGATCAGGCTTATCTTGCAACACAGGTGTCTGCGCACGAGGAAGCGGTCGCCCTGTTTGACGAATTTACAAAAGCTAGTTCGGGCGGCGCGCTGAAGACGTTCGCCGAAACAACGCTCGGCACTCTTCGGGCGCACAACGTGCGTATCCACGGGCTTACGAAAGACTGAGTACGTAAAGCGTGCCGCAGTTGCCACACCTTAGGTTCGAGCGTTCGCGACGCGAATGCATCCGCCCATCTGCGGTGAACGGGAGAGCAGTGATTAAGGAAGTGATCAGCCCATAGCCGGCATGCAGAACAGGATTGCCATGGAAGATATCGAAGATTGGTTGAAAGCGATAATTCCCCAACTTGTAAGCTTTCGAAAAGAAGCGTCGCAAAAATCTGACTTCCGACTGGAAGCAAAGGAACTTTGGTTGAAAGCAGAGGCCGCTGGCTATACCGTTGCCGAACTCAAAGGAGCGTGCGATGGCGATATTGAGCAGTATCTGTTGGAACTCCAAGAGGCTTTTACAGGCCGTTCTGGCAGTAACTAGTACGGAGAGAAGCTGTCGCAGACGGCGGCCTCGGCCTGCGACAGATCGCTGTAGAGCGGATGCGGCGGTCCGGGTCGATGACCGAACCCGGACGCCCATAGCTCATTTCAGTGTCACCTCCGCAACATTGTCTTTGTAGTCCTGCTTTGGATCCGAACCTAGTAGCATCTTGATCCCGGCCCAAAGGCTGGACCCGTCTTTCCATATCTCTGCGCGCTCGGCATCGAAGCGAAGGAGCACGAGCTTTGGATCGTCCTTGCCCTGCTCGTACCACGCGGCGACGAACCTGTTCCAGAGACGGTCGATGACAGCGCGATCATTGTCGACAACCAGATCGCCATGGATGGCGGCAAACACGTCGTGCCCCTTGGACGCGAATGTCGCAACTGCGCGGGGAGTGGCGTCGACCTGTTTGACGAGCTCGGATTCGGTGGACGTGAAAAACCAGATCGGCCCACCGTCGCCGTCGAGTTGAGCCGTCATAGGCCGAGTGTGACCTTCATCGACGCCTGCAAGCCCGAGCATGACCGTCATGTCGGATTTCAATGCCTTCCAGAATTTCTCTCGTAGTTCCAGCTCGTCAGTCATTGCCTGTTCTCCAGTTGATCTTCATTTTCGGTTAGATATTGTCATCGCCTTCGAGCCGAGGCTTCGCCCGTAAAGTCTATAATTTTCGGTAGAAAGCGGACAGCCGCGCCACCTCGATGCCAAGCTTCATCATCGACGCATGGGCAACCATCACACCGGGCTCCTGTAGCCAGAACCAGTCATCGAAGCCGATAGTCGACGACTTTCCGTCCTTGTCGGGGACGTCTCGCTTGTCCCAATGGAAGGCGTTGCCGGCCTGTTCGCCTTTTGCCGTGCCGTCGATCCGGTCCTCGAGACCTTCATAAGACGACGGCGACTGCTTGACGATCGTCCAGTTCAGGACGTCCTTGTGACCGTCATCGAACGTGTAGGTCTCCTTCAATGTGAGCGTGCGGCGTGAAAGGTTCCACTTGCCATCGGCGACAATCTTGAACTGGTTCTGCAGCGCGTTAAAGCGGCTAACGGTGTAGCCCCACCCCTCAAGCCGTCCGGAGAAGAATTTCTCCAGCTCAAAACGCGGCTGCTTTCCTTCGAACTCCTTGATCTCCACTGATCTCTCCTTGGCCGTCTGTGCGAACGCACCCCTTTGGTTCAATACTGCTGCACCACCGACAGCCAACGCAGTGAAGAAATCTCGACGTGATATCGGCAAAGCATTCCTCCTCGGCAAGGTGAGGGACTAACCACTCGTGTCATCCGCTTCAACGATAGCTTCGCCGTCGGTCAAAGCGGAAAGCCTGGCATCGGCGGAGTCGCAAATCGCGATCAATATCTCTGCCCTAGTCCAGCCCACAAGATGCGCTTCCTCTTCAATGAGCTGCACCGCGTAATCGGTGGCAAGCTGGCAAGCGGCTTTCCTTTCGGGATGGCCGACAGGAACTGGAGGCGGGTCGATCATTCGTTTGCCTGTGTGTGTTGCGGAGTTCGGAAGATGAATTCAAATCCTCGCAATTAGTTCCGTTCGCCACATTACCGCCCGCCAAGGCTCACTGAAGATGTCACGGAACAATCGGGCATGACCGCAGTTCTGACCAGCACAGGACGAGGACACGATGGTAATTGCTGAAAACGTCATTCCCGCGTTGAAGAACTCCCTGACGTCGAAAGGCATCAATCGTCGATGGGATTGTCACGGCGAGCACCCAAACGGACCTCATCAAAGAGAACGTTGAGGCTAGGGTGACAAACCTCTCCCCGGCTGTGTTACACGCCCT
Source organism: Hyphomicrobiales bacterium (assembly GCA_900473045.1). Classification (GTDB taxonomy): domain Bacteria; phylum Pseudomonadota; class Alphaproteobacteria; order Rhizobiales; family Rhizobiaceae; genus Pararhizobium. The sequence goes on from UCKS01000005.1 coordinate 85,924, forward strand.
GACAGATGTCGGCGGACTTGTCACCCGGGCACAATCACCACAGCATTAGCCGTTTAGGATAGCAGGTTAGGTAAACGTCGTTAGACGTCGTCAATGCGCAAGTGCTGGTTGTTGCCAGTGATTGTGGATGATTTGATCGGTTCGGTAGTCGATCCAGATAGTCAGGGGCGCACCGATTGCCTATCGGCAATCGTTGTCGTGATCCCAGGTTATCCAGAAAGGATCGCCCACAGCGTCGATTCCTACCGCGCCGCAGAAACATTCTATCCTCGATATCATGGGCATCTCCGCCTGCGTAATCAGTCGACCTTGGCGTCTGGATGATCGGTGCGGCCGCTCGGAATTGTGGTTACCGTCGCAGGGACCGGATCGCTGGCGGGGAACGATGACTCTACCCCTACGTCGACATGCTCCTCCAGCGTGCCAGTGTCCTGTGCGGCGCGGGCACTTCTCAGTGACGCCACTGCGCGGGAAAGGTCGCGGATATCGTTGTCAACGGGGGAGGCGCTTTCGAGTTTGGACTGGTCGTCAGCCTCGGATTCACTTGAGAGCTTTCCCTTTTCCTCTACGTCTGTATCGAACGTCGCGATCTGGATCATAACGGCTTTCGCCTTCTCTTCGGCATTCAGACGGTTGAGATGCCCATCTTCGTCTTTCTTCATGTGAACCGACACGACGTCTCCGCCTTCGCCGACGAACTCCACCGTGACTCCGTCTTTTTCTTCATGAACCTGCTTGTCCAATATTTCCATAACAGCTCTCCTGGATCGGAAGGCCACCCGATTTAGACGGGTGGCCCCACATTGGTTACAGTACGCGACGATCAGAAACGTCGATGACAAGCGCCCGCTTGGTCCCGTAGACGCCGCCGAACCAAGCAGCAATCGCGCCGAGAACAAGGGATAGGAAACCGAGAATTGCTCCAGCAGAAACCGCCTCAGTGGCAGCCTGGGCAGCATCAATCGCCTTCTGCTTGGCGGCGGTGATGTTGTCGCGGTAGGTCTTCTCATATTGATCGACCTGCGAGCGCGCCTGATCGACGGGGATGCCCTGAGCCTTGGAGATAGCGTCGGCCGCGCGGTTGCGAGCATCTTCGGCTGTAGCTTCGTCACCCATAACGACCACTTGCATTGCCGACACCGCGGCGTTCTGGAGGGCCTGTGGATCGTTGCCTGTCGTTGACCGAATTTGCTGCTCGATACCGCCCATTGGATTGGTCGAGTTGGCAATTGCCGGGGCGGCGGCGGTTACCGCGGTAGCTGCCGTTGACCCGACGCCAGTCACGACCGAGGAGAGGCCGCTGAAGGCACCGCCGACAAGTGCACCGACGGATGTGGTCAATAAGTACAGGACAATCAGCGTCGTGACTGCCCATGATGTTACACCCTGGTAGCCGCCCGTGGAGTTGCTGGGACGGCCAGACAGTCGGCTGGCGACGTATCCGCCAACAAACGACGCGATGATGCCTGCCACGACAAACCAGATGCCGCCAGCGATGGAGAAGGTGCTAGCTTCAGGATTGTCGTATGTACCTGGATCAAGTACAGCCGCGCCGATGCCGACTCCAAGGAGGTTCAGCAAGAACTGGGTGCTGAGCGCGATCGCGACGCCAGCGAAGATCGCTCCCCATGAAACCTTGTTCAGTGCAGCAGTTGCCGACGAGGCGACGCCGTGGGCAGTATCGTGGGATAGATTGGTTGAGATCGGGGCGGTCATGTCTGGGTCCTCTGCATTCACAGGTTCGTGATGCCCCTGAACTCAAAGTTGCCGTAATTGTTCCCTCAGATGGATCGGACTTGGCGTTTTTGCACGTCACGACCACTGGGTGCCGCTTACAACAGTGGAGAAACCGAAGACCCAGCATACCGTCTTCAGCGACAAATTCTTTTAAGCGTCAAAATTGCTCGATGACCCTTAGACACCCCGATATATCATGGGGGTCAGAATTCTTCCCAATCACTATGGCATGGGCGGTAGCGCCCTGCAGAGCGGATGGAAACATGCGTTCGTTGAAGGAAGTGCGGGGATGTGCTGATCTGCGGTCGGCGCAGAATGGAGCTCGTCTGGTGCGATCTAGTTTTAAACTGTGCTAGCGCCTGTCGATGGGAGCTGGCCTGAGCTGCCAAATCCGTGCTTGCGGCAGTATTTTCCTCGGCCATTGCGGCGTTCTGTTGTGTCGCCTGATTCATGGAATTGACCGCAACATTGACTTCTTTGAGACCGATCGCCTGCTCGCGGGAGGCTTCGGCAAGCGCAGCGACATTGGAGTTGATATCTCCGACCTGTTTGACGATCAGTTCCAGAGACCGCCCGGTCTGGCCAACGAGTTCGACGCCGTTTCTGACGAGCTGGCTTGACGTGCTGATCAACGCCCTGATTTCCTTTGCGGCCTTGGCCGATCGCTGGGCTAACTCGCGGACTTCTTGAGCGACGACCGCAAAACCTTTGCCAGCGTCGCCTGCGCGCGCAGCTTCAACGCCTGCATTCAGGGCGAGCAGATTGGTTTGGAAAGCAATCTCGTTCGTCCGGAGAGTGTGTGGGTGCTGTAATGATCATCAAAGGCTCCTGGGTCGCAGAATTGAATATGAGGGCGAATGTTCCGTTGACGAAGACCCAACCCGTCATAACTTTTGCACTGGTATGTCAAAGTATATTGCGCGAACGCACCTCGTCGGCGATCCTTCGTTCGAACCCTGCTGCCGAGGAAGTGAATATGACCAAGGAAATCAAGCGCAGGCCGAGAGGTGCGTCCCCGCGGGGGCAATTCGAGCAGTCGAAAAACGTGGCTTATGCAATAATCGATGAACGACGCGATGCCGAGCGCCGCAAGACCGAAAGATTGAAGGCAGCGCGATTGGAAAAGCTGAATTTGGGTTCTTCGCAAGGACCATCATTGTAGGGGGGAGCTTTGGGCGGGGCTGGCTACGCTGTGGATGCACCTGGTAGTTCGTCGCGAATCGAAGCTTCTCCAAGAGCAGTTCCAACCGACGACGATCATCTTGAGGCAATTATTCAATCCGGTCTAGCCCCAGCGCATTCGCAACGTCGGGCTCCTCCTCAGCAATTCGAATGAAGGCGCTCCGGCTGTTCAATCGACCAGTGCCGTCGACCTCCAGATATTTCGCTGCGAGATGTTCGATAGCGTCCAATTGGCTATCCGGATTTAAGTGTGGAATCGCCTTACTAGCGACATGCCCACGTTGAACTGAAATCCGAATTATGTCCCCGCATTGGCAAACGCCATCCGGAAACCAGTCCTCGCGCACGGTCACGGGTGATGCGTCAATCGCAAGGTCCAGCTTTACCAGAGCATGCTCCAGCAGCTTGGTGTCTCCGATTTTCGAAGCGCCCCCGCAGTTTGACTCGGCCGCCAGCGGCATTGTTGCCTTCAGATCAACGGGACTGCGCTGGACGGCGCAGCCCTTGCAGGCAGATCAGGCTTTCAGCATTTCGAGATGGTCGATATGTTCCTTGACCATGCCGCGAGCCGCTCAAATGCTCGCGGTTCTGACCAACCTTGAGATAGTCTTCCTGAATGAAAGCAGTATCCTGTGCCCATCCAGCTGTGCGGCAACGTAAGCCTTGTCGAAGTCTGCACCCTTGGCGCTCTCGATCTTTGCGAGTACTTCCTTGCCTGCCGGATGGAGCATCGCTTCCACTTCAGCCTTTGTCGGCACCTTCAGCGCTCCTTCGGTCTTATCCATTTTCATCGACTTTAGGATGTCGGCGATCGTTTCCTGCTCGGCGACTTCGAACTTGGCAAACATCTTTACTATGTCAACGCTCGCCATTTCGACGGCAAGACGGCTGGTGGCTAACGAAGGGAGCCCACCGTCTTGGTGGTGTCGGCATGCTTTTTCTCGAGTTCTCCCACGTCCACGTTTGCAGCGAACAATTGCGGGGCAGTGAGAAGTACTGGGACGAATGCATCGGCGGCGAGGACGGTCAGCATTTGGCGGCGGATCATGAAACTCTCGTTGTGACGCCGACCCATTCGGCGCGATCACCTGTGATCTCCTTGGCTAGTTTTAGTCCAGTGGCGTCTATCGCACTCTTGTCACTCCCGTGGCAGGCTATATCTACTCCTGCAAGTTCATCGTATCTCACAGGCAAAACCATGAAGCTCTTGAAAGATAACGGCCTCACCATCGTGCTGGTTCTCCTATCCATTGCCACTATAGGCGGGATGATGCTAACGGGCTGGACGGTTTACAATCATGAACTGGCGGAGCATGGAGCGGCGCAGATCGGTCTCAGCGCGTACGCCACGTCCGGCCACTTCTTGTCATCGCTGTTCGAGAACTGGGAATCCGAATTTTTGCAGATGTCGGCCTACGTGATGCTAACGGCATTCCTGTTCCAGCGCGGGTCGGCGGAATCGAAGGATCCAGATGGCCCTTCTGTAGTGGATGAAGACCCATCCGCGAAAGCAGACGACATTGACGCACCTTGGCCCGTCCGAGCGGGAGGCTGGGCGCGGTCGGTATATTCCTATTCACTGGGCATAGCGCTGGCTTCACTGTTCGTGCTGACGCTCGTGCTACACCTGAGGTACAGCGCGGAAGCGGAAAACGCCCAAGCCATGATACATGGACAACCCACAACGTCGATGTGGGATCACACGCGAAGCGCGCAATTCTGGTTCGAGTCCTTGCAGAACTGGCAATCAGAATTCCTCTCAACAGCCGTCATCGTGGTGCTGTCGATCTTTCTGAGGTTCAAAGGCTCGCCAGAGTCCAAGCCTGTTGCCGCGCCGCATATTCAGACAGGCGACTGAAGGTTCGCAGTCGGAGAACCGCAGGCCAATCAGTTAGTCGGCGTTTGACAACCATCCCATCTCGACCAGGAATTTATTGGAAACGAATGCCGTTTCAAGGCCGGGATTGGGCATGAGCGTAGTAAGGCGCCGTGTGGGCCCTAGTTGTTCCCGGATGCGACCATATCGACGTCGAAACATCTGATATCGTAAGTGACCTAAACTTCCACTGACGCGACAAACGCATGATCACGATCAAAAGGGGTGCCTGAAGCCTCTTCTTTCTCAATTAAAGATTGAACCAACGCGCGGGTCTAACTAAACTCACTCCGTCTCCGTGGTCGGCTATTGCAGTAAACGGTCGGATGCCAGCCGGATTACATAATCTTCCGATGCATCAGCCAAGGCTAACGCCACGCTGGCTTCGCTGTGACCCTGTTCGCAAAGTTGCTGGATGAGAGTGATCATTCCAGCTTCGACTGCGAGGCGGCAGTCGAGTTGCTTCCGCCGTCTTCGTTCTGTGAGATCTTGAGATTCCATATGTGACCTTTGAAAATTGAATTGGCTTGAAAGTGGGGCAGAGCGGTCGGGGCAGGAGTTAGGAAAAGTCTGTCGTTCAATTGTCGGCGTGAAAAAGGGACGATTAACAGCGATCATTTTTAGAACCGAGCCTTTTTGTTGGCATGTCGCCCCATCCGGACGAACAGCAACGCTGAGGTAACTCATCCAAAGGCCCGCCGGAGCGGGCCTCTCGGTTCCACTAGTCGTGAATGGATCAAGCGACCTTCTTACCCGCCTTCGGGTTCGCGTATGTCTCACCGAGCTGGGTGAGCAATTCGTCAGTGGCGATCTCTTCTTGAAGATTTGCGTCGAGCAGGGCGACGGCTTCCGCGTAGCCGAGCTGCTCAGCCCAAGACTTCAGTGTACCGTAGCGGGCGATCTCGTAGTGCTCAACAGCCTGTGCCGACGAGATCAGGCCAGCGTCGAGAGCGACAGAGCCCTTGTACTCTTCGATAATTCCCTCGCCCTCGGCGATGATGCCCTGGATCGCTTCGCAGGTCTTGCCGCGAGCGGCCTTGCCGATTATTTCAAACACCTGCTGTAGGCGCTGGATCTGGCTGTCGGTTTCATCGCGATGCTTCAAGAACGCGGCCTTGCCTTCTTCCGACTGTGCGGCGCGTGCCATTTTCGGAAGTGCTTTAAGAATCTGTTTTTCGGCGAAGTAAATGTCCTTGAGCGTGTCGAGGAACAGATCGTCGAGTGTCTTCTCAGCCATTGTAGTTCTCCTTGTGGCGGGGTGGTTTGAATTACGCGACTCAACCACGCTTGCGAAAAATTGTTCCCCTCGGAACCGCCAGACTTGCAAGTAGTTGCACGTGCAGGAGGCAGCCGTGACATGACCCACGTTGGAAACTGGAGACACCTGTGCATCGACATGCAGCGCATATTCGCTGAGGACACGCCCTGGCATGTCGACTGGATGAATGCGGTTCTTCCGCAGGTGGAGGAACTGGCCGGACGATTTCCTGAGAAGACGATCTTCACCCGCTTCATCCCGCCACTGCGAGCGCAAGACATGCCCGGCGCTTGGCAGGAATATTACCGGAAATGGTGGATGCTAACCCGAGAACACATGGCTGCCGAAATGGCGGAGCTTGTACCGTCTCTATCCCGTCTGGTCCCGCCTGCACGAACGTTCGATAAGCGCACCTACTCCCCGTGGACAAAGGGCGCACTGCACCAGACACTTATTGCTGAAAACGTCGAAACCCTGGTCGTGACGGGAGGCGAAACCGATGTCTGCGTGCTTGCAGCCGTACTGGGTGCAATCGATCTCGGATACCACGTCGTTTTGCTGTCTGACGCCGTTTGCAGCGGAGCCGATGGCACTCACGATGCCGCGCTCGAATTGCTGGGGGACAGGTTTTCCGTACAGCTCGAGGTTTGCACGACCGAACAGTTTTTGAAGTTGGCGGCTGGCTGAGGGGGCAACTTCAGTCATGGTGCATGTCCCAGGATGGATATGTGGCTCCGGTCAAACCTCGGCTATGCAAGGCTTCCCGAGCCACGTCGCATCACAGATGCGCCGTCCGCGTGGGACTTGGCTGTTCTGGACAAACGACGATAGGAACGCCGCGGTAACACAGCGTGCTGGCGGTACGTGTTGACGATCCATCCTTTGACGTCCCATCACTGGGATCGACGGCGTCCGGGTCATCAACCAAATTTCTGCAACTGCGCAGTTCGAAATCACTTCGATATTTCGGGAGCCCTGAGCCGCGGCGTGGAGCATCATATCGATCCTCCAGATCCGTCTTCGAGCTCAATTCGCCACGGCGGACACCGACACAATGCTTCCTCGATCACACTGTCGTCACCGAGTGCTGAGTAGAAGGTTGACGCCATCGCCATGAGAAACGTCAGTCGCCCAGCGATCGTCAGAAACCGGACGACCGAAATCCCCGCGTGCGCTCGTCGCTCTAACTTCGATTTTCCACGACGGCTAGGGGTGAACACCGGGAAACTGGCCCGCCATCAGCAGAGGTGCACCACACGGTGCGCTCTCGTGTAATGGCCCCATAAATATCCGGACAGGATCTCCCACTTAACAAGTGTGCGAGGTAATGTGCCCATTATGACTAGTCACCATCCTAAGATAGAGGTCCTTTCCGGGCCTGAGCGCCGCTGGTCGACGGCAGAGAAGCTTTCCATCATCCAAGAGACATACGAGCCGGACGCGACCGTCAGCATCGTTGCTCGGCGTTACGGCATTCAGCCGAACCAGTTGTTCACCTGGCGTAAGCTCGCCACTCAAGGCGCTCTGACGGCCACGGCTGCCGAGGAGGATGTTGTTCCGGCATCCGAATACCGAGCCCTTCAGAACCAGGTCAAAGAGCTGCAGCGTTTACTCGGCAAGAAGACGATGGAAGGCGACGCCGGTTCGCAGCCCTCAGTCCAACGGATGGCCGAAGCCTTTGTCAAAACATTCAAGCGCGACTACGTCTCGGTTAATCCCGTTCCAGACGCCGAAACCGTCATCGCCCAACTGCCATCGTGGTTCGAGCACTACAACACGCTTCAACCGCACAACGCTTTGGGATATCGATCCCCGCGTGAGTTCTTAAACCGTCAAACAGAAATCTGATCCTGTCCGGTTTTTATGGGGCAACTCCATCTCGTACGCAAATTACATTCAATCGATTTGAGCTAAAGCGACGGCCTTGATGGTCACTACACGATATTCAAGTCGATGGCTGGGAGAAGGCAGAATAGGGAGTTGAAGAATGCAACGAGACGTACATTGGAGTGTGCCGCTGAATGCCCGTTTGCAGTCAGGATGACCCGGATGTTTTCGAGCGTTTATGAAGCGTTGGATTTTCTTGAAAACGAATGGCCAGTAAAGACTGGCAACCGATACCGGAATGCGATTGCGGCCTGCCGGGGTGCCTTGAACCGAACCACGCCTGTCGCCGTGGCGCGCGACGCCTTCGTAGCGGCCTGCTACGAGGCTGGTGTCGGCGTCACATCGGCAATGCCGATGCACGCATGGACAACGGATCACCGGACGGGCCTCCAGTAGGCCGGGATCGTGGGCGATCGAAGCGTGCAAACCGTTTACCATCGGATTTTGGGTCGAGAAACCGTTTGATCCGCGAATCCGATTTCTCATACGACAAAAACAGCATCCCGGCGGTGATTGCTGCAAGACTCGGTGCGAGGGTTGAGACCGTGTAAACTGACGGCACGAAAAAGCGCCGCAAGAAAGGAAGTTCACCCTGCGGCAGGTTTGAAGACTCGAAAACAAATTGAGCTCGCGATTATCGAAGATTGCAAGGCGGCGGACAAGGCGAATTCGGAAGCGCTGCGGGCAGCACGGCTGGGCATATCCTGAAAGGCTATGCCGTCCCTACTTGATCAGTATTTGGCGGGACGCCAGCTCTGCTTTGATGCGATCGATGACATCGTACCTCGTCTCCGACCAGTCCGTCGTCTTGGCCCAGTATTCGACCGTGAGAATGGTCTTGTCCGCCGTCAAATCGTTGGAGTTGACCCGAGCGGGCGGTGAATGCTCGATGCGGCCGTCCGCTGTAACAATGCCCAAGATGGCCCGCTTCACGGTTGCCGCATCCACGTCATTCCCTACGCCGATCGAAAGCTCCTGACGCCGTCGCGGTTCGCGGCTATGGTTCGTGATCGGTGTGTTCCAGAGAGTGGAGTTTGGAGCCATCAGGTACAACCCGTCGGCGGTTTTCATTTCGGTCGCAAACAGGCCGATTTCGACGATATATCCTTTGACCGTTCCTGTCTCGATGTACTCACCCACGCGCAGCGGCCGAAGTGCAAAAAGCATTATGCCAGCGGCAATGTTTTGCAACGTCCCCTGAAGCGCCAGGCCGATTGCCAGACCTGCCGCGCCCAACGCTGCCAGGATGGAAGCGGTCTGCACAACTGGCCGAGCACCATCACAAAGACGAGTACCAGCAGCCCATAGTGAAGGACGTTTTCGAAGAAGCGCGCCAGCGTCTCATCGATGCCGTGAACGCGCGACAGGCCGCGGTAAGCCCATCGGCTGAGGACGCCGGAAAGAAGCCAACCACCTATAAGAAGGATGAGCGCACCGAGAATTGAAAACGAGTACTGCACGGCGAGAGCGGCAAGCTGGCTGAATGCGTGCGGTGGCTAGATGGACGTTTTGTGGTTCTGGATTCATACGGCAGCGGTCTCCTGTTATGCCGCCGGTAACCCGCCGGCACAGGAAGAGTTCCAACAGCACAGTCGCGAAGCGGAGGCGAATAATTCCAGCGCGGACATGAAGGTTACAGCACTATCGGACAAGGCAGGGAGGGAGACTGCAATGTGCAAACGCCAGGCGGCTTTGCTCTACCGAAAGCGACGCCTGCCGCGGCGCACACCACGCCTGCTCTGGAGGACGAAGGGATGAGCGAGGTGTGCCGGGATTTCGGCATCTCGCACAAGACCCGGTTACAAAATCTTCAATCGCTACAGGCAAGACGGACTGGAAGCACCGACGGACCGGTCCTCGTCGGGTGAGTTCATGCTGGCCGCCCAGGCCTGGCAACTCTGCCGGCGTGGCGGGGACGACCCGAATCGCTTTGGCATCTTCGATGAAGGCGGCTTCTGGTTCATCTCCTCAAATATGATCCGTGACCTTGCCAGACTGAACAAGGTCGAGATGCTGCCGTGGGACGACTATGGGGCGATGCCATCCCCAGACGCGGAGATCAGCACCGGAGGAACTGCGACGCTTCGATTATTTGGCGGAGGTCCTGCTCGACCCGACCGTCACAGGGAAGAGCTCCGTTTACTCTTTGGCGCTCCAGGGTTCGGCATAACTGGAGAGGTCTCCAATGCTGTCAGGCAGGTTCGTGAAACGGTTTCCATTGCGCAGTAGGTCATAAAGCTCGTCGGCTGAAGTTCTGCATGGTCGGGTACTGCGGCCGCAAATACCAATGACCGCTGTTGGCGCATTCTTTCCATCAATGTCGTAGAGGCATTTTCGGAATGGTTAATCGAGCTTGGTCAATGTGCGGGAAAAACACCGCTTACCGTGCGGATTTTGACCGCGCTAAATGTCGAGACTCTTCGCGAACTCGGCGTTGGATTGGATAAAGTTGAAACGTGCCTCTGGCTTCGTCCCCATGAGGGCGGTGACGACTTCGGCGGTCGCATCCTCGAGGCCCTCGCCGATTCCGACTTGCAGCAGGGTACGCGAACTGGGGTTCATCGTCGTTTCCTTGAGCTGTGCGGGCATCATTTCGCCCAGTCCCTTGAACCGCCCGATATCGACCTTCTTGCTCTTGAAGGCTTTGCTCTTGAGAAGTTTGGCGCGGTGGGCGTCATCCCGTGCATAGACGGTCGTCGAACCGACGGTGAGGCGATAGAGTGGGGGGACAGCGAGGAACAGGTGTCCCTCGTTTACGAGCTTCGGCATCTCCTGGTAAAAGTACGTAATCAGCAACGCCGCGATATGCGCTCCATCCACGTCGGCATCGGTCATGATGATGATGCGCTCGTAACGCAGGTCCTCTTCGCGGTAGTTCTTCCTTGTACCGCAGCCGAGCGCGGTCGTCAGGTCGTTAATGAGCTGGTTCGCTCCGAGCTTGTCGCGGGTGGCGCTGGCAACGTTCAGGATTTTGCCCCGGAGCGGCAGGATTGCCTGGTTAAGGCGGTTGCGCGCCTGCTTGGCGGAGCCACCAGCCGAGTCCCCTTCGACGATGAAGAGTTCGGTTCCGCGCCTGTCGTTCTGCGAGCAGTCGGCGAGCTTGCCCGGAAGGCGAAGCTTCTTGACCGCACTCTTGCGGCCGACATCTTTCTCTTTCTTGCGGCGTAGACGTTCGTCTACGCGGTCAAGAACCCATTCGAGGAGCTTCGCTCCTTCGGTCTTGTTTTCGAACAGGTAGTGGTCGAACTGGTCGGACATCGCCTTTTCAACGATGCGCTGCGCCTCGGCGGTGGCGAGTTTGTCCTTTGTCTGCCCGACGAATTCCGGCTCGCGAACATAGACGGCCAGCATCGAAGCAACCGTAGCCATGACGTCCTCGGGAGAGATTTCCTTCGCGCGCTTGTTCTGCGTGAGTTCCCCGAAATTGCGGATGCCCTTGGTCAACACGGCGCGCAGGCCGTTCTCGTGCGTACCGCCTTCGCGGGTCGGGATGGTGTTGCAATAGGAGTTTACATAGCCGTCGTCCGTGTGCCAGGTGACCGCCCATTCGACGGCACCGTGCTTGCCGGGCGTGCCGATGCGTCCTGAGAACGGGGTCGAGACAACGGTGGTTTCCTTGCCGATCTGCTCGAGGAGGAAGTCCTTGAGGCCCCCGGGGAAGTGAAGGATGGCCTCCGGCGGTGTGGGGTCTTTGGGATCGAGCAGGGAAGGATCACATTTCCACCTGATCTTGACGCCCTTGACAAGGTAGGCCTTCGAACGGGCCATCCCAAAGAGGGTCGCGGGGTTGAATTTGTGAACGTCCTTAAAGATCAGCGGATCGGGATGGAACCGAACGGTTGTGCCCCGTCGCTGAATGCGGCCGACCTGCTCGAGCGCGGATGTGGGTTTGCCCCGTGAATAGGTTTGCCGATAGAGCTGTAGGCCACGCGCAACCTCGACGACAAGGCTGTCGGAGAGCGCATTGACGACGGAAATGCCGACGCCGTGGAGACCGCCCGAAGCTTCATAGGCATCGCCGTTGAATTTTCCACCCGCATGCAGCTTGGTCATGATGACTTCGAGGGCCGAAACTCCCGTCTGGTGCTTGTCGATCGGGATGCCCCGGCCGTTGTCGGCCACGGACAAAACACCTTGGGCCGTCAATTCGACATCGATCGCCGATGCGTGCCCGGCGACCGCCTCGTCCACCGAGTTGTCGAGGACTTCCGCAAAGAGGTGGTGGTATGCCCGCTCGCCCGTGCCGCCGATGTACATCCCGGGGCGGGCGCGAACAGGCTCCAAGCCCTCCAGCACCGTGATGGAGTTTGCGTCGTATTCCTCTGCAGCGGGCTTAGGTGCCGTAGTGGCCCTGCGACTGGGGGCTTTCCTTGCTTTAGGCTCTTCGACAATGGACGGGGCAGCGGGTGCGAGGTCGAAGAGATCGGTCATAAGAATTCCTGAAGGCTACTAGCGTTCTTGTTTTGTACCATTCCAAGGAGTAGCGCAAGCCTTGGCCTGGGCAGAATGCGCGACTGGCACGAGGTGCGAAACAGGGACGATGTGACTGACCGAGGAGGGGCCTTGCCGGAGCCGCAAATCCGGGTGAGCATTATCCAACAAGTAATGTTATTGGAGAAAGCGATGACCACTGCTTCTGAAGCAATCCCGACAGAAACCTCCGCGAGCGCCCTGCGCGAAACGCCGTCTACGTGCGAGTTCGAACTGTGAGTTTTCGATAAATACACTGACGTGCAAAGAGAAACCTCGGGAGAGACGTTGTCTATCGCAATCACCAATGGGTTGCCCGCCCTTCGACATCTCTCACATTCCCGGGCAATATTCGGTGTAAGGCGAATGGTGGGTAGACGCACCTATGGGGGCTATGAAGTCTGGTTTCCTGACGAAGACGAGCGGCCGCCGGAAGGATATGACCATTTCGCAGTTCGCAAGTCGGTGACCTTCGAAGACAAGATCGAAGTTTTCGACGTGTTGTCGGAATTTGACGAAGCTGAAGGCATTCTGCGCTACCGCGCCCAGGATTTGGGCGATGACAGTGAGGACCGGGGAATTATCGTGAAAGGTGTGAAAGAGTATCTTGATGCGGCGTACCAGGTAGTGCTTTGGGACCCGAAGTCTAACCTGGATATCTCCGAGGGCCTCAATGACTTGTTCCTCGATCGCGATCGGACCGCATTCGTTTCCAGGGAGGATCTCAAAGTCCCCCAATCGATCATGGATGTCGAATTGGTTCAACAAGCTTCTGATCGCGCTTGGCTGGTGCGCTTCCAATACGTGAACGGCGACCAATGATGTTGGGAGCTCGAGTTCGCGGATGTTAAGAAGGGCCGGCTTTATGTGCGGCGAGACGCATTTAGTGCGCTCAGGTCACCTGTTCCGGCATTTCGCGGAGATCAACTTCCTTCTGTGTGTGATGCCCTGCAAAACGTACTTGACGGGATGCAGGTCAAAACTTGAAATGTGGCGGCAGCTTCGCTGCGGCAAACGCGGTGTCTGCGAGGCCGTTGCTGCTGCGATTTGAGCACCGGCAGTCGCGCTGGCCAAGTGGCCCTTCCGGGGTCCCGTGCCGCTCACGCGAACAGCGTTATGCTGATCGGGGACGAAAGTGTCGATAGCCAGTTCTCTCACCAGGTTTCCTTGACGGACGTATGGGCGAAGTCGAACTCATGGCTACTTGGCGATACTGAGCTTCGAACACAAGCGTCAACGAACTGGCCGGTCGACCTTCAGCAGCGGCTTGTGTGGCGAGGTCAGGTACCCACTACAAGAGCCTACGCAACAAGGATGGCGATGGACGCACGTCGGCACTCGCGATCCGCGTCGCCGTTTTGGCTCTCACTCTGAAACTTGTTTTTGATTAACGAGGTTGTTGAGATTTCAGCCATAAATGTCGAGATAGTGCTTGCGGCAGATAAAACCCGGCATGACGATGGTGATCATGCACCCTTTAATAGAAGATCGTTATGAAGAAGCATCGTGACATTCGTTTTGGCCAATACGTTTTTCGTCTCCCAGCGCCACCGCCCGCTCCTCCGGCCCCGATTTCAAGTCCCGATGGGTGTGCGGCAGTAGAGGCCTTTTGCGGCCACCTAGACAAGCTTGAGGTGCAAAAGGTGGACTAATAGAGGTGACCGGCACAGGCATCAAATTTCGTAGTCGCAGAGGCCGAATGAAATCGGATGCTGGGTACGTGGACATGGGCCTTCATGATAGACGAGCTACCTCTGACAACGTTGTTATAGACTTCCGCCGCCATCACTCACGCAAAGGCCTTGAAGACATGTTTGATTTTGTGCGTGCCGGCGACCTCAAAGCAGAGTTTAAAGCGTCATTGCTTTCCGCTGCCGTGTACCTCGAGGCAGACTAACTCGTGGTAATCCCTGAACTCAACTCAGTCTGTGATAGGCGCTCAAGACGAGGCCGTCGGAGGTGGACGAAGAACCGCGCCGGGAGCCAACGGCAGGAGCCGCCCGTTTTGCACAGGTAACTTAGTTCCGGACCGCATCGCCCGATGCAGCAACAGGGGCCGGTCGAATACGTCTGTAAGCGGCCTCAACAAAACCATAGATACCAAAAGCCAAGAGACCGACGGCAGCGACCGCATAGAGGATAGCGCCGAAGGGAAGCTGACGTACCCACGCCAATGCTTCTGCGATCCCTGCCGCTTGATCCGGATCTAAGGCGAATGCGGCGTAGAAGAAAAATACTCCGGTGATCAGGAACACGACGCCGCGCGCAGAGAGTCCATATACGCAAATCCAATCGATCGCGGTGCCTGCGGTCGACGGAATGGTTAGGTATTTGCGGTAGCCATGCCTGATACCCTTGATGATCTGAGCTATTCCTGCGCCTACCACAGCCATACCAACGCCGGCGAGGAGATAGCGGCCGAATGGTTGCTCTATTAGCCAAGCGCTAAGCTCGGATTCTCCGTTCGACCCGCTACTATGACCAATGCCCAACGCCATACTCGCGGCATAAAGGGCCAAGCTGCTGTAGACCACACCGCTGATCAGTAGGCCGAACCGGACGCCGTATCCTTTCAGCGTGCCGGGGTGGCCGTCCGCATTGGCAAGCGCCTGGGTGAGACGCCATGCTATGAAACCAAGAAGGCCGACAGCGATGAGCCCAAGCCATATGCGACCGAGCGGCTGTTCAAGAACAGCCTGGAGAGCCGATTTGGAGTCAGGGTTTCCGCCACCACCAACAGATGAATACAAAGCAAGTCCCGACACCAGTATGTAGACGATGCCGCGTGCCGCATAACCGGAGCGGGCGAGCCATTGAAACGGTGATTGAGTATGCATGGGGGCCTCGCTGAAGCAGTCGTTTTCGAATCGGGGTCGCAACGCCCCGGCATCCTCCCGACAACTTCCATGCGCTGACGAAGTTCCATTGGGCGGGCCCGCGATTGCCTTGACTCGAAACAAGCAAATCGACCACTCCGTTTCAACGACTCATTCAGAACCCGCATTTATAATGGCGGAACGGATATGTGCTGGAATGTGAAATGAACCCCTGGAATGAACTTCTCGCCAATCTGGCGGTCGTCGCTATCGCGACATCACTTTGGACTTTTGGCCATCGCCATGTTCTACGCGTATTGCCTCGCTATAAAAACCTTGCTTTCGGTTTCATCATGGCCGCTGGCACTTTCTGTGTGATGTCGCTGCCGTTTCAATTCGCGGATGGGGTCTTTCTTGATCTTCGCTACACGCTTCTGACGATTGCAGGTCTGTTTGGCGGTCCCGTCGCAGCACTCCCTCCCTTCCTCGTGGCCGTAACCAACCGCATCATGACAGGCGGAATGGGGCTCGAAATCGGGCTGCCGCTGATTGTGATGGCAACAGCCTCGGGCTTGATCGCAAAGCGATTTGCGGGTGAGCAGGTGCCGAGCGGAAGAACGATTGTTATTATAGCCTGCGCGGTTGTCTTCAGTGGTACGGCGGGCTTTTTCGTCAAGGTTCCTATGGCTCGATGGAGCATAGTTATGCCGTCTGTCGTTTTGCCATTCGGCTTTGTCCTGTTTTCCTCGTCGGTGGTTGCGTGTCTTGCAATTGCACAGGAACTGAAGCGATACGAGGCGACGAATCTCAATCGTATCTATCGCGCGATCATTGAGGCCCTGCCAGATTGTTTGAACGCTAAGGACCTTGAAGGTAGGTTTATTGCGGCGAACCCCGCGACCGCCGCCCTCATGGGATCTGAAAGCGCGGACAGCCTCATCGGGAAAACTGATTTCGATTTCTACCCGTTTGAGGCTGCGACTTTATTCAGAAATGACGAGGAGCGGTTGTTCGAGAATGGCGTCGCGTTGACGGTCGAGCAACGCTTCATTCGGAGAGACGGAACGGAAGCCTGGTTATCGACGTTGAAAGCGCCGTTCAGGGATGAGCAGGGCACTCTGATCGGAGTAGTCACACATAATCGGGAGATCACCGAACGCAAGTTGCTGGAGAGCCAGCTTGTTGAAACAAAGGGACGCTTGACTGATGCCCTTGCAAGTATGGCGGACGGATTGGCAATGTTCGATGCAAGCGGCATACAGATTCTTAATAATGGACGTTATCTCGAATTGTTTCCGTTGACCGCGGATGTTCGCACGAACGGCACCTGCATGCGCACCATCATTCGAAGTGCGATCGCCCGAGGCGAGGAGACGGCGGCGTCCGGAAACGTCGATGACCTTGTCGAGCGGCTAGCCGATGCCCTCCTACGACCGGGGGACCGTCAAGTACGGCTCGCCGATGGCCGTTGGTTGGAAGCGCGCACAAGAGCGGCCGCAGAAGGCGGATGCCTGATCGTTTACTCCGACATCACCAGTGCAAAACAGACTGAGGTGGAACTTCAAACCCTGAACGAGCGCCTAACGAAGCTTGCAAGCACCGATCCGCTCACTGGGCTCCTCAACCGCCGCGCGTTTGATATTGCCTTTGACCGCATCATCGCGTCCGCCTCTAGGAGCAACGCAAGGACGACGCTTTTGATGATCGACGTCGACAGGTTCAAGTCGTATAACGACACCTACGGTCACCCAGCTGGTGACGCCTGCCTGCATGAGGTTGCACGAGCAGTCTCAGCGTTCATGGAATCGTATCCCAGTAGCGTTGTTGCCAGATATGGCGGCGAAGAATTCTGCGTGATCGTTCCCAACGTGGGGAGCATTGCAGCGCTTTCCATCGCCAAGCTCATTTGTTTGCATGTTAGATCCCTGGGCCTTGTGCATGCCGGGAGCGAAAAAGCCGTGGTAACGGTCAGCATCGGCCTGGCTTCTTTCGATAATACATCGGGTTGCAACAAAAGTTCATTGCTGAATGCAGCCGATGCAGCTCTTTATCAAGCGAAAGCGGCAGGTCGAGATTGTGTCCGATCCATCGGTGACCTCGAGACAGGCGTTGCGGCAGCACAATAATCGTTCGGAGGTGTTCGTTGCGTGCGCTCTGGGACTATGATCGTGAAGCAACCAGCATCCTCAGTCGACGGATGTAGCGCAGGCCATGGCTGGTGAAGAATGTCGGTGACTAGGGGCATCTTCACAAATACAAGCGCCAGCGCCTCTTCTTGCCGCCATTTTTTGGCCCCGGTCGACGGCCAGAAGCTCGTCCGCGCCAAACACGATTCGGCGATCGAAAGGATTCATGATGATCACTAAAACGATGATCGCAGCCGCAAGCATCCTGCTGGCTACAGGTCAAATGAGCCACGCGTCGAGCGGTGCTGCCTGGGACAGATTATTCGCGAGGGTCAACGGGACGTGCATCGGACAGTCCGGCATGCCTTCCCCGGAGGCCTCAGCTCCAGTCGTTTTCGATGACTCGACGGGGAAAATCGCTGTTCTGCTCCGGGGGAAACTTGGGAAAGGCAAAGAGACCGCTGACCTTATCTGCCTGTATGACAAGAAAACGGGGCGGGCTTCAATCCAGGAATACCGCTGGCTCGGACGGTGAATCACAGGGCGCTGGACGAGCGGCCAGCGCCCGATCCAAAGGTACCATCACGGAAAGCGCCATGTCTAGGAAGATTGCGGCTGCCGCGTAAGGGGCAGGGGGCACCAGTCCATAATGCCTCATCTCCACGACGGCCACCTCGAAGTCACTATACCTCCCAACTCCCTAGCATTGCCGGGAGGCACAGCGCGGCCAAGGCGGGCCCAACGGGCTGGATGGTGGGCATAACGGACTCTACGACGACCTTGAGCCGGCCGTTTCGGATTGTCATGTTATCTTGTCCCGGGCGTGCGACGGAAGGGCAGGGATGACAAAAAAGAAGACACCAGACAATAATACTCCGGTATGGTGAGCCCGCAGAAAAAGCTACCTGCGGTCGCGGCCTATCGGTGTCTGACGCCTCCCAGACAACTTCTGCTGCTAGAAGATGCGATACTACCCAACTGGCACGGCGTGGGCAGGGCCAAAGCACGGGAACCGTGTTCCGCAACTATCACCATTGGGATCGACAAGACGGTCGCAACCCATTGCCGAAATTCGTCTTATTCGGGCAAACGTGATGTTTGCTCCGTGCCGCTTAATCAATTCTGCACGATCATAGGTCCCGGCCATTCTGCACGTGCGGCACTCCACTGCGATGATGGGATCACGAACCTGTCGAAGGGTTGAGGTGAGACCCAGCGGCTTTGTCATTTTCGGCATCGAACTATTTTACCTCTCCCGATCCGACATCGGCCATCGGCGTTCTAAAAATTTTTCCTGTCAGGCCGACGACTTACGTCGTGTGTCTAGGAAACTGATTCAAAAGGAAGATTCATGAAAAGGGCTCAGCGCCCTCGTGTCGCACTCGTTTTTTGATACCTTGACTCCGCCTTTATGAAGGAACAGAACGTGAACTTCAACATTGACACGACATGACGTCGCCACTTTTGCCAACGCGAAATAGGGAGTTCGTGAACGATGACGGCTGCCCGCGAGCACGTCATGGCTGACCTGCGAGATCGCATCGCCTCCGTTACAGGAGGCGCTGCGAGGAAGGCGGGCTGCCTACCCTTCAGGGTAGCGGAAATTGATGCCGTGCTTCCGGGTGGTGGGTTGGCCTATGGCGCGCTTCACGAGTTTGCGGGGGGCGGGGCGGGAACAGTAGATGGTGCCGCCGCGGCGCTTTGCGTAGCAGGCGTCGCAGCACGGACAAAAGGAAAGGTCGTCTGGTGCATGACACGGCCAGACCTCTTCTTTCCCGCTATCGCGCAGGCTGGGCTGAATGCGAACCGTGTGATCTTCGTCGAGAGTGACAAGGAAGACGAGGTTCTGGCGAACATGGAGGAAGCGCTTGCATATGGAGGTCTTGGTGCTGTCGTTGGCGAAGTTGTCCGCCTGCCGATGATGGCGAGCCGGCGGCTTCGGCTGGCAGCGGAGAGGACAGGAACGCTGGCTTTGATCGTGCGCCGTTGGCGGCGACAGACTGAAGCGAATGATTTTGGCCAGCCAACGGCGTCGACGACTAGGTGGAGAGTAAGCGTAATGCCTTCGGAAGAACTCCCGGTTCCAGGGGTCGGCCGGGGACGATGGTTGCTAGAATTGATGAGATCGCGCGCAGGCGAGTGTGCTGAGTTTGAAATTGGAGCCTGTGATGACAAGGGTCGTGTCCATCTATCTACCGGATCTTCCCACGGATCGAATCCGGCGCGCCGATCCGGCCATTCCCGTTGATCGGGGGATCGCCGTGATAGCAAAAAGCGGAGCCAAGCGGTGGATCTCTGCTGTTGACGCCGCGGCGAAGGTAGCTGGCGTTCGGACGGGCATGCCTGCCGCCAAGGCGCAAGCTCTGTTCCAGGGCCTCCTCATGGTCGATGCGGACGAAAAGGCGGACGCGGCGGCGCTCGAACGCATAACGCTCTGGGCGCTGGCTCATTACTCGCCAATCGTCGCAGTCGACGTCCCGAACGGGATCGTCATGGATACCGAGGGGGCAGACCACCTCCAAGGCGGCGAGGAGCCGATGCTTGCCGGGATCGCCAATCGTTTTCGGGGAAAGGGTCTGTTAGCGCGGGTGGCGATCGCCGACACCTGGGGCGCGGCCCACGCGTGTGCGAGAGCAATCAAGCGCGACACCGTCATCATACCTCGTGGGGACACCGCCCGCGCCGTCGAACGGCTACCTATCTCGTTGCTTCGTCTCGCCGCGAAAACAGTCGATGATCTCCGCACGCTGGGCTTCCGAACCATTGGTGAACTCGCAAATACGCCTCGAGCACCGATCGCGCTGCGGTTCGGCCAGGACGTCGGCCGCCGTCTGGATCAGATGCTCGGCCGCGTGGCGGAACCGATCGATCCGGTGCGCAGTCCCGATCTCATTGAGGTCAGCCGTTCGTTTCAGGAACCCATCGGAGCTGCGGAGACCATCGACAAATATGTCGGACGGCTCGTGGTGCAACTCTGCGAAGAGCTGCAGAGACGCGGTTTGGGCGTTCGGCGCGCCGACCTCATCGTCGATAAGGTCGATAACACCCGACAGGCCATCCGGGCGGGAACGGCAAAGCCTGCGCGGGACGTCGCCTGGCTGACTAAATTATTTCGTGATCGGACGGAGAAGATCGAACCCGGCTTCGGCATCGAAAAGCTAACACTTGCAGCCATTATGTCGGAGCCCCTGGAGGAAATGCAGAAGGCGTCGTCGCTTGTAAAAGACGAGGTAAAGGACATCACGCCTCTGATCGACATTTTCGGAAACCGAGGTGCCCGCGTTTATCGTCTCTCGCCTGTTGCTTCGGACGTTCCAGAGCGATCCGTGCAACGTATTTCTGCGGCAGCTGTCGACGTCGAGGCTACTTGGTCGCGCAGCTGGCCCCGGCCTGTACGACTGCTGCCTTATCCAGAGCTCGTGGATGTCATCGCGCTGATGCCCGATCACCCACCCGTGTCAGTTACCTGGAAGGGAAAGCGCCACAAGGTGATACGTGCCGATGGCCCTGAACGCGTATTCGGCGAATGGTGGGTCCGTAACTCTGAACTTGAAGCTGTCCGCGACTACTTCGTCATTGAGGATGACACTGGAGAGCGGCTCTGGATCTATCGCGCTGGTGACGGTGTCGATACCGCCACGGGTTCTCATAAGTGGTTCGTTCATGGGATCTTCGCATGAGGTACGCAGAGCTTCAAGTGACGACGCATTTCAGCTTCCTGAGGGGAGCCAGCAGTGCCGACGAACTGTTCGCGACCACTAAGCAACTTGGTATCGAGGCCTTGGGTGTGGTCGATCGCAACAGCCTTGCGGGTATCGTCCGGGCATTGGAGGCGTCTCGTGCGACTGGAATCCGCCTTGTCGTGGGCTGTCGCCTGGACCTCCAGGACGGGATGTCGATCCTTGTCTACCCGACTGACCGCGCAGCGTATTCCCGGCTCACCAGGCTGATCACCCTGGGGAAAAGCCGGGGAGGGAAAAACAACTGCATTCTCCATTTCGACGACGTCGTCCTCTATTCCAAGGGTCTTCTCGCCGTGCTGGTGCCCGACCTTGCCGACGACACATGCGCAGTCCAGATGCGCAAATTAGCCGAGGTGTTTGGTGATTGCGCCTATGTCGCCTTGTCGCTGCGTCGCCGCCCAAATGACCAGCTCCGGCTCCATGAACTGTCGAACATGGCGGCGCGGTTCAAGGTCAGGACGGTGGTCACAAACGACGTGCTGTTTCATGAACCAGGCCGCCGCCAGTTGCAGGACGTCGTCACCTGCATCCGAAATAACACGACCATCGATGAGGTCGGTTTCGAGCGCGAGCGCCACGCTGACCGTTATCTCAAGCCGCCGAAGGAAATGGAGCGCCTTTTTCCACGCTATCCGGAAGCGCTAAGGCGGACGATGGAGATTGTCGACCGCTGCAAGTTCTCCCTGGAAGAACTGACCTATCAGTATCCCGAGGAAGCCATCATTCCTGGCAAGACGCCGCAGGAATCCTTGGAACACTATGTGTGGGAATGCATTCCGGACCGCTATCCCGAAGGACTGCCAAACGACGTTCTGAAAACTGTGCGGCACGAACTCGATCTCATTCGAACAATGAAGTATGCGCCGTATTTTCTGACGGTATTCAGCATCGTCCGCTTCGCTCGATCGCAGGGAATCCTTTGTCAGGGGCGCGGGTCGGCCGCAAACAGCGCCGTCTGCTACATCCTCGGCGTCACATCCATCGATCCTTCGACCAACGATCTCCTGTTCGAGCGGTTCGTTAGCCAAGAGCGCGATGAGCCGCCGGACATTGACGTCGATTTCGAACATGAGCGGCGCGAAGAGGTCATTCAATGGATATACAAGACCTACGGCAAGGAGAAGGCCGCGCTCTGTGCGACCGTGACCCGGTATCGAGCAAAGGGCGCAATCCGCGACGTCGGCAAGGCCCTTGGATTGCCGGAAGACCTGATCAAAGCGCTCTCATCGGGTATGTGGTCATGGTCCGAGGAAGTAAGTGATCGCAACGTGCGGGAATTGAACCTCAATCCCGACGATCGCCGCCTTGTTCTCACGCTGAAGCTGGCTCAGCAACTGATGGGTGTTCCCCGCCACCTCGGACAGCACCCCGGTGGTTTCGTGCTTACCCACGATCGCCTGGACGACCTCGTTCCAATCGAGCCAGCGGCAATGGCCGATAGGCAGATCATCGAGTGGGACAAGGATGACGTCGAGGCGCTCAAGATGATGAAAGTCGACGTGCTGGCGCTCGGCATGTTGACCTGCATGGCCAAGGCTTTCAATCTCATCCGAGAGCATAAAAACGACGACAACATGAACCTCGCTACCATACGCCAGGAAGATGCCGCGACCTACGCGATGATCCGGAAAGCCGATACTCTCGGGACCTTTCAGATCGAAAGCCGAGCCCAGATGGCGATGTTGCCCCGTCTCAAGCCACGGACATTCTATGATCTCGTGGTCCAGGTGGCCATCGTTCGGCCCGGTCCTATCCAGGGCGACATGGTCCATCCATACCTTCGGCGTCGCGAAGGCAAGGAAAAGGTCGAATATCCTACACCGGAGCTGGAAGCAGTCCTTGGAAAAACGCTTGGGGTGCCACTCTTCCAGGAATCAGCCATGCGTGTTGCGATGGTTTGCGCTGGCTTCACGGGTGGTGAGGCGGACCAACTTCGAAAGAGCATGGCGACGTTCAAGTTTACAGGCGGCGTCTCAAGGTTCAAGGACAAGCTGGTCTCCGGCATGGTGCGAAATGGGTACACGGCGGAGTTCGCCGAGAAGACGTTTAGCCAACTCGAAGGGTTCGGGTCATACGGGTTCCCCGAAAGCCATGCGGCGTCATTCGCTTTGATTGCTTACGCTTCGAACTTCGTGAAGTGTCATCATCCGGACGTGTTCTGCGCGGCACTCCTTAACAGCCAGCCGATGGGGTTCTACGCACCGGCACAGATTGTCGGCGATGCCGCCAAACACGGCGTGGAAATTCGACCCGTTTGCGTCAATCGTTCGCGATGGGACTGCACCCTTGAGGAGAGTGGCAATACTGGTCGCCACGCTGTACGCCTCGGCATGCGCCTCGTCAGAGGTCTTGCCACCGCGGACGTCGCGCGAATCGTCGCCGCCCGCATGAACGGTGAATTCGATTCAGTCGACGACATGTGGCGTCGATCCGGAGTTCCAGCCGCTTCGCTTGTCCAACTTGCTGAAGCTGACGCCTTCCTGCCGTCGCTGGGACATGAGCGTCGCGACGCGCTTTGGGCGATCAAAGCGCTACGCGACGAACCTTTGCCGTTATTCGCTGCGGCCGCAGAGCGAGAAGAGAAAACGATTGCCGAACAGCAGGAACCGGACGTGCGTCTCCGCCAAATGACCGAAGGCCATAACGTCGTCGAGGACTACGGCCATATCGGGCTGACGCTACGCGATCACCCGATCGCCTTCCTGCGAGAAGACCTCAGACGACGGAGCATGGTCACTTGCGACGAGGCAATGTCCGCTCGTGACGGGCGGTGGGTCTATACGGCGGGGTTGGTGCTCGTCCGCCAGAAGCCCGGCAGCGCGAAGGGAGTGATGTTCATCACCATCGAAGACGAGACAGGTCCGGCCAACGTCGTGGTATGGCCGTCCTTGTTCGAGAAGCGACGCCGCGTCGTCCTCGGGGCGAGCATGATGGCGATAAACGGTCGCATCCAGCGCGAGGGGGATGTCGTGCATCTCGTAGCGCAGCAGCTATTCGACCTCTCAGGCGATTTGTCGAACCTCGCTGACATGGATGCCGAGTTCAAGCTTACCTCGGGCAGGGGAGATGAGTTCGCCCATGGATCGGCTGGGGGCGGGGACTCAAGAGATCGGCCGAAACCCACCGTCCAGCCAAGAGACATCTTCGTCCGTGATTTGCACATCGATACGCTCAAAGTGAAGGCGCGTAACTTTCAATGAGATACTTCGGGGGTCTGTTTGCCGATTTTCAGTTTTCCGACCTGGTGAAGCTCCGCCAAGCCGCTCTCGATCGGGACGCCATTATCCACGAGCAACGACTTGATCTCGTCGATCGTCTGCACCTCTGAGCCGACCCACAGTTCCGTCTGGCGCAGTCTTGTGAGCAGATATGTGAAACCCTTGGACATAACAACGATCCTGCCATGGATGGGGGCTGACATCCACCAGCCCCGACGAATGATCAGCCTTCGGCTTTTTGGTTCACGACGGACGTGGCGATAGCGGTGAGTGCCAGATCGGTGGCTTGTTCTTCATCGAGCGTAGACTGTAGAATCTCGGCGGCTTCTTCATAGCCAAGCTCCAGCGCCCACGTGCGGAGCGTTCCGTAGCGTGACATTTCATAATGTTCCACGGCCTGAGCAGCGGCGAGAAGGCCAGCATCAAGGGCAGGGGAGCCTTCGTATTCTTCCATGATTTCGGCACCCTCGTCGGTAATGCCGAGGATCGCGGCACACGTCTTCGCCTCAGGCTCCTCGCCGATGACGTTGAAGACGGCTTCCAGGCGGGTCACGTGGATTTTGGTCTCATCCAGATGCTTGCGGAAGGCAGACTTCAGCTGAGTATTCGTCGCCGCGGCTTCCATCTCCGGCAACGTGTCGACGATCTTCTGTTCGGCAAAGTAGAAGTCTTTGAGCGTGTCGAGGAACAGGTCTTCGAGTAATTTGGCCATGGGATTGTTTCCTTGGGACATTGCACCGACAGCCGGGCAATTGTTTGCCAACAACTCGTTGGCTGAACCAATGTTCCGTCTCGCCACGCCACTGCGTGCATCGCCACCGTTGCGCCTTGATGGCACATAGCCGCCTGGCGTCGCTGTCGCTAAAAATCGGTTACGTACCTCAACGGGAATCTCACATTTTCATCTTGTGCACCTAGTACATTGGACTATGGTCGAATGCGCTGGAGGCCGCGGAGGAGGTGGCTTCTCAACAAAAAAGATGTCAATCCTTGGGAGGAAAATGATGCATAAATCCGATACCGCAATACCACCAATGGACCTCAATATGCTCCAGTCCGTTCTCGACGCCTGGTGTACTCAGCAACACATTCTGCGCAAGGATGCGACTGCGGAAGCGAAGTTATTGATCAACGAGTATAAGCGCGGCAATCGCTCGCAGATTAAACTCATCGACGCACTTATAAACAGCACCACGCACTAGCGCGCTCAACGGCCGCTTGTAGTCGAGAACCCGGCCTCACCGCCGGGTTTTTCATGTCGAATAGAAACGCGATACATCCAGCAGGAGAACGCGAAGCGACTGCCTAACAGCCAGAACCACCTAAAGGCTGGGCTCCCGTCGCTGATGGTTAACGCCGGCGAAATCTGATGCTGAACGTGTTTCTTAAAAACAGTAACAACATCTCCAAAAGGCGTGGCCGCGCGCGGACGTCAATGCTTCACGCAATGTGGACGTTTCCGACCCCCTCGTCGTCGACGCCTGCCTTTCGCAATCCGACCCCCTACATGGCGCAAAGCATTCAGACCACAAGAAACTGACGTAACTGACGTAGCTATCCTCGCGAGGGAACAAACCTACCCCGTCGTCGGTTGATGAGCGTCGACTGCTCCGTCATTGGAAATCCATCCGGTCTGGTTGTTGACGTTACATTTGCAAACAACGATAGGACTGATGGGTTGTCGGATCGGACCATTCAGATGGAAGCGCCCCACTAGAAAGAAAGCTTGCAGCCATTCTCGCCGCTGATGTCGAGGGCTACTCCCGGCTGATGAATGTTGACGAGGAACAGACGCTGGCGACCTTGACCTCGCATCGGACGATAGTGGACGGGCTCATTGAAAAAGCGCATGGCCAGATATTCGGCACGGCAGGCGACAGCTGCTGGCTGAGTTCCCGTCCATCGTCCATGCTTTCAACTCGGCCGTGGCGATCCAGCAGGCGATGTGGCGCGCTAACCGGAATATTTCCGAAGACCGCCGAATGAACTTTCGCATCGGGATCAACGTGGGCGATGTGCTGGTCAAAAACGGTGACATCTTCGGCGATGGCGTCAATATCGCCGCCCGGTTGGAAGGGCTCGCCGATGTCGGAGGCATCTGCGTGACGAGGGGGGTCAGAGATCACCTGCGCGATCGTGTCGAGGCGACGTTTAAAGACCTGGGAGAGCATAGCATCAAGAACATCGCGCGCCCGCTCCGTGTATTTCGCGTCATATTCGATCCGGAAGCAAAACCGGTACTTGATATGGAATTGCCCCCGGTCGGAATGTCCCAAGAGTCCTCTTCAGTGGAGCATTCGGTGCCGCAGGACCTCGATAGCGACGACGAGGGCCGCCGCGTCGAAGTCGCTTTCTGGGAATCGGTACAGCAAAGTGACGATCCGGCTGAATACGCTCTCTACTTGGAACGCTTTCCAAATGGGCAATTTGCCGAATTGGCCGCGACCCGTCTTGAAAATGGTGGACCAAGCGCAAACGATCCCGGCGTCGAAGTCGCCTTCTGGGAGACGGTTCGCGATACAGGCAATCCGGAAATGATCGAAGCCTATTTGGCCAAATATCCGCAGGGTCAGTTCATCGGCCTCGCCAACCTCATGCTGGGCGAGCTTCGTAGAAAATTGGCCCAAGAGAGCGCTTCTTCGATCAATTAAATAACCGCGCTTGCAGCTTCGACGATGCCCTCTCTTTTCAAAAGCGGACCTATCCGCCGGAGCTCATTGTCATGGACCGCACAAGCGAACTCTGGGCGAAGCAGAAGGTTAATGCCGATATGCCGACCCTTTTATAAAGCCCGGCCATGCTGACCTGCGCTTACAGAGTTTTCTGAATTTGGCGGGTCACCGCAGGAAGCCGTCGCGTCCGAATTCTGCCCAGCCCGACAGTTCCGCGCTTGCCTCACCAGAACCCGCCTCTGGTGACTTAGAACTCGAACCCTTCTTCAACGATCGCGTCAGTTTCGCTTTGTAGGCAGCGCGCCGTCGGTTTTCGGCCGCAGCCGCCACGTCGTCTTCCCGCCATTCATCAACTGCGCCGCTGTCCAGGAGCTCTTCCACGACCTTCGGATCGAAGACATGGAAGGTGATCTGTCTGGCGCGACCCGCTAGTCGTACTGTCCTTGTCCCCGCGCTGGGGAGGCGACCGTCGGCAAGCCAACGGTGCCTCTCCCCCGGCTTGATGGTAAGGATGTCCTGAATCTCGCGTGGGATCACCGGGAGGCTTTCGATATCCTTCATTGCCGCTGAGACAATGCCGGCTGCGACGTTGAACTCGGTCTTTGCTTCCGCTGGCATTGCAAGGACGAGTTCGCCAGTTTCGAGAACTAGTGATTTCTTTGAGGATATCGGAAGGCGCGCCCGCATCTCGAGAAGTATTCCGTGCGCGCGCACCGACGACCCAAGGGTGGCTTTCGATGGCAGGGTCCATGTCCTAAGGAGTTCAATATCGTTTTGCTCACGCTTCGGCATGGTGCCTAAATGGCGTTGAATTCAGTCAAGTCAACGGAGGGCGGACGAGCCATTGGGCACGGATTATCTTGCATCACTGCTTCGCAGGCATTTCCAGTGCCGCGAACCAGTCCGCATAAGGCGTATTCTTTGCCATGTGCCTGTTGTAGTCAGGGGCTCCGTCGTCCCACCACAATGGTCCGCGTTCGCCAAGTGCGATCTTGGCTAGGTCTACCCGCTTCCGCGCCAGCGCCGTCGCGACCCTCTCGCCTTCGGCATCGCGGACCAACCGTCTAGCAACCATCAGTTCTTTCACGAGCCGATCTCGCTCGTCATCGGTCAGAGCTGGATTGCTCTTGCGCCACAATCGGCCGCGCACGACGAAATATCTTCCATCGGGGGTGTCGGGGTATCGACTTCGATCTTGGATTTTTTGCCTCATGCGAACGGAACTTTCATAAGGCCGATTGGTTTCGGTTTCGAGGTCGCGGCGTGTCAATCGGA
Source organism: Hyphomicrobiales bacterium (assembly GCA_900473045.1). GTDB lineage: Bacteria > Pseudomonadota > Alphaproteobacteria > Rhizobiales > Rhizobiaceae > Pararhizobium. The sequence continues at coordinate 114,184 of UCKS01000005.1, forward strand.
CACGACGGAGATGGTGGACGCAGCGATTTTTCCGATTTCTCGCTGCGGGCAACGAAACGCCAGGCGAGCGCCCAGCCCGTCCGTCGCGGTCCTCAACGTTCCCAGAAAAAGGAGAAATCGATGGACGACAAACAACAGCAGCGCCGCGAACGGGCTTATAGAATCTGGGAGGACGAGGGCCGGCCTGAGGGTGCTCAAGATGATCACTGGAAGCGAGCGGAAGAGCAGCCCGAATTCAATGAGCAAGAATCGGAAGACGTGACGAAGGTGAACCAACAGGCCGACGACGAGTTTGCGCGGGACGGCAAGGAGACCGGGACGGCCGCAGATATTAAGCCGCCGTCAGCGATCAGTCCGGACTGAGGAGAGTGAAATGAGCGAAAGCCTCAAGAAGGGCGACAAGGTCACTTGGGAAACAAGCCAGGGTAAGACCGAGGGCAGGGTCGTTAAGAAGCAGACGTCAGATACTCAAATTAAGCCACACCGTAAGAGCAACCAAAGACGAAGCTCAGAGTCTACGAAACCCTCTCCGATCCGACTGGCCGCGAAGTCTGCGGCTATCTCCTCGTGCGTGGCTCTGTCCATGCGCACGCCTACGCTCTGGCGCTCGAGAAAATAACTGGTGTCGATGTGAAGAAGTTTCTACCGACCCCGAACATTCCGCTCGACAAAATTCCAGAATGCCAGAAATACCTCGACGAGGGATCACACCGCAGACTCTACACCTTCAGCCCGGACGACTACAAAGAGATGTCAGGCATCTGGGGCAACGGGGAAGTCGCTCTTCCTACCGATCCGCCAGGCGAACTCGAAGTTGTAGACGGTATGCCGGAAGGCGGCAAAATCCAGCAGCTTGTGGGCGTACCTTCCGCATTTACGCCGGACTACGCACCGGAAGAGATGTTCGAAATTGCCGAAAAGCTTTACAAAGCCAGCCGATAGTCGGTTCGTCTGGAAGGTCCGTGTCCCCCAGCTTCCGATTTACCTAAAAACATCCGGCGCTGGGGCGGCACGATAAGCGTGCCGCCGTTCCAGCCACGCCGTTCTAACTTTTGAGGTGTCCATGACCGTCTATCCCGATGACAAAGCCATCGTCTCTGAGATTGAAACAGTGCGTGTCGCTCTGCCGACCTGGGTCGTCAGCACCGTGGAGCTTGTCGAACTTGCAGAAAATGCGGAACGAGCAGCGAAAGAGATCAATCCCGAATCAGCGGATCGTTCTCGAAAACTGATCGTCGAGATTGCCGAATGGCAGCAGAAACTGAGCGACTGGCAAAAGTTGGCTGTCAGCCCACGTCTTCTTGCCGAACTTCGAATTCTCAAGGCAACGTTGGACGCCTCAATGGACGAAGCAAACGCGGCTGCCGCCGAGCTTCACCTTTTTGAATAAGTACGATCGATAGACAAAATCTAATTATTAGGAGTCTTGTTGCGTTCCAAACGAAGCGCCCTCAATAGCTCAGTCTTACGCAGTTCTGTATCACGAGCCGAAATAATTATTAAGTCTGCTTCGCGTTTCGACTGGTCAAATACGCCACGCGGCGACGCACCTCTGGGCCTTCTACTCTGCCTCAAGGTTGCCCGTTCTAGGGCTTTCTTTACAGCAGCCACGAACTCCGTGGGATTCCAAGGCTTGGCGATCCAAGTGCCATGCGTGAATACTTCATCGGCATCCGATTTGCTGGTGCCCGACGCGACGATTATGGGGACATTTCGAGACGCCAAAATCTTCACCACCTCGGTGCAATCGCCGTCCTTCAGGCAGATGTCAACGATTGCAACTGACGGTGTATTATGGACCAGGTACTCGTGACCAACAACACAGGTCGCCAAAAGCGTGAGGTTTCCGTACCCCGCCCGGTTGAGCATGTCTTCAATATCGAGCGCGATGAGGGGTTCGTCCTCGAGAACGAGGATCGACGGAGCGAGTGCGGTCATCAGACGAAAGCCGATCAGGTCAGAGGCTCGCACGCTACGCGAAAGTTGATACTACACCCTATGCTAATATCAATCATTACAATATCAACGCGAACCTTAACTGGCCGCATTGAATCCGGGACGGGAAATAAAGTTCCCCGACCCAGCCCAGAGGCATTAGGGAGGTCCCGCGCTGTCGGCCACGCTCAGCGTGTTCAAGCCCTCGACATATTTGGCGGCATCGATCCCAGCCGCCTGGGCCTGTTTGAGGTTGTCATTCAGATCGGCTTCTTTGACGGGTCTGGCCAGCCGATCAGATGCCGCGCGTCGCACGAACGCTTCATCGCTCTCTCCCTCACGCTTGGTAAGGGCATCGACAGCGGAGACGATTGGATCGGAGAAGCCCTCCGCCTTCAATCGCTCAATCGACCAGCCCCCTTTTTCAACGACGTCATGCAGATAGGCGACGATTTTTTCGTCGATGGTGGATACTGCAGCCGCAACCCGGTTGCAGTGGAGGTAGTAGGGCTCGCCCGTCTTGTCGGTCTGTCCAGCGTGAGCTTCCAGGGCAATTTCAATCGCTCGGTCCAATTGGTGCATGATCGCCCCTCATTACCGTGACTTCGGTAGGAAATGCGAACTGCCGAATCATGGTTCCAGCCGTCCGCGATCATCTGCACGGGGCACACCATCGCGACGAAACATGTACCTCAATAAAAAACCGTCGGGACCGCTGTGGTGCATGGGAACATCAGAACCGCTTACTGGTTTTTATGCAGGAGGATCGTGTCATGACAAAACACATCGATAACCGTCAAACCAGCCATCATACGAAACCTGTTTATGACGTCGGTGAGCATTGCAAGAAAAACAACATCGACCAGGCTGAAGCCCGTAAAATATCACAGATGCTTGGACGTTTTGCCAGCCGACATGAGCTTGAGATCAATGCTCCGCCTCGCAAGCCCAAGCATCGGGCCTCGTAACGTAGAGTGTGGCGAGGGGTCGGTACCCGTGGCAGGCTGGCTGCTCAATGCCATCGTCACAAATTTGTGGTACCATTCTGTGGTGCGTTAATCCCCTCTCGTATTCAACGCACGAGTCTCAACTGCTTGACCTCGCCATAGCGGGGTCTTTTTTTGGGTCAGCGCCGATGGACCAGCGGACAGGGCGGCAACACAAACCGCACTGGGAAATGCCGTCGAACCCAACCGCCATAATCCGCTAATATTCCGGTTTCATTGACCTTTCAGTCGCCAATCCAGTCGGCTTTCGGAGCAAAATGACCGCTCATCGGTTCCGTTTCCAAGACCACTCACGGTCCAAATAGGAAGGAACCCTCATGAAGAATCTGCTTATCGCCACTGCGGCCATCGCGTTTTCCGCCACATCAGTGTTCGCGCAGACCGCGACGCCAACGCCTAACCCCGACGGTGATACCCCGGCCGTCGCAACGCCCTCCGACCAGAACGCAACTGGGCCTGTCGAAGGTGCGAACAGCTTCACCGAGGGGCAGGCGAAGGATCGTATCGTCGAAGCCGGATACGCTGATGTTACTGAGTTGAAGCTCGACGACAAGGGCGTGTGGCAGGGCAAGGCGACAAAGGACGGCAAGGCCGTTGCGGTGACGCTCGATTATCAGGGCAACATCGTTGCCAAGTAACGCATCCCCCCTCAGACAATAAGGAGACGTCTCATGACGAAAACCGTTACAGGACTTTTTGACAGCTATTCCGATGCCACAAGTGCGGTCGATCAGCTGAAAGCTACGGGTATTTCCGACAGCGACATCAGCATCGTCTCGAACAATGCGGACGGAAGGTACAAGGATGGTGACAACGATGCCGCCGAAGACGCAGGCACGGGGGCAGGTATTGGTGCTGCCGTTGGTGGTGTCGGCGGTCTGCTGACTGGCCTTGGCATCATGGCAATCCCTGGCGTCGGTCCAGTCGTCGCCGCAGGTTGGCTCGCTGCGACTGCAGCAGGTGCCGTCCCCGGCGCTGTTGTTGGCGGTGCGGCCGGCGGCCTGATCGGTGCGCTAACTGATTCCGGGGTAGATGAGCGCGATGCCCATGTCTATGCGGAAGGCGTTCGCCGCGGCGGAACGCTCGTGACGGCAAAGGTCAACGACTCCCGGGCGGCTGAAGCAGAAGCGATCCTTCAACGGTCTAATTGGGTCGATTTGCCGACGCGCCGGACCGCATACGAGGGCGAAGGCTGGACGGCGTTCGACGATGCGGCTGACCCATACACCCCGGCCGAGATCGACGCCGAGCGGAACCGTTACCCTAAGCGCGGTTTGTAATTTGAGACCCTCCGAGGCCGTCCCGTGGCGGCCTCGGATTTCATCGCGGGACGCCGAAACTGTCGGCCGATCAAACCTGACCCTACATTCGCCTCTTAGTAGACCCGTCTTGCTTGCAAGATGATCTCAACCGATCCGTCGTTGAGTTTGAGCGAGCCAAACTCATGAAGAAGCGCACGTCCTTCCTCTACAGCAACGCCGTTTTCAGAAAGAACCAGTTTGATGCCGTCAATGGTTCGGGGACGCGATCCGAAGACGACTTCGCTGTTTTCGATTCGTTAGTAGATAACGGATGCCCGCGGTGTTCATAGTGTGAGCGCCCTGCCTTATCTTGTGAGGCGGATATCGCTGGTGACCACATTCTTCCCAGTCTTAGGGTCTTTGTCGGTAGTGCGAAGACGAAGTCCACGAGCGCCGATTTTCTCGATGGTCATTCGGGCCAACCGATCGCCATTGATCTCCCGGCTCCATCGTACGGCGAAATTGATTGCGTTTCCTTGTCGAGTTCCAGAAAGGTTAGATGGGCGTCCAGAGGGACCGATGTAGGTTCCACTGTACCGAGCGCCGTTTGCCTTTATGTTGGCTGAGACCGCCCGTCGGATAACCACCAAACCTCGACACTGGCCGGCCATCGCGAGCGCGGGTCCGTTCGTACTGCCGGTGAAATTGCAGGTGACGTTCACCGGGGATGACCCAATTTTGGTGGTGACTGTGCCCTTTCCTGACCACGACCCACCAATTGATTTCAGAAAACCGCTTTCGTCCGCGAATGCGGGCGTTGCGATGGAGGCGACCAGGATCGCTGCGGCGGCGAGAGTGGTTTGCATAAGGAACTCCTAATGTCGGACGATAGTCTGACAATCCCAGCCTGGGTAAAAGGTTCCCCTTCAAATCTAACAGCTCACCTGACCAGGAGATTTCGATCGACCGGCTGGATTCTCGACTTTGCCACCTGTGCCAGAGTAGGCCTCGGGTCCAAGCCACCGACCAGACCTTTAGCTCGCCGAGCCCTCGGTCGATGTTGAACCGCTGCCACGGTCCCCGTTTTGGCTTAATCCGGGTCCGCAGTCTCATTCAGTTGCCCTGCTAGCTTTCAGGGCTGTCACGTGTATCCATTGCCATGTCATGGAGTGCCTGCGTGTCTTCGGGATTATATTCAGCGGACAGGATGACGCTCAAAAACGCCGCGCGGGCAATCTCCTTCTTTTTGGCTTCCGGATGCCGTTCCTTCACCGCGGCAATCAGCGCCTTGGGTTTCATACCCGGCGTTACGAGTTGCCTGATCGTTGCCGCGATCCCTTCAATCTCATGAAGTTCTTTCTCGCGCATGAGTATCTCCGATGGATATTTGTCCCGCACAAATGCCATTTTTGGATGAGAATTTCATGACTGTGCCAACAGACGGCCGTTACAGTTCCGAGCCTCGAATTTGCCGTCGGAAAGCGACCCAGTGAGCTTCGCTGAGTCGCGCGTCATGATGCACTTCACTGCAGGCCAGATTCTCGAGTTTGGAGTACAGCACATGAGTGACCCCTATAATCTCTCACGCTTCATCGAGGCGCAGGTACCCGTCTATGACACTGCCCTTAGAGAGTTGGAGAGGGGCCGCAAACAAAGCCACTGGATGTGGTTCATTTTCCCGCAGCTCGCTGGACTCGGCCATTCGCCAACCGCGATCAGGTTTGCGATTTCCGGGCTGGACGAGGCTCACGCCTATCTCGCCCATTCGTTGCTCGGCGACCGTCTCGTCCAGTGTACCCGCGCGATTAACGTTCTCCGCAATCGCACCGCCCGTGAGATATTCAGCTCTCCCGACGATCTGAAACTGCACTCGTCGATGACGCTGTTTCGGGAGACTGCCAACGATCCCGAGCCGTTCCGCACAGCCATCGAGCGCTACTTTGGCGGTGAGGCCGATGCGAGGACGCTCGAACTCCTGTTGAAGGAAAAAGCGGCTCACTGAAGTCCCAATACTTGCGTGGGGTCGCGCATTGGCCGTTTCGTCACGGTGTCGGCATCATCCGCGGTTGACGCCGGCGAATTCTCGTGTTGTGCTTGTTTCTTAAAAATAGTAACAACACCTCAGGAGGCCGGGCCGCAATTATGATCCGCATGTCCAGCACCGACGAACTAATGTTCTCCGATCTGCTTCAAAAAACTATTGACGCCGAATTCGACGACACGTTTCCAGAGAATGGTTCATACGTAAGTCAAACTCGCCGAGGGAAGGAGTACTGGTACTACAGGGGCTTCGAGACAAATCCTATGGGCGGGGACGGGAAGCAGTATCTAAAGTACGTTGGCCCGAAAGGCGTCCTGGAAACCGATAAAAGGGTCGAGGCCTTCTCTAGGGTCCGCAGCGGCTACAGGGAGCGGAGGAATATCGCAACAAAGCTTCGTCAGTCGGGCCTGCCAGCGCCAATCACACTCGAAGGGCGCGTTATTCAGGCGCTCTCCAAGGCGGGCCTGTTTAGGCTCCGTTGCGTCCTTGTGGGTTCTGTTGCTTTCCAGACGTATGCTGGGCTTTTAGGTGTTAAACTCCCCGGTATGTCGATGAGGACCGACGATGTCGATTTCGCTCAATATTTTGGCATCTCACAGCATATTGACGACAGGACCGACGACATTGAGATGGCGTTGAAGTCCGTCGACAGTTCCTTCACCTCGATCATGTATCCCGGGGAGCGAACCCTAGCGGCAAGCTTTAGGAACCAGTTCGGTTTTAAGGTCGATATATTGACCCCCAACCGTGGCTCTCGGGACTACGAAAGTAGTCTTGCAAAGATGCCGGCGCTGGGAAACAACGTTGGTGCGTTCGTTCTCCGCTTCCTAGATTATCTAATCCACGAACCAGTGACATCTCTCTTGCTCCATGATGCAGGTGTCGCCGTCACGGTGCCGGCTCCTGAAAGATTCGCCGTCCATAAACTTCTCGTCTCGACGGACCGTCCCACGACCCAAGTCGGGAAGATCGCCAGGGACCGTCGCCAAGCGTCTGATCTCATCCAGGCCCTCGACATGACCGGGCGTTTGCACAATATCGGGCTAGCTTGGATAGACGCTTGTGATCGTGGTCCTTCATGGCGGGAGCGACTAAGAGTTGCAGCCCTGAGGCTGGAACCCTCGACCAGGAGCCAGCTTTCGAGGGCGGTTATGGAAGCCTGCAAGCTTGAACGGTTGAACCCCTTAAAATACCTGTTCGATATCGACGACGGGAAGGGCGGGAGCGATGAAACTCTTTCTGTAAGCCCATTCCGTCCGTGAAATCGCGAGGCCTGCATGCCGAGCGCTGGTATTCCTCTCAAGTGTTTTGCAGGTCGACGGATATGCGGGTTACAATCGTCTCGTCGCAGCAGACCGCGTAGGACTGGACACCTAGCCTGATCACCCGCAACGGACCTGCGGTTTCACCCCGCCTTGCGGTTTTTCAGGTCCGCCGCCAAGGACTTCTTCAAGGCATCCATGATGTTCACAACGTTCGACGCTGGCGCGCCCTCCTTGCCCTTCGCCGCCTTCTTCGCAGGTCTGAGGGCTTTTTTCTTTTCGGCAATGAGCTTGAGCAGGCTTTCCTGGATTGGGTCACTCACCATGTCTGGCGACCACCGCGCCGTCTTCTGTTTTATAAGTTGCTGCACCAGGGGAATCAGATCGGGATCGGCGTCGTCCGCAATGTCCGCGAAGTAGTCCTTCTCTGGACGAACCTCGTCTCCAAAACGAAGTGACCATAGAACAATGCCCTCGTCTCGCGGTTCCAGCACGACAGCGCGTTCGCGGCGGCCGATTACGAGTTTCGAAACTCCGACGTCCTTGTCAGCCTTCATCGCGTCGCGGATGACTGCGAATGCCTCGTTCCCGACTGCGTCGTCGGGCATGAGATAGTGCGGTTTCTCAAGGTATACCCAATCGATGCTATCTGCCGGCACGAACTTCTGGATATCGATCGTCTTCACCGTGTCCAGCATCACGGCATCGAGTTCATCATCGGTCAGGATCACGTAATCGTTCTCGCCACGCGCATAGCCCTTCGCCTCGTTTTCCTCCTTCACTGGCTTACCTGTCACAGAGTCGATGTACTGGGAGACGACCCGGTTGCCAGTCTCCTTGTTCAGGGTATGAAAACGAAACTTCTCCGATTCTGATGTCGCTGGTGTCATCGCAACGGGGCATGTCACGAGCGAGAGCTTCAGATAGCCTTTCCAGTACGGACGCAGTGCCATGGCCTAGCTCCTCAGCTAGCTTTGCGTTGCGGGGCAGCCTTCGAAGAGGCGGACTTCCCGGCCGCCGCGCGCGCGGCGCGCGGCCGACCATCGCCAGCATTGGCATTGGCGGCAGTGCGTTTCGGTTTGTCGTCCGCGCTCTTCATCAAGCCCGCACTTTCGCGCAGGGCGGCCAGGAGATCGTTTGGTTTGGAAACCTCGACCTTTTTCCGCTTGGGAAGCGCCTTGCCCTCGATCTTCGCCTTCACGAGCTCCCCGAGCGCCGCTTCGTATCGGTCATCGAAAGATGCCGGGTCGAACTCGCCCTTCTTTGTACCGATGATATGCTTTGCGAGATCGAGCATCTCTCCCTCAATCTTCAGCTTGGGCATTTCCTCGAACGCCTTCTTGGAAGAGCGAACCTCATAATCGTAGTTCAACGTTGTGGCGATCAACCCCTTGCCATGCGGGCGGATCAACACTGTGCGCATCCGTCGAAAGAGCACGGTGCGGGCGATGGCTGCAACCTTGGACTTCCGCATCCCCTCCCGCAGTGCGACAAAGGCATCCGAGCCCATATTGTCCGGTGTGAGGTAGTATGGCTTGTCGAAGTAGATGTCGTCGATATCGGAGCAGGGGATAAAGGCCTCGATCTCCAAGGTCTTGGTGCTCTCGGGAATCGTCGCGGCAACCTCGTCTGGATCGATGATGATGTACTGCCCGTTTTCGATTTCAAAGCCCTTTGTCTGAGCCTCTTTCGGGACGGGTTCTTCGGTATCGCTGTCGATGAACACGCGGTTGACGCGGTTCCCCGTCGCTGTGTTGATCGTGTTGAAGGCGATGCGGTCGGAGGTTGAGGCAGCAGTATAGAGGGCCACCCCCGCGGACACCTCGCCGAATTTGATGAAGCCTTTCCACTGTGCACGCTGGCCTGCCATGACGCTGTACTCCGACCCGACTAATTCGCGACTCAATCGTTACGGAAGCGATTCGTTCCGAATCGAAACGAATCATTTTCAATGACTTGGAGCCGTCGGTGGAATCGTCATGTGAAGAATTCCTCCAAAGGCTTGAGCATTTCTTCGACAGACAGCGGGGTAAGCTAAGAATTGCGACGGCACGCGACGAACGAACCGTCGGCCGACGGAGGTAGCGCCGCGATCGGGCAACGCGATGACGACGAAATGAGCACGAGCTCTCGGACCAACCTGTCAGCGCCGCAGGAAGTCATCTCGGCAATCCGAGATTTCATCTAGGCTATGATGCAAAACAACGACGACTTCAAAGACCTTTTCGACAATGCACCCTGCGGATACCTCGTATTGGACGATCGGTCGAGGATCGTCCTTGTAAATAGGACGCTGAGGGGCTGGCTTGGTTTCGACACCGCAGACATTATCGGCAAGAATTTTCCGGACTCGATGCCAATCGCAGGCCGGATGTTCTTCGAGACGCACTTTTCACCGTTGCTCCGGATGCAGGGCTTCTTTCACGAAGTGGCGCTCGACTTCCTCTGCAGGGACGGCACAAGGCTGCCCGTTCTTGCCAATGCCACGCAGACGGCCGATGTCGAGGGCCGGGGCACGAAAACCCGTATCGCCATCTTCCAGGCCACGAGCCGACGCAAGTATGAGCGGGAACTTGCCGATGCCAACCGCGCGGGCAGTGAAGCTCGCAAGGAAATTGAGGGTTTAGTCGCCGCTCTCACAGAGACCGCATTGCATCGAGAGGAATTCATCGCGATCCTGGGGCACGATCTTCGAAACCCGCTGGCTTCGATCGGGAGCGGCATGCGCATCCTTTCGAAGGAGGACTTGAGTACGAGAGCCCGACAGATGGTCAGCCTGATCGAGGGAAGCGTCTCTCGCATGAGCGGGCTCATCGGCGACGTTCTTGACCTGACCCGTGGGCGTATCGGGGGTGGCTTTTCCTTGAACCGACGGGCGGAGGAGGGCTTGGCGTCTCACCTTGAACAGGTCGTCGGCGAACTCGCCGGCAGCAGCGAAAGAGTAATCGACACGGCGTTCGCGCTTGAAGAGCCGATATACGTCGATGCCGCACGCGTGGCACAGCTCGTTTCGAACCTGCTGGGAAACGCCATCACCCATGGGGCATCGGACCAGCCGATCAGCCTGGAGGCACGGACGGAAGAAGGAGCGCTTGTGCTGACTGTTTCCAATGGCGGCGATTCGATACCCGAGGAAGCGATGCAGCGCCTCTTTCAGCCGTTCTTCCGTGGCGGCACTTCCGAGGGCAGAAGCGAGCAGGGGCTTGGTCTTGGCCTCTATATCGCTTCGGAGATCGCGAAAGCGCACGGTGGTACGCTGACCGTGACCTCATCTTCAGAGCGAACCGCGTTCGAGTTCCGGATGCCGAACGGAAGTGACGATACTCGCTAAAATGGGCGCAGATGCTCTCCCGCGTCCTTGGATTTTGACCTCGTTCCACAACCGCAACTCTGGTGCCAAATAAACTAAACGTGTCAGCAGCACGATCAGGATCGCACGGATCGTCGTCGTTATCGTCATCAGGCTATACAATCATGGTTGGCGGTGGAGCGACGATGAGGGGATGCATACGGTAAACATCCCCTCATCAAGTTTTACTTTTCGATGCCACGATCCTTGAAGGACTTGTCGATCACCTTGTTTACCTGCTCGCGCACGCCCTCGATGTTGAAGCTGGCAACGCGCTGGCTCGGCGGATACTTCCCGAACGTTTCGAGGAAGGCGGCGCTCTTCAGCTGACCTTTCACGAGAAGGTAATCATTCCTCGCCAGCCAGTCATTGTATTGGTCGGAGACGATGTCGGCACGCTCATAGGGGTCCATGCGAAGATTGAAGAGCTTGGGCAGGCGCAAAGTCACAAGTGGCTCCTGCCAAACTTGGAAACCGCCGGAAATCCGCTGCTCCTTGAAGACCACCTTCCAGTCGTCATAGCGGATCGTTGAGCGACGTACTTCCATCTGCGCTATTCTAAGGAACTATTCGTCGTTCCAAAGATTTAGGGCGGATGGAAAACGCAGAATTCGAAAAGCTCGCGATTCCGATCGCACTTGTCGTGGATGACGAAGCCTTGATCCTCATGGATACCGCCGACATGCTCGCGGAAGAGGGATATGCCGTCGTCGAAGCCACGACTGCTGACAAGGCATACGAATTCCTCAACCGGCATTCTTCGCTCCAGCTCCTTGTAACGGACGTGCAGATGCCTGGCGAACTAGACGGTTTCGACCTTGCCCGTGTCGTTGCGGAACGTTGGCCCCACATATGCGTTGTCATCGCTTCCGGAGCAGCAGTGCCTGCTGCAGGGGACGTACCCGAAAACGCCACCTTCGTTCCAAAGCCGTTAACTCCGGAGCTAGTCCATCAGCTCCTTCGAAAGCACTGCGATCATATCAATTCCGCCAAGATGCAATGACGAGAGCGCCGCACCAATGACGACCCGATACTTTTTCGACATCCATAACGGCGACGGTCAGATGACCGACGATGTCGGCATGCTACTTCCGTCAAAAGCCGACTTGCCGAAAGAGGTCGCGCGTATCATGTCGGATATCGCGAGAGACGAGCTTCCGTATAGTGAGCATCGCGGAATAATAACCGTGAAAGTCAGAGACGGTGACGGCAAGTCGGTTTCCGTGGGATCGCTGACATTTACCTACGAAGTGACGGCTGAATGACCGTTAACCTGGTCGCAGCATCTTGGTGACGACATTGGCCGATTAGGCTTGGCTACGGGTTACAGTGTCTCGATTTCCCATGCTACGCTTTGCCATCGTAATTAGGACAGGACATCACAACCGCATGCCCGACCAGGATGGCAGTATATTCGACTATGTCGGCATCATCGCCGTTTTTCTCCTCGTTGCCGCAAACGGCTTTTTTGTCGCCGCTGAATTCTCGTTGGTCTCGGTGAGACGCAGCAGGGTGACTGAAATGGTCGCCGCGGGCCGGATGAACTCAACGGCGCTCCAGAGGGCGGCCCGGTTGTAAACTGCTGAAAACGCCCAATTTTATGCGTTGCGGACGATTCAGGGTTCTCGTTGCGGATGTTTTGGCTTCTCTTGGGAAACTTCGGGGTTCGTTTTTACATACATCTACAAGTGAGCCACTGAACGATCATATGAGTTCCATAACAAATCTTATGTGATCAATCTGTGTAGCCGCAAAGTTAGAATGTCCTAATTTGGCAAAGTTAGAATGTCACACTCCCCGCGTTTGATAACGCGGAGACGAGCAGATGGGATTGATTGCGATGAGCGAGCGTGATCTGCAGCGGATCGAAGTTTTGTCGAAGGTGGTCGCCGGCCGGATGACGCTGGTGACGGCGGCGCATGTACTTGATCTGAGCGAGCGCCAGGTCCGTCGTCTTCTGGAACGTATCCGAACTGGTGGTGCGGCGTCGATCCGCCACAAGGCGATTGGGCGGCCGTCGAACAACCGGATCAGCGACGGTGTTCGAGATTATGCGGTGACGCTGGTTCGCGAGGGTTATGCGGGCTTCGGTCCGACCCTGGCTTCAGAGATGCTTGCCGAGCGTGATGGGCTGCGTGTGTCGCGCGAGACGTTACGGCAGTGGATGACGGCTGCTGGCATCTGGCTTTCGCGCAAGCAGCGCCGGACGTTTCATCAACCGCGATTGCGGCGCGAGGCCTATGGCGAGCTGGTGCAGATCGACGGCTCAGAGCATCGCTGGTTTGAGGATCGTGGGCCGCCGTGCTCGCTGCTGGTGTTCGTCGACGATGCGACCGGCAAGCTGATGCAAATACGGTTTGTGCGCTCGGAAAGCGCCTTCACCTATTTTGAAGCGCTGGAGCTCTATCTCCAGCGTCACGGCGCACCGATTGCCTTTTATTCGGACAAACATTCGGTGTTCCGGGTGGCGAAGAAAGATGCCAGGGGTGGCCAGGGCATGACCCAGTTCGGGCGTGGGCTTTGTGAGCTAAACATCGAGATTCTTTGCGCAAATTCGAGCCAGGCCAAGGGGCGTGTCGAGCGGATGAACCGGACATTGCAGGATCGATTGGTCAAGGCACTGCGACTGGCCAAGATTGACACCATGGAGGCGGGTAATACGTTCTTGCCGGGCTTCGTGGAGGACTACAATGAGCGCTTTGCGATCATCCCTACCCGTCCAGACGACCTTCATCGGCCGCTGAACCTGGCGCCGGATCGGCTCGCCGAGATCCTGTGCAAGCGCGAGCAGCGTTATGTCGGATCGCAGCTGACGTTTTCGTTTGAGCGCAAGCGGATCATGCTGGAGGCGACCGAGATGACGCGCGGCCTGGTCGGTCGTTATGTCGAGACTTATGCCTATGCGGATGGGCGGCTGGATGTGCGCTGGAAGGGGCATTCCCTGGCCTATCGGGTGTTTGACAAGGACCAGCGGGTGACGCATGCGGCCATTACCGAGAACAAGCGGCTCGGCGAAGTGCTGGCCTATGTCAAAGAGCGCCAGGACCAGGAGGTAAGGCCGAAGGTGAAGACCAACAGCGAGAAGATTGGCTACAGACCACGTGGACGCAAGCCAGGCAAGCGGACGGATTCCATGAATGATCCGGTGGTGATCGCGCGGCGAGAGAAAGCGTTATTGAGACAGCCAGCTGCGGACTAAAGATCGTCAATGCACGCCGATGTCACTTTGCGTATCCGATTCCAATTGCAGGCAAGCTGGCCAAAGTGGCGTCTTGTGGAAGGTTCCATCCTGAAGAAGCGTGAGCCCTTCGCGGGCCTCGTAGAGTAAACCCAACCAGCACAAGCGCCGAAAGACGCCATACTGGAGGTCGGATTTCAACTGCCAGGCTTCCAGGGTCATTTCGGTGTCCGACAGAGGCGCCGTGTCTGGATAGAGGATCTTCACAGCGTCCATTGGCGTGCAACCTTCTCTGGCTTTGATATTGAGCAGATTGAGGAACATGCGCCACCAGCGTAACCGCGCTCGGACCTCCTCTTGCCGCTCGGTGGCGTGAACATACGAATAGAGATAATCCGTGGCGATCAGATCGAAGAAGGCTTGCGGGTTCACCAGAAACTCCCGGCCGCGTCTGGTTGGCAGCAGCACATCCTTTTTCCGGCGAAGAAGTTTTAGATGACGGGCCATGTCTCGCACGACCCAGAGCGGCGGCACGTCGCTCTCATTGAGCACCTTGTTCATGCTGTAGAGGTCTTCGGCTGTGAAGCCTGGCCAAAGGAAGTGTACAGCGGCCCAATGCACGAACTTGCGGTTCATGGCGCCGGTCGCCGTCAATCCTATGCCACCCTCACCGTCAGCATAGGCGACCGAAAGAAGCATGCCGCGAACAAGGGGTGACAGCGCGGTGACATTGACGTCACCCTGCAGCTTGATTTCCGGAGGCATCGTGCGGCTTTGATCCCTTGCCTGCTCCATGCAGGTACCAGCGAGTATCGACCGACAACGGAACAATTGCCAGTGAGAAAGCTAAAGCTTAAAGGGCAGCGTCTCACCCGCCCCCTCCCTGCCCTTGCAACCCGGCCCAGCCGGTCCGGTCGGGGGCTTGCCTCAGCGCACGTCGACAGGGTGCGTGTGGCATTTCTAAATGGCTAAGACGCCACCCAAAGTGACACTTTAACTTTGCGCAGATCCGGACATTCCAACCTGGCCGCCACAATCTGTGTAGCCGGGTGGGTTCAAGGATGAAGTGCGACTTGGAGCCGCCACTATCCCGCCTCCGCTGTATTCTCCTGTGCGGCGGGCGATGACAGGGCGAAAAGTCCGGCGAGGACGATCAGGCAGGCGCCGGCGATGGTGGTGAGATACGGGACCTCGCCGAAGAACAGGAAACCCCAGAGCGGCGCCCAAAGCATGCCGGTATATTCGAACGAGGCGACGACGCTTGCCTTGGCGATCCGGTAGGCGTGGGTGAGCAAGGTCATGGCGATCGCGGCGATGACGCCGCACGAGCCCATCAACAATGCGTCAGGCATGGTTGGCCAGACCCAGGGGCGGATCAGAAATTCGATCGACTTGTGGCTGGCATGGTGGATGCCGGTCAGATGAAAGAAACCGGCGATCGCCAGCGCACCGGCAAGATAGACGCCGTTCTGATAGAAGGCCATCACGGACGCCGTCGTCTCGGTGCCCATCTTGCGGGCCATCAGCATCGCCAGCGCATAGGTGATGGCCGACGACAGCGACAAAAGCGCTGCGGGTTCGAAAAGCCCCGCTCCCGGCTTCAGCATGACCACGACACCAACAAAACCGACTAAGACTGCCGTGATCCGCCGCCAGCCGATGGTTTCGCCGAGAATGAGCGGTGCCAATGCGAGCATGAACAGCGGCACGGTGAAATAGAGCGCCACCGCATCGGCCAGAGGCAATGCGGGAAAAGCCATGTAATAGGTGGTGTAACCGACCAACAGCAGAGCCGCACGCCAGATCAGCGGCCAGAATTCGCGCGTAAACAGAGTGCCTATGCCACCCTCGACATGGACGAGCAGCAACAGGATGGGAACGGACACAAGGCAGCGGAACGAAACCACCTGCGTCAGCGCATAACTGCCCGACACAGCCTTGATCACGGCGTCCTGCAGCGAGAAGACCAGTATGCCGAGACACAGAAAAAGGATTCCGAGGGTAGCGCGATTCTGCACGTGGTTGCCCCAGTTGAACGCGGCGATAATGAACCGAGAAAAACCACCCCGCCCCTCCGCGACATCGGCGCGCCAGCAGTGCCACAATTTTTGGTCGTCTGGCGTAGCCGGCCATCAAGCCGCTTCCCGTCTGTTGCCGAGGGCACCGGTTTCGAGCGGTCAAAATACGGTTTTCTTGCTGCTTGCTGACCTGACAGTGGATCGGGCCCAGGCCGAACCGGCAGGCGGTCGATGATTTCCACAGAGCGGCGCTGGAGAACGGCGGCAGCGACAATGGCGGCCCCGGTCTGCGTGTTGCCTATGGCGCACACTATTATGCCGCCTTTGTCATCGATCCGGACGGGCACCCGATCGAAGCTGTTTTCAATTGGCCCGAATAGGCATCCGACGCGATTGTCAGACGATCCTGCCGCGCGCGACAACCGGCCACAAGGCTGAAATCTCGCCTTTTTCGACGATGTTTACCGCATCGACCAGGTTGGTGACGACGCAGGCATGGTTGGGAACGATGCGCAGCCTGTCGCCAACGCTCAGATTGATCGGCCCTTCGCTGACCAAGCGGCCATGTTCTTCCGAGAGCTGGTCGATGGTGATGTCATTGCGGCCGAGCACATGGCCGTAGCCGGACAGGCCGAGCAGGTCTGACGTCAGCGCCTTGGAACCGGCATCGATGATGGCGCGATTGGCAGCGGGGACCGACACGACGGTGGCAAGCACGGTGAGCGCGCAGTCGCCCCAGGCGCAGACGCCGCGCGTCACCAGCGAACGGTCGTTATAGACATAGGTCCCTGGCCGGTATTCGGTCGTTACCGGTGCCTTGGCGGCTTCCATCATCGACGGCGTGCCGCCCGAGGTGATGACCGGAACCTTGATACCGGCTGCCTCGATAAATGCCTTGGCGCGGTTCATGAAGGATTCGACAGCGGCCGCATCGTTTGCCGGCGGATAGGTCATCAGGCCGCCGAACACGAGGCCGGGCGCCTTGGCGATCCGCTGCGCCAGGGCTGCCGCAGCTTCCGGGGTCGGTACGCCGCAGCGGTCGGCCCCGGTGTTGCATTCCACCAGTACCCGCAGCGGTTCTGGCTCTGAGGCGAAAGCACCCGAGAGGCCGTCGATGACCGTCTCGTTGTCGGCAACCACGCTCAGCGTCACCTTTCGGGCGAGTGCGGTGAGATGGCTCAGTTTTTCGGCGCCGAGGATATTGTAGGTGATCAGAACGTCGCGGATCTCCGGGCTGGCGGCAATCATCGCTTCGGCTTCCGACACCTTCTGGCAGGTGACGCCGATGGCCCCTGCCCTGAGCTGCATCTCGGCGACTGCCGGGAGCTTATGTGTCTTGATATGCGGGCGAACCTTCAATCCGTGTGCGTCGGCATAGGCCTGAAAACGATCGATATTGCGCCGGGCGATGTCGAGATCGACCAGGACGGCCGGAGTGCTCACGGTCTGAAGCGTCGATGGGGCCTTGCTCATGGTGTCTCCGGAAAGTCTGCTGCAATTTGAGATGGAAGGGTGTGCGCGTGTCGCTTAAGTCCTATCCGGCAAATTCCCGGCAGTCCATGCACTCCGCGTTTATTCCGCCGGTCTGCTATGCGGCCGTTTCGGCAGGTGGTGATTGGCGCCTCATCCAGCTGCCGAAGCGCCATGAAAGTGCGCGAGTCAGCCCTCCCTGCCCTGCCTGCGGCGCCATTGCCGTGGCGAAAGGCCTGTCCGTGTCAGGAAGAAACGGGAGAAATAGGCGGGATCGGTAAACCCGAGCCGGAAGCCGATTTCCTGCACCGGGATCTGCGTAAACAGCAGTTCGCGCTGCGCTTCGTCGATCAGCTTGCCGTTGATCAGGTTCTGGGTACTGCCGCTCGTGCGTTGTTTGACGATGCGGTTGAGATGCGTTGGCGAGATTCCGAGTGCATTGGCGTAGAATGATGCAGGTTTGTGCGACCGGAAATACTGGTGGATCAGATCGGTCAGCCGGTTCAGCCGCCGCTCGTTCTCCGTCGCGCCCCCGTCTTCGTCACCCTGCCCTTGCGTAGACAGGCGCGCCGTCAGCCGGAGTGCGGAGGTCAGGTATGCCTCGCAGAGATCCGCTGGTCCCGTTCGCCGGGCCTCTGCTTCTGCGGCCAGACGATGCAGCGTATCGGCGATATAATGGCTGTCGGCATGGTCCGGCAGCAGCGCCGTCAGGCGCGGGAGGCTCAGCCACGCACCAAGCCGGCTGTGATCGGCTGGCATGGTTTTCAGGTGTGACGTCAGAATTGTGAAGACATAACCGTCAATATCCTTCGAAAACCGAAAGCCGTGTCGGGAAAGAGGTGGCACGGTGATGACCGCAGGTGCGACAATCGCCTGTGTTACGTCATCAAAGATCGCATCGCCGGATCCCGCCTCGATGTACAGGATCTGAAAGAACTGTTCATGGCGATGCAGGCTGATTTCCCAGTGATGCAGGCTGCTGCGCGACGGGATGGTTTCGCAATGCAGCCAAAAACCAGGGGAATCATCGCTCTTTTCGCCATAGAGATCATAGGTTGGAATGGCGCGCATTCTTGTTCCGCAGAGATTGTTGATGTTCGATTTGTGCAATTTATTGAGTTCGATGTCCATGGAGACGGTCCCGCTCCGGTGCAACAATTCAACTGCACTGTTTCGGGAGGAAAAGGATGCGCACGCAGGTCGTCATCATCGGTTCAGGTCCGTCCGGATTGCTGCTCGGGCAGTTGCTGGCCAAAGCCGGCATCGAGGCTGTCATTCTGGATCGTGTCGGCAAGGACTACATTCTCGGCCGGGTCCGCGCAGGCGTTCTTGAACGTGGCACGGTCGGGCTGATGGACGAGGCCGGAGCCGGAGCGCGGATGCATGCCGAAGGCTTGCCGCATGGCGGCTTCTCGCTCGCCTTTGATGGCCGCGACCACCGGATCGACCTTGCGGATCTGACTGGTGGCAAGGGCGTCATGGTCTATGGACAAACCGAGCTGACGCGTGACCTGATGCAGCACCGCGAGGCGATCGGGGCAGTGACGATCTATGATGCCTCCAATGTCCATCCGCACGATTTCGATGGTTTATCACCGTATGTCATCTATGAGAAAGATGGGATAAACCACCGCATCGATTGTGATTTCATCGCAGGGTGTGACGGCTTTCACGGGGTGAGCCGCAAGGCCGTGCCGGAACAATCGATCACCACATTCGAAAAGGTCTATCCGTTCGGCTGGCTCGGTCTGCTGGCCGATGTGCCACCGGTCAACCACGAACTGATCTATGCCAACCATCCGCGCGGTTTCGCGCTCTGCTCGATGCGCTCGGAAAGCCGCAGCCGCTACTATCTGCAATGTGCGCTGGACGAGAAGGTTGAGGATTGGAGCGATGACCGGTTCTGGGACGAACTGCGCCGCCGCCTGCCCGCCCATCATGCCGACGCCCTGGTTACCGGTCCGTCCTTCGAAAAATCGATCGCGCCGCTGCGCTCGTTCGTGGCCGAGCCGATGCAGTTCGGCAATCTCTTCCTGGTCGGTGACGCCGCGCATATCGTGCCGCCGACAGGGGCAAAGGGACTCAACCTGGCGGCAAGCGATGTTCATTATCTCCATGCGGGTCTCTGCGAGTATTATCTGGAACGCTCGTCTGCCGGCATCGACGCCTATTCCGCCCGCGCTCTTTCCCGTGTCTGGAAGGCCGTTCGCTTTTCCTGGTGGATGACGACGATGCTGCACCGGTTTCCCGACACCGGTGCCTTCGATCAGAAGATCCAGGAGGCCGAACTGGACTATCTTACCCATTCCCGGGCGGCGGCGACCGTACTGGCGGAGAACTATGTGGGGCTGGCTTATTGAGGGATTATTCGGCCGCCGTCCAATCTTCGACTTTTAGACCTCCGACACGCTGGAATTCGCGCGTATTGTTGGTAACGCAGATTAGCCTTCTGGCCTTTGCCTGCGCTGCAATCAAAATGTCGAAGGAGCCGATCGGCGTTCCCAAGGTCGCAAGATCTGTCCTTACACCGCCAGCGATTTGTGCGTCATCGCGATCAAATGGGACCAGAGGAAAGTCCTGCGTCAAAAGGCGTATACTCTCAAGATTGAATTCCACTCTCTGGCTTCGATAGGCACCGTAGTACAATTCGTGCAATACCAGGGTTGAAAGGCCTATAGCGCCCGCCTCACATGCGAGTGCTCGCTTTACGAGCCGCTCGGATTTTTTCCCGATGAGACCGATGAAGGCGTTGGTATCAAGAAGATAACGCATTATTCGAAGAGTTTTTCCAGGTCAGGATTATCTTTGATCTCAGGTTGCTGGCGACCATCCACCATAAAGTCGTCGCTGAACCCACGCGCCATCGCGGCCTTCAAGCCGCTCCAAGCCTCCTTGTGTTTCACCGTCGGGCGCAAAATAACTGCATCCCCTTCGCGCGTGATTTCAAGCTCATCGACGTCGAAGCGGAACTCTTTCGGCAGGCGCACGGCTTGCGAGTTGCCGGATTGGAACACTTTTGCACGTTGAGTCGTCATTGGCTTCTCCACAAGCATATATACGATGAAGTATATACTAATTCAAAGTGCCCACAAGAATTCCTTATACCAGCGACCTTTGGAGTGCCTATCCTGCGCCGATCGCCTCATGCGCGTTCCAGCGCGATCGCGATCCCCTGCCCGACGCCGATGCACATGGTCGACAGCGAATAGCGGCCACCGGTCAACTTGAGTTCGAGTGCGGCCGTGCCGGTGATGCGGGCGCCGGACATGCCGAGCGGGTGGCCGAGGGCGATGGCGCCGCCGTTGCGGTTGACGCGTGAATCGTCGTCGGCAATGCCGAGTTCACGCAGGACGGCAAGGCCCTGGCTCGCGAAGGCTTCGTTGAGTTCGATGACGTCGAACTGGTTCTGCGTCATGCCAAGCCGCGCCATCAGCTTTCGCGACGCAGGTACGGGACCGATACCCATGATGCGTGGCGGTGCACCAGCCGCAGCCCCGCCCATGACGCGGGCGATCGGCGTCAGGCCGTGTTTCTTCACGGCAGCTTCGGACGCAATGATCAGAGCTGCTGCGCCATCGTTGACGCCGGAGGCATTGCCTGCGGTCACGGTACCACCTTCCTTCTTGAATGGCGTACCGAGCTTGGCAAGGATTTCGATCGTTGTCGCGCGTGGATGTTCATCCCTGCCGACAACGATCGGTTCACCCTTGCGCTGCGGAATGGTAACGGATGTGATCTCCTGGGCGAGACGCCCGTTTTCCTGGGCAGCGGAGGCCTTGTTCTGTGAGCGGACGGCAAAGGCATCCTGGTCCTCTCTGCTCACCTTGTAATCCTCGGCGACGTTCTCGCCGGTTTCCGGCATCGGATCGACGCCGTATTGCTTTTTCATCAGCGGATTGATGAAGCGCCAGCCGATCGTCGTGTCGTGGATTTCGGCGGCGCGGGAAAAGGCGCTTTCCGCCTTCGGCATGACGAAGGGCGCGCGCGACATGCTTTCGACACCACCGGCGATCATCAGCTCGGCCTCGCCTGCGCGAATGGCGCGGGCGGCCGCGATCACGGCATCCATCCCCGAGCCGCAGAGCCGGTTGATCGTCGTGCCGGACACCTCCAGCGGCAAGCCCGCCAGCAGCAGCGACATGCGCGCGACGTTGCGATTGTCCTCGCCCGCCTGGTTGGCACAGCCGAAAATGACGTCATCGACCGCCTGCCAATCGACGGAAGCATTGCGCTGCATCAGCGACTTGAGCGGGATGGCGCCGAGGTCATCGGCGCGGACGGAGGAGAGCGAACCGGCAAAACGGCCGATCGGCGTACGGATATAGTCGCAGATATAGGCCTCAGGCATTATGCGGCTTCCTTGTTGCCCTGATGGGCCCTCTTGGTGCGCGCGTTGATGTCGCGCAGGGTTTGCAGCTCTGTGTCTGTCGGTACCGGCGTATCGATCACCGTTTCGGCAAACTTGATCGGCCATCCACAGTTCTCGACGATCTGCTCGCGCGTCACGCCTCGATGGATCGATACGACGGTCAGTTCCTTGGTAACCGGTTCCGGCTCGAGAATGCACAGGTCGGTGATGACGCGGGTCGGCCCCTTGGTCTTCATCCCCAGCCGTTCCCGATGGTTGCCGCCTTCGCCATGCCCCATAGAGGTGATGAAGTTAAGCTTGTCGACGAAGCCGCGCTTGGACAGCGCCATGGTGATGAAGATCTGGCCGCAATTGCTGGCGATCTCCGGCGCGCCGCCGCCGCCGGGCAGGCGAACCTTCGGATGTTCATAGGGACCGACCACGGTGGTGTTGAGATTGGCAAACTTGTCGATCTGCGCACCGCCGAGAAAGCCGGTGGTGATGCGGCCGCCCTGCAGCCAATAGCGGAACATTTCCGGCACCGAGACGGTGAACAGCGCCGTGTCGCACAGTTCGCCGTCGCCGATCGACAGCGGCAGCACATCCGGCTTGGTGCCGACCGTCCCGCTTTCATAGATCAGCGTGATATCCGGCGCATGGGTGAGACGGGCGACATTGCAGGCGGCAGACGGCGCGCCGATGCCGACGAAGCAGACATCGTCATTGGTCAGCGCGCGGGAGGCTGCAATGATCATCATTTCGGTAGGGGTGAAATCGCTCATCGGTGTTTCCTCACGCAGCCTTCTTCGCATGTTTGGCAAAGTCTTCCGGCCCGGCCTTCATGATGTTCTCCTCGATCCAGGCCTGGAACGTATCGCGGTCGCGGGCGATCTCGTCCCAGGCGATGTAGAAGGCGTTGGAGCGCGGATAATAGCCTTGCGCATAGGATGGGAAGGCGCCGCCGGGCACTTCGACAACCGCAGTCACCGCCCAGGAGGGCAGCACGACGGAATTCGGTGACGGCGGGTTCAACTCGTCGACGATCTCCTCGACCGTGACGATCGAGCGCTTGGCGCCAAGCACCGCTTCCTTCTGCACGCCGACGATGCCTTCGATAAGGACATTGCCCTTCCGATCGGCCCTCAGCGCATGAATGATCGTCACGTCCGGGCGGATGGCAGACACGGCCGCCAGCACTTCGCCGGTGAAGGGGCAGGTCACCTGCTTGATGTTCGGGTTCACCTTGGTGAGATCGGCGCCGATATAGCCGCGCAGCATGGCAAAGGGCAGGTTTGCAGCCCCTGCCTCATAGGCATTGGCCATGGCGGCATGGGAATGTTCCTCGATCTCCAGCGGCCGTGGCCACTGGTTTTCGACGGCATCGCGGAAACGGTGCAGTGAACCGACGCCGGGATTGCCGCCCCAGGAGAATTTCATGCCTCTGGCCGCGCCAGCGCCGATCAGCTGATCGTAGAGAATGTCCGGCGTCATGCGGATCAGGAAAAGATCCTTCTTGCCCTGCCGGATTACTTCATGACCCGCCGCATAGGGGATCAGGTGGGTAAACCCCTCCATGGCGACGGTGTCGCCGTCATGCACGTTGTCGGAAATGGCTTCTGCCAGCGAAGTCAGTCGTGCCAAGGCGTTCTCCTCCTGAACTGTGTCCTGTCTGGTTGGCGCAAATAAGCGCGCGAATTCGTCCGCCGTCAAATATTTCGTGCGTTATTTGATATTTGTTCGTATAACGCACATACCGAAACGATAACGGGAGCTTTGCCATGCGGGAATCGGATTTTGTCAACGGCTTTGCACGCGGCCTGAAAGTCATTGAAGCCTTTGGAGAAATGCGGCCGAAACTCACCATCGCCGAGGCGGCCAAATTGACGGAGCTCGACCGGGCAACGGTGCGCCGCTGCCTGCTGACGCTCGCCGATCTCGGGTATGCGGATTATGACGGCAAGTTCTTTGCGTTGACGCCGAAGGTGCTGCGGCTCGGTCATGCCTATCTGTCGGCGACGCCGCTGCCGCTGATGATCCAGCCCTATCTTGACCAGCTCTCGGAAAAATCCGGCCAAAGCGCGTCGGCGTCCGTGCTGGACGGGACCGAGGTGGTTTACATCGCCCGCGCCTCGCAGAAGCGGGTGATGTCGATCAATCTGTCGCCCGGCTCGCGCCTGCCGGCCTATTGCGCATCAATGGGACGGGTTCTGCTGGCGGCGCTGGCGGAAACGGACGCGCGCAGAATCTTGGATCGTTCTGAACTCAAGGCCAATACGCCGCTGACCAAAACCGATCCGGATGTCTTGATGGATGAACTCCGCCGCATCCGCACAGACGGTTGCGCGGTTATCGATCAGGAACTGGAACTGGGGCTCTGCTCCATCGCGGTCCCGATCGAGAACGACCGCGGCCGTGTTGTTGCAGCCATCAACATCGGCGCCCCGGCCGCCCACGTGCCCGCTGCCGAGATGATCGGGCGCTACCTGTCTTTGCTGAAGGAGACGCAACGCGCACTGCGGCTGGTCTTGCGCTAGGCTGGAATTGCGCTCCCTATCGATGGGCCCCTTGATCCAAACATGACGAACCCGCTGCTGCCTGACGGCTGCGGCGGATTCGTCCGCCGAAAGACGGGAAAGGCAGCCTAGGCCTTGGGTTTGATCGCCAGGTAGAGGGCCGGCTTTGTGCCAGGCGTCTTTGCCACGGCAAGGACATTGTAGGCGGCACTCGGATCATTGCCCATGCCGAGCGACCCGGACGGCATGCCCGGCACAGCCAGACCGGCGATGGATGGTTTTTCGGCAAGCAGCTTGCGGACGGCTTCCAGCGGTACATGGCCTTCGAGGAAATAACCCGCCACGACGGCGGTGTGGCATCCCTGCAGATCGTCCGGCACGCCAAGGCGAGCCTTGATTGGTGTCAGGTCGTCCCTATCCTCGATCTTGACGTTAAATCCTTCTGCCGTCATCGCCTCTGCCCAGAGATGGCAGCAACCGCAGTTTGGGTCCTTGTAGACGGTCATGGTCTGCGCTGCGGCAAAAGCATGCCCGATGCCTGTAAAAGCGGCCGCGATAGCGGCGCCCGTATAGATAAACCGTCTTCTGTTGATGTGCATGGTGTCGTTCCTTCAAGGACTATATTTTGAAAGCTTGCTTCCCGTGGTTGACGCAGTCGGCCGAGCCAAGGATCCTTTTTGAAGGCTTGGCGCGGCAGCATCCGCGAGGATGCACTGCCGCCCTACGCCGAGACCCGCTGATCTGTTCCACAGGATGTTCGTACCGCTGCAACAGTTGCAGTCGTACGAGGTATTTCGATGATGAGAGATCAGATCCTGGGAGGTCGCGCCGGCGGATCGACCAACGTCGATGTGAGCACGGGATACGGTAGGCTCAAAAATTGATGGGCGGTCCAGGCAAGTTTTGCCGCCGTTTCGTCTACGGCATGGCCAAAAAAGACCGTTGCGCACAAAAGGGCCAGCGGGCAAGCCACGCCATCACAACCCGATGTCTCGCCAGGACAGCAGCGCATATCGCCCGGCATCTCCATGGTTGCCGTATGCGTTGAAACAGAGGACGCCATGGCGCTGCCGGTCACCCCGATAGTGACGGGACCAAGGATGATCGCGAGCAGTGCGGACAGCAAAAGCAGCCGATGGATGATAGCAAAGAACCTCATGTGCCAGTCATGGCATGGTGGTGCGGCTGTTGGAAGAGGTACCCTGAGAATGTGCCGGCCTGTTACTGCGACTCTGCGCCGCGCGGTGCCGACGGATCAGCGGCGGGTGCCGTTGCCGGCAATCCACCGGCAACGGTTGAGCAAACTTCCGGCGATGATTTCAGGCCGCTGGTGTTGGCTCTCCAAGCGAGAGCATCAAGCGGTTTGCCCAGTTGAAGAAGGCCGCGCCGTGGATGGCGTCGGCGATTTCCAGATCGTCGAGACCTTCCGAGCGCAGGTGTTCGATATCGGTGACGCCGAATGTCGATGGGGTTTGCGTCAGCGCGACCGAGACCTTGGTGACGGCATTCCAACGGCGGCTGCCGAGATCGGCGTCGGTTCCTTCATCAAGCAGCTTCTGCACATAGCCCGTGCGCTTGGAATGATGCGAAGCGAAGCGCGAATGCACCGATGCGCAGAAGATGCAGCCGTTGAGGCGCGATGCAGCTGTGGCGGAAAGCTCGCGCTCCGCCCGCGGCAGGCCTGCCCTGGTGTTGTAGAAAATGTCCTTGTCCGTCTTGGTGCGGGCTTCCAGAATTTCCGGATCGCGGGCAAGCAGCATGAAATAGGGCGATTTCGAGCGCGAGGCATCAACGAGCCCGGCCCAGTGCCGGTCGGTCAGGTCCTCTTCCGTAAGCGGCTGCAGCCAGGGCGTCCAGCCGATCTCGGCCTGGGTGAAGGCGGCCGGGCGATTGTCGATGGGGGGATGAATGACGGTCTCGGTCATATGCTGTTTCCTTATTCGGCTGCCGTTGCGGATGCGAGAGTGCCCTAGCCCGCCTCGGACAGTGCTGCGAGACCGGTGACCACACGGACCTGGAAGGCGAGGAAGGCGACGATTTGCGACAGGGTGACGACTGCCGTCGTTGTCCATCCGGCATCGAGTAAAGCCTGCAGAGCCGCAGGACTTGCTTCGCGCGGCCGGTAGACCAGCAGATGGCTATGCTCCAAGGCTGCCGAGAGCTTTTGCCCGAGCGCTTTTCGGCCGGTTTCCGACACAGTGAAAGCGGGTCCCGGCTTGTCTTCGCTGGACAATGGTCCGGATGGGTATTTGCCATAGGGACCGCTCGTCCACCCGCCCTCGATTTCGCTCTTCACCGCAGTGATCCCCGCAGCATCGCCTTCGATACCAGAGGCATAGAATGCCTCGGCCGCATCCGCCCGGTGCAATCCGGCAACGAAGGTCGCAACGATGAGGCGCTCGGTCCGCGTGACATCGCCTTCATGCGCCGGCTCGAACAAAGCGAGATAGCTCTTTTGGGCGTTATCGCGTGTTTCCGGCCGTTCCTTGCGGATGCGATCGACGAACGATCCGGGGTGGATATCTGCCAGACGGTCGATGACGTCAGGTGTCGGTACAGTCATGGTCGTTGCCTTTCTTTAAAAAACGGAAATCACACGGTTGCCGCCAGATGACGCCGCTGCTGTACGGGCGGCTGACCGGCCCAGCCGAGTGCGGGGGCGACGACAGTTGCGGTCAGCTCGAGGGAGCGCAGGATAAACTCGTGGGGCGGGTCCACCGAATGCACCTGGAAGACCAGATCGGTGACACGCGACAAGGCGGTATCGGCCTTGAGCGACGCGATGACATCGTCGGGCGTCCCCACATGCACATCGAAAGCCTTGATGAGATCGGCGGTTGTTGTCCCCGTGACGATGTGGCCGCTGGCGATGAAACGCTCGCGGATGCGTTGCAACCCAAGTTCGGCGAAATGCAGCGCTTCCTTGCGGTCATCCGCGACGAACAGACTTCTGGAGCCAAGGATGCGCGGGTTTCTGCCCTTCGGAAGGTTGGCGAAATAGGCGTCGAGGATCGGGTTCTGCAGATCCCAAAGTGCTGCCTGCGGGGCCTCCGGCGGGCGCGGTTGCGTGCGCGACAGCATCAGGCCATCGCCGTCGCGTCCGGCGCGTTCGCCTCCGCCCACGGAAAAGGTTGCCTGCCAGATATGGTCCAGCAGATGCGGTGCCGTCGGATAGAGCCGGTTGCCACCGATGAGTTCGCGGCCCGCCCAGGCATCGCGCACGGTGGCGAGGCTCTTGGCGTAGACGGCTCCCCGGTCAGCGCTTTCCAGTCCGAATGGCAGAAACGCCTGTGGTGTGCCGCCGGTACCGAAACCGATCTCCAGCCGGCCATTCGACAGGATATCGAGCACTGCCGTATCCTCGGCAACGCGAACGGCGGTTTCCATCGGCAAGGTGATCACACCGGTGCCGAGCCGGATGCGTGAGGTTCGTGCCGCCAGTTCGGCGAGAAAGATCAGCGGTGCGGGAAGCCCGCCTTCGTCTGCGTCGAAATGGTGCTGGGCCACCCAGGCGCTGTCGAAACCGAGCTTTTCGGCGTGAATGATCTGCTCGGCAACCAGCCGGTAGCGGGTCGCCGCGTCGCCATGATCGAGAACGCGGCTGAAAAAGCCGAGCCGTTTGGGCTGGACGGGATATGTCATCAGATATTTCCTGAATTGGTCGAGATTGGCCGGCTGGCATGCAGCGGGTATTTTTTTCCCGGAATGGCGTCGATCAATTCGCGGGTATAGGCGCTTTGCGGGTGCTCGAAGACCTCTTCGACAGCACCACTTTCGACGATCTTTCCGCCGTTGAGGACGCTGACGGTGTCCGATATCTGGCGCACCACCGCCAGGTCGTGCGAGACGAACAGATAGGTGAGCCCAAGGTCGCGCTGCAGCGTATCGAGCAGCGACAGGATCTGCGCCTGAACGGTGACATCGAGCGCCGACACGGCTTCGTCGAGAATCAGAATCTGCGGATCAAGAACCAGAGCGCGTGCAATGGCGACACGCTGGCGCTGACCGCCGGAAAGCGCATGCGGCCGCCGTTGCAGCACGTCGAGCGGCAGCCCGACCTTCTCGATGGTGCTGGCAACGATCTCGGTGCGCTTGGCCCGCGCCATCGGCTCGAAATTCAACAACGGCTCCTCGACGATCCCTGCGATGGTCTGGCGCGGGTCGAGCGAGCCGAAGGGGTTTTGATAGACCAGCTGGATCTTCTTGCGCAGCAGTCTCAACGTTTCGCGCGGTGGCGCAGACAGATCGAGCCCGTCGACAATGACCTTTCCGGCGGTGGGTTTCTGAAAGGCTGCGACGGTCCGGATCGTCGTCGTCTTGCCGGAACCGGACTCGCCAACCAGCGCATGCGTGGTACCGCGCCGAACACGGAAGGACACGTTATCGAGGGCGCGAAGACCCTTGTCCTTGCCGCCAAGGCCGAAATCCTGGACCAGTCCTTCGACGATGATGATGTCGTCGGCCTCCCCCTGCGTAAGTTTAGCAACGGCGGCAACGCGACGCTGCCGGATATTGAGCGAGGGCGCGTCGGCCAGCAGCCGCTGCGTATAGGCGCTTTGCGGGTTGGCCAGAATATCGGCGGTCGGGCCCTGCTCCTGGATGCGTCCCTGCCTCAACACGATCAGCCTGTCGGAGCGGTCGGCGGCGACGCCGAGATCATGTGTGACAAGCAGCACGGCCGTGCCGTATTCCCGCCGAAGCTCGTCGATGAGATCCAGAATGTGCTTCTGCACCGTGACATCGAGCGCGCTGGTCGGCTCGTCGGCGATGATCAGCGACGGCTTGAGCGCAATGGCGATGGCGATCAGCACGCGCTGCTTCATGCCGCCGGACAGTTCATGCGGATATTGTTTAGCGCGGAGCGCCGGCTGGTTGAGGCCGACACGTTCGAGCAATTCGATGGCGCGTGCATCGGCTAAAGCGCCTGTGGCCTTGCCGTGGATGATAAGGATTTCCGCGACCTGTTTGCCGATTGTCTTGACTGGATTGAGTGAATTGCCGGGGTCCTGCGGCACGAGGCTGATCACCGATCCGCGTATGCCGTCGAGCCTTTTCTGCGGCCAGCCGGCAATCTCCTGCCGGTTCAGCCGGATGCTGCCGCTTTCGAGGCGGCCGTTTTCCGGCAGAAGGCCGATGATGGCCTGTGCCGTCGAGCTTTTGCCGGAGCCGGACTCGCCGACCAGGGCCACCACTTCGCCGGGCGCGACGCTGAAGTCGATGCCATGAACGGCGGTTCGCGTGCCGCTCTGATCGCGATAGGAAATGGTGAGGCCGGACACGTCCAGAACCGGAGATGGAAGGACTGTGCCTTCGAGCCGGCCGACAGGAGAGATGGTCATTGCTGCGCCCTCCCGATTGCCTGGCTGACACGATTGACCGAGAGAACCACCAGCACGACGACGATGCCAGGTGCTGCCGTCAGCCACCATGCGGTTGCGATATAGTTGCGGCCCTCGGCAATCAGCAGGCCCCATTCCGGTGTTGGTGGCGGTGCGCCGTAGCCGAGGAAGCCGAGGGTGGAGAGTTGCAGGATGGCGGAGCCGACCTGGAGCGCGGTGAAGGCGATCACCGATGTCAGCGAGTTCGGCAGGACATGGCGCCAGAGAACCTTGAAGAAGGTGCCGCCGCTGCCGAAGGCCGCCTCGACATATTCGCTGCGCCGGACACTGACGACTTCGGAACGGACGAGGCGGGCAAAACTCGCAATCGAGGTGAATCCGACGGCGATGGCGGCGTTGACGGTGCCGAAGCCGAGCAGAATGATGATGCTGAGCGACAAAAGCAGCACGGGGATGGAGAGAAGAACATCGACGAGGCGCATGATGACCTCATCGATCCAACCGCCGACCGAGCCAGCGACCACCCCGAGGGCGGTGCCGACGAACAGACCGATCGCCACGGCGGCGATTGCCCCGGACAGCGAGTGAACGGCACCGTAGACGAGGCGCGCATAGAGATCGCGGCCGAGAGCATCCGTTCCGAGGAAATGGAGCACGCTTGGCGCCTTCAGCTGCTGGCCCGGCAAGCCTTGTACCGGGTCATAGGATGTGAACAGGCCGGGCGCGACAGCCCAGAGCAGCGCGATTGCGAGTATGATACAGGCAAGGACAAGACCCGGCTGGATACGGATAGGGTAAGAGCGGGCTTTCGCAGGCACCCTGATGGCTACCTCAGCGGCAGGTGCCGGGGAAATCCAGTCGAGCGGATTGGGGCTGTCGATATTGCGGTGCCGTTCGGCGGTGTCGAGAATGGTCATGCCACGCCCCCCAGTTTTGCTTTCAGCCGCGGGTCAAGCACCGGATAGAGCAGATCGACAGCGAGGTTGATGGTGACGAAGGCGGCGGCTGAGATGACAACGATGGCCTGCAGCACCGCGACATCCTGGAAATTGACCGCCTGTTCCGCCAGGCTGCCGATACCGTTGAGACCGAACACAGTTTCGGTGATGACGGCTCCCGCCAGCAACTCGCCGAACAGCACGCCGGCGACCGTCAGCACCGGCAGGAAGGCGTTCTTGGCGACATGCCGCCAGAGCACGAAGGTGTGCGAAGCGCCCTTGGCACGCGCAACCGATACAAAGGGCCGCGTCAGCACCTCATCGATGTTGCGCAGTAGGATTTGGGCCATCGGTGCGGAGATCGGCAGTGCGATGGTCAGAACCGGCAGGATCAGGCCTTCCCACTCCCCCGGATTGATCACCGGCACCAGCCGGAGCCGGAAGGAAAAGATCTGGATCAGCATGATACCGAGCCAGAAGGTCGGGATGGAGACGAAGAGCGATGGAAGCGACTGGATGAACGAGCGCAGCCGGCCGAATCCGGAGATATTGGACAGGACCGCGATGATCACCGCAAGCAGGGCTGCAGCGGCAAAGGCAAGCCCGGCAAGCCGGATCGTCGATGGCAGGTTGGCAGCCAGTTGCGCGCTGACTGCGACGCCGGCCTGCAGCGAATAACCGAAGTCACCGGTGAGGAAGTTGCCGATCGTGTGGACATATTGCAGCACGACCGATCCGTCGGCGTCGTAGGCGGCGCGGATATCGGCGATCTGTTCGGCGCTCAATCCATATTCCGGGTTCTGGAATTTGATCAGCACCGCATCGCCGGGCATTGCCTGCAGCAGCACGAAGGAAATCGTGAACGCTGCCCAAAGGACAAGCAGCGCCTGCCCTACCCGCGAGAATATGTATCTTGCCATCGCTCTCTACCTTGTCATTGCCGCTGGCCCGGCAAGGCGCCGGGCCAGCTTGGAGCCTTTAGTGTTCGGCAAGCCAGGTGCTGTAGAAGCGCGGGCGGCCAACAGCTTCGAAATCGACGCCCTGCAGATAAGGCGCGCCGGCATAAGCCTGCGGCTCTTCGAAGATCGGGATCGCATAGGCCTGGTCGAGCACGTAACTCTGGACTTCGCCGGCGATCTGCAGCCGTTTTTCGCGGTTCGGTTCCGAGGACAGCGCTTCGAGCAAGCCGTTCAGCTTGTCATCGACGAAGGATTTGACCTTGTCGCTCGGGCCGCCCTTCTGGCGCAGCACATCACGGTTTTTCGGATAATACTGGCTCTTGATCACGTCCGGATCGGCACGGCCGACCATGGCGGGGGAAACGGGGGTTTTTGCCGGGTCGAGATCATCGACGGTCCTGCTGCCGGCGTCGCCGGCCAGAACGTTCAGCGTTACGCCGAGCTTGGCCCATTGTTGCGAGACGAGCTGAAGGGTCGCCTTGTTCTGCGGCTGCGGCGGCGATTCATATGCCGTCAGCACCAACGGCAGGCCATCCTTTTCGCGGATGCCATTGGTGCCCGGCGTCCAGCCGGCGTCATCCAGAAGCTTTGCCGCCTTGGCCGGATCAAAGGTCAGCTTGGCCGAGAGATCGACATACCCTTGCGCCGTCGACGCGACGATCGACTTGGCCTGCGGATAGTTGGCCGAAAACAGCGTCGCGATGATTTCCTGCGCATTCGTGCCATGCAGCAATGCCTGACGGACACGCACATCGGCAACCAGCGGATTGTCCGGACGGAAGACGACGCTGTTGTTGACGCCGCGCGTCGGGGCCGCATAGATCTTGTAGCCCTGCCCCTCGACCTGCGCTTCGTCATAGGCCTGAACCTGGCGAATGAAATCCGCTTGGCCGGACAGAAGCGCGCCGATTCTGACGCTGTCCTCGCCGGTGATCACATACTTGATGCCGTCGAGATAGGCGCGGCCCTGATGTTCGATCTTCACCGGTCCCCAAACGTAGTCTTCGCGAACCTTCAGCGACAATTCCTTGCCGAGTGTTTCGCTTTCGACCACGAACGGCCCGGAGCCGACGATCTTTGTCGCATCGCCGAGCTGCTCGAACGGCAGCGCCAGCGTTGCCAGCGAGACCAGGCCGGAGCCGATGACGGACGTGCCCTGCAGGAAGCCCGGCGACGGTTTCTTGAAATAGAATTTGACGGTGAGCGGATCGATGACCTCGCTGCGGTCATAGTTGTTGATGACTTCGGAGACCGGTTGCTTCAGCTCCTTGTTGCCGAGGCCGAATGTATCGAAGTTCTTGGCAACGGCATTGGCATCAAGCGGCGAGCCGTCGGAGAAGGTCACGCCCTTGCGCAGCGTGAACGTATATTCCGTGGCGTTGTCGTTGACCGTCCAGGATTCGGCGATCCAGGGCTCGATCTCCAGCGTTTTCGGGTTCTGAAAGGTCAGTTTGTCAGTGATCTGATTGAGGACGCCGCCATTCGGGTAGAAGCCGCCGGCCGGCGGATACAGGTTGGTGTGCGGCTGCTGCTCCAGATAAATCAGCGTCCCACCCTGCACGGGTTTGGCAGCATCCTCCGCAAACGCCGCAGACGATGCCAGCGACATCAACACGGCACCGATGACGGTTGCCGCCTTGAATTTTCCCGAAATTCCCATTGGATATCCTCAAATTGTAAGCTGAGGAAAAGGGTAAACCAACCGGGTATCTTATCAAGATAGTCTATTGAATTAGTGTTCTATTTTATCGGCCCCGTGTGGAAGGAAGGGATCGCCCAGTGACCTTTTTCGGCAATAAGCAGCCGACCCTGGCGGGACGGTGGACGGGATCGGCAGAGATATGATGCTCGCAAAATTTGTTTTGACCGCGTGCATCAAAATGCGGTCTTAAGCGTTAAGCAGCGCTCATCAGGATACATTCATGCAAACAGATCAATGGCTTTCCCTACTCATCATCGCGTTGATGATGGCTGCATTCGTATGGGGACGGTATCGCTATGATGTTGTTGCGGCAGGTTCGCTGCTGGCCGCCGTTCTTATCGGTATCGTCCCGGCAAAGGAGGCGTTTTCCGGCTTTTCCGATGATATCGTCATTATCGTCGGCAGCGCCTTGGTCGTCAGCGCGGCGATATCGCGGTCGGGCATCATGGATCTCGCGCTCCGGCACCTTTCTCCCGAAAAGCGATCCCCCCGGACCCAGCTTGTCATTCTGGTGGTCATCGTGGCTGTCCTGTCGGCTTTCATCAAGAATATTGGCGCCCTGGCGATCATGATTCCGGTGGCCATCCACATGGCGAGAAAATCCCGGGTATCGCCCTCTATGTTTCTGATGCCCATGTCGTTTGCGTCCCTGTTGGGGGGCTTGATGACGCAGATTGGAACATCGCCCAACATCATCGTCTCGCGGGTGCGCGAGGGCATTACTGGGACGCCGTTCACGATGTTCGATTACACGCCCGTGGGAGCGGCCCTGACCGTGACCGGAATCATCTTTCTTGCCGTTTGTTACAAGCTGCTTCCCGAACGGGTGAAAGAGGCGTCGTCGATGGACGAAG
The DNA here is from genome assembly GCA_900473045.1 of Hyphomicrobiales bacterium. Classification (GTDB taxonomy): domain Bacteria; phylum Pseudomonadota; class Alphaproteobacteria; order Rhizobiales; family Rhizobiaceae; genus Pararhizobium. The sequence continues at coordinate 148,338 of UCKS01000005.1, forward strand.
CCGTGAAGATCAAGAATTACACCACCGAGGCGAGTCTGACTGCGCAATCGTCCGCCATCGGCCGGTCGATCAGCTGGCTGCAGAAGCCCGCACATGGCGATGCGATGGTCACCGCGATCATCAGCAACAATGATCGAAAACGCACCCCCCTGCCCGATACGATCCTCAAGGAAGGGGATGTCTTGATCATCGAGGGGGAGCAGAGCGCCCTCAACAAGATCGTCAGCGAAGGGAAACTGCAGCTGTCCGACCGTACCCCCGAAAAGGATGGGGCAAAGGACGTCAGCGCGGTGGAAGCGATCGTCGGCGAGCATTCGCGGCTGATCGGGGTGAGCGCCAAGGATCTGTCGCTGTTTGAAAATACGGGCGTCAATCTCCTGGCGGTCAGCCGCCGCGACAAACGGTTTGTCGAGCGTCTGGGCGAGATCAAGATTCGCAACGGCGACGTGCTGGTTCTTCAGGGAAATTTGCAGCGCCTGCCGGATATGCTGCGTGAGTGGGGCTGCCTGCCGCTGGTGGAGCGGGATGTAAAGCTGGGCACTGCCCGTAACGGGCTGGTGCCGGTGTTGATCCTTATCGCGACCACGGGAGCGACGGCTTTCGGCGGCGTACCGGTCGCAACTGCCTTTTTCGCAGGGGCATTCCTGATGGTCATCAGTGGAGCCCTGCCGCTACGCGGAATATACAGCTATCTCGATGCCCCTATCCTGCTGATGCTGGCGGCATTGATCCCGATCAGTGACTCGCTGAGAACCACCGGAACGACAGACGTCATCGCCGATCTTTTATCGCAAATGGCAGAAATGCTGCCACCTTACGGTGCCTTGGCGCTCATCCTGGTGGCTGCGATGGTCGTGACGCCCTTTCTCAACAATGCGGCGACCGTGCTTGTGATGGCGCCTATCGCCGCAACATTTGCGGAAAAACTCGGCTTTGCCCCCGATGCTTTTCTCATGGCAGTGGCGATTGGTGCCGGGTGCGATTTCCTCACTCCGATCGGACACCAGTGCAACACGTTGGTGATGGGGCCTGGCGGCTATCGGTTCGGAGACTATGCACGCCTTGGACTGCCACTCTCCTTAATCGTGCTGACCGTCAGTGTTCCAATGCTGCTGCTGACATGGCCGATATAGGGCAGGGAAACTTGACCTTGTCCGGACGCCTGGAACATAGATGAATGCACGGCTCGGCCAACACACGTCACCAAACGGACTGGAAGCGATGGAATGCGGAAATTACCTGCGCTTTCGGCGATGAAGGTGTTCGAGGTCGTCGGCCAGACGCGCAGTTTCACGCGTGCGGCGGAGATGCTGAACCTGACGCAAAGTGCCGTCAGCCGGCAGGTTCGCAATCTGGAAAAGCAGCTGGGTGAAAACCTTTTGATCCGCCATCACCATGATCTCGAACTGACGCGCGCCGGCGCCGAACTTCTGGCCACACTGCAGCTGGCCTTTCATAATGTCGAGCAGACGGTGCGCTCGATCATGGAGAAGAACAATCGCAACCGGCTGCGCATCAACGTGCCGCCGACCTTTGCCAAGCGCTGGCTGATGCCCCGGCTGTCGCGCCTGCGGCAGGCGTTGCCGGAGATCGAGATCAGCCTCAGCACCGATCTCAAGGACACGCTTGCGGAACGCAGCCTGCTCGACTGTGCCATCCGCTTTGGTGACGGAGAATGGCCGATGCTGCAATCGCGCATCCTGATGACCGAGCGGCATATCGCCGTCTGCGCGCCGGGCCTGTTGGACGCGGCGAAGCGAAACGGCCCTATCGACTTTTCGTGCCTCACGTTCCTGCATGTACTGGCGGCAGCCGACCAGCGTTACCTCACCTGGCAGCATTGGCTGGATGCCGCCGGTCTCAGCGACACCGACGTGCGCGGTGGACTGGAATTCGATCTTCTCGATCTTGTGATCGAAGCCGCCAGCAACGGGCTCGGCATTGCCGTGGTCGATCGGTTCATGGTCAGCAACCAGCTGCAAAGCGGCCACCTCGTACCCGTACTCGACGTTGAGATCGAAGGGCACGAATCCTACTGGCTGGTCACGCGCACGGATCAGCCCGAACCCGCAAATGTCCGGGATTTTCGCACGTGGCTTCTGAACGAGGTCGCGCTGGATCATAGCCTTTGCGGCGCTGCAAAATGAGCGAGGCCGAACATTCGTTTTTGGAATGCTTGGCCCGACAATAAGTCGCTTGCGAACCGGGGGCTACGTCCACTCTACTGCCTGAAACGGACTATGTTTCAGGTGGCTCATGACGCAGTATCGCAACTTCATCGGTGGACGTTTTGTCGAGGCGTCCGGCTTGCCCGGGATTGAAGTGCGCAATCCGGCCAATGGCAGGATCTTCACCACGGTTCCGGCCGCGAACGACGCGGATGTCATCACGGCTGTCGAAGCCGCGAAAGGCGCGCAAAAGGTCTGGCGCAAGCTGCCGGCGATCCAGCGTGGCGATGCCTTGCGCAAACTGGCTGATGCGATTGAGCGTCATGCCTCAAGCATTGGCGAGGCGCTTGCCTTGGAATCCGGCAAGAGCCTTGCAGACGCTACCGCCGAGGCGATCTATGGCGTCGAGCTGATGCGTTACCATGCGGAATGGGCACGCCGGATCGAAGGCGAGATCATTGAAAGCGATACGCCGGATGAGACCCTGCTGCTCAAGCGCGAGCCGATCGGCGTCGTCGCCTGCCTGATCCCGTTCAATTTCCCGATCTATACGCTGGTGCGCAAGATCGCGCCTGCGCTCATCACCGGCAACGCCGTCGTTGTCCGCCCGAGCAACACCACGCCGACCTCGGCCTTCGCGTTTGCGCAGGCTGTGCTGGAGGCCGGTCTGCCGGCGGGCCTCGTCAACATCATGACGATGTCGCACGACGTTGCCCACACCATGTGCACACATCCGGCCGTCGGCATGATCACGCTGACCGGCAGTGTTTCGGCGGGCCAGACGGTGCTTGATTATTGCAAGACCAATATTGCCAAGCCCTCGCTGGAACTTGGCGGCAAATCGCCTGTCATCGTCGAGCCTGATGCCGATATCGACACAGTGGTCCGCATGGTTCTCGGGGCAAAAACGGCCCATTGCGGACAGGTCTGCACTTCGGCCGAGCGGCTTTATGTGCATGCCTCTATCCACGATGCTCTCGTCGAGAAGCTTCGCCAAGGCTTTGCGGCCCGCCGCTTCGGCGATCGTGCCGCCGATCCTGACAGCATGGGACCACTTGCCAATGCCGCAGCGCGCGATCGTATCCATGGGATGGTCGAGCGGGCCAAGGCCGAAGGGGCAACGGTCCTGGCCGGTGGTGTCCTTCCGGATGGCGAAGGCTATTTCTATCCACCGACCCTGATCATCGGCTGCCGTCAGGAGATGGAGATCGTCCGCGAAGAAGTGTTCGGCCCGGTTCTGGCGGTGCTGTCCTACGAGACGTTCGACGAGGCCCTGGCGCTGGCCAGCGATCACCAGTTCGGGCTCGCTTCGATACTGTTTTCGGAAAACTACCGCAAGGTGATGCAGGCGGCGAGCGAGATCGAGGCGGGCGAACTTTACGTCAACCGGTTCCCGGCGGATCCTTACCAAGGCTATCACGCCGGCTGGAAGAAATCCGGGCTTGGTGGCGACGATGGCAAACATGGCATGCTGGAATTCACGCAGACGCGGCTCGTTATCCTGAAACATTGATCACCTGGCGAGGGAGGAACCACCCATGAAGATCGCATCGTTGAAAACCTACGTGGTCGCCGTTCCGCCTCCGCATGTCGGCGGCATGTACTGGATTTTCGTCCAGCTTGAGACGGCTTGTGGCATTTCGGGGGTCGGCGAAATCTATGCGACTTCGTTTCATCCCTCGGCCATGGTTCCGCTGATCGATGATGTCTTCCAACGCTATCTGCTCGATCACGATCCTCACCAGATAGAGCGTTTCTGGCGGGCGGCCTATTCGAGCGGGTTCACCCAGCGCCCGGACACGACGATGATGGGGATCGTTTCCGGTCTGGAAATTGCCTGCTGGGACATCATCGGCAAGGCTGCGGGCCGGCCGGTTTCCGATCTGCTCGGTGGCACCGTCAACGAAAAGCTGCGCGCCTACACCTATCTCTACCCGAAGAATGCGGCCGGTGATTACGACTACAACGATCCTGATCTCGCCGCCGAAGAGGCCATCCGGATGGTCGAGATGGGCTTTACCGCCGTGAAATTCGATCCAGCTGGCCCCTATACCAACTATTCCGGCCACCAGCTTTCGCTGGGCGTTCTCGATCGCTGCGAACTGTTCTGCGCCAAGATCCGCGAAGCGATCGGCAGCCGCGCGGATATCCTTTTCGGGACGCACGGGCAGATGGTGCCATCCTCGGCGATCCGGCTGGCGCGGCGGCTGGAGAAATACGATCCGCTGTGGTTCGAGGAGCCGGTGCCGCCCGGACAGGAGGCCGCCATGGCCGAAGTGGCGCGTTCCACGTCCATCCCGATCGCGACCGGTGAGCGGCTGACGACGAAATACGAATTCCAGCGCGTGCTGCAGCTGGGTGCTGCCGCGATCCTGCAGATGAATGTCGCCCGCGTCGGTGGCCTTTTGGAAGCCAAGAAGATCGCCGGCATGGCCGAGGCCTTTTATGCCCAGGTCGCGCCGCATCTCTATAACGGCCCGGTGGGCGCTGCCGCCAGCATCCAGCTTTCGGCCGCTACCCCGAATTTCCTGATTCACGAGGCGATCATGGACTTCGGCGGTTTCCACGGTGAGGTGCTGAAAACCAAGCTGCAGTTCGACGATGGCTATCTTATCCCGTCGCGCGAACCGGGTCTTGGCATCGAGCTCAATCTCGATGTCGTCGAAAAGCACTCCCCCTATACCGGCGATCGCTTGCATCTGCAGATGGCCGCCGAGCCTGCCGACGTCAAGGAATTCGTGCCCGCCAAGGGCTGAGCCTGAACAGAGACCTTTTTATGATCTACGACTTCGTCATCATCGGCGCAGGGTCGGCTGGCTGTATCCTTGCAAGCCGCCTGAGCGAGAGCGGCCGCTACAGCGTTCTTCTCGTCGAGGCGGGGGATAAGGACTCGTCCTTCTGGTTCAAGATTCCGATCGGCTACGCCAAGAGCTATTACAATCCCAAGGTCAACTGGATGTATTCGACCGAGCCGGAGCCTGCGCTCGACGGGCGGCGGATCTATGTGCCGCGTGGCAAGGTCCAGGGCGGGTCCGGCTCGATCAACGCCATGGTCTTCGTGCGGGGTGCTGCCGATGACTTCGACGATTGGAAAGCGGCTGGGAACCCGGGCTGGGGCGCTGCCGACGTCCTGCCCTTTTTCAAGAAGCTTGAGACCCATCAAAAAGGCGCCTCGCACTGGCATGGCGGCAATGGCCCGATCCACGTCACACCGATGCACGGCATGACCCATCCGGTCACCGACGCCTATTTGAAGGGCTGTGAAGAGCTGCAATTGCCATCGACAACCGACTTCAACGGTGCCTCGATCGAAGGGGCCGGGGTCTACGATATCAACACCCGCAACGGCCTGCGCTCGCATTCCAGCGCCGAATATCTGCGCCCGGCACTGAAACGGGCCAACCTGTCGATGGAGCGCCGCGCCATCGCACAACGGCTGGTCTTTGCACCGGACGGGCGCGCGACCGGCGTCGAGGTTCTGCAGGATGGCGTCCGGCGGACATTTTCGGCACGGCGCGAAGTCATCGTCGCAGCCGGTGCGATCGATACGCCGAAACTGCTGCAGCTTTCCGGCATCGGCAATAGTGAATCGCTCGGCGCAAAGGGCATCGAGACCCGTCTCCATCTGCCCGCCGTCGGCGAAAACGTTCAGGATCATCTGGCGGCCAGCTTCTACTACCGCGCCAACCGGCCGACGTTGAATGGCGTTTTCGGCAGCCTGTTCGGACAGGCCCGGCTGGGGCTGCAATATCTGCTGACCCGCAAGGGGCCGTTCGCCATGAGCGTCAATCAGGCGGGCGGTTTTTTTCGCGGCGCTCCGGCGCACGAGCGCCCCAACATCCAGCTCTATTTCAATCCCCTCTCCTACCGCATTCCCGTCGATGCCAGCGCCTCCATGGTCCCCGAGCCCTATGCGGGCTTCCTCATTGCCTTCAATTCCTGCCGGCCAACCAGCCGGGGCCACGTTACCATTGGCTCGTCCGACCCCGCGGCGGCGGCGCTGATCCGGCCGAATTATCTTTCGACCGATCGCGATATCGCTGACGTTATCGAGGGAAGCCGGCTGGTGCGCCGGATCGCATCGGCGCCGTCATTGGCGGCGATCATCGACGCGGAAGTGTCCCCGTCTCCGGCGGTTGCGAGTGATGAAAGCCTGCTCGATTATTTTCGCGCCAATGCCAGCTCGATCTATCACCTCTGCGGCAGCTGCATGATGGGACCGGACGCAAGGACATCAGTCGTGGATGCCCGGCTTCGGGTGCATGGGGTCGAAGGTCTGCGCATTGTCGACGCCTCGATCTTTCCCAATGTCACGGCCGGCAACATCAACGCGCCGGCCATGATGGTCGCGGAAAAGGGCGCGGCAATGATCCTCGAAGACGCGGCTTGAGAGCCTGAAGACCACGGCTTGACGGCGACGGATGGAGCCATTTCCACTTCCACCAGCGCTCTGAGCCAACCTGAAACGGAGTAAGACCATGCGCTACGGCTTTATCGGACTTGGGCATCTTGGCCAGCACCTGGCGGGCAGTCTTGTGCGCGAGGGTTTTGCGGTCACCGTTCACGATCGTGAGCGCAGTCGCGCGGAGCCGCTGCTTGAGCGTGGGGCGCTGTGGGCGGACAGTCCGCAGGCGCTGGCCAGCGAGGTTGATGCTGTCATCACCTGCCTGCCCTCCCCGGCGATCTCCGAGGCGGTGCTGACCGGTCCGGATGGCATTCTGTCGGGCTTGAAAGCTGGTGGGACCTGGATCGAGATGAGCACGCTCGACCAGAACGATATCGAGCGTCTTGCAGCCCTCGCCGCCGCCTGTGGCATCCGCATGCTGGAGGCGCCGGTGACCGGCGGTGTTCATCGCGCGGCCGCTGGCGACATCACCGTCATTGCAGGGGGCGATCGTGACCTGTTCGAAGCGCATCTACCAGCGCTGAGCGCCATGGGGGGCGAAATCTTTCATGCCGGGCCGCTCGGCAAGGCCGCCGTGATCAAGGTCATCACCAACATGCTGGCTTTCATCCATCTTCTGGCGACGGGCGAGGCGCTGATGCTGGCGAAGAAGGGCGGCATCGACCTGACCGACGCCTTCAACATCATCAAGGCAAGCTCTGGCAATAGTTTCGTGCACGAGACGGAAGGCCAGGTGATCCTGAACGGCAGCTACAACATCAACTTCACCATGGACCTCGCCTGCAAGGACCTCGGATTTGCGCTAGGCTTCGGAAAACAGTTCGGCGTGCCACTCGATCTGGCCTCGCACACGCTGCAAACTTTCATCCGCGCCCGCTCGACCTATGGCGGCGGCGCTTGGTCGTCGCAGGTGGTCAAGCTGTTGGAAGATGCTGTGGGTAGCGATCTGCGGGCGCCGGGCTTTCCGGCGGAATTGTAAGGCGTCATTCATCGGCGAAGCAAGGACAATCTCAAAGCTAAAGTGTCTTTCGTGTTCGATGAAAGTGAAACATTTTCAAGTTACTATGGCGTAATTATATGACTGTATAATTTTACTTGCAAGATGGTCGAAGCCCGTTATCCTGCCGTCGCAGACTGTCCGGCAAACCGTGGCGGAAGCGACAACAGCAGAGTGGACGACGGCCAGACGATGAGAGATCCCCGCTACGACGTGCTTTTCGAACCGGTGAAAATCGGACCTCTGACGGCACGAAACCGCTTCTACCAGGTGCCCCACTGTTCCGGCATGGGCTATCGCTATCCCAATGCCGAGGCGCAGATGCGCGGGATCAAGGCGGAAGGTGGTTGGGCGGTGATCTCGACACAGGAGGCGGAAATCCACCCGACCTCCGACCTGACGCCGGCCAACGAGGCCCGGCTGTGGGATGACGGCGATATCGGCGCGCTGTCGCTTGTCGCGGACAAGATCCATGCGCATGGCAGTCTGGCTGCAATCCAGCTGGTTCACAACGGGCTTCACGTCGCCAATCGTTTCAGCCGGATGATCCCGCTTGCCCCGTCGCATGTCGTTGGCGACGGGCTCGACCCGGTTCAGGCGCGCTCCATGGACAAGTCCGATATCGCCGACATGCGCCGCTGGTATCGCAACGCCGCCATTCGCGCCAAGCAGGCCGGTTTCGATATCATCTACATCTATTCCGGCCATGACATGAGCGTCATCCAGCACTTCCTTTCGCGGCGGCACAATCATCGGACCGACGAATATGGCGGTTCCTTCGACAACCGGCTGCGGCTGTTCTGGGAAATTCTCGGCGATGCCCCGATGTCGTCGGGGATACCTGCGCGCTTGCCGTCCGTTTGGCCGTCGATGAACTGCTTGGCCCCTCCGGCATTACCTGCGAGGGTGAAGGGCGCGACATTATCGAGGCGCTGGCCGAAGTGCCTGATCTCTGGGACGTCAACCTGTCGAACTGGTCGAACGACAGCCAGACATCGAGGTTCTCCGAAGAAGGCTTTCAGGAGCCCTATATCCGTTTCGTCAAATCGGTGACCACCAAACCCGTTGTCGGTGTCGGGCGCTACACCTCGCCGGACAGCATGGCGCGGGTGATCAAGCAGGGTATCATGGATTTCATCGGCGCGGCGCGGCCTTCGATCGCCGATCCGTTCCTGCCGGTGAAGATCGAGGAAGGTCGCATCGACGATATTCGCGAATGTATCGGCTGTAATATCTGCACATCCGGCGACAACACCTCCGTTCCCATGCGCTGCACGCAAAATCCGACTGTGGGTGAGGAATGGCGCAAGGGCTGGCATCCGGAAAGGATCGCAGCGGCGGAAACGACCGACGCCGTGCTGGTCATCGGCGGCGGGCCGGCGGGGCTTGAAGCGGCCCGTGCGCTGGCGCAGCGCGGACTTGATGTGACAATGGCAGAAGCCGGCCGGGAATGGGGCGGTCGGGTCAGCCGCGAAAGCAGGTTGCCGGGGCTCGCGACATGGGCGCGCGTGCGGGACTGGCGGGTGGGACAATTGAAGACCTACCAGAATGCGCAGATGTATCTGCAAAGCCCGCTCAGCGCCGAGGATATCCTGCAATATGGCATCCCCCACATCGCCATCGCCACCGGCTCGCATTGGCGCGGTGATGGTGTCGGCCGCACGCACTGCCTGCCGCTGGACTATCTGCAGGCGGGCGTTACCGTCTCTCCGGATGCTTTGTTGAGCGACGGTGCGAAGGCCGTCCCGGTCGATGGACCGGTCGTGGTTTTTGACGATGACTGTTTTTACATGCGCAGCGTCCTTGCCGAACTGCTGGCGGCATTCGGGCGGAAAGTCACCTTCGTGACGCCGGAGGCGCAGGTTTCGCCATGGAGCAATCACACGTTGGAGCAGGCCAGGGTCCAGCGGCGGCTGATCGATCTGGACGTGACGATCATCACCGCTCACTGTCTTTCCAGCCGTACGGCCGACACTCTCGAGTTGGCATGTATCTATAGCGGAAAAACCCGGTCAATCGACTGCGCCGCCCTCGTGCCGGTGACAGCCCGGCTGCCCGATGAGAGCCTCTGGCATCACTTGACAGCGCGTCGTGACGAATGGGCGGATGCCGGTATCCAGTCTGTCACCCGCATCGGTGACTGTCTGGCGCCCGGCCTGATCGCGGCGGCGAACTATTCAGGCCATCAATATGCGCGGGAGTTTGGAACGACGCCGTCGCGAGATGCCGTGCCGTTCCTGCGCGAAGACATCGCCATGTTCCGGTCAACCGTCTTGGCCGGTACGATGTAGGCATTGTTCGTTTCCGGGCGTTGCTGGATGGGCCGGAAAATGCTGACCGCGCGATGCGCCGACGTCAGCACCGAGCTTGTCGGCGCGAGCTGGCACAGCACCGTCGGATCCGGGTACAGATGACCGCCAGTCGCAAACAAGGCACCGTTAGACGGCCAAAAGAAGGGCTTTCGGAGCGAATATCTTGACTGTCAAACCCGTTGGCCTGGCATCGGACAGCTCTATCAGACCGTGATGAGCTTGAACGATATCGGCGACGATGGAGAGGCCAAGCCCGAAACCTGCCTTTCCCTGCACCCGTGCGTGGTCCACCTTGAAGAAAGGTTCAAGCACCCGCGCGCGCAGTTCGCTGGGAATACCGGGCCCGTCGTACGATACGGTGATTTCATAGTCCGCCTTTGTTTCTGTCAGACGAACCGTGACGTGGTCGGCGAACTTGACGCCGTTGTCGCAGAGATTGGTAATTGCCCGCATCATCGCCAGTGGTTTGCAATGAACGATCATTCTGTCCGGCCCGTCGTAGCGGACCTGAAAACCGATATCGGTGAATTCGGCGCAGACGGTCTGCAGGACGCTGACGATATCGACCTTTTGCATTGGTTCGATCGTATGGTCGTCCGTGAGGTAATTCAGGCTTTCGGCAAGCAGGCGGTCGATACAAACCACATCCGACAGCAGCGCATCGCGCAGAGGGCCTTGTTCCAGGCGTTCGATCCGCAGCCGCAACCGCGTCAGAGGGGTCCTAAGATCATGACCAATCCCGCGCAGCATGCGCGTTCGTGATTCGACCATGACCCGGATGCGGCTTCGCATGCCGTTGAGCGCACGCGAAAGCGCAACAATTTCCACCGAACCGCGCTCGCTGAAAATTTGCGAACTGTTTGCGATATCGGCCACGTTGGCAGCCTGCGAAATCCGCCGGATCGGCTGGGTAATCGCCTTGATGGCAAAGAGGAAGAAGAACAACACCAGCACAATGATGGCAAGGATGTAATAGGAACCCTGGCTGACGGTCGCGCTGGTCAGAATAGCATCCGGAATACCGCTGAGAACGAGAAGTGATGCCTCATCGACGTTCAAGGCGATGACCCTCTCGCCCTCGAGAAACGTCCGCCAGCCTCCTACGGGCGGCGTCGCTCCATCGGTCGGGAACAGCCATTCGACAACGGATGCAGCAGCGCCCCCGACCTCCGGTGATTCAGTAAAGCGCTCGCTGACCGAAATCGGCTGGAGCGAGAGCTTCCAGCCTGTCTGGCCGGCATTGGCGAGAATGAGGTCACGCTCCCGCGGGTTAGAAATCTCAAAAGCTGAACAATGGCGTTGACCCGCTCGGTGATGGTTTCCATGTTCGGCGCGCGGCCGTCGCTCTTTGCCCAGCGTTCCAACGCCCGGCCTGCAACAATTACCGTCAGCAAAGCCGCAACGATAATGAAGGTAATCTGGCCGCGGATCGTGCTGGGCACCAGGCGCTTCAATCTCATATCTCTTCGACCGTCGCGGTGAATATATACCCGCCGAGCCGGACTGTTTTGACAAGCACGGGATCGCGCGCATCCACCTCGATCTTTTGCCTCAGACGGCTGATGTGAACATCGATGCTGCGTTCGATGGGACCTGCGAGGCCGGCATGCGTTACCCCGAGCAACTGTTCTCGCGTCAGGACGCGGCCCGGATTTCGGCAGAATGCCAACAGGAGGTCGAATTCATGTGTTGTCATCGCCACGCGGGCGTCGCTGGGATTATGGACCTGCCGCCGGAGCGGATCGAGGCGCCAGCCATCGAAACGCAGCAGTCTTTGCCGGGGACCATTCTGCGGCGGTAGAGCCGAGCGGCGGAGAAGACCGCGGATGCGCGCAATCAGTTCGCGCAGGCTGAAGGGTTTGGTGACGTAGCCGTTGGCGCCGATCTCCAGGCCGACGATGCGGTCGATTTCACCATCAGCGGCCGTCAGCATGAGAATGGGAATATCCGTGGTGACGCGCAGACGGCAGCACAGGCTCAGGCCGGTTTCCCCGCGCAGCATCACATCCAGAATAACCAGATCGAAGTTCGAAGCCCGCATGCGGGCATCCATTGCCACCCCGTCTGCTGCAATCTTGGCAACCACGCCGCTTTCGTTGAGACTGTCCCTGAGCATTGCTGCGATTTGGGCATCGTCCTCGACGATCAGTATCCGGGATACATCCGGCAACGCTCGACTTCTCTCACCGTGCATCCTGCACCCCGCTCTCTCTTGCCGACCGGCCAAACTAGCATCGCAGGCAGGGTCTTTGACCCACGCGAATATTAAGATTTGTTGCGGGATCACGCCAGCGCCGTGCAGCGTGAAACAAGCCGCAACATTATCCAACATTGCAGCCTTTTGCAGCGTGGCAAAAGAAGGCAGCGAACCCCGCTCCTTCGGCACGTGCCCTAATGGCAAGGGCCGAAGGCAGGAACCGGAGATTTTATGCCTTACGACCCCATCCCAACGTGCAGGTTCCCTGGCGTGCTCCCCCTCGTCCTTCTCTCGGCGCTGGCTGTCTCAGCATCCGGATATGCCGGCGACCTTCCGGTTGCTGGTGACAAGGGCACGGCGGGCACATTCATTCCCGAGCGCTTCGGATCACTCGCTCAAAAGCTTCACGACTGGGATGTGATGATCGGCGCCGGTGTCATGTACAGGCCCAAATACGAAGGAAGCGGCGAAATGGAAATCTTGCCGGTCCCTTTTGTCTCGGCGACACTCTTCGACCGGTTGACCCTCGATCCATCCGGCATCGGGTTGAAAGCCTATGAACGGGGCCCTTTTGAACTGGATGTCAAGGTCGGCTACGATCTTGGCCGTTCCGAAGACGATTCGGACGATCTGCGGGGTCTCGGCGATATCGATGCGGCGGCCACGGTCGGCGGCAGGGCCAGCCTGAATTACGGTCCTGCAACTTTTTTTGTCTCGGTCGACCAGATGATCGGCGGCAGCGACGGTCTTGTCGGTAAAGCTGGTGTCGAGTTCACGCAACCTGTCACGGAAACCATCATTCTTGGTGCCGGCGCATCCGCGACGCTTGCGGACAAGAATTATATGGACGCCTATTTCGGCATCGACGCAGGCCAGGCGGCCCGCTCCGGCCACCAAACCTACAAGGCCGGGGCCGGCGTAAAAAGCATCGATCTTTCAGTCTCGGCGACTTATCTCATCAATGAAGATTGGATCCTGCGCGGCGAGCAGACGCTGGGCATTCTCGTCGGTGACGCCGCCGACAGCCCTGTCGTCAAGCAAACCCTTCAATCCTCTAGCCTGCTGACCCTCGGCTACCGGTTTTAAACTATCACGGCACCTCCCCGCGCTCAGTGAGGCATACGCCGGCCATCCGGGAGTTTCCCAGCGCCATCGACGATTGGCAGTACCCGGCGCGTGACGCCGGGTCAGCTGCCCAACCTCCTGCCAGAGGTCTCATTTCCAAGCCATGTGAAAGCCGGAGCGGCGTATTCTGAGCGTCAGAAGATCATCAATTTCTGGTTGTACGGAAACCTATTTTCTTCTCTTAAAATGTTGGAGAGGAAATGCGCTGAAATCGAAGAAAATGCGCGGAATTCTACTTTATGGTAGAAAGGATAGGGTAACGGCCTTTGTCGCCGTAAAAACCGATGCCGGCGGCGCTATTACCGAATAGGATCTGCGGGCGTGGCGGACGGTGAAATGTTGGGATCCGCCCCGGTATTTTGTGTATCCAGGTTGTATTGAGCGCACTAATTTATGGCGCTATCCGGACAAGGTGCCCTACCCCGGCTGGCCACCGCCCAGTGACGAATTCCGCGCGCCACTCCATGTCAGCGCCGGCTGAACGCCGGTCTCCCTCGCATATTTCCCATTGACAGAAATCGAATGCCAATTATTCTCTTATAAGAATATATATAACATAATAATGGAACAATCGGGAGCTCTAACATGAAAATGATGACCGCACTGTTATTGGGAACGGCACTGACAGTCCTTCCGTCCAGCCTGTTTGCGCAGGAGAAGGGCGGTATCGTCAACGTCGCCACGATCGGCGAGCCGCCGACGCTCGACCCGATGTCGTCGACCGCCGATCTCGTCGGTATCGTCACACAGCATATTTTCGAAACGCTCTACACATTCGACAAGAACTGGAAGGTCACCCCGCTTCTGGCCGAGAGCCTGCCGGAGATCAGTGCCGACGGCAAAATCTACACGATCAAGCTGCGCAGCGGCATCAAGTTTCATGACAATACCGACATGACTTCCGAGGATGTGGTCGCCTCTCTTCATCGGTGGGAGAAGATCGCCTCGCGCGGCAAGCAGGTGGCTGGCTTCATCACCGCCATCGAGGCTGTCGATCCTGCCACCGTCAAGATCACGCTGACGCAGCCCTATGCGCCGCTGGCCTCGCTGCTCGCCTTCAACAATTCCGCCGCCATCATCATCCCGTCTGAAAAGCAGGATGATGTGATGAAAGACTTTATCGGCACCGGTCCCTATATGCTGAAAGAGCGCAAGGCTGACCAGTATATCCAGTTGACCCGTTTCGATGGCTACACGTCGCGCGACGGCGAGAGTGATGGTTACGGCGGCGCCCGCCATCAGTATCTCGACGAAATCCGTTTCGTTCCCGTTCCCGATCCGAACACGCGCGTCGAAGCTGCCGTCTCCGGCCAGTACGATTATGTGGACTCCATCCCGGTCGAATCCTTCGACAAGATCAAGGCCGCAGCCGCAACGCAGCCGATGATGCTGAAGCCTTTCGGTTATCCGGTTTTCGTCTTCAATACGGCAGAGGGTGTCAGCAAGAACGTTGCCGTGCGCAAGGCAATCCGCCAGGCGCTCAGCATGGAAGACATGATGGCGGCTGCTTTCGGCAGCCCGGATTTCTTCTCGCTTGACGGTGCGATCTATCCCGAGGCCTATTCCTGGCATACCGAAGCGGGCACAGACGGTGCTTATAATGTCGCTGATCCGGAAGGGGCCGCTGCAGCGCTGAAGGCAGCCGGTTACAATGGCGAGCCACTGCGCATTCTGACCAGTCGCCAGTATGAGTTCCATTACAAGATGGCTCAGGTCGCGGCCGAATATCTGAAGCTTGCCGGCTTTACCGTCGACATGCAGGTTGTCGATTGGGCGACGCTGACCCAGCGCAGGGCTGATCCAAAGCTGTGGGACATCTACATCACCCACAGCCCCTTCCTGCCGGAACCGGCGCTGATCGGTTCGCTCTCCACTAGCTCGCCGGGCTGGTGGGACACGCCGGCCCGCAAGGCGGCCGTGGATGCGTTCACGGCGGAAGTCGATCCAGACAAGCGCGTCGCGCTGTTCGCCGACGTCCAGAAGGCGATCTATGACGATGTCGCCTTCATGAAGATCGGCAACTTCAACGCGGTTGCAGCCAAGTCGACCAAACTTGAAGGTGTCGATCCGGCTCCGTGGCCGTACTTCTGGAACGCATCGATCGCGAAATGATCATTCGATAAAGGACGACACCGGCTCACCAGGGCCGGTGTCCGCTCCGGTGCTGCAGGCTCCCGGCGCATAAGGATCAGGCTTTCATGATACGGTATATTTTCCAGCGCCTCTTCGGAATGTTCGTCGTGATGTTTCTCGTCGTCACGATCGTCTTCGTGATCGTGCGCGTGACGCCCGGCGATCCGGCTGCAGTCATGCTCGGGCCAGACGCCACCTCCCAGGATATCGCCGACCTGCGCACCCAGCTCGGCCTCGACCGCTCGCTCGGCGTTCAATACCTCTACTATATGGGGCAGTTGCTGCGGGGGGATCTCGGCCAGTCGATCTTCCTCAACATGCCCGTGACATCGGCACTGCTCGACCGGGCCGAACCGACTTTTTTCCTCACCTTGTTCTCACTGCTGATCGCTAGCGCCATCGCCCTGCCGATCGGCATCTACGCGGCCTACCGCCGTGGCTCGATTTTCGATCAGGCGGCGACCGCACTGGCGATGCTCGCCGCCAGCATTCCGAGCTTCTGGCTCGGCCTGATCATGATGCAGGTCTTTGCCGTCCGGTTCGATCTGTTTCCGGTGTCGGGTTATGGCGGGCCGGGATCGACCTTTTCGGAACGGATGTATCATCTGGCACTGCCCGCCTTTGCGCTCGGGATCGTCTCCTCGGCGCTGGTGTTGCGATTTACCCGCGCCTCGATGCTCGACGTGCTCGGCGATGACTATATCCGGACTGCCCGGGCCAAGGGCCTGATCGAGCGCCGCGTCATCCTCAAGCATGCGCTGAAAAATGCGCTGATCCCGATCCTGACGGTCATCGGCCTGACGGCGGCGGTTCTCGTCTCTGGCGCGGTGGTGACCGAGACCGTGTTCGGCCTGCCGGGCATCGGCAACCTGGTGGTATCCGCCGTGCTCCGGCGCGATTATCCGGTCATTCAAGGTGCGCTGCTGGTCATCGCTGCGCTCTACGTCCTGATCAATTTTGCCATCGACATGCTCTATCTGCTGGTCGATCCGAGGGTGCGTTACTGATGACAGCAATCGTCTCCAAACCGGCGCTCAGCGAGCGCAACAAATTCATCCGGCGCTTGCTGAAGCGCAAGACGGTGGCATTCGGACTGATCGTGCTGACGATCTTCGTGCTTCTGGCGATTTTCGCGCCGCTGATCGCGCCCTATTCGCCGTCGAAACTGTCGATCATCAACCGGCTCAAGCCACCAAGCGGCGCCTTCATCTTCGGCACGGACGAATTCGGCCGCGACGTGTTTTCGCGGACGATCTATTCGGCACGGCTGTCTTTGCTGGTGGGTGCTGCCGTGGTGACTCTGTCTGCCCTGATCGGCGTAACGCTCGGGCTGATCGCCGGGTTCTTCAAGCAGTTCGACGCACCGATCGCCCGGTTGATCGATGCGATGATGGCCTTTCCGGACATTCTGCTCGCCATCGCTCTGGTCGCAGCTCTTGGGCCGTCGCTGACCACCGTCATCATCGCGCTCAGCATCGTCTATGCGCCCCGCCTGGCCCGGATCGTCCGCGCCTCGACGCTGGTGATCCGCGAGCTTCCTTACATAGAGGCGTCGCGGGCGCTGGGCATTTCGACCCGGCACATCATGACCCGGCATGTGCTGCGCAACCTGCTGTCGCCGATCCTTGTGCAGGGCACCTTCCTGTTTGCGAGCGCCATGCTGGCGGAGGCCGGCCTCTCGTTCCTCGGCCTCGGCGTCAGCCCGGAAATTCCCACCTGGGGAACGATGATATCCGCCGGGCGGCAATATATCGGCCAGGCAGACTGGATGACGCTGTTTCCGGGCTTTGCCATCATTCTCTCCGTGCTGTCGCTGCAGATGGTTGGCGACGGACTGCGCGATCTTCTCGATCCAAGACTTCGAAAGGACTTATGAATCATGTCTTCCGGATATGAGGCGAAGGGGCCCGTGCTTCTCGCCAACGTCAAACCCATGGCTTTCGGTGCCGGTGCACCCAATGGCCCGATCGACATTCTCATCAATGCGGATGGCCGTATTGGCGAAATCGGTCCGTCGCTAGCGGTATCCGCCGGTATCCAGCGTATTGACGGCAAGGGTGCGTGGATTTCGCCCGGCTGGATCGATTTGCACGTCCATATCTGGCACGGCGGCACGGATATTTCGCTGCGTCCATCCGAATGCGGCGCCGAGCGTGGCGTCACCACGCTGGTCGATGCCGGTTCTGCCGGTGAAGCCAATTTCCATGGCTTTCGTGAGTATATCATCGAGCCGTCGCGCGAGCGCATCAAGGCCTTCATCAATCTCGGCTCCATCGGCCTTGTCGCCTGCAACCGCGTGCCGGAACTCCGAAGCATCCAGGACATCAACCTCGACCGCATTTTGGAGGTCTATGCCGAAAACAGCGAGCATATCGTCGGTATTAAGGTGCGGGCGAGCCACGTTATCACCGGTTCCTGGGGCGTAACGCCGGTCAAGCTCGGCAAGAAGATCGCCAAGATCCTCAAGATACCGATGATGGTGCATGTCGGCGAACCGCCGGCGCTCTACGACGAAGTGCTCGAAATCCTCGGCCCCGGCGATATCGTCACCCACTGCTTCAACGGCAAGGCCGGTTCGAGCATCATGGAAGACGAGGACCTGTTCGATCTGGCCGAGCGGTGCGCCGGGGATGGTATCAGGCTGGATATCGGCCATGGCGGCGCGTCGTTCTCGTTCAAGGTTGCGGAAGCGGCGATCAAGCGCGGTCTGCTGCCCTTCTCGATCTCGACGGACCTGCACGACCACTCGATGAACTTCCCGGTCTGGGACCTGGCGACGACCATGTCGAAACTGCTGGTGGTCGGCATGCCGTTCGAAAAGGTGGTGGAAGCCGTTACCCAGGCACCGGCATCGGTCATCAAGCTTCCGATGGAAAATCGCCTCGCTGTCGGCGAACGTGCCGATTTCACCATCTTCGATCTCGTCGATTCCGATATCGAGGCGACGGATTCGAACGGCGACGTCTCGGTGCTCACCCGGATCTTCGAGCCACGCTACGCCGTCATCGGCGCAGAGGCGATCACCGCCAGCCGCTACATTCCCCGCGCCCGTAAACTCGTGCGCCACAGCCACGGCTATTCCTACCGGTAGCCGTGCCGTTTCTTATAGTTTTTGCAGGACACAGGAGTTCGCGTGAACAGTTCCACAGCAACCGCCGCAAGGCCCGGCTCGCCCGCCGAGCGGCTGGCCTCGCTCGGCCTCACGTTGCCGCCGCCGCCGCCGCCGATCGCCAATTTCGTCACGCATGTGCGCGAAGGCAATCTGATTTATCTCTCTGGTCAGGGACCACGTGAGGCCGATGGCTTTATGCACAGCGGCAAGGTGGGTATCGGCGGCGTCAGTGTCAGCGACGCCTATGGGCATGCGCGGCTGACCGGTATCAATCTACTGGCGGTGCTGCAGGATGCGCTTGGAGATCTTGCGCGGGTGCGGCGCGTCGTCAAACTGCTCGGCATGGTCAACGCGGAACCCGATTTCGAGGATCATCCGAGCGTGATCAACGGCTGCTCCGATCTCTTCATCGAGGTCTTTGCAGACGCCGGGCATCATGCGCGCTCGGCTGTCGGCTTCGGGTCATTGCCCGGCAATATTACCGTCGAGATCGAAGCGATCGTCGCCCTTTACGACTGAGGAACCACCCGGCATGTCAATGGCTGCGCCAACCCATCAAGGTTTCGATCCGTTCCGCCGACGCGCGGACATGGGACGTGTAATGCGTTTCGTCGGAAAAAGCCTTCTGCTCCGGCAGGACGATGGAGATCGTGGCAACGCACTGGCCTTCGCGGTCGCAGATCGGCGAGGCAATGCAGGCAACGGCATAGTCGGATTCGCCGGCCTGGATGGAAAGCCGGGCCTGCATGGCGTCCGCCGCAGCCGCCGCCAAGGTTGCCGGATCGACATCGGCGCGGCCGGTAGGAGACGAGCGCGCACAGCGCTTGAAAAGCTCGAGGCGTTCATCATCCGGCAGATGGCCGACCAGAAGGCGGCCGGACGCGGTCCAATTCAAGGGAACCCGGGTTCCCACCCGCGAGGTGACCTGAAAGTGACTGGGGCCGGCTGCCATCGCCAGAACCAGCATATGATCGCCGTCGCGGCCGCAGACCTGGACGGTTTCCCCGGACTGGCGGCAAAGATCGTGCATCTCGTGGGTCGCGACGTTCATGAAATCGAGCGAGCGGGCATAGGCCAGACCGTAGTGATAAAGCCTTGCACCAAGCCAGATCATGCTGTCGGCATCGCGTGTCAGAAGGTTCTTTTCAACGAGATCGTCGATGATCACGTAAACTGTGGACAGCGGTGCGCCGATAGCCTTGGCGATCGCGTAGGCGCCGGCAGGCGCGCCGGTCTCATAGAGGTAGTCGAGGATCTGCAGGGTCCGGTCGATGCCGCTGACGCGCGAACGCTTTTCGCCTTTGGCATTATCCAGGACGGCGGTGGAAACGGGCTGGGTTTTGGTATCCAAGAGAAAAGCTCACATTGCGATTTTGTCTCGTTATTACATTATTATGGCATAGCTGTCGACTGCCAGAAGACGACGTCTTCGAATTGTGACAGCGGAATATTTGGAGAAGACAATGCCCACTGAAGACATCCGCACATCGCTTGGCCTGCGTCCGGTCATCAACGTTTCAGGCACGATGACGAGCCTCGGTGCTTCCATCGTTGTACCGGAAGCGATCGCTGCGATGACGTCGATCCTGCCTCAATTCGTCGAGATGAACGATCTGCAACGCAAGGCCAGCGCCATCATCGCCCGGCTCACCGGCAGCGAAGCGGGTTTCGTTACGGCATCCTGCGCCGCAGGTATCAGCCTTGCGGTGGCAGGCACGATCACCGGCAGCGATTTGCTGGCGATCGAAAAGCTGCCAGAGGCCAGCACTGAGAAAAACGAAGTCCTCGTACAGATGGGCCATGTCGTCAGCTATGGCGCACCGGTCGATCAGTCCATCCGGATTGCCGGAGGCAAGACGGTGATGATCGGTCAGGCCACCTCGACGCATCGTTACCACATGGAAAACGCCATCACCGACAAGACGGCGGCGGCTCTTTACGTCGTCTCGCATCATGTGGTTGATTACGGTCTGTTGAACCTCAAGGAGTTCGTAGAAATCGCCCATGCCCGGGGCGTGCCTGTGATTGTCGATGCGGCATCGGAATATGACCTGCGCATCTTTCTCGAACAAGGCGCCGATATCGTGCTCTATTCGGGCCACAAGTTCCTCGGCGGGCCAACCTCCGGCATCGTGGCCGGCAAGAAGGAGCTGGTTCGCAACGCCTTTCTTCAGAACATGGGGATCGGCCGCGGCATGAAGGCCGGCAAGGAGAGCGTCTACGGCGTCATGGCCGCACTCGAAGCCTGGGAAACGCGCGATCACGGCGGCATCCGCGCCCGCGAAACAAGCTACCTGCATCTGTGGCGCGACACGCTGGAGGGCCGTCCCGGGGTCCAGGCGCTCATCGAACCGGATCCGACCAACAACCCGCTGGACCGAATGCGCGTCATCATCTCGGCGCCGGAGGCCCATATCACCGCCTGGGATCTTGCCGATGCGCTGGCGCGCGGCACGCCGCCGATCATCGTGCGCGATCATGAGGTCGAACACCGCTATTTCTATCTCGATCCCTGCAACCTGCATCCCGGTCAGGAGGCGGTCGTTGCCAGCCGGCTTGCGGAAGAACTCGACAAGGCCCGGGCCTCGAACGTGATCATTGCCACGCCGCTGGAAAACCGCAGCAAGCACCGTTTCGACGGCGCCCTGCGCTGGCCGGATTGATCCGGCCGCTTCGAAACCCAACCAAGGATCCCGCCATGGCCAGTTCACCCGCCCACAAGATCGACCCCGCGCAGCCCGTTCTGTCGGTGGAGAACCTGACGACATCGTTCATGGTCGACGGGGAGTGGAAACCGGTCGTGCGCAACGTCTCGTTTGCGGTCGCCCCTGGAGAAACGGTGGCGATCGTCGGCGAGTCCGGTTCGGGCAAGAGCGTCACCTCGCTGTCGATCATGCGGTTGCTGCAGGCCGATACCAGCCGCATCGAAGGCAGCGTCATGCTGGATGGGCGCGATATCCTCAAACTGCCGGAAAGCGCGATGCGCAAGGTGCGTGGCAACGATGTGGCGATGATCTTTCAGGAGCCGATGACGAGCCTCAATCCGCTCTTCACCATCGGCGACCAGATTTCCGAGGCGCTTCTCTGCCACTCGGCAATCAGCAAGCGCGATGCGAGGGCCGAAACCATCCGGCTTTTGGAAAAGGTACGCATTCCCGCCGCCGCCTCCCGTTTCGATGAATATCCGCACCGGTTCTCCGGCGGTATGCGCCAGCGTGTAATGATCGCCATGGCACTTGCCTCCCGGCCGAAGCTGTTGATCGCCGATGAGCCGACAACGGCGCTCGACGTGACCATCCAGGGGCAGATTCTCGATCTCATCAAGACGCTGCAGGAGGAGGAAGGGACCTCCGTTCTCTTTATCACCCACGACATGGGCGTCGTTGCCGAAATCGCTGACCGGACGGTGGTGATGTATCGCGGCGAGCAGGTGGAAACCGGCCCGACGAGCGACATCTTCTTTCGTGCCAAGCACTCTTACACCCGCGCGCTTCTGTCCGCCGTTCCGGTGCTCGGATCGATGAATGGCAAGGACCGGCCGATGCGCTTTCCGATCGTCGATCCGGCGACGGGGCTTTCCAATATTCCTGTCGAGACGAGTGACACGGTAGCCTCCGGCAAACGCCCGGTGCTGGAAGTCAGGAACCTCACCAAGCGCTTCGACATTCATTCCGGCCTGTTCAGCCGTTTGACCAGCCGTGTTCACGCCGTCGAAAACGTCTCCTTCGATCTGCATGCCGGCGAAACCCTGTCGCTGGTTGGCGAATCCGGCTGCGGCAAATCCACCACCGGCCGTGCCATCATGCGGCTCATCGAGCCGCAGGCGGGTTCCGTCCGGGTCGATGGCACCGAAGTCCTGACGCTCGACAAGAACGGCATGCGTGACATGCGCAAGACCGTGCAGATGATCTTCCAGGACCCCTTCGCCAGCCTCAACCCGCGCATGCGGATCGGGACGGCAATCGCCGAGCCCTATCTCGAGCACAAGATGGGAACAGAGAGGCAGGCGCGCGATCTGGTTGCCGATCTGCTGGTCAAGGTCGGGCTGACTGCCGACATGGCGTCGCGCTATCCGCATGAGTTTTCCGGTGGCCAGCGCCAGCGCATCTGTATCGCCCGCGCCTTGGCGCTTGACCCGAAGGTGATTGTTGCGGACGAAAGTGTCTCGGCACTCGACGTCTCGATCAAGGCGCAGGTGATCAATCTGCTGCTCGACCTGCAGCAGAGCCTCAATCTCGCCTTCCTGTTCATCTCCCACGACATGGCCGTCGTCGAACGCGTCAGCCATCGCGTCGCCGTGATGTATCTGGGCGAAATCGTCGAAATCGGCCCGCGCGCGGCCGTCTTCGGCAATCCGCAGCATGCCTATACGAAAAAGCTGATCTCGGCCGTGCCGATCCCCAACCCGGACCGGCGCCGCGAAAAGGGCAAGATCGGCAATGACGAAATCAAAAGCCCAATGCGGCCTGCGGACTATAAAGTCGTGCCGATCCAATATCGCGAAGTGTCGCCGGGACATCTGGTGGCGACGTCAGATCGTTCGTGAAACGAACGCCACATTCAGCCGCACCGCCGCCGGTATGAAGTCCACCATCATCGAAACGCCAGGAGAGGCCGCGCAAACGCACCGCGGGCTCTTTTGAAAGACGGTCGTCAATTGTCATTGACGTAGACGATGGCAAACTCATCCTCGTACGCCCTTTTCCAGCCCGGAAGCTCATTGAAAAAGGGAATGCGTGCATCGTCCGGTGCCAGGAGCGCCCATTTCACGGCGTGATCTTCAATCGTTTTCTGGAGAATGGGTTTGCCTGCAGCCGTTCCCATTTCAGCCGTTGCGTTCATGAAGCCATTCAGGAACAGCTGGTCGGTCCGGCCATCGATGTAAGTCTTGATGCCGTGAAAAATCAGCGTGCCGCCGAAATTGTAGCTGTTGAGTACATTGCCAGACAGGCCCTGTTTCTGTGCGAAAGCCAGTGCACCCGATGCGGATGTTGTTTCGCTCGGAGCGACCGATGAAAAATTCAGGAAGGCTGTGCAGGCCGCAAACCAGCCCACCACAATCAGCCCAGTAATCCGGCGGTAAAGTTTGACGATGGCCCGCTCAAGACCATCACGGGCTTCTCTCATCCACTGACGGGTCGACAAGGCTGGAAATTGTTCCGCGATATCGGACGCCAGGACGATGGGCACCAGCAGCAGCCAAAGGTATTGAAAGCGGGAATAGGCGAGGAAGAGGTGTAGCGTGAAGATGAAGAAGGCGGCATAGGTCCAGCGGATGCGGATTCTCGTGATCAACAGGGCGGCGACAACGATCAGGAGCAGGATTTCCGGCAGAACGTCCGTGCGGGCATTGAAGGGGTTCCATTCGCCGATATAGCTAACTGCCTCGTTGCCGGACGTGACGGAAAAGGTCGCGAGGATGGCCTTTATGCCGTAGGGATTGATCAGGTTGACCACGGGGCATAGCAGGCCGAAGACGACCCACCGGGCGAGAATTCGCGGTTGCGACAGGCGTGTGCGCGCCAAGAAATCCAAGCCGGCAAAGGCGGCGATCACGAAGCCGAAGGTAAACGTGCCGTGCAGGTTGGCCCACAGGGCAATCAACGCCAGAAGCCAGAACGGCGGTGGCTGCCGCTCACGCGCAGCTTGAAACAGCTCTGCCGTCCACAAGACAATGATCGGAAGGCTGAAAATAAGCGGCCGAGCATTATAGACAGCACTTACGACAATCGTGACGGCGATGACAGCGGCGATCGCGACGACCGGTTTTAGCGCAGCGCTCAGATACCACGTCAAAATAAACGTCATCAGACCAACCGACGCGACCGTGATGACGATCACGCCGCTCCAGCCGAAAGCCTTGTGGGCGGATCCCAGAAGCACCTGGCTTAACCACTCCTTGGCAATCCATGGCTGGCCTGTAAACGTATGCGAGTAGGTATCGGCAACCGGGATAACCCTGTTTGCCAACATGTCGAGGCCCACTTTCACCTGCCACCAGTTGTCGGGATCCTTCAAAAGTTCCGATGAATAGAAAAGCAGCTGTAGAGTGACGGCGAGAACCATCAACAGGCAGATGACCAAACGGATCCGCCGGCTCTGTTCCACAAATGCTTGTTCATGGCCCAGGACAGACACATCCTGCGGGCCCGTTTTCCTAAAATTCATCTCGGTCGCAGCCATAGTCACTCTCAAAATGCCGTGTCGTCTGACGGGTTGCGCAAAGGTGCGGGAACGAAAACGAACCACGATGATGCGAGATAAAAAAGAACAGAATAAATGCAGATACCGAGCAGATGCACCCACGGATTGTTGGCGACGCCGAAGGAAAGCGCAGTCAAAACAACACCCAGGTTGGCGCCGTAGGCGATCGCAAAACTCAGTGCGTATCGAAGCACCGTGCCGTTGCGCAGGCGCGTGACGCTTGAAAATGTCCAACGGCTGTTGAGGATAAAACCAAGGATCAGGCCTCCAGTATAACCAAGAATATTGGATACGATGTCGCCGCAACCGAACGTGAGTGCCACGAGGATGATCGTGTATCCAAGTGCGGTATTGAGCAATCCGACGGCTGCAAACCGCAGGAGACGCGTGGCCTCAAAGACCTTGCTTGACCGCGTGAACAAAATATTGCGCTCCCATCGGAGCACCGGCGAGATAGCGCTCCAGTGGCCGTAATTTGGCGAGAAAACGCGGAAAGAAGATCCGGTAAACGGTTTCGGTTTTGAAAAAACCAGCCTTGGCCATCCTGGCCTTCATCTCGGCTGCGTTGATCAGAACGGCGTTCTCATCGAAGCTGCAGTTCCTCACCGCGTGCAAGGTCAGCGGATTCAAAGGGTTGTGCTCAAACAGGAAGAAATTCCCGCCCGGCTTCATCACCCGGCCGATCTCGGCGAGAAGGCCGACATGAAACTCCTCGGGGATGTGGTGGAAAACACAGGCGGTGAAAACCAGATCGAAATGATCGTCGCCGTAAGGAATGGTCTGGCCGTCGAAAGGCTGGCAATGCGCCTGACCTGGAAAACGGGCGCGGGCGATGTCCAGCGATTGTGCCGATGGATCGAGAAGAACGATCTCGCTGTCGGGAAAGGCTTCGCGCATCGGGCCCAGCGAGTTACCGACACCAGCGCCGAAATCGAGTATCCGCAGTGGTTTGTCGCCACGCCGCCGCAGAATGTCGGCGACGTCGTTGATCTTGTAACGGGCAAAAAACGCAGGCGCCTCACCGCTCAGGCGAATACTGGCAGCGTGCTCCTGTTCATATTCATCGGCGAATTTGTCGAACTCGGCCTCAAGCACCGGCGGCCCCCCGGATAAGGGTCCGCAAGTGGTGGACATGCGAATCCGCACGTTCTGCAACCGTGTCGGAACATACAATTTCATTGACGATGTAGAGCGGCCGCCTCTTCGTCTCCATGTACATTCGTCCGAGATATTCGCCAAAAATACCCAGAACCAGCAGTTGGACGCTACCCAGGATGAGCACGATTGCGGCCAGGCTTGTCCAGCCTGGGAGGACGTTGCCTTCCAGCCAGGAGAAGATGGTGTAACCCAGCGCCACGAGGCCGATCAGCCCGAAGATCATACCGAGGTGGGAGGCAAAACGGAGCGGCGCGATCGAAAAGCTGGTCATCGCATCGATTGCCAGAAGCACCATCTTGCGCAGCGGGTAATGCGTCGTGCCGGCAAAACGGGCCTGGCGGTGGTAGTGAAAAGCGGTCTGCTTCAGACCGATCCAGTTGACCATGCCGCGGATGAAACGGTAGCGTTCCGGCATGGCGTTGAGATGATCGACGGCGCGGCGGCTCATCAATCGGAAATCGCCGGTATCAGCGGCAATGTCGATATCGACCATCCGCCTGAGCAACCGATAGAACAGCGATGCAGACGTTCTCTTGAACAGGCTCTCGCCGTCGCGCTTCAGCCTCTGGCCGTAGACGACGTCAAAGCCCTCGTCCATCCTGGCCATCATCGGGCCAAGCAGTTCTGGCGGATCCTGGAGATCGGCATCGAGGATGAGAATTCTCTCGCCACGGCACAGCTCAAGCCCGGCACTCAGCGCGATCTGGTGGCCGTAGTTTCGCGCCAGGTCGATTGCAACGATATGGGTATCTCTGCGGGCAAGGTCGATGATCGCTTCGCGCGTCCCGTCCGTTGCGCCATCTATGACAAGGACGATCTCGTAGGATGAACCGGCTTGCGCATCGCATGCAGCCGTCACGCGCCGGTGCAGTTCCGCGATGCCGTCCCGTTCGTTGTAGCAAGGGATGACCACAGAAAGTGCTGTTGCCTGTTTCGCCGCAATGTCCATCCGTTCGGGCACCCGTTGCTCGCTGTTGCTCGCTTGGGTTTACGGCATAGCAATTAAAAATCCGTTCGCGTACAGCTGAAGCGGCTTTAGGGGATTGATTTGAAATGGTTTAAGCGCGGTATCGCGCGCGGATTCAGACGCTTCCGCAGAGCCGGTCGGGCAACACGTCACCACAAATTAGAACGCGAGGTCTGATTGGTCTTTTAAGCGCACTATCTGGGCCGTTTCTGAGCGACGGCCGGCATGCCTTCCGGCCGGATCTGTTTCTTGAGAGCGGCGATGCGGAAGATGGCGTTGGCAGCGCCGTAGCCACGATAGCCGCGCCGCTCGACGATCTCGAAGAAGAAGCCCTCGCCATAGGTGCCGCTGTAGAGCTGGAAGAACTCGCCATGTTCGTCGCGGTCATAGAGGATGTTTTCCGTCTTCAGCCGCTCGCTCAACTCCGGATCAAGGCCGAAGCGGGCTTCGACATCGTCGTAGTAGTTGGGCGAGATATGCAGTGGCCGGAAGCCGTTTTGTTTCAATGCTGCAGCCGTTGCGAAGATATCGCTGGTGCTGAAAGCCAGATGCTGGATGCCCGAGCCGAAGGTTTCGGCGATGAAATGCCCGGCGAGCGTGCGCCGATTTTCCGCTCCGTTCAGGGTGATGCGCAGGGTGCCTGCGGTATTCTCGATCACCTGGCTGCGCACGACGCCGGCCGGATCGATGATATCCACCATCGGCGTCTTCTGCGTGTCGAAGATCGCAGTGTAGAACAAAAGCCAGGTCAGCATCTCCTCATAGGCGACCGTCTGGGCGATATGATCAATGGTGCACAGATGCGCCGGCTGGCTTTCGTTCTCGTCCGTGACAGGGACGAAATCGATATCCCAGATACGGCCGAGATCAGACTTATCATCGAGCAGGTAGATCAATCCGCCACCGACGCCGCGAATAGCCGGGATTTCCAGTTCGCCAGTGCCGACCGCTTGGCTGAACGGTTCTGCCCCCAGCGCGACCGCCCGAGCCATCGCCTCCTCCGCATCGTCCACGATAAGCGTTACGGCATAGGCTGATGGTCCGTGGACAGCATAGGACGCATTGGCAAAACCGGCGTGTTCGGTATTGACCAGCAATCGGATCTCGCCCTGGCTATAGACGCTGACCTGCTTGGTCTTGTGGCGCGCGGTGTTGCGGAAACCGAGCGTGCGCAGCAGGGCGATCAAATCTTTTGCATCCGTATCATCGACAGAGAATTCCACGAAGCCGACCGCCTTCACCGCTGCCCGCTCTGGCATCTCGGCGACAGTGAGGCCTGCGGCATTCGGATTGCGCCGCACCCGGTCGCCGAGTGTAATCAGCGAACGATGGCCATCGGCTGCAATCGCCTTGGCCGAGCCGCCGCGGAATTGGTCGTTGAAGATTTCCAGTGAGAAATAACCGTCATAACCGGTCTCGGCGATCGCGCTGGTAAAGGCGGTCACCGGCAGGTCGCCCTCGCCTGGCATGTTGCGGAAGTGACGGCTCCAGTAGAGCAGATCCATGTCGATCAGCGGTGCATCCGCCAGCTGGACGATGAAGATCTTTTCCTTGGGGATCGAGCGGATCGAATTGATGTCGATCTTGCGCGACAGCGTGTGGAAGCTGTCGAGAATCAGGCCGATATTGGCATGGTCGGCGCGCCGGACGATTTCCCACGCATCCCGATGGTCGAATATATGCTTCCCCCAAGCCAGCGCCTCGTAGCCGACCCGTAAGCCACGCTTGGCGGCCCGTTCGCCGAGTTCATGGAAGTCCGCTGCGGCCCGGTCGATGCCTCCGAGCGAGACTGGCGACACATTGGAGCAGACCAGCACAAGATCGGTGCCGAGCTGCTGCATGATATCGAATTTGCGCTCCGCGCGATCGAAGGTGCGGGTGCGATGCGGTTCCGGCATGCCCTCGAAATCGCGGAACGGCTGGAACAGCGTGATCTCCAGCCCATGGTCGCGAACCATCCGGCCGACATCTGCCGGGCTGCCATCGAAAGCCAGAAAATCGTTCTCGAAAATCTCGACGCCGTCAAATCCCGCCCTGGCAATCGCCGCCAGCTTCTCCGGAAGCTCGCCGCTGATCGATACGGTCGCGATGGAGGTTTTCATTGCGGATCCTCGCTTTGACGGCTGCCGGATGTCAGATTGTCGAAATGCCGCATCATGCGGTAGGCATCCGGCTCGCGTCCGGTGAACAGGCGGAAAGCGCCGACGGCCTGGAAGACGGCCATGCCGCCGCCGTTCAACACCCGGCACCCCCGAAGCTTTGCCGTCTTCAGAAGCTCGGTTTCCAGCGGAAAATAGACGATCTCGGCGACCCAGTGGCGGGGTGACAGCAATTCCGGCGCAAGCGGCATGCCTGGATATTTCGCCATGCCGGTCGGGGTCGCGTGGATCAGGCCGGATGCCGATTTCATCGCCGCCGCCAAGTCATCGGATGCCGCAATTGTCGCTTCCGGGAACAGCGCGGACAGAGCCTTCGCCAGATGTGCCGCCCGCTCCGGGTCGAGATCGAACACCGCCAGGCTCTTCAGGCCAAGCGACAGGATGGCATAGGCGGTGGCGACGCCGGCACCGCCTGCACCGATCTGGACCGCAGCCTCAAGATCGGCATCGGGCAAACCGCGCCGAAAACTCTCGGCAAACCCCCACCAGTCGGTGTTGTGGCCGTATCGCCGGCCGTTCTTCAGGACGACGGTGTTCACGGCGCCAAGCGCGCGTGCCTCGTCGGACAGCTCGTCAAGGTACGGGATCACCAGCTGTTTGCAGGGATGGGTGATGTTGAGACCGCTCAAGCCGTGTTTCTCAGCCTGGTTCAAAAGATCCGCCAGGCTGTCCGGCGTCAAACCGCGCTGATTGAGGTCGATCAGTTCATAATCATAGGCAAACCCTTGCGCTGCCCCTTCCTGCATATGCATCGCCGGTGTCAGCGAAGCCTGGATGCCCGCACCGATCAAGCCGGCTTTCAGGGGTTTCAGACGTGTATCGACCATTGCAGCAGGTTCCGTGAGTGTCGGGAGAAATGAGCCGGCCCACCCAAAAGCGGGCCGGCAAAGACATTACTGGCCGCGGGCCGCCGCGAGTTCCTTGAAGAGCAGCGAGACGGTGTCAGGGCCGATTTCGCCGCTGAACTTATCGACCAGCGGCTTGACGGCATCC
Source organism: Hyphomicrobiales bacterium (assembly GCA_900473045.1). Classification (GTDB taxonomy): domain Bacteria; phylum Pseudomonadota; class Alphaproteobacteria; order Rhizobiales; family Rhizobiaceae; genus Pararhizobium. The sequence goes on from UCKS01000005.1 coordinate 178,268, forward strand.
CGCAGCTTCTGCGTTTCTTCCGGGCTGAGCTCGGAGACTTCCATGCCGGTCGCCTTGATCTCGGCCATCGCCTTTGCATCCACTTCACGCGAAACCTTGCGCTGATAGTCTCGTGCCTCGGTCGCCGCAGACTGAAGGACAGCCTTTTCCTCGTCGTTCAGCTTGTCCCAGAAGACCTTGCTGATCAGCACGATCTGTGGATTGTACTGGTGACGGGTCACCGTCATGTACTTCTGCACTTCATAGAACTTGGCGTTGAGGATGTTGGCCGCCGGGTTTTCCTGGCCGTCGACCGTACCGGTTTCCAGCGCCGTGTAGAGTTCGGTGTAGGGCAGCGGCACGGCATTGGCGCCGAGGCCGTTGAACAGCTCGATCGGGATCGGCGACTGCAGCGTGCGGATCTTCAGGCCCTTGATGTCTTCGAGCTTGGTGACCGGATGGCGATTGTTGGTGAGATTGCGGAAACCCAGTTCCCAATAGGCAAGGCCAACGAGGCCGGTGTCGGGCAACTTGTCGGACAGGCTCTTGCCGAACGGGCCGTCCATGATCTTGTCGGCTTCCTCGCCGCTGTTGAACAGGAACGGCAGGTCGACCGCGCCGAACGCCTTGACGTTGCTGGCCAGAATGCCGGCATTCAGCACCAGCATCTCGACGACGCCGCCCTGAAGCGACGAAACGGTCTGCACGTCACCGCCGAGCACGCCGCCCGGGAACAGCTTGACGTCGATCTTGCCGCCGCTCTTTTCCTTGACGATCTCGGCGAACTTTTCCATGCCGGTGACCTGCGGATGGCCCTTGTTGTTGGCACTGGCAAATTTCACCGTGGTTTCGCGGATTTCAGCTGAAGCCGTACCCGCCAGAAGCATTGCGGGCAGAGCGAGCCCCAACGCTATTTTCATCATCCTGTTCAACATGTTTTCCTCCCAGATTTTGGCCGATGTTTCCCGGCCGGTTGAATGGTCTTAAAAAAACGCCTTCCCGCTCAATGTCCGAACCAGGCAACCGGTGCCATCACCAGCTGCGGGAACAGAACGAGGAGGAAAAGCACGATCAGTTCGGCGATCAGGAAGGGCATGACGCCCTTCATCAGATCCTCCATCGACAGCTTGGAGACGCCGCAGATGACATTAAGCACTGTGCCAACAGGCGGAGTGATCAGGCCGATGGAATTGTTGATGATGAACAGGACGCCGAAATAGACGGGATCAATGCCCGCCTGCTTGATGACCGGCATCAGCACGGGCGTCATGATCAGGATTGTCGGGGTCATGTCCATGGCGGTGCCGACCAGAACGATCAACACCATGATGGCGATCAACAGCAGCGTCTGGTTGTCCATCAGCGGCTCAAGCAGCGCGACGAGATCGCCGGGCACATCCGCGACCGTGATCAGCCACGCGGAAACGGCAGCGCAGGCAACCAGGAACATCACCACCGATGTGATCTTTGCTGCGGCTACGAAGACGTGAAACACCCGGGAAGGCGGCAGTTCGCGGTATATGACCATGGCGACAAACAGAGAATAGACGGCGGCAACGACACCGGCTTCCGTCGGGGTAAAGACACCGAACTTGAGGCCGAAGACGATGATTACCGGCAGCATCAGCGCCCAGATGGCATCAACGAACGCTTTCAGGCGGACCGCACCGCTTTGCCGGGGCGGCAGCGCGAACTGTTCCTTGCGGGCGACCAGAAGCCAGGTGATGCAGAGCGCCAGCGCGATCAAAAGGCCCGGCACGATCCCGGCCAGGAAGAGCTTGGTGATGGAAACGCCGCCGATGACCCCATAGAGAATGAAACCGATCGACGGCGGAATGATCGGGCCGATGACCGAGGCGGATGCCAGAAGACCGCCGGTGCGGGCCGGATCATGGCCGGATTTCAGCATCATCGGGTAGAGCAGCGCGCCCAACGCCGCCGCATCTGCGACCGCAGAGCCGGAAAGGCTGGACAGGACACAGGCGGCAAAGATGGCGACGAAGCCGAGGCCGCCGCGCACATGGCCAACCAGCGCCATGGCGAGATTGACGATGCGGCGCGACAGGCCTCCGGTATTCATCACCTCGCCGGCCAGCAGAAAGAAGGGCACGGCCATCAAGGGGAAGCTGTCGGCCCCGTTCATGACATTCTGCGCGACGATCTGGGCGTCGAAAATGCCCATGTACATCATCAGCGCCACGCCGCTGATGATCAGGGCAAACGCGATCGGCACGCCGAGCGCCATGGGGCCGAGAAGTGCGCCGAGGAAAATCGTCAGGGTCATGGTTCTCTCCTCAGATCTTCGCGCCGGTGACGGCTGGTGGCGCGGGATGATCGTCGAGAGCCACCTGCTCCTCGCTGTCACGGACGAATTCGGCGGTCGTCACGTCGATGCGGCCGGTTGCGACACAAAAGGCGTCCCAGAGGATGATGAGGAAGGTCGGAATGCCGAAGGCGAGGCCTGCGCCGTAGAAGAAGCCCATGGACAGGCCGGTTGCCGGCATCGTTGCCGGCAGGTTGATCAGCGTCTGTGTCCAGCTGCCGCTGATCATCAGCGCCGTTGCCAAAAGCATCAGCCCCTGCCCTGCCAGAACTGCGAGCTTGGCGCCGGTGCGCGGCAGACGCTTGATCAGCGAATCGACACCCAGATGGCCGTGTTCACGCATGGCGACGACGGCGCCGAGGAATGTCAGCCAGATGAAGAAAACCCGGGACAGCTCTTCGGACGAAGTAATGCCCTGGTTGAAGGCATAACGCAGCACGACATTGCCGAACACCAGAACGACCATGGCGGCAAGCAGAAGGGCGATAATCACCTTCAGGCCCAGAAAATAAAAATCGATGATGCGTGTCATGCCCGTCCTCCCCAGATGGATTCCGCCGGTGGCGATTGGCTGCCATGTGCTGCATCCGCAGCGGCCGCACAATACCGTGACCAGAGATCCGCGCCGATGCCTCCTCCTCAGGAACATCAGGCGTTCGTACAAAATGTACGAACTGGTACGTATGTCAAGAGGCATCTATTGAAAGCACATGGCAAGCTCACTATGACTTGATGGGCATACCGGGTAATTGAGGTGCAGATTCGCGAGTGGGAGACCGCGGATTGACGAGCGAGGGCGCCGGGAGGGAGCGGCGAAGCATGGCAATCAGGGCTGAAAACGGCAGGAAGAACGATCCGCAGCGCACGCAGGAAAATATCCTTGAGGTGGCGACGGAAGAGTTTTCCACGCATGGTCTTGCCGGCGGGCGCGTTGATGCCATCGCCGAACGCACACGCACGTCCAAGCGGATGATCTATTATTATTTCGGCAGCAAGGAGGGGCTCTACCTTGCCGTGCTGGAGCGCTCCTACCGCAAAATCCGGACCCTGGAAGCGGACCTCCAGCTCTCCAATCTGGAGCCGGAAGAGGCGCTGCGGGTGCTGATCTCGACCACCTTCGACCATGATGAAGCGCATCCGGATTTCGTCCGGCTGGTCAGCATCGAAAACATCCATCATGCCGCTCATATGCTGCGCTCGGAGGCAATCCGCGACCTCAACGTTTCCGTCATCGAGACCATCGCCGGTATTCTCGAACGCGGCGTCAGCCAGCGCGTTTTCACCCGCCAGGCCGATCCGATCGACATCCACATGATGATCAGCGCGTTCTGCTTTTTCCGCGTTTCCAACCGCTACACCTTTGGCTCGATCTTCCGGCGCGACCTCTCAGAACCAGGCACAATCGAACGTCACCGGACGATGATCGCCGATGCCGTTATCGGTTACCTGAAAGCGTAACGGGGCCGGTCCGGATCAGTTCCGGCGCAGCATGAAATGCAGCGAGGCCAGGGCGACACAGGCCACCGAAACCAGGAAGATCGCACCCGACATGGCGTAGATCACCGGCGATGCCCCCGAGTTCATTTTTCCGAACAGCACGACCGGCAAGGTGTTCTGGCGGCCGGCGAGATAGAAGGCGCGGGTGAATTCGTTGAGCGACAGCAGGAAGGAAAAGATGAAGGCGCTGATCAGTCCCGGGCGGATCAGCGGCAGGGTGATATCGACGAACTGACGCCACCATGTCGCGCCGAGATCGGCTGCAGCAGTGAGGTAGGATCGGCGCACGGCGGCGAAACTGGTGAGGATGACGATGAAGGCGAAGGGCATGGCCCAGAGAAGATGACCCGCGATTACCGTCAGGCTCGAAGCCTTGATGCCGCTGCGCGTGAAAACCGCCGATAGAGCCAGTCCTTGAATCACCCCCGGAACGAACATCGGCAGGATCACCGTCAGGAACCAGGCCGTCCGTTGTGCGCGCAATTCGAAATAGGCAAGGGCTGCCATAAGCGACATGCCGGTCGCCAGCACCGCCGTTATTGTGGCGATCATCAGCGACTGCTGCAAAGCCCCGACCAGCGCCCGGTCATTTGGCAGCGCCGCATACCATGTGACGCTGAGATCGGACAGGCGCGGCAGGCCGGGCTGCAAGGCTGGATTGAAGGATACGGCGAGCAGATAGAGCGGTGGCGCATAGATGACGATCAGCCCGGCAATAGTGATTGCCCAGAGCAGGATACGGTTGGATAGGCCTTCACGGATCATCATGGCGACTGATCCTCAAACAGCGAGGCGAGACCGAACATGCGGTTGCCGATCAGCACAAGACCGAAGATCACGATCAGGACGATGGTGGAAATCGCGAAGGCCAGAGGGTAATTGGCGACGCGCATGACATCGTTGATCATCACCGAAACGATCGACGCTCCCGCACCGCCCAGCATCTGCACCTCGGTGGAGGAGCCCACCACCATGACGAAAACGAACAGGAAGCCCGCGAAGATGCCGGACATGGTCAGCGGCAGCAGGATGCTGGTCAGACTTTTCCAGAAGCCGGCACCCAGATCCTGGGCTGCGGCAAGAAAGGTTGGATCGACACGGCGCATCGACAGGAGCAAGGGGAAAGTCGCAAACGGCAGATAGGATGCGACCAGCCCGACGACGACGGCAAAATTGCTGAACAGCAGCCAATCGAGGGGCGCGTTGATGATGCCGATATCCTGCAGCCAGCTATTGAGCACCCCGGTTCGACCAAGCACCAGCCGCCAGGAGAAGGACCGGATCAGATAGGACGTGAAGAAGGGAATGGTGATCAGCGCCAGCAAGATGATGCTGAGCCTGCGCCCGGCGAGAAAATGTACGGCATAGGCCGTCGGATAGGCGATGAGCAGGCAGAGCAGCGCCGTGGCGAAGGCCTTGACCAGCGTCGAGACGATCACCGTCCAGCGCCCCGCCTCCAGAATGCCCGCATATCCCGCGAGGCTTAGATCCGGCTTTATCCAGTAGGTCGAGGGGTCCCAGCTCCAGAAGCTCCAGACGACGACGATGGTTAGCGGCGCCAGTCCGAACGCCAAGATCGACAGAAGCGGCGGTGTCATCAAAGCGGATGAAATGGGCAGGCGCGATCCGGTCATGCTGGTCCTTCGAAGGTAGCGGCAGCGGCAAAGAAACTTGCCGCTGCCAATGATTGACCTCAGGCGTTGCGCAGCTTCTGCCACCATTCTTCGTAAAGCTGGAAATTATCCGGACGCGCATTCTGCCAGTAGATTTTTCCGGCAAACTTCGCCTTCACATGCTCGGCCAGCTTCTCGACTTCCTCCGGCTTGTATTCGTCCGGATGGGCCTTGGCGTAGACCACATTGTTGTCGGTCGGCACGAGATAGCCGCGTGCCTGGCCAAGTTCGCAGCCGTAGAAACCACCGAGCAAACCATCGACGAACTTATGGGCCGTATCCGAAACACCGCGATCGCCGGCGCCCTTCAGCAGAACCATGTTGTTGCCCCAGCCTTCGTAACCTTCGACGGGGGCGGCATATTCCACCTGCAGCCCGCGCTTGCGGCCTTCGTAGACGATTGGCTCCCAGCCGGTCATCGCATCGACCTCCTGATCGGCAACCAGCTGGACGCCCTGCTCCCAGCCGTTCCAGAACGTGCGGAACTGGCCGTCGGACTTGTGCTTGATCAGGAACTCCATCACCAGGCCGAGTTCGGATTCCGACAGATTGCCGGGATCGGCGATCGGCTGGTTTTCGCTTTCCTTGAGATACATGGCGGTAAAGATCGCACTGTTGATCCAGGCATCCTCCATTGCCACGCGGCCCTTAAGTTTCGGATCGAAGATCGCACCATAGCTGTCGATCTTGCCGAGCTTGTCGGGCCGGTAGATGATCGAGTCGGCATTGACCACAGCCGGAATACCGTACTGCTTGCCATCATTCTTCAGATAGGGAATGTCCTTGGCCCATTGCCAGAGGCTTTCGTAATTGGGGATCTTGGCGGTATCCCAGGGAATGATCACGCCTTGGCGCGCCAGTTCCTTTTCGGCGCCGCCCTGAAAGCCGCCGATATCGAAGAGATCGTTGGCATTGCCGGCGGCGAGACGGGCAATGACCGGACCGAGATCATTGCCATTATCGGTGAATTCCGGCGTGACACCGCTCTGCTTGGCAAATTCCGGCCATTTGTCGCCGATATCCAGCGTTGCCGTCGCCCAGAAGGCGATAGTTGCCGCATCCTGGGCGGCAAGGCGTGAGGCAAAGCCCAAGCCGCCTGCCGACAGGGCAATACCGCCCGCCCCCATTAGCTTGAGGAAGTCACGCCGCTGCATATTGCTGTGCGCCCGAGGTGAAAATGGTCTGCTCTGCTTGGTCACGATCATTCCCCTTTTTGGTTTTTGGCATGCGTTGACTATGAGGCTCTGGTTTTCATCCTGCCGGCGGTAATCCTGCACTGGAAATCAGCACCGCTGCGTCGGGCTTGAGCCCGACAGCGACCTGCTGTCCGGCGGAGAGCCGTCCGATGTCCGTATCGGCTTCGATGGCAATCACCAGGGATTGGCCATCGGAAAAAGCAAGTTTCAGATCGCGATGTAGGCCACGGAACGTGGTTTCGACGACCGTCAGGGTTAGCGCGTGGGGTGCTCCCTGGGGCGCAAGAAACAATCGATCGGGCCGGATCGCAATGACGCTGGCAGCAGCATCGACGACGCCTTGCGTGCGGACCGCCAGGGTTTGGCCGCCGACGGTTGCCACCGTTTGGCCGGCGTTCGAGACCACCTTTTCCGGCCGCAACAACGTATCTATGCCGACAAAGCGAGCGACGAACGCGTTGGCGGGCATCTCGAAGAAACAGGCGGGTGCATCCACCTGCTCGATGCGACCCTTGTGCATCACCGCCATGCGATCCGACAGGCTCAGTGCTTCGTCCTGATTGTGCGTGACGAGAATGAAGGTCGCGCCCGTGCGCTTGTGCAGTCGGCCGAATTCATCGCGCATCTGTTGGCGCAGGCGTTCGTCGAGGCCGGTCAGAGGCTCGTCAAGCAAAAGAATGCCCGGTTCCATTACCAGAGCGCGAGCAAGGGCAACGCGCTGCCGTTGACCGCCGGACAGGAGATTGACGTCGCGCGGACCAAAGCCCGAAAGTTCGACGAGATCCAGGGCGTCGTTGATCCTGCTATCCAGCGAAGCGCCTGACAGGCCTTTCAAGCGCAAGCCATATCCGACATTCTGTGCGACGCTCATATGCGGAAACAGGGCGAGGCTCTGGAACACCGTATTGACCGGCCGTTTGTTGGCCGGGAGATTGCCGACATCCTTGCCGTCGAAGGCGACGCGTCCCGATGTCTGTCTGTCAAAGCCGCCGATGAGCTTCAGAAGCGAGCTTTTCCCGCATCCGGAGGACCCGAGCAGGGTGAAGAATTCACCGGCCTTGATGTCGAGGGTGACATCATCGAGCGCTTTGACCGGTCCATATTCCCGGCTGACACGATCAATCTGGATCGATATCGCCATCTTACCCCGCCTCACCATTGCTCTCGTGGATGATCAGGATACCCGTATCCGTCACCTCAAGAACCTGACTTTCCAGAACGAGTGTCGTTGCCGTTGCTTCCTCCACGATCATCGGACCCTCGATCACTTGCCCCGCTCTCAGCAGGCCCCGTTGATAGACCGGGCATGAAACCCACCCGAGGGTTTTCCCGAAATAGACGTCGCGACGGGTGGTCGGCGCCGATTTGATACTATTACCGGTTGCAGGCAGCGACGGCAAGGTGATAACAGGTCCGTTCAGAACGGCTTCAAGGTGAAGGGTGGTTATCTCGATGCCGGCATTGGCCAACCGGAACGAATAGGCCCGCTCGTGCGCTGCATGAAACCGCTCAGCGAAACTCCCGGCATCGTCATAGCGACCGAACTCGGCAAAGACGCCATGTTCTTGCCCGCGATAGCGGGCCTCGACCTGGTAGGAGAAGCGGATGTCCGCATCGTGGCCCTTGGCGAAATAGGCGACGGCTTCGGTTTCGAGGTCATCGAACCGGCCCGATAGCTCGCCCAACGCTTCCGCTGTCAGGGCGGAAAACCAGGTGCTGCGAAAATCGGCGCGAGGCTCCGCTGCCAGCATGCCCCAGGCGGAAAAAATGCCCGGATGCGGCGGGATGATGGTCGCCTTGACACTGAGGTCCCGGCCAAGGCGGGTGGCCAGCGCTGGCCCCGCACCACCGCTGACGACAAAAGCCGCATCGCGTGGATCGTGGCCGCGCTGGACCGTTACCAGCTTCAGGGCATTGATCATGCTGGCATGCGCGATGTCGATAATGGCGATGGCCGCATCCTCGATGGTCATGCCGAGGGGAGTGGCGACGGTGGCGATCGCATCGGCCGCCTTCTGCTTGTCCAGATGCATGCTGCCACCGGCAAATGTTGCCGGGTCGAAGATGCCGACGGTCAGAATGGCGTCGGACAGCGTCGGCTTCTTGCCGCCATGTCCATAGCAGGCTGGTCCGGGAGTGGAGCCGGCACTCTCGGGGCCGACGTGCAGGGCACCCCGATCGTCGATCCGGGCGATGGACCCGCCGCCGGAGCCGATCTCGACGATATCCACCACCGGCACCTGCACGGGATGGCCGGGGCGGATGCGGGTGTGCTCGAGCTTGTAATCGACATTCAAGGTTGGTCGCCCGCCATGGATCAGCGAGCATTTGGCTGTGGTGCCACCGACATCGAGCGACAGGACCTCGCTTTCACGGAGAGCCTCTCCGATCCGGGCCGCGCCGGCAACGCCGCCTGCAGGGCCGGATTCGACCAGGGTCAGCGGGCTGTCGACCGCCTGGTCGAATGTCGAAATGCCGCCGTTGGACTGCATCGCATAGTAGGGGCAGGTCAGCCCGCGTTTCATCAGCGCCTCTTCCAGCCGCTCGAAATAGTACTGGATGATCGGCTGGACATAGGCGTTCAGAACTGCAGTATTGGTGCGCTCGTACTCCCGCCATTGCCGGGATACGGCATGGCTGGCGCAGACCGTAACCTCGGGAAGCGCGTCGGCAAGAATGCCGGCACACAGGATTTCGTGTTCGGGATTGGCATAGCTGTGCAGAAAGAGAATGGCGATTGCCTCGATCTTTTCCTCCTTGCAGCGGGCAATGATCGGCCGCAGGTCATCGAGTTCAAGCGGCACGACAATGTGACCTGAAGCATCGAGCCGCTCGCGCACCTCAAAGCGCAATTCCCTCGGAACGAAGGGCTCCGGACTGTGGAATTGCAGATTGTAGAGATCGGGGCGGTTCCCCCTGCCGATTTCCAGAACGTCGCGGAAGCCTGCGGTGGTGACCAGCGCCGTGCGCACGCCCTTGCGTTCTGTGATGGCATTGATGACGGTGGTTCCGCCATGGGCAAAGAACGTGACATCCCGCGTTCGAAGCCCGCACGTCTCTTCTGCCGACGCGATGGCGTTGAGTACGCCCCTGGATTGATTCTTGACGGTTGTCAGGCTCTTTGCGGTGAACAGTTCGCCGCTGCGTTCGTCGTATCCGACGAGATCGGTGAAAGTGCCGCCGACATCGGTTGCCAGTCTGATCATCCTGAAACCTCCGTGTTGTATCCATAAAGACGCGAAGCTTGTGCCTCTGTCAGAAAGCCGTTGCGCAGGTCCTGCTCGATGAGCAGTGGCTCGCGCTTGTGGGCATCGCCCCATCCGCCGCCGCCGCCGGTAATGACGCGCAGGACGTCACCCCTGTTGAGGTCGATATGCGCGACGCGGCCGTAGGTCCGCACAGCGCCGCCCTGTACGGGGGTGATCTGCAAGGCATTGACCGTTCCCTGCCCGCCGCCATCCATGCCCCAGGGCTGCGTCGTCGTTCGGCCGAAACTGCCATACGCCGATGCGTCCGTGCTGAGGATCTCGTATTCGCGAACGATACCGAAGCCGCCGCGCCGGCGTCCTGCTCCCGTGCCACCCTCGACATTGAAGCCGTAGCGCATGACCCGCAGGGGAAACCGCGCCTCGATCACTTCGACGGAATAATTGTAGGTATCGCCATCCGTGAGTGCGATCAGCGCGCTGGCGCCGTCCCGGTGCTCGCTTGCGCCCCAGCCGCCATGCTGCGGCTCGATGTGGATGAAGGGTTGGCCGCTACGATCCTTGCCGGATATGTAGACCACGCAGAGACTGGAATAGGACCCGGCAGAGAACCGCGATGGCATCAGTGGCGCCAGGGCCTTCCACACCAGTTCCGAGGCGTGCACCGACCCCTCGTAATACCAGCCGGTCGGGGACGGCTTTTCGGCGGTGAAGATGGTCCCCGGCGGAGCGATGACTGTCAGTGGCCGGAACCAGCCTTCGTTGGAAGGGGCCTGGGGGCCGACCATGGCCTTGACGATAGTTCTGACTGCCGATTGCAATGCGCCCCGGGCACAGTTGATAGGCCCGGCAACAGCGGGCGGGCAGCCGGTGAAATCGATGGTGATACCATCGCCGGCAATGGTCACCGCCACCTTGACGTGGATCGGTTCCTGGCTGACGCCGTCACCGTCGATAATATCGGTTGCCTCGTAGTGGCCGTCGGGAAGAGCAGCGATCGCTGCCCGGCTGCGGGTCTCGCTGGCGTTCAGAAGATTGGCGAATGCGGAATGAACGACCGAGGCCCCGTACCGGGTGGCAAGCTCGGTCATGCGGCGTCCTGCAACCCTGACGGTTGCCACCTGCGCATTGAGATCACCCAGGGCGACATCGGGCAGGCGGACATTCTCGCTGATGATGTGCAGGATTTCATCGGAAAACACATCGCTGCGGACAATCTTGACGCCCGGCAGACGCAAGCCTTCCTGGAACACCGACGTCGCATCGGGAGCAAGGCTTCCCGGTACCGAGCCGCCGACATCGAGATAGTGGGCGACATTGATGGCGTAGGCGAGGATTTCCCCGCCGACAAACAGCGGCTTGACGATGGCGAAATCGCAGGCATGCGTGCCACCGGCATAGGGATCGTTGGATAGGAGGATGTCGCCGTCCGCGAGATTGCCGTCAAACTTCTCGATGAGCGCCTTGACCTGCACGCCGAACGTGCCGGTAAACAAAGTGATGCCATTCATCTGGGCGACGAGTTCGCCATCGGCAGTCAAGAGACCACAGGCAAAATCGAGCACTTCGTAGATGACCGGGCTCATGCTGGTGCGGGCCATGACGATGCCCATCTCATCGACGGTCGCCATCAGCTTGCCTTCGATGATCTCCTGGGTCACAGGGTCGACAAGTCTCCCGCCGGTGCTCATCGTCTGCGAACCCTCCATGCACTCATTGAGGGTAGACTAGGAGCGTTTGACGTGCACCGGTAGCTGATCAGATGGGTGGTTCGGTTTTCCGCAGCCTACCCGTATGGGTAGGTTCTTGATCACGGCAGAAAGCCGGAATTCCGTCCAGCCGTCACCGCTGCGGTGCGGGTTGTGACGTTGAGTTTTGCAAAGATATTGCGCAGGTGAAATTTCACCGTGTTGTCGCTGAGATCCAGCTGGCGGCCGATTTCCTTGTTGCTGAGACCCGCACTCAAAAGGCGCATGACGCCGCGCTCTCGCTCCGTCAATCCGCCAGGTTCGCGTGTCAGATTGGCAGCCGCTGTACTCGATGAAACGACACTGGCAGGCGTTGGCATTGCCGGTCCGTCAAGAACATGGGCCAAGCGTTGCACGATGACCGCCGGGATTTCCATCACGCTCGCCAGACGGCCTAAGCCACTTGTGAAATCTGCGCCTTCGATCTGCAGGATGGCGCGGTAGTCTGCCACCGGTTGCGACAATAGAAGGTTCGACAGACAGGCGGCGGCTTTGTCCGGCCGATCCTCGGCCTGCAATAGCCGGATGTCGAAAAGGTCGAGTTCAATTCGGCGCGGCACATGAGGCGTTAACGCCTGCTGCGTTTTCAGACGTTCGAACACGTCGCGTGCCCGCGCGATATCGCCACGTGCAGCATGAATTCGTGCCCAGAGGAGAGCTGGAACGCAACCACGCAGGTTCAGGCTGAGATTGTTGGTCGCGTCGGCATAGGCAGTCTGCTCTGCGAAGCCGCTGGCTTCGGCGTAACGCACCGCTTCCTCGCTATCGCCCATCGCGACAAGAAGGGTCACGCGCTCGCCGTCGATCAAGCGCGTCAGCCGGTCGAAGCCGCGGCGGCGGGCGGCCGATCTGGTACTGTCGATTGCGGCGTGGGCTGCGAGCACATCACCATTCAGGCGAAGCACGCGCTGCTGCGCCATGAAACCTGCGGCCAGAAGATCGAACCAGGTATCGTGGCGCTCGAGATGCGGCAGTGCCCAGGATAACGCTGTTGTCGCGGCATCGTGCTCGCCACGCATCGACAAAACCTCGCTCAGCAGGACCTGACCGACGGCATCAAGATCGCTGCCTTCCCCAATATTGGATTGGGCCTCTGCGATCAGGCTCCGGTAGGCATCCTCAGCGCTGGCGCTGTCGCCGCTGAAGAATGCCGCCTGGCCGATATGGGTATAGAGATGCATGGCACCGAAATCCGCGCCGCCATCGCGAAAGGCCCGCATGGCAAGCTGCCCATAGTGCGTGGCGCGATCGAGGTCCGTGCGGATGAGGAAATTGTAGGCCAGCATGTTGAGCGCCAGCGCACGGTGTATGAGTTCCATATCGCTGCCGTACGCCAGGTCATCTTCCAGCGCAGAAAGATCGGCAGTGCCGGCCCACCGATCTGTGTACAGCGACATCAGCACGCGCACCACACGCAGGTCACGCGACAACGTCTGGCCGGTACATGCCCGCTCGGCGATCGTCAGATAGTGGTTGGCTGCATCGAGTTGGCCTGCCTTGGCGCTGATGACGCAGAGGCCAAGGGTTGTCAGCGGGTAGCCGGAAAGATTGATATCGGCAGCCCTCGGGATCAATGTCTGGAACAGCAGCGTGCCGCCACGCGTGGTGGCATAGACCCGCCGCCATCCGCCGGCAGTCTCGATGATTTCCGCTGCCAGGGCTGTATCAGCGGCCAGAAGAGCGTGACGGACGGCGGCCTCGCAATCGTCGCGCGTTTGAAACCAGCGTGCGGCCTCTCTCAGGATATCATGTGTCTCTATGCCGAGCCGTACTGCCTCTTCCTTGAGGAAGCTGTTGAAGACAGGGTGACACCGGATCCACATTCCCTGGGCATCCAGAACAGCGATCGGCAGTGCATAGTCCGCAAGCCGGTTGAAAAGCGTTGCTGCGTCCGGGCTGGTGCATATCGCTGCAGACAGTGCACGGCTGATGGCTGGAAGCGATGCGGTCTCGACGAGGAAATGCTGGATGTCTGCGGGTAGGCTGGAGAAGACCTGTTCGGACAGATAACGGGCCATCTCGGTATTGCTGCCGTTAAACGATTCCAGGATCGAGGCGCTGTTGCTGCTTTCGGCAACCAGAACACGGACCATCTGCAGCGCCACTGCCCAGCCTTCGGTGCGTTTGTTCAGTTCGCCGATTTGGTCGCGCGTGAGTTTTTCGGCCCGTCCAACAAAAAACTCCTGCGCTTCGATGTCTGAAAAACTGAGATCAGCGACACCGATCTGCTTGAGTTCGCCAGTCAGCCGAAGAGCGGAAATCGGAAACCGGGGGGCACTGCGGGAGATCAGCACGAATTTGACGTGGGCGAGGTCTCTTGCGGCCAGTAGTTTTGCCAGAAGCGATTCCGTCGCATCCGTTTGGGCAAAATGGTAGTCGTCCAGGAAAAGCGTCACTGGTTTTCTGATCCGGCGCAACCGCGTGACGAGTACGGATAAAAGTGTGGCGACGGGCATGTTGCTGGCATCGAGGCCCCGCCCCTCGCCCGGTTGCAAATCCTGCAGCGCTTCCAGCAGGGCGACGAGGAAGTGGCTTTGGTCGCAATCATCCGTTTCCAGCGGCAACCAGACCACGTTTCCCGCGTGGTTTCTCAAGAGATCGTACCATTGCGCGGCGAAAGATGTCTTGCCGTAGCCGGCCGGAGCTATGATGGTCGTCAGCCGCCGAGGCCCCAAACGCTGCAACTGCTGCAGCAGATTGCGGCGCTTGATATGCCGGCCGCCATTTACCGGCGGTTGAAATCGGTTTTGTTGAGTGACCATTCCATATGTTTGCGGAGGCTGGAGCCAGATTGCAAGTTAACGATGGAAATAAGCGTCCTCTAAATTCTGAAAATGCGATGTATTTCACCATTTGCATGCGCACATCTGCCGGTTTTTGAGCTGGCAGAGTTGCGCGCGATTTATTCACCGCCGCAGAACTGCAATAAACGCGAGGCCGCCGACCAGCCCCGTGATCACGCCGATGGGAATGTCTTCCGGGGCCATGACAACGCGGGCGGCGATATCGGCAAGAATGAGCACCACCGCACCGGTCAGCGCCGACAATGGGATAACACGGACATTGTCGCTGCCGGCGACGAGCCGGACGAAATGCGGCACCATCAGGCCGATAAATCCGATGGCGCCGGAAAAGGCCACCATCACCCCTGTCAGAAGGGCCGTCACCACGAATAGTTGTGCTCGAAAACGCGCGACCGGGATGCCCAGCGTCGCCGCCGTCTCATCGCCCATGGCCAACGCATTGACTTCCCGCGCCCGCAAGACGAGCCAGGCGAGGCAGACGCCGAGAACTGCGGCGGGATAGACGAGGTGCTGCCACTGCGCCAGCCCCAGGCCACCCAGCATCCAGAATATGACCGTATGAGCGGCGCGCGCGTCGCCAAGAAAGATCAGGAGATTGGCCAGCGCCGTGGCCACAAATGCGACCGCGATGCCTGACAGCACCAGCCGATCGGCCGCCTGCCCGGAAAAGCGCGTGACCGCGACGACGGCGATCGTTGCCAGAAGCGAACCGGCAAACGCAAACAGCGGCACGGTCACAAGACCGAAGATAAGCCCGGTGTGTAGCAATGCCAGGATCGCCCCCAGCGCGCCGCCGGACGAAACTCCAAGAAGATGCGGGTCGGCGAGCGGATTGCGCGTGACGGCCTGCAACACGGTGCCGACCACGGCAAGACCCGCCCCCACCAATGCGGCGAGGATGACGCGGGGAAAGCGGACATCCCAGACGATGCTATCGCGCCCGGCCGACCATGTGACCTCGATCAAGCCCGGCGCCAGTTTGTTGGCGACGATGGACCAGACGGTGACGAACGAAATGGGCGCAGCGCCTAGAGAGACGCCTGCTGTGATGCAAAGGCCGATCAGGATCGCCGGTACGGTTATCATTAGAAAATGTCGGCCGCTCATCATGTCGTGTCCATTGTGTACGCAAAAAGCAAAGGCCGGGCAGATCGATCCGCCCGGCCGGATGTTTCGGATCGGCGGCTGCTACATGTTGCGCGGATGAAACGCGTCGGCCAAACGGCCGATTGCATCGATGTTGCGTGGGCCGGGTGTTGCTTCGACATAGTCGAGCACGACGAAACGATCATTCTTGACGGCATCGAGGCTTTTGAAGGCGGGATTTTCCTTCATGAAGGCGATTTTCTGCTCGGCGGTCACGTCGCTATAATTCACGATGACGATCACCTGCGGATTGCGCTCGATCACCGGTTCCCAGGACACTTCGACCCAGCTTTTCTCGACATCGTCCATGATGTTGGCGCCGCCGGCTGCCTCGATCATCGCGGTTGGAATACCGAAGCGCCCGGATGTAAATGGCTTCTCGGTGCCCGAATCATAGACAAAGACGCGAACGGGCTGCTTGACCTCACCGATCCTGCTCCTGATGTCGGCAAGCCCTTTTTCGTAGCCTGCGACGAGCGCCTTTGCTTTATCATCGACGCCGAAGATTGCGCCGAGGTTGAGGATATCGACAAACATGTCGTTCATCGTTGGCTTGGCCTTCGCCATGATGTGAATGCAGGATTCCGTCAGTTCGTAGACCTTGATCTTGAAGGGATCGAGTGTCTCCGGCGTCACCTCGCCGCCGACTTTCATGCCGTAGTTCCAGCCGGCGAAAAAGAAGTCGGCGTCGGCATTGAGCAGGACTTCCTTGGTCGGGTATTTCTCTGACAGTTCAGGGAGCTCCTTGACCCCGTCGCGCAGTTTTTCATCCAGCGTCTTCCAGCCGGAAATGCCGGTATAGCCGACCATGTGGTCCTGCAGCTGCAAGGCCAGCATCATTTCGGTCAGATTGACGTCGTTGGAAATTGCCCGTTTCGGTGCGGCGTCGAAGGTAACCTCCCGGTTGCAGCTCTTCACGGTGACCGGATAGGCAAACGCCGGCAGGGCGATGAAGGCCGTGGCAAGGAAACCCGCAGCGGAGGCGAACAGGCGGAAAGAGGGCATGGTTGGTCCTTTCGGTTCAGGCGGTCTTGAGGGAAAATGAAAAGCGCGCGGCGGCGTTGCCCTCTATTGGATGAGCAAGGGCGGTGACGCCGAAGGTGGTCGAAATCGCGTGGGGTGTCAGTACGTCGCGCGGGAGGCCGAAGCCGACCATCCGGCCGTCGCGCATCAGCGCCACATGGGTGGCAAACGTACCGGCCAGATTGATATCATGCAGACTGGTGACGATGGTCAGCTTCAGCCCGGCGAGCAGATGAAGAATCTCCAGCTGGTGGCGGATATCAAGATGGTTGGTCGGCTCATCAAGGATGATGATGTCGGGCTTCTGCGCCAGCGCCCGGGCGACCAGCACCCGCTGCTTCTCGCCTCCCGACAGTGTCGCAAACTGGCGATTGGCCATGGCGGCGAGATCCAGATGTTCCAGGCAATGTCTGACCTGGGCACGGTCCTCGTCCGTCCAGCCTGTCAGGCCCTGGCGCCTCGGAATGCGGCCCATCATCACCACGTCAAGTACGGTGAAAGGGAAGTCTGCCGGCATTTCCTGCAGCACGACGGCGACACGGAGGGCCACAGCCCGGGCGGAAAGCGTGCGAATGTCCTCGCCATTGATTTCGATGCGGCCCGCCACCGGGGCCACGCCCCGATAAAGGCAGCGCAGCAGCGACGTCTTGCCGGCACCGTTCGGCCCGATGATGGCAAGCCGGTCGCCGGCCTGTAGTGAAAAGCTGACATCGCGAACGAGAAGGAGATCGGCTCTTGGACCCCAGCTAAGGCCAAAAACGTTGAGGTTGGCGCCCCTGCCTTCACAGCTCATGGATTGTCTCCCAGGCCTGCTGGTTTCATTGAATGCGCTCGCCGCGATGTTCCGAAATCAGGAAGGCGGCCGGGATGCGTGCAATGGTCTTGCCGCCGAGACTGCGGGGGCGGTCGGCCTCGCGCGTCACGCCATCCGGTCGTTGGGCATAGATCGCCGCAAAATCCACCAGGGCGGCGATATCCGTGTCCGCTTCGATATCGCCAAACAGATAGGTCGCCTTGCCGCTCGCCTGGAACGCGATCGTGCAGGGACGCCGGCAGCCGGCCATGCAGACGGTGCCCTCGACCGAAAAATCGGAGCCGCTGGCAACGCCCATGCGCGACAGGCTGTCGTTGAGGCGGGCGAGCAGTTCCAGTCCCGGGCGGCACGCGGTGCTGATGATCCGGCAATCGGTGCAGACGGTTATGATGTGCTGTGAATGATGCGCCATGTTTTATCCCCGGTGGCGACGTCCGGAGTCCACATGGCGACAAAGTAAAGGCGCGCAAGAGCGCAGCTTTCAAGCCAGATTTTTTCCATCGGAACACCCCGTCCGTTGCAGTTGATCATCGATGATGGCAGGTCTCCTGGCTCGCGGGTCAGTGCGCATCCACCCCTTCCCGGCTTTTGGCCAGTGGGATGTTGTGAATGCACTCTCCGCTTACAGTTGCGGGGGCAGCCACGGTTTTGGCCCCTAATGGGTCGTCCTCACCGTGTTCCCTTTTCAGCCGCCCCAGGGTCACCTGGAAGCAGCACCATCACAACGACATCTCGCACGATTCCGCCGATCAGACAACGCCGGATCCCGATCATCCGATATCCCTATTACAAATGTAACGTTATTTAATTACAGATGGCACGTCAAGCGCGATCATCGAGGCACACGCAGTGTGTGAACTATGATTTGTAACGCCATAGAATTTGGCACTCGCCTTGAGTTCCGGTCAGCGGCGTTCGTTCAATAAGCGACCGGCGATCGAAAGTGGTGTTGACGAGGCGTTGCATCAGTCAGTGGCCGGTCCCCCGACCTCTCAGTCGGGTCCCGTATTCTCGTCGAGCAGATTTTGCGCCAATTCGCTGATGGCCACTTCCGCTTCTTCCAGCGTCCAGCCGACGCTCTCAGCGCGCTTTGCCAAGGCCATTAAGGTTGACGAAAGCTTGCCGGCCGCCGCATCCAGAACCTCACCCGAGTGCAATTCCGCAAGGGTCAGGAAGGATTGTTCAAGAGCCTCCTGGCAG
The DNA here is from genome assembly GCA_900473045.1 of Hyphomicrobiales bacterium. Taxonomy (GTDB): domain Bacteria; phylum Pseudomonadota; class Alphaproteobacteria; order Rhizobiales; family Rhizobiaceae; genus Pararhizobium. The sequence continues at coordinate 196,877 of UCKS01000005.1, forward strand.
CCGATGTCGCGATCCCGGTACGGTCCATTCTGTCTGGGTCTGTTCAACACGTGCATTTTGTTCCCACGATTTTACTGCGCATTCACTGCCTTGCCCAGCTATGCCAAGCACTCGTGAACCGGATCTTAAGCCTTCTCGCCCGAATGATCCTCAATATTCTCAAAACCGGCCTTGCTATCTACAGGAGCGCGTGTCCGGCATGTCGCTGAAGCAATATCCTGTTCCCGCGGTAACCGCCGGATCGACAGGGGTTGGAGTAATCAAGCTCCATCATCTGTGTTGGAGTATCCAATGAAGTTTTTAAATCTCGCCGATCACCCGGAGCGCAGCGTTGCGATCTTTGCCCTTGTGGTTTGGATAGCAGCAATTGGACGGGCTATTGTCGCTACCCATGGCTCATGACGAGCTTGGATGGCGAAGGGGAATCAATCGCGGCTTTGGCTGAGGGGCGGCTAGTTTTTCAGCCTTTCCAGCGGAAAACCGCCCAATTGATCAAGGTTATTCCTGCTAAAGATTGAGGGCATACGCAAAAGACTAGGCGAATTATGTGAGAAAATTTGCCCCACGCTCTGGATTTGGTTCGTAAATTGCTCTACTGCCCCTGCCATCTCTTTAGTGAACATCAGACTTTGAAAGATTCACATGCAAGTATTGGTTCGCGATAACAACGTCGATCAGGCGCTCCGAGTGTTGAAGAAGAAGCTTCAGCGCGAAGGCGTCTTCCGGGAAATGCGTATGCGCGAAGCATACGAGAAGCCGTCCGTCAAAAAGGCGCGCCAGAAGGCCGAGGCTATCAGCCGTCAGCGCAAGAATGCGCGCAAGCAGCTTCAGCGCGAAGGCCTTCTGCCAGCACCGAAGAAGAAGCCAACCCGCTAATAGCGGCGGCTTCTGACGAGATTGGGCTTTTTAGTCCAAGGCGCGTCCGGTATCCGGTCGCGCCTCTCTTCGTTGTTTCTCGATAAGTAGATTTAGGGGCTCAGCCGCCACCGGCAGTGAGGGTGCGGCGCTGTGGAAGCTGCATTCCACCGATCGCACCGGCACTCGCGGCGCTTTCCGATGATCGAACGGTCCGGTCAAGACCTGTTTGGTATGCCGTTGCCATTACGCTCGCCAAAAGCCTGGTTCTGCGCATCCCTATTTCATAAGCACCGATGCCACGGCCACCGCAGTTTTTAGCGTTCATAGCTCTTCATGTGGCCCGCATCCCCGCTCGCGGGAAACAATATGATTCCCTGCCGGATGTAACAGAGTTGACACGTTCAGTGAATTTCCGCTGTATAAAGGAAATATTTCCTACACGTTTAAATTTCATTCCTATCTACTTCTGATTGATTCCAGGGGTCGATCGATGCACCAGCCCAAAATTGACAAAGCGCGTGGCCACCGGCTCAAGCAGGCTATGACGGCAAGCGGCCATCGCAAGGCGACAGCGCTTGCGGCCGAACTTTCCATTTCCCCGGCTGCGATCACCAAGTGGACACAGGGGCACGCCATGTCCGTGGATCACGCACGCAATCTTGCCGCTCTGCTCAATGTCTCGCTCGACTGGTTACTGATCAGGCGCAACGGGCCGGACTGGCTGCGGCCAGGTCAGTTGAGCGAGCTTGAAATCGACCTTATCGGAAAGCTTCGAGAGCGCCCCGCGCGGATTACCAAGCTGCTGATCGGGCTGACCACCGAGATGCCAAAAGTGCTGGCATCCGAGCAACCAAAGCGCGCTCAACCCTAGGTCAAAACGGCCTGGCCATTTTACCCATGGTAAACATCTTTAAGTAGCAAACTCAACGATGATAACGCAATAGTTTCATTGGGGAATGCAACTGATGGGTGCGTATCGCGCGGTGCCATAGGCAGCCGACAGAGGTGAAATTGCCCCCTCACAGAACTCAAATCGGAGAACTATCGATGTCCACACTCCTGACGATCAATGTCACCAATCTTGAGACCGCAACGCAGCAGTTCTACTTCTTCCAGCAACCGGCAGTCTACACGGGCGGCGCGATTGTTTACAGCAACAGCCTCTATTCCGACAGTTTGGGGAACTACGCCGCCACAGGCTCTACCCTGACTTTCCAGGTGAACATGCAGTTCTACGCCGGCATTCAGCAGGCGCATAGCACGCCAACGGTTGGCCAGTCTTCAGGCTATTCCTCTGCCAGCCGGGCTATTGATCTGGCGCCTGTTTCAGGTCCGGCCAACGACTGGACCACCGCATCCGTCGGTCCGCTGGGGCTGACGCAACCGACGAATGGTACCGGTGTTCAACCGGGTGCGTTCCGGATCACCACACCGACCTATTCGCCGCCTGCCGTCTACAACGTCGGCTCGGCCGTAGAAGTCAATGGTGGCATCGCCCTGTCGAACTTCGTGGTGGCAAACCCGAGCAACAACACGGATTGCCAGCCGATTCTGAAATACTATGTCCAGACGGGCGGCTACACGCCGGGAACCGTTATGAATTTCTCGACCTCCAGCGTCAACGCCGCTGTTTGCGATTTCACCGGCGGCCACTCGATCATCAACGTCACGCTCAACGCCGACGGCTCGTGGGGACAGCAGATCATTCAGTAAGTACTGATCTGAGAGTGAACGTGTGGGCGGCCATTCAAGGGACCCGCTCACACGGTTCGATCGCGCTCGGCCAATTGCTGGGCCGCCGGCATCCAGCCCCCTCCTTCACGCATCACGGATCACTTCAGGGAGCCATACGGCACCTGGGAGGCAGAACCCATGGCTTCGCAATACAGCATCATCATCAAGAACATGTCGGCGCAGACCATGTCTTTCTATGCCTTCCAGAAGCAGGCATCCTTTATCAATTCCGGAGCAGCGCCGACCGTTCTGTCCAGCAGCCTCGCTTCCGGGACCTTGGCATCCAATGCCAGTTCCGGCGCGCAACTGGATTTCGGTTTCGAGATCCAAAACTATGCCGGCGCGAAAAGCACCGTCACGTCCTCGTCCCAGGTAAAGTTCAATGCAAGCCTCTCTATGGTCAGCGCCAAAAGCGCAGTGAGCAGTGCGGCTGCGGTGCAGCCGATCAACCTGACGACCTCCGCGCCCAGTCAACCGGTCGACAACTCCTCCGCGCTGACAATCAGCCCCTTGGGTTTGTCGGCGGCAATCTATCAGCCTGGCCTTACGGTAGGTTCCTTCGGTATCCAGGTCCCGTCCTCCACGCCCAAGCCCGTGCCGGAACTGTATTGCGGGTGCGCAGCCATCAATCAGGACGGGAGCATCACGCTATCGAGCTTCATCGCTCCGCTCCCCAACAGTCAAGTCTATTGCTCACCCTACGCGACATATTACGTCCGCGTCGGAAATTATCCCGCCGGCCAGGTTGTAACCTACACAACAGTCCAAAGCTGCCGAGTGCGATTTTACCTTGGGATACAGCGTAATCATCGTTCAATACAACAGTTATGGTTCATTCACGACAAAAGGGAGCTGAAGGATGCTGTAGAAAAATCACGGTATATTTATAGAAATCGAAAATTTACCTGAAGCGCTTTTAAGCGGCGCCAACCAATGGGAGTTTCAACATGGCAACCTATTACAACATCACGCTGAACGCCGACATTCCGCACGGGTCCGACATTCTCAACAAGCCCTGCACAATTGTCTTCACCTACCCCAACGGTAGTTTTTCCCAAAAATATTTCGGTACAGTTTTCGCCTGGCCGAACGCCAACATCGTGCGCATCAGTTCCCCCATCCTGAATATCGAGGCCGGTTGGGCAGGCGCCAATGGAGGAACACTGACCGTCCAAACCGGCGGCGGCCTTGCCTAAGGGATTACTGCCTTTGCCAAAATGTGAATGGGGTTGTTGCCCAGGCCGCTGCGGGTCATGTCCGAAAGGGTGTTTGCAGCGGCCAAATCGCCTATGACCGCGTTGCGGCCTGCTAACGCTTGCGCTAAGGCATCGTCACGCGATCGTGGGCAGCTCCCTGTTCGTCGTGGCGCCGGAGGAAAACATGCAGGATCAATCGCTTGTCACTTATGTGGGCGTAGCCCATCCGTGGATGTGCGACATCATGGGGCATATGAATGTTCGCCATTATGCCGCGATGTTCGACGATGCCAGTTTTCAGCTTCTCGGCCATATCGCCGGTACCGACGGTCTTGCCGATACAAGCCGGGGCTGGGCTGATGTCCGTTCCGAAGTCGAATACAAGCACGAGACCAAGGCTGGGGCGCTGCTGACCATCCGCTCGCGCGTCGTCAAGGCTGGCCGCAGTTCGGTGACGTTCGAACAGGTCATGTCCGGTTCGCTGGACGATGTGGTTCACGCGGTCAACAGAACGGTCAGTGTCCGGTTCGACCTCGTCGGACGGGTGGCCGTTGCAATCGACCCTGAAATGCGAACACGCGCCGAGGCGCTTCAGGCAGGCGCCGCAGCCAGCGAAAACAGCGCTGGTTAGGCGCCGTAGATGCGCTCCTCGAGTGGCGTTTCGGCGATCGCGGTCTGGATGCCGGTGATCAGCGCCTTTTCGGCGCGGTTGAAGATCTTTTCGGGGTTTACCAGCAGGAAAACGTCGATCGCGGGCGGTGCCTCATAGGGCGGCAGCCGCCACAAAAGGCCATCCTGCACATCGCGCTTGGCAACGTGAACGGGGAGCGGGCCGATACCGAGCCCTGCCACGATCATCCGCCGGACCTCCTCAAGGCTTGACGATACGCCGACCACGTTGCTTGCCAGCTTTGCCTCGCTGCGCAAAAGCGCCACGGGCCGCAGCACATCCGCAACATTGTCCGTGTGGAACGAGACGGACGGTTCACCCTTGAGGTCGGCGAGCTTCAAACCTTGTTGTCCGAAGAACGGGTGATCCGGTCCGCAAAAAAAGCCGAAGAACTCTCGGTAGACCATGGTGTAGTCAAGAGCGGCATCGCGGTTGCTGACGAGGCATAATCCGAGGGACGCCCGCTTTTCGCGGACCTGCCGGGTTACATCGCCGCTGGTTGCGACCGAGATGGTCAGCGTCGCGCGCGGGTGGCTGCGATGAAACGCCGTCAAGGCCTTGTCGAAAATCGGTGAGACAACATGGCTGGCGACCGCGATCGTAACGTGACCGGTTACGTCGTCGCCGACGCCGCGCACCAGTTGCGGAAGCTGCGAAATGGTGCCGAAGACCTCGATGCTCTGCTCATAGAGCAGCTGGCCGACATCGGTCAGCTCAAAGCGAGTGGCGTCGCGCTCGACCAGACGGCGGCCAACCCGGTCTTCCAGCCGTCGAAGCGCATTGCTGACGCTGGGTTGCTTGAGGTTGAGCTGTTCGGCGGCGCGGGTAATGCTTTTGACTTCGGCGATAACCACGAAGGTTCGCAGGAGATTCCAGTCCAATTCCCAGACCAGCCTATCGGAACGCGGTGGTATCATTCCTCAAATCTATGCCTTCTATTTACATTATCTATTTGCGCAATAATAGCACAAAGGCAATCATCAAAATCGGAAGGCGCGTCCACGCGTACCCAAGCGACAGAGAATGCGCTTTCATCCAGAGGAAAACAGCACATGAAGACACTCATTTCAGGCCTCATGGCCGCCACCCTGGCCCTTGCTGCCAGCTTTACCGCTTTCTCGGCCAGCGCCGACGATCTCGAGGCGATCAAGTCCTCAGGCGAAATCCGCATCGCCATGTCCGGCCAGTACCCGCCGTTCAACTTTGTTAACGAGAAGAACGAAGTCGTCGGCTTTGATGCCTCGATTGGAACGGCGATCGCCGAACGGGTCGGCGTCAAGGGCACTCTCGTGACCACCGCCTGGGACGGCATCATCGCCGGCCTGCTCGCCAACAAGTTCGACACTGTCGTCGGCTCGATGACCATTACCCCGGAGCGCGAGAAGGTTGTCGATTTCGTCGGCCCGTACTACCACGCCGGCCGCGCGGTTTTCGTCAACGAGGCATCGGCCGTGCAGAAGCTGGACGAACTGAAGGGCAAGACGCTGGGCGTCACGCTTGGCGAAACCCACGAGAAATGGGCCCGCGAACAGGGCGGCTGGGACGTGCGCACCTATAAGGGCCTGCCTGAGCTGCTGCTCGAACTGAAGTCCGGCCGCGTCGATGCCATCGTCGTCGACAACATCCCGGTGATGGTTGCCGTCAAGGAAACCGGCGAAAAGGTCCGCCGCCTTGAGACACCAGATATCGAAGGCGGCAGCGTCGCCATCGGCATCGCCATTCGCAAGAACAATCCCGAGCTGAAAGCCGCCATGCAGAAGGCTCTCGATGAGATGATGGCGGACGGTTCCTACGAAAAGATCGCCATGCAATGGGTCGGCAGCGACATTCGCTGATCGATCGATAATCAGGCGCATTTGGCCGGCTGGATAAGCCGGCCAAAAGCCGTTCGCAGGCCTCTTCCGGAGTTTTTCCCATGGATTTCCCGCTGATGCTGCGCGTCTTCCCGTTCTTTGTGGAAGCCGCTTGGGTCACCGTGCAGATATCGGTGCTATCGTTGCTGCTCGGCCTTGTGGTCGCAGCCGTTATCGCCTCGGCGAAGATGTCGGGCTCGTTTGTCTTGAGGGCATTCGGAAGTCTCTATGTCAGCGTCTTTCGCGGCACGCCGTGCCTGATCCAGTTGTTCGTGCTTTATTTTGGCGGTCCGCAGATTGGCATCAATCTCGATCCGTTTGCTGCCGGTGTTATCGGTCTCGGGCTGAACATCGGCGCCTACATGGCCGAATCCATTCGCGGAGGCATTCTCGGCGTCGACCGCGGCCAGGTGGAGGCGGCACGCACCATCGGCTTCAGCAAGCTTCAGACTCTGCGTCTGGTGGTCCTGCCGCAGGCAGCGCGCCTGATGATCCGCCCGCTCGGCGTCAACGCGGTGGGTCTGATCAAGGGTTCGGCGCTGGTCTCGACCATTTCAGTCGTCGAACTGACCTACACGGCACAACGCTTCATCGGCTCCACCTACAAGCCGTTCGAAATTTTTGGCATTGCCGCCCTGCTTTACATGATCATCGTTTATGCCGTCGCGCGGGCGGTCGATGTCCTCGATCGCCGCTACGCAATCAACTGAGGGAGGGCGCACCATGCAAGGTCTCGATTTCAGCGTCGTCACGCCCTATACCGACATCCTCCTCATGGGGGTGTGGTGGACGGTGGTGCTGACCGTTACCGGAGCAGTCATCAGCTTCTTCTTCGGCATCTTCTTTGCCGTCGCCGTGCTTTACGCGCCGAAGGTGATTGCCTATCCGATCCGCTTCTTCATGTGGCTGTTCATGGGCACGCCGCTGCTTTTGCAGCTGTTCCTGATCTATTTCGGCCTCTCGCAGATCGGCATCAATATCCCGGCGCTCGCGGCCGGCATTATCGGTCTCGGACTTCACTTTGCCGTCTACAATGCCGACGTCATGCGCGCCGGTATTGTCTCGGTCGATGTCGGCCAGACGGAGGGTGCGCGCAGCATCGGTTTCGGCCGGTTCCAGACACTGCGCTACGTTGTCATACCGCAGGCAGTGCGCAACACCCTGCCCTCGATCGGCAACAACCTGATCGTCCTGTTGAAGGAATCGTCGCTGGTTTCGATCATCGGCATCGCCGAACTCGTGCACTCGGCCCAGCTGGCCATCAGCGAAACATTCCGGCCATTCGAATTCTACATCACGGTGGCAGCACTGTATTACGTACTCAATCTCGTCCTTGAAACCGGTTTGCGGCAGGTCGAAAAGCAAGTGGAGGTAACCCGATGACCGTCCAGCGGCCCATGGTCGAGGTAAAGGGCGCCCGCAAAGCCTATGGTGCGCTCGAAGTCCTTAAGGGGATCGATCTCTCCGTCACGCGCGGGCAGATCGTCGCCATTATCGGCCCAAGCGGCTCGGGAAAGAGCACGCTTCTACGCTCCATCAACCATCTCGAAACGCTGAACGGCGGCGAGATCTGGCTTGACGGCGTGCAGGTCAATCAACCTTTGCGTGGCGCGGCGTTCGAACGTCATATCAACGCGGTGCGCCAGCAGATGGGCATGGTGTTCCAGCACTTCAATCTGTTCCCGCATCTGACCGTGCTGGAAAACATCACCATGGGTCCGGTCATTCTCAAGGGCATGGCCAAGAAGGCGGCCCGTGAGCTTGCCATCGAGCTGTTGTCGAAGGTCGGGCTGGCGGAGAAGGTCGATGCCTATCCGTCGCGGCTGTCCGGTGGCCAGAAACAGCGTGTTGCCATCGCCCGGGCGCTCGCCATGCAGCCGAAGGTGATGCTGTTCGACGAGGCGACCTCGGCACTCGACCCCGAGCTGGTCGACGAAGTCAACGCCGTGATGAAACAGCTTGCTGCCGAGCACATGACCATGCTGATCGTCACCCACGAGATGCGCTTTGCCGGCGAAGTCGCCGACCGGGTCCTGTTCATGGATGGCGGTGTCGTCGTCGAGGAAGGTCCGCCAAGCGAAATCTTCCGCGCCCCGACCCAGGAGCGCACTCGGTCCTTCCTGAAGAAATACCTCGCCGCGTAAGTGATGCGATCCGTTATGCCGGGAGCTGACTTTCCGGCATAACGCTCAACGCTGAAGCAGCAACGCCCGGCAGTCATTTCTGCGCAGCTATCGTTACGGCCGAGACGCCGGCCGCCCTATCGTTTCCGGTGGCCATCCACGCGGGCTCTCCTCAATGTCGCTGCAATCGGCATTGCCGATTTCGTCGATATGGCGAGGGATATTCCCACAAGGCTCTGACCATCGATCCGCTCACACCGAAGATTGCGGCGTTGAGGCAGGCTTGCCGTGTGGTGAGACAACGGGACCATGCCTCTATGTTGCCGGCACCTTGCGGGTGGATTCCGTCTATCGCAATTCAGGAACGATGCGCCCTTGGCTCTTCCCGCAATGTCGCACGGACACCTTGCCCGATATTGCTAGCGCGAAAAAGGGTTCTTTCAATGGTGCGTTTGACTTTTGTCAGCGGTGATGACTATTGTCTAATTCGGTAATTGAAGGAGACATGATGCCCATCCGGTCCACTGATCAGATCCTGCACAAGGCGGCGTGGCTCTATTATACCCACGGTCTTCGACAGGATGAAGTGGCGCAGCGGCTGAATATTTCCCGTGCGTCCGTCGCCACCTATCTGCGCCGCGCCCGTGAAACCGGTATCGTCAACATCTCAACCTCCACACAACTGTTTGCCGACGACATATTAGCGCGCCAGTTGGAGGATGCGTTGGCGCTGACCTCGGTGTGGATCGTGCCGGAAGACCGGCAGGCCATGGACCCGACTGCGGAAATGCCTGTGGTTGCGGCCGCCGTGTTCCTGGAATTGATCAACAAGGGTGATCGTGTCGGCGTTGCCTGGGGCCGCACGGTCTATCACCTGGCCGACGTCATGCCCTATGCCGACCTGCAGGGTGTTACCGTCGTCCAGCTGTGCGGAAACCTCGGCGCACCCTATTCCTATCGTCCCGACCAGTGCACCACGGAAATCGCCCGGCGTCTCAATGCAGAGGGCATAAATGTCTATGCGCCGCTGGTTCTGAGTTCCGAGCAATTGGCGGCGGCATTGCGGGCCGAACCGGTGATCCGCGAGCAGATGGCGACTATTTCCGACTGTCAGCTGGCGCTCTATTCCGTTGGCGGCATCGAGGATGACAGCCATCTGGTGAAATGCGGTGCGCTGACGGCGGAAGAAATGCATGCGCTGGGGCAAACCGGCGCTGCCGGCGTCATTGCCGGCCAGATCATCGACCGTGAGGGTCAATGGCTGGACTGCGCCCACAATCGGCGCTGCATTTCCGCCGATCTCGATTCCATTCGCGCGATCGGCAAACGCATGATGGTTGTGCAGGAAGACGACAAGTTCGAACCGCTTGTGGCGGCGCTGAAGGGCGGCTTTGCCTCGCATCTGGTGGTCACCACTTCCATGGCCCGGCGTCTTCTGGAACGCTGGGGCGCCGAGGCCCGGAGCCGCACCACGCCATAAACAATCCCAATCATATCCTGATCCGCCCGGCGACAACCGGGCTTGAAAACCTGTCCGAGGGAGGAGCAAACAATGAAAAATCTCTGGAGCGATACCGACGCCGAAGCCATGGTCGCCACCTATGCCACAAAGGGCATCAACCGCGATCTGGCGTTGCGCACCTACACGACGCGTCTGCTCGGCGGTGATCCGCGGCTGGTCTTGCATGGCGGCGGCAACACCTCGGTGAAGACCACGGTCAGCGATCTGGTCGGCGATGAATGGGATGTGCTCTGCGTCAAGGGCAGTGGTTGGGACATGGGGATCATTGAGCCTGCTGGCCTTCCCGCCGTCAAGATCGCGCCTCTCCTGAAGGCTCGCAAGCTGACCAAGCTGTCCGACGAGGACATGGTGACGCTGCAGCGCGCCAACCTGATTGATCCGGCCTCGCCAAACCCGTCTGTCGAGGCACTGCTGCACGCTTTCATTCCGCACAAGTTTGTCGACCACACCCATTCGACCGGTGTTCTGGCGATTGCCGACCTTGAGGGCAGCATGGAGGTCAGCGCCAAGGTATTTGGGCCGAAGATGGGGCTGGTGCCGTATGTGATGCCGGGCTTCGATCTCGCCAAGCTGGCCGCCGAAGTGTTCGACCAGGATCCAACGGTGGACGGTCTGATCCTCGACAAGCACGGTATCTTCACCTTTGGCGCCACCGCCAAGGAAGCTTATGACAGGATGATCCACTATGTGACGCTGGCTGAAGATTACGTGGCAAAAAACGGCAACAACCCGTTCACCCCGGCTGCCCTGCCCGCAAATCTAGCCAAGCCCAACGATATTGCGGCCATGCTGCGCGGCGCTGTCGCCATCTCGAAGGGAGAAGGCCGATATGACCGGATGATCGGCGAGTTCCGCACCTCACCGGCAATCCTCGACTTCGTCAATGCTGCACAGGTCGAGGACATGGCCTCGCGCGGCGTTTCGACGCCGGATCTGTCGATCCGCATCAAGACCGGACCGATGGTGCTGCCGGCGCCGGATGCAAGCGATCTGGATGGATACAAGGCCGCCGTCACCGAGCGTGTTGCGGCCTTTGCCAAGAGCTACACCGCCTATTTCGAGGCAAATGACGGACGCGACGACATCAAGCGCGTCATGCTGGATCCGATGCCGCGCCTGACGCTGGTGCCGGGCCTGGGCATGTTCGGCCATGGCCGTACCCTGAAGGATGCCAGGATCGCCGCCGATGTTGGAGAAATGTGGATCGAAGCCGCCCGCGACGCCGAATCGATCGGGCGCTTTCAGCCGGTCAGCAAGCCTGACCTGTTCGATCTTGAATACTGGTCGCTGGAGCAGGCAAAGCTTGCCGGCGCCAAGGCGAAGCCGTTCACAGGCCGGGTCGCTGTTGTCACCGGCGGTGCTGGCGCGATCGGCGCGGCAACCGCGAAGGCTTTTGCCCGTGAAGGTGCCCATGTCGTGGTGCTCGATCTCGACGGTGCCAAGGCGGCTGAGGTTGCAAAGTCGATCGGCAACCAGTCGATCGGTCTTGCTTGCGACGTGACCGACACGGCGTCGGTGCGTGCCGCGTTCGACGCTGCGGTTACCACCTATGGCGGCGTCGATATCGTCGTCTCCAATGCAGGTGCGGCGTGGGAAAGCCCGATTGCCACCATGGACGATGCGCTGCTGCGCAAAAGCTTCGAACTCAATTTCTTTTCGCATCAGAGCGTCGCACAGAATGCGGTGCGGATCATGAAACAGCAGGCCACCGGCGGCGTGCTGCTGTTCAATGCCAGCAAGCAGGCTGTCAATCCCGGGGCCAATTTCGGCGCCTACGGTCTGCCCAAGGCAGCAGCGCTTTTCTTGTCGCGCCAGTATGCTCTGGAGCACGGCAAGGACGGTATCCGCGCGAACGCTGTCAACGCTGACCGTATCCGCTCAGGCCTGCTCAACGAGGAAATGATCGCAAACCGTTCGGCGGCACGCGGCCTGTCGGTCAAGGATTACATGGGCGGCAATCTGCTGGGTCTTGAAGTGACGGCCGACGACGTCGCCAAGGCCTTCGTGCATCAGGCGCTGGCCGAGCGGACAACTGCCGACGTGACCACCGTCGATGGCGGAAATATTGCTGCGGCGATGCGGTAAATCGTGATTACGACCTTGCTCAGGCAAGGTCGGTCAATGCGAAGTCATCGCCCTTGTATTCAAGGGCGATGTTCAGCGCCTTCGCACAGGCGTAGCTGAAGCAGTCTCCGAAGTTGAGATCCGCAGGGTGGCCAACCGCCTTGCCGTAGATCATGGCTGTCTTAATAGCGACCGAGCCGATTTCCGCCGTCACAGCAATCTCCGTTGCCCCAATCGCCGACAGGAACTCCATGACGGCGCCATTGGCTGCGGCAACGGTCTCCTTGCTTTTCGGCTTGTCCGGTTGCTGGAACTTCCTGGCGATACCAAGCACCGCTTCGAAACGGGAGACTGGCGACACCACAAACGCACCGTCACCGATTTCCAGCCGCTTGACGATTTCCTCCCAGCCAGGCTCGCGGGTGATGATCGCCACGATGACGGAGGCATCGAGGAACATCAGAGATTATCCCACATCTCATCAGTGAATATCTTCATATCGAAATTGGGATCGCTTGAGCCCATTGCCCCGGCGATGGCCTGGGCCTTGGCAATCCGCTCCCGCAAGGGGCGCTGCTGTTGCACGCGATCAAGTTCGCGTTGCAGTGCCTGTCGCACCGCTTCCGTCTTGGTCGGTGCCTTGAGAGCCTTCTGCAGTTGTGCTGCGAGCGCATCTACGGTGTCATCGCGAATGAAAAGAGCCAAGTGCATATCCCTTCGAGATATACATATATCAAAAATGGATATTCCTCGCAATAAGCTCTCGAAATGCCCGCGCTGGACAAAAAAAAGGCGGCCCGAAGGCCGCCCGAAGTCACCACGGGGGGTGTGGATTACTTCTTGTTCGGGTTCGGCATCCATGCCGGCATGGCGACGTCGGCGTGGGCGAACTGCGGCAGTTTGGCGCCCAACTCTTCCATGTTCTTGATGTCGTTGTCGTTAAGGTCCTTCTGGGTGATCAGCGTCGGCGGGACGATGACACTGCGGCCCGGATCTTCGCCGGCCAGCATCATCGCCAGCGTGCGAACCGACACCTGGCCGACAACGGCCGGGTTGGTGGCAGCTGTTGCAGCCCAGGCGCTGTCCGGCTCGCGCATCGCGGCGATATCGGAGGTCGAGATATCGGCCGAGTAGATCTTGACGCTGGACGACATGCCGGCTTCGTCGACAGCGATCTTCACGCCCTTGGCGAATTCATCGTAAGGCGCGAACATGACGGTGATGTCCGGGTTGGCCGAAATGACCGAGCGAGCCTGGTTGGCGACGGAATTGGCAATCGGGTTGTCCATGGTGCCGAACATGGCGGCTTCATTGATGCCCGCATACTTCTTCTTGAATTCCTTCCAGGTCTCGTCGCGGCGGTCGAGCGGCGCGATGCCGGCGACATAGACATAACCGGCCTTCCAGCTCTCACCATTGTCCTTGATCGCTTGTTCCAAAGCCAGACGGGCGAGGTCGCGGTCGGACTGTTCGACCTGCGGGATCTTGTCGTTCTCGACATTGACGTCAAAGGCGACGACCTTGATGCCGGCGTCCACCGCGCGCTGGGCCGCTTCCTTCATCGATTCCGTCAGGCCGTGCTGGATGATGATACCCTGAACGCCAAGCGCGATAGCCTGGTCGACCATATCGGCCTGCAACGCAGCGTCCTGGCGGCTGTCGAGCACGCGAAGGTCGACGCCGAGCGCCTTGGCCTGCGATTCCACGCCCGACAGATAGGATTGGAAGAAGTCGCCGGTCGACAGATAGCGTACGAGCGCGATCTTGACGTCGCCAGGCTTATCGAATGGTGCCGGCATATCGGCGGCAAACGACACGCCTCCGAGCGTCGTTGCAGCCATTATTCCAAGCGTGAGCTTCGAAAAAGTTCTCCGCGTAAAAGTCATAAGGGTCTCCTCCACATTAGACTTGTTATTTGATTTGCAGTCCCGCACGGAGCGTTGCTCCTTAGCGTTTGCCCCTCCTCGAGAGCGCAAAGGTGAACACCAGGGCGATGACGAGCACGAAGCCCTTGACGAAGTCCTGGGTGTAATAAGGTGCATTCATCATCGTCAGGCCCTGCAGCAGCACGCCAACGAACAGGGCGCCGATGGCGGTACCGAATGCGTTCGGTTTGGCCGCACCGAGCACGGCAAAGCCGATCAGCGCCGCGGCGACAGAATCCAGCAGAAGGTTATTGCCTGACGCGATATCGCCGCGCCCGAGACGGGCGGCCAAAAGAATGCCGCCGATCGAGGCGAAAACACCGGAGATGATATAAGCCCAGATCTTGTAGGCATTGACGGGCGCACCGGCGAGCCCGGCCGCTCGCTCATTCGAACCGACCGCATACATCATCCGGCCGAAGCGGGTGTATTCGAGAAAGAACCAGATGAGGATGGCGAGCACGATCAGCACGACGACCGACACCGGCACCAGATTGGGCAGGACGAAATCGAAGCGGTGACGGCCAAGCGCCAGGAATGCGGGGCTGAAAGTGCCGGTGGCCGTCGAGCCGTCCGGCATGCTCATACCGGTGGCAATCGAGCGGCCTTCGGTGGGGATGCGCTGCAGGCCGACAAGCAGGAACATCATGCCGAGCGTTGCCAGAAGATCCGGCACGCGCATGTAGACGATCAGAAAACCGTTGATCAGGCCGACGATGACACCGATGGCAAGGCAGACAAGCGTTGCCGTCAGTGCGTCACCACCCATCACCACCATGACGTAGGACGACGCCATCATCGCCGTGGTGGCGACCGATCCGATCGACAGGTCGAAACCGCCGACCACCAATGTGGCGGTCACCCCGAGTGCCAGGATGCCGGTGATCGACACCGACTGGAAGATGAAGACGGCGCTCTGCGGCGAGGCAAAGCCGCTGGTCATGATGCAGAAATAGAGGATCATGCCGAACAGCAGCGTGATGAAGCCGTATTTGATGGCGATCTCGCGCGGTGTCAGCGTTGCCGCCGGCGGCGCGGCCTTGTGGGCGGATGGACTGGCAGTCGTCTGTTCAATGCTCATGTCTAAAGTACCATTTCATGTTGGCCGGCGATTTCGGCCAGAAGTCTGTCGACATTGACGTCGGCGTTGCGGTGCTCGCCGACCAGCGTGTGCTCCGACATCACCAGAATGCGGTCGGCGATCTCGAAGGCCTCGTCCAGTTCGGTGAGGAAAACGATGGTGGCGCGGCCTGATGCTGAGGCCCGCAGTTTCGCGGCGATATCCCGGCGCGCGGCGATATCGACGCCCTGGAACGGTTCATCGAGAATGAGCAGGCGCGAAGCCTGGCTGAGCCAGCGGCCGACCATGACCTTCTGCTGGTTGCCGCCCGACAGTGTGTGCATTTCGTCGCGCTCGGTCCGGCAGACGATGCCGAGTGCCGAGATCTGCTGGCGCGCCTGCGCCCGCTCGGCCCGGCGATTGGAAATGCCGAAATTCGAGATACGCTTGAGAAATGGCAGGCTGACATTCTCGTAGATATTGAAATCCGGAACGATGCCACTGTCGCCGCGATCCTTGGCAACCAGGAAGACGCCCTGGTCGATCGCCGCGCGGGTGGTTTTGGGCGCATAGGCCCGGCCGTCAAGCGTCATAGATCCGGACACAGGAACGCGGGCGCCGAACAGGGTCTCGGCCAAGGCTGTCTTTCCAACACCGACAAGCCCGGTGATCGCCACCACTTCGCCGTCGCCCAGCGTCATCGAAAACGGTTTTGCACCCCGTGCGATGGTGAGTTTTTCCGTCTTGAAGACCGGGGCCGTGCCATCGCGCACAACGATGTTGCTGAGACTGATCTTCTGGCCGAGCATGGCGTTGACCGCGCCCTCGTAATCGAGGTTCTCGCCTTCGAACAGCCCGGCGATGCGGCCGTCCCGCAAAGAGACAATGCTGTCGGCCAGCCGCCGGATGTCGGACATACGGTGCGAAATATAGAGAATGGCAACGCCACGGGCGCGCAAGCGATCGACCAGTTCGAACAGCCGGTCAGCCTCTGCACTCGACAGTGACGAGGTCGGCTCATCAAGAATGAGCACCTTGGGTTCATGCGCCATGGCACGGGCAATCGATACCATCTGTCGGTCTGCCAGTGATAGATCGGCGACCATGGCATTGAGATCGATGGCAAGCCCCATGCGGTCGGCGACGGCCTGGGCTTCGCGCCGGATGCGGCGGGGATTGAAAATCAGGTAGGCGTCACGACCGTTCATGCGGTCGAGCGTCAGGTTGGTGGCAACATCGAGATCGGCGACGACACCGTCATTGATGTTCTGGTGCACGGTGACGACACCGGCGCGCATGGCATCGGCGGGTGTGGCTGGTGCGTAAGACTGCCCCGCAAGCGTGATCGTGCCCGCGTCGCGTCCATAGACGCCGCTGACGATCCTCACGAGTGTCGATTTCCCCGCCCCGTTCGCGCCCATCAGCACCGTCACGGCCCCGGCGCGCAAATTCAGATCGACCCCACCCAAAACCTGGATTGAGCCGAACGATTTGCGCAGACCCTCAATACGGAAAACGTGTTCCTGTATCATCTGCTCCTCCCTGGCAATCAGGTTAGGCTGCCATCTAATCAAATGTCAAGCCCATTGACATTTGACAGAATGGTGGCTTACCAAAAGAGAAAGGACGGCGTGAACGCGCGTGGAGACGCATCGCGCCGGGAGCGGAACGAGGAGAGTGCCGGGTGTTTTTCCGCCTGGCGCGCCGCTCCGATGAAGAGGAGGAATCATGAGTACGACCCATTTCGAAGCGCTGACGCCCGAGACCTTGCCGCAGCGGCTGGGCAGCAATGCCGCCCTGGCAGGCAGGATCGGCACAGACAGTGCGCGCTGGAAAGTGCGTGAAGTCGGCGACGGCAATCTCAATCTCGTTTTCATCGTCGATGGCGACACCGGCAGCGCCATCGTCAAGCAGGCGCTGCCCTATGTTCGCCTTGTCGGCGAGAGCTGGCCGCTGCCGTTGAAGCGCTCCTATTTCGAATATCATGCGCTGAAGCGCGAGGCAGAACGCGATCCCGGCATGGTGCCGGAAGTTCTCTATTTCGACCGCGAGCAAGCGATCATCGTCATGGAATTCCTGACGCCGCACGTGATCCTGCGCCGGGCACTGATCGATGGACGGCAACTGCCAAAGATCGGTCGCGACCTTGGCCTGTTCCTCGCCCGCACGCTGTTTCGCGGCTCCGATCTTTCCATGGAGACGCGCAAGCGCAAGGAAGACCTGGCGCTGTTCGCCGACAATGTCGAGCTCTGCGACATCACCGAAAACCTGGTTTTTTCCGATCCTTATTTTGATGCCAAGCTCAATCACTTTACCACGCCGCAGCTCGACGGCATCGTTGCGCAGCTGCGTGCCGACCGCGACCTCAAGGTGGAGGCGCAGCGGCTCAAACATCTGTTTACCGCCAATGCTGAAACCCTGCTGCATGGCGACCTGCACACCGGTTCGGTCATGGTCACCGAGACGGAAACGAAGGTCATCGACCCGGAATTTGCCTTCTACGGTCCGATGGCGATCGATGTCGGTATGCTGCTGTCGAATTTCTGGATGAGCTATTTTTCGCAATCCGGCCACGAACAGGACGGTAGCCGCGAGGACATGCGGGCCTATCTGCTTGGTGTCCTCGTTGAGACTTGGGAAACATTTCGTACCGAGTTCTCGCATCTCTGGCGCACCGAGCGGACCGGTATTCTTTACCAGCGCACATTGTTCGAAGACCAGGGCGATCATCTGGGATCGGAACAGGCGCTGAACGAGGTGCTGCAGACATTGTGGACCGACATGCTCGGCTTTGCCGGCATCGAGATGCACCGCCGCATTCTCGGCCTTGCCCACAATGCCGATTTCGAAACCATCGAAGACCCGGACGTCCGGGCCCGCTGCGAAACCAAGGCGCTCAAACTCGGGCGCCATCTAGCCGTCAATCGGCGCCGCATCCACAGCATTGCCGAGATCAATGCGCTTGCGGAACGCCTCGAGAAGGAGACAGTCATTTGAACGTCGGAGATCGCCACTACCATACCATCTGGCTCAACGAGGATGGCCGGTCGGTCGATATCATCGACCAGCGCTGGCTGCCGCATGAGTTCCGGGTCGTTACGCTGAAGACGGTGGATGATGTCGCCGTTGCCATCCGTGACATGTGGGTGCGCGGCGCGCCGCTGATCGGCGTCACGGCCGCCTACGGCGTTGCCATCGCCATGCGGGCCGACGCCAGCGATGCCGCCCTCGATGCCGTCTGGGATGTGCTGCACGAAACCCGGCCGACCGCGATCAACCTGCGCTGGGCGCTCGATGAAATGCGCAATGGTCTTCGGAAGGTGCCGGTTTCCGAGCGGGCGGCGGCTGCCTACAAGCGTGCCGCCGAAATTGCCGAGGAGGATGTACAGCTCAACCGCAGCATCGGTGCCAACGGTTTGAAGGTCATCCGCGAGATCGCCGCGCGCAAGAAGCCGGGCGAGCCCGTCAATATCCTCACCCATTGCAATGCCGGCTGGCTGGCCACCGTCGATTACGGAACCGCCACCGCCCCAATCTACATGGCGGCAGAAGCCGGTATCCCGGTTCATGTTTACGTCGATGAAACTCGCCCCCGCAACCAGGGTGCTCAGCTGACTGCCTGGGAGCTGAACGGTCATGGTGTGCCGCATACGCTGATCGTCGACAATGCCGGCGGCCACTTGATGCAGCATGGCCAGATCGACATGGTGATCGTTGGCACGGACCGGACCACCGCCGATGGCGATGTCTGCAACAAGATCGGCACCTATCTGAAGGCGCTCGCCGCCAAGGACAACGGCGTGCCATTCTATGTCGCCCTGCCCTCCCCGACCATCGACTGGACCGTGCATGACGGCGTCAAGGAGATCCCGATCGAGGAGCGCAACAGCGATGAAGTGGCCTTTGTGCAGGGCCGCGCTGCCGATGGCTCGATTGCCACGGTGCGTATCTCGCCGGAAGGCAGCCCGGCTGCCAATCCGGCCTTCGATGTCACACCGGCGCGGCTGATCACCGGGCTGATTACAGAACGCGGCATTGCCGAGGCCTCGCCTCAAGGGTTGAAAGCCCTGTTTCCGGAACGGAGCTGAGTGTCATGAGCCTCACCAACCAGCAAACCACCGGGGATGTTGCTGCCGGTATTCGCAAGCGGGTCTTCCTGCACACCATGCGCAACAATGGCGGCTATCTCAGCCAGGCCTGTTCTGCCGCCGAAAGCCTCGCCTTTCTCTATAACGAAGCCCTGACACTCGGCGAGCCGACCTTGCCGAAGGTGCCGCTGCCTTTTGGAGGCGTGCCGTCAGCCACCAACCCGGACGCCTTCACAGGTGCCGGCTATCACGGCCCGTTCGCGCCGGAATTCGACCGCCTGATCATTTCTCCTGCGCATTATGCCCTGGTGATCTATTCGGCGCTGATCCAGGTCGGCCGCATGGATGAACATGCGCTCGACCATTTCAACGTCGATGGCGGCTCCGTCGAGATGATTGGCGCCGAGCACAGCCCCGGTATGGAAGTGACCACCGGTTCGCTGGCGCAGGGACTTTCGATGGCTTCAGGGATTGCATGGGCGCGCAAGCGCAAGGGTGAACCCGGCAAGGTGTGGGTCTATATGTCCGACGGCGAGTTCCAGGAAGGGCAGACCTGGGAATGCCTGGCGGCGATGGCCTATCACGGCATTGACAACATCCGCGTCATTGTCGACGTCAACCGTCAGCAATGCGACGGCGCCATGTCGTCGGTGCTCGACCTTGGCGATCTTGCCACCCGCGTCGCTTCCTTCGGCGTCACCTGCCGCTCGATCAATGGCCACGATCTCGATGCCATGCGCAAGGCCGCCGATAGCGCCGAGCCGGATAAGCCGCTGATCATCCTGGCCAATACGTCGCCCTATCAGGGCATGGAATTCCTGAAAAAGCGCTTTCCCCGCCTCCATTACGTCCGTTTCAAATCCGCTGACGAACGCCGGGAAATGCAGACCGCCATCGCTGCCGAACTCGGTGTCGATGAAGCCGAAATTGCGAGGGCCTGATCATGGTCGATATCGTCAACCGTCCCTATGCCAAGGCTTTCGAGACCTTCGCTTCCACCCGCCCGGACATCCTCTGCCTGTCGGCCGATCTCACCTCGTCCTGCGAGGTCGATGGTTTCCGCGACCGTCATCCTGACCAGTTCCTGTCGCTCGGCATGGCCGAACAGAACATGCTGTCCTTCGCCGGCGGTCTCGCCATGCAGGGCTTCCGGCCGTTCCTACATACGTTTTCAGTGTTCCTCTATCGCCGTCCCTACGACCAGCTGATCAATTCGATCGCCTATTCCAACCGCAAGGTTCGATTGATGGGCTTCCTGCCGGGCATCATCACGCCGGGCGGTATCACCCATCAGGCGATCGAGGACATCTCGGTGATGCGCGCCATCCCGAACATGACCATCCTCGAATGCGGCGACGCCACCGAAGTCGAAACAGTGCTCGAAGTTGCCGACAGTATCGATGGACCGGTCTATGTTCGCGTGCTGCGCGGCGAGGTGCCGAGGTTGTTTTCGACTCCGTTCGAATTCAACAAGCTGCGCACGCTCAGCGAAGGCGATGACGTTCTTGTCGTGACAGCCGGTGTCTGCACCGAGGAGGCCCTGCGTGCAGCCGAGCCACTGAAGAGCCGAGGCGTCGGCATCCACCATCTGCATGTCTCGACCCTGAAACCTTTCGACCGCGACGGCTTGATCAAGGCGGCGCGCGGCAAGAAGGGGGTGGTGACGCTGGAGAACCACACGATCAACGGTGGCCTCGGTTCGCTGGTGGCGGAAATTCTCGCGGAGGAAGGGCTCGGCGTCAAACTGCGGCGTCTTGGCCTGCAGGACACGTTCGCGCATGGCGCTTCCAAGCCATACTTGATGAAGAAATACGGGCTCGATGCCAGCGCACTGGTCTCTGCCATCGGCCAGCTTCTCGGCAAGGATCTCAATATCGACGACGCGGAGCTTGAAGCCGTGCGGATCGACACCGTGCATTCGTCCCATAAGGCGGAGGCACTGTAATGGCCCGCTTTTCGGTGACCTACTGGATCGGCGTTGCCAGCGACACCGAGGCTCGTGCCCGCGCTCTGGAGATCGCCGTCGAGCAGACGGTGGAAATTCCGCGCGATATCGTGCCTGCCGGTTATATCGAGGACGAGATTCTCGGGCAGATCGAAAGCGTCCTGCCCTGCACCGATATGCGCGGCGGGTTCTTCACGGAAATCTCCTATAGCGACGACGATATCGGTGACGATTTTCCGCAACTGCTGAACATCGTCTTCGGCAATTCCTCGATCCGGACACAGACCCGCGTCGAGACGATGACGCTGTCGCCCGCGATCACCACGCTGGTGTCCGGTCCCCGGTTTGGAACGCCGGGACTGCGCGCGCGCACCGGCGTCAAACAGGGACCGATCCTGATGTCGGCGATCAAGCCGGTCGGCCTCTCCACAGCCGAGCTTGCCGGGCTCGCTCATCAGTTTGCGCTCGGCGGAATGGATTATGTCAAGGACGACCATGGCCTTGCCAACCAGAAGGCATCGCCGTTCACCGAGCGCCTGAAAGCCTGTACCGACGCCATCGGCGATGCCAATGCAAAGACCGGTTTTGCCACAACCTATGTGCCGAACATCACCGGCCCGTCCGATCAAATCTTCGAGCGCGCCTGGATGGCCAAGGAGATGGGAGCCGGCGGCGTCATGCTGGCGCCGTCGCTGGTTGGCTTCGACGTATCGCGCGCCTTGGCCGCGAACCCGGACTTTGGCTTGCCGATCGTCTCGCATCCGACCTTCGGCGGCACCAATGTCATCACGCCGACGACGGGCTTTTCCCATCGCTTCTTCTACGGCATCTTGCAGCGGCTGATGGGGGTCGATGCGGTGATCTATCCGAATTTCGGCGGCCGTTTCAGCTTCTCGCGCGATGAATGCCGGGCGATCGTCGATGGCTGCACATGCGACCTCGCTGGCCTGAAACCGATCCTGCCCGCCCCCGGCGGCGGCATGACCTTCGAGCGCGTGCCGGAAATGCGGGATGCCTATGGGAATAACGTCATGTACCTGATCGGCGGCGCCCTGTTACGTGAAAAGTCCGACCTTCCGGCCGCCTGCCGAAAGCTCATCGATGCGGTTCGAACCGGTAACTAGCCGGTTCGATCGAGGGCCTGGGCGGCGCTCCGGGAGCGCGACGAGCCTATTCCTTTTCCGACCGCTGCAGCATGCCGAACAGGTCACGCGGGTCGTCCGGATCGGCGATCATGTCGAGATCCTGGTACAATCCCGTTCCGGTCAGCTTGCTGCGGATGTAGCGAAGCGCCGAAAAATCCTCGGTGGCAAACCCGACGCTGTCGAACAGCGTGATCTGGCCTGCATCGCGGCGGCCGATTGCATGGCCGTTGATGACCTTCCACATCTCGGTCACGGGATATTCCGGCGGCATTTGCTGTATCTCGCCCTCGATCCGCGTCTGCGGGGTGTATTCCACAAACGTGTCGGCACGGCTCAGGATGTCGCGATGCAGTTCGGTCTTGCCCGGGCAATCCCCGCCGACAGCGTTGATATGGACCCCGGCGCCGATCATGTTGTCGGTCAGGATGGTGGCAAGCTGCTTGTCGGCGGTGCAGGTGGTGATAATGCCGGCCCCTTCGATCGCAGCTTGCGACGAGCTGCAGGCAGTCACCTTCAAACCGGAGTGGCCGAGGTTGCGAACGGTTTTTGCTGTGGCCAGCGGATCGATGTCGTAGAGTTGCACATGGTCGATACCGCATACGGCCTTGAACGCCAGGGCCTGAAACTCCGCCTGTGCACCATTGCCGATGATGGCCATGGTGCGCGCGCCTTTCGGCGCAAGATGCTTTGCGACCATCGCGGAAGTGGCAGCCGTGCGGAGCGCCGTCAGCAATGTCATCTCTGTCAAAAGCACCGGATAGCCGGTGGACACTTCCGCCAGCAGCCCGAACGCCGTGACCGTCTGCAGACCCTGCGCCATGTTTTTCGGGTGGCCGTTGACATATTTGAAGCTGTAGATCTCGCCATCCGATGTCGGCATCAACTCGATGACGCCTTCCTTGGAATGGGAGGCAATGCGGGGCGTCTTGTCGAACAGGTCCCAACGCCGGAAATCGGTTTCGATAACATCGGCCAGTTCCACCAGCACGGTCTCGATACCTACGGCATGAACGAGGCGCATCATGTTGGCGACGCTGACGAACGGGACGAGCGCTTTGTCCGATGGGAGGTGCGAGTGCATCGAGATATCCTTTTGAACGCCTGCGGCGCTTGGAAATTAGCAGATGAAAAGCCCGGCAGCGATGCTTCAAAAGACGGTCGCTGCCGTTGGCCTGACCGGCACGGCAGCGACCGCTTCAGACTTTATCGCAGCGGCGCCAATTCGGCCTCTGCGAGGTCAAGAGCGACCAACAGACGGTCCAAGGCGAGGTCGACCGTCTCGCGGGTCCACACCAGTGGCGGCGACATGATCAGCGTGTCACCCGTGGCCCGGATCATCAAGCCGTTCTGGACGGCGTGATCCCGCACCTTGATCGCGGCTGACCCATCTGGCTTGAACCGTGTCCGTTCCCCTTTGTCCCGGACGATCTCGATAGCAGCCATCAGTCCGACCGATCGTGTTTGCCCGACCAGCGGATGATCGTTCAGCCGTCTGGCGAGCTCCTTGGCAAGATACGGGCCGGTATCGGTGCGAACCCGTTCGACGAGGCCTTCGCTCTCGATGATCTCGAGGTTCTTCAACCCGACGGCGCAGCAGACGGGATGACCGGAATAGGTATAGCCGTGATTGAATTCGCCACCCTTCTCCACCAGCGTGCTGGCGATCCTGTCCCCGATCAAGAGCGCCGACAGCGGCTGGTAGCCCGAGGTTAGCGCCTTTGCCGTGGTAATCGTGTCGGCCTCGATGCCAAAGGTGGTGGCGGCGAACCACTCGCCGGTGCGGCCATAACCGGTAATGACTTCGTCGAGCATCAAGAGGATGTCGTATTTCCTGCAGATCCGCTGGACTTCCGGCCAGTAGTTGGCGGGCGGGATGCGCACGCCGCCGGCACCCATCACCGGTTCGCCGATGAAGGCCGCGACCTTGTCTGGGCCGGCCGCAAGGATGGCCTCCTCGATGGCGCCCGCCGCCCGCAGGCCAAAATCATCATCGCTTTCGCCGGGCAGTGCCAGCCCATAGGCATATGGTTCCAGCACGTGGACGATGTTGGGCACCGTGCCGCCCATCTGCTTGTGCATATGGCTCATGCCGCCGAGCGAGGCACCGGCCACGGTCGAACCGTGATAGGCATTGTCACGGGAGATGATGATGTTCTTTTCCGGCTTGCCCTCCAGCGCCCAATAGTGGCGCACGAGACGAACAGCGGTGTCGTTCGATTCCGAACCCGACGAGCCGTAAAAAACCTGGTTGATGTTCGGCGGAGCGATTTCGGCAAGCTTGGCGGACAGCTGCACCGGGGCCGGCGTCGCGCATTTGAAGAAGGCATTGTAGTACGGCAGTTCGCGCATCTGTGCGGCGGCAACATCCGCCAGCTCGTCGCGGCCATAGCCGATATTGACGCACCAGAGGCCGGCCATCGCATCGAGAAGCTCGCCGCCTTCGCTATCGTAGATGAAGGGTCCGTCGCCGCGCACGATCATGCGCGACCCGTGAGCGCGCAGCTCCTTGTGATCCGTGAACGGGTGAAGAAAATGCGCAGCATCCTGCGCCTGCAACTCCGGCAGGGAATATTTATGGTTCGAAAGGGTCATCATCGTATCCTTGAAGTTCTGACGTTTGCTGAAACAGGGTCAGAGGGATACGGGCGGCGAGTAGCCGATACGGGCACAGAGCAGCATCAGTTCGGCATGAAGCGTCCGCGCCGATGGCGTCGAAACGAACTCCTGCGCTCTGCGTACTGCACTCTCCGTCATGACATGGTCTTTCGCGGAAACCGGTTGCTGTTCACACCCACGATATCCGGCGGTTGCCGATGCGGCAACATGGTTTTGCTGTGGGCGTCTCTTCGATTGACATCGAAGGCCGAGCCTGTCGCGCAATCCGTACCAGCAGGCCACGGGCATGGTGAACAGCACGGGAAAGTCTTGCCGCTGGCGAACGGAAGGTTTGGGCAACGCGCTCCACGCGTTCCGCATGACCGGTCACTATCTCGACGAGGACTTCGCGTGGTCGTAACACCATGCCCGCTTTCACAGTGGGAAAAATGGACCATGTCGGATAGTCCGCCCATATGCGGAATGCGCGTCAGCGTCACGGCGAAATTGCCCTCCAGCCATAGTCGGTCTTTACCTTCGGTGAACAGACGGCCAACCGGATTGGAAAGAGCTCGGTCGTCGGGCATGACGGCAGGACCAAAAATCGCGCCTCGACCGCGTCCCGGATTATCCATATTGATATCGTCACGCAGGGGAGGATCAGGGCTTTTGAAACAGATGGATGCGATCGGGCTGGTTTCACTCGGCAAGCTGCCAATGGAATCGATGAAACAATGGGTTTATCGTTGCCTGCGCCAGGCCATCATGACCGGCCGTTTTCCGCCCGGCCTGCCGGTGACCATTCAAGGCATCGCGGAAATGCTGCAGGTCAGCGCCATGCCGGTCCGCGAAGCACTCCACCGGCTCGTCGCCGACGGTGCGCTGGAACATCTCGACAATCGCCGTGTCCGGGTGCCGGATATCGATCCGGAAAAATTCGACGAGATCATTGCCGCGCGCATTGCTCTGGAGACGGTTGCCGCCGAGCGCGCCCTGCCCTCCATTGATTATCTGCGGATTGCCCGCCTGCGGCAACTCGATGACGAGATCGACGACGCCTACAAGGCCGGCAATATCGAGCTGGGCATAGAAGCCAATTTCGCGTTCCACCGCTGTCTCTATGAGGTCCGCTCGTCTGCCGTTCTTCTGCCGCTGATCGAATCCGTCTGGTTGCGGCTTGCCCCTTTCATGCGCGAGGCAACCGAGAACCTTGACGAGAGCTACCGCGTCGATCGCCACGTCCAGGCCTTGGAAGCGATTGCTGCGAAGGACGTCGTTGCTCTTAAGACGGCCATCACGGCCGATATCCAGGACGGCGCCGGGCATCTCGGTCACAAGCGATTTCTCGACGTGGAATCGCGCCAGCTCGCTGCGCGAAAATGAACATGCCGCGTGGGGTTTCGTTCTGATCCTCGTCAGGAGCGCCTTGCGCCCCTGACGAGGATTAAAGACTGGTTAATTCGCCGGCTCTTCAGGTATTCAATCAAAAATTCGAAATACACCAACAATAACAGCAGCTTATAAGAAACTTCATTTTCTTTTGAAGACTGTGTTGACTTGTTTCGGG
>UCKS01000015.1 GCA_900473045.1 Hyphomicrobiales bacterium
CCGGGAATCTTCGAACAGAGCGTTCCGAGCGCTGCCCAGTTGGACACGTAGCCGGATGTAAACAACAGCGCCGATTCCTTGCCGTGCAAGTCGGCAAGCTCGTGCTCGAGAAGAACATGATAGTGGTTGGTGCCCGAAATATTCCGGGTGCCTCCAGCACCCGCGCCACACTGGTCGATGGCGAGTTTCATCGCCTCGGTGACTTTGGGGTGCTGGCCCATGCCAAGATAGTCGTTGGAACACCAGACTGTGACGTCCTGTTTCTCGCCGGCCGAATTGTAGCGGGTCGCCTTGGGGAATTGTCCGCTCTGGCGCTCCAGATCGGCAAAAACGCGGTAGCGGCCTTCCTGATGCAGGCCGTCCAACTCACCTTTAAAGAAACTCTCGAAATCCATCATTGTCTCCAGGAACTCCCACTTCGAAATCTATCAGCGTGCCAAATAAGCCCGTTGATCGAAATCAATTGAAAACAGGAATTCAGGTCCAGTACAGGGATCGCGGATGTGTACAGCCGTCTTATCAGACAGACCTCGGCGCGTGACGGGCGCATAGACAGGCAGCTTGCCTTGCCGAGGCGCAGACGACCGTGAGTTTCCTCACCATTATCACAATCTTTAGATCAGTCGGTGCCAGTCTGTGGAAGACATGCACAGTAATTCTTCTCTGTCTTGCCCTGCGCACCATCGTTTGAGCGCCACGTGCGATAGCGTAGATAAGATGTTTTCGCACTGCCAACTGCCTGTTGCCGACCCTGTTCAATGTATCATGAAAACCGGAACCGCGGATCCCTCGATCATCGAGCGGGTCACACCGCCGAAGATCCGTTCGCGAATCCTCGAGTGTCCGTAGGCTCCCATGACGATCATATCCGCAGCCATATCGACCGCGTGCTGCTGAATGACCTCGGCTACGGGCCTCCCCATCGATGTAAGTCGATCGACACCGACCACCCTGGAGTGGCGGGCAAGATAGCAGGCGACATCCGCGCCGGGTTCCTGTCCACTCTGGCAACGTCGGCCTTGGGATCGACCAGCACTATCCGAACAATCTCGGCTTGGCTGATAAAATCCAGAGCAGCTCTGACGGCGAGCGCTGCCTCAAGACTTGAATCCCACGCGACAATGACATTCTTGGGCCGCAGCGACATCTTCCCTGTATTGGGTGCAAACAAGATGGGACGTGCCGAGTTGAAGAGACACCCGTCCACCGCTCTTGATTTGAGGTCGGGATCGAGTTTAAGTCCCGCTCCCATCAAGGTCAGGTCAGAATATCTGGCTCGTTTGCCAAGCTCGTCGCCTGCAATTGCGGTCTCTATAAATCTTCCCTCTAGTGAGTACGAGATACCAGTCGCCGAGAGCCGGGTGGCGACACCTGTTACATAGGCATCGAGCTTCGCCTGCTCATCCTGTCGTTCGTCGACCCAGACGGCAGCGACGATACCCGCATCGCCCATTGGCGGCGGAGGTGCCAGCTGGACCACGACGACGGACAGGTGGGCATCGACCTCCCGGCAAAGTTCGATCGCATCTTGCAAATCGTTATCCTCTGCCCCACCCGGACGACGGCTAGAATTGATTTGTACGACATGTCGGCTCTCCCGTTTGGCGGACCTCTCGCCTGTGAAGCGACTATATCCAGCCGCGGATCTGGGTCGTTGATCTGTATCAAAGTGAATGCAGCGAGGCGCTGCTAACCGAAGAATTGGCGCTCAGTCAGGCTCCACCGAGTGTCACACCGAATACACTCAGTCATCAAGGAGCACACGCTCCGCGGCTCCGTCCAAATCCTCATACTGGCCCGAACGAAGCGCCCAAACAAAGGCTCCAAGACCGAGCCCGCCGAGTAGTAGGGCAATTGGCATGAGGTAAAGAAGCGTTTCCATCAGACTTCCACCATTTTGCGTCGACGATAGACACTTCGGAACATGCTTTTCGTCCCTCCCTCCCCCGCGGTCAGTCTCATAGCGTTTCCGATGACCAGCAACGAAGATCCAGACATGGCGATTGCTGCGATGAGCGGGGTAACGTGTCCCGTGATCGCTATGGGAACGGCGACGAGATTGTAGCCGACTGCCAAAGCGAAGTTCTGCCTGACCAATCTCTCGGCATGCCTGGCCAAGTTGAGAGACAGCGGAACTGCGTTCAAGCTGTTCCGAAGGAAAATGAAGTCCGCGGCACTTCGCCCAATGTCAGCAGCGGAGGCGGGAGCCATCGAAACGTGGGCGGCCATCATGGCTGGCGCGTCGTTGATACCATCGCCGACCATCAGCGCCCGTGCTCCCATCGCTTTTAGGTGCTGAAGTCTTTTTACCTTGTCGATGGGCAGGACGCCAGCACTGAAGGCATGAATCGTCAGTCGCGATGCGACCTGCGCCACTGCCGACTTGTTGTCGCCGGACAGGATCTCCAGGCGAACGCCCTCACGGCGCAATCGATCAACAGCTTCGCCGGCGTCCTGCCTGAGCACATCGATGAAATCGAACGACACAACCGTGACGCCATCCTTGGACAGCACTGTTCCGACCGTCGTGTGGTTCGGCTGAAAGGGGAATGTTGCCCAGGAAGCCCGACCCAACCTCCAAATGTGCCCTCCCGACTTTCCCTCGACGCCCAATCCGGGAAGTTCTTTCACCGCCTCGAGCCGAACGGCGTTTGACATGTGAGAATGTGCTTTTGCAATAGCGCGGGAAAAGGGATGCAGCGACGAGCGCGCGAGCGCGACTGCAACCGCCAAGTCGTCGCCTGTATCCGATACAGGCCTGAGAAGAGGATTTCCGGTCGTCAATGTTCCTGTCTTGTCAAAGACGATTGTATCGGTTTCGGCAAGTCGCTCAAGCGCGCCGCCGTCCTTCATCATAATGCCATTCTCAAAAAGTCTGCGGGCAGCGACGACTTGCACGATGGGAACCGCAAGCCCAAGCGCGCAGGGACAAGTAATGATCAGGACAGCGGTGGCAACGGTGATTGCATGGTGCCAGTCACCCGTGGCAATCATCCAACCGACGAAGGTTACCAGTGCAGTGAGATGCACTACAGGCGAGTACATTGCGGACGCCCTATCAGCCATACGTCTGTAAGTCCCTCGTCCCTGTTCCGCGGCCTCCATGAGGCCAACCATCTCGGCAAGGAACGAATCTTTCGCCGCAACGGTTGCTCTGATGATCAGAAGCCCCGAAAGGTTGTGTGTGCCCGCCAGGATTTCTGCTCCAGGTGAAACGCCTCGCGCCACGCTTTCACCCGTTGCCAGCGAGCAGTCCAACTCGGATTCACCCTCGGTGACCACGGCGTTGACCGGGATTCTGTCACCTGCCGAAATCATGAGTTCCATCCCTGGCTCTATCTGACCGATCGGCACGTACTCGCGGCTTCCGTCCGCAATGATACGGACGGCTCCGCGGGGTGATAAGCGGACGAGCCCACTCACCGCTGCGCGCGCCTTGTCCCGCATGACGTGGTCCAAAGTCCTTCCGATCAACAGGAAAAAGAGCAGTGAAACCGAGGCGTCGAAGTAAGCATGCTCTCCATGTGTGATGGTCTCGTAAAGGCTTGTCGCGTAGGCAAGAGACACGCCGACCGCAATCGGCACGTCCATATTCATTCGACCGTGTCGCAGGGCGTTCCATGCCGAGCGAAAGTAGATGCGCCCGGCAAACACGATGACCGGAATTGCGATGAAAGCGGAAACCCAGTGGAAGAGGTCGCGGGTCGCGCCCTCCGCACCTGACCAGACCGATACCGAAAGGAGCATGATATTGCCCGTGGCAAATCCGGCGATAGCAACTGCCAGCAAAAGCTCGGAAAGGGTCTTATCCTTATCGGAGACGAAATCGTCCGTCAGGTGCGTTGGATAGCCGAGAGCATCCAACTTTTCGATCATCGGCGGCGCATCGGGCCCCCTCCACTTAACCGAGACCCTTTTGGTCGAGAGATTCACTCGTGCCGAAATCACATTTCCCAGCGAAACCAATCCTTTTTCGACCGTAGACATGCACGCTGCACAATGCATCGAGGGAATGGATAAATCGGTCTGGAACGTCTCGTCCCCAAGCTTCTTCGCAGCGAACATAATCTCGTCAGTTGAAGGGCCAGCCATCTTCAGGGATTCAATATCCATCGCCCCTTCGGCGGAGGTTGCGCAGCAACTCATTGGAACTCTCCGTTGCGGATAGTAATCCTGCGGACGTCGCGATAGGGACGCGTTCGTCCCACTTCGCTGTCGATCTGCACATTCCAGGTACCATCGCGCGACGCATGGGAGGCTTCGAATGTGTCATTGGGCGCTGGCTGCAACTCCACATGCCAATCCGCAGCCTCATAGGAAGGGTGACGAAACTGGATCGAGACTGAAGCGGGAAGCACAGGTTTGCCATCGCGGTCGGTCAAGGCATACTGGATCGTACCATCGACGACCTTCAGGCTCGCTTTCCATTGAAGAGCGACCTGCTCCCGGCTCTGTTTCAGCCTGCCGTTGAATTCCTGGCTGGCGACGTAGCTGTTTCCCACGACTAACCCGCCGAAGGAAGACCCAGCCAGCTGCGCCATTCCCAAATTGACCGCGATGATGACCCCAAAGAAGCTGATCATGATCACAAGCATATGCCGCCCCGTGAACTCTTTTGCGTGTCGTTGCGTGCTCACTGCAGATTCTCCGGTGAGTTAAAAGTGGCTGTGTATTCGGCGCGCTCACCCGTAGTGGTATCGGTGACGACGAACGAAAATGCATTCGCGCCGGCGGAAAGCTGTTTAGGATCAGCTTTGATGAACACCTTGAGTGTCTTTAGCCTATCGGGTTCCAGCGCCACTTCAGTGGAGACCAAGCTCATCCCCTCATCTCCCGCCACCGTCATTGTCGCTCCAGGAAGCTGGTTATCCAGCTGGAGAACCACTTTCCTCGGCTGGGGGACCATGTTCAGCACCTTGACAGTGTAGCCATTTCGAATTGTCCCATCGGAAAGACGAACGAACTGTGGGTTACGGTCGTGGAGAACGTTCAATTCGAGGCGATCCCGGGTAGCGAGCGCGAACGCGATCGAAACACCAACGGCACTCCATGCTCCAAAGTAGATGAACGTGCGCAGGCGAAGCAGTTTCCGGATATTAAAGTGCGCAAGCTTGTCGGAGAAAGTCCCGTCTGTGTTGCGGACTAATTCGGGGGTAATCGCAGATGCGCCAGATCGAGTGGCGACAGCCATATTTGCGTTATAATCGTTCAGCGTCGAGTAGCTGATGAGACCCTGTTCCTTTCCGAGACGCCCCATCACATCGTCGCAGGCGTCAATGCAAAGCGCGCATGTGATGCATTCGAGCTGCTGCCCGTCCCGGATGTCAATGCCCATGGGGCAGACCGCGACGCACGCGTTGCAATCAACGCAGTCTCCAACGCTTGTTCCGGAAGCTATCGCTTTTTTTACATGCCTCGCACGCGGCTCACCTCGCCAGTCATTGTAGGTGACGGTGAGTGACGTCTCATCCAACATGGCTGCCTGAATGCGGGGCCATGGGCACATGTAAGTGCAGACCTGCTCGCGCATGAGCCCGCCAAAGACGTATGTGGTGGCCGTCAGGATGGCGACAGTCGCGTAGGCAGTGGGAATGGCATTCCCGGCGAGCAAATCCTTGGCCAGCGTTGGTGCATCCGCAAAGTAGAATATCCACGCGCCTCCGGTCAGTACGGCGACGACAAGCCATGTTGCGTGTTTGACGGCTCGTATACGCAGCTTCGTGAAAGACCACGGCGCGGCATCAAGTTTCATACGAGCATTTCTGTCCCCCTCGAAATATCGCTCGATAACGAGAAACAGATCAACCCAAACTGTCTGCGGACAGGCGTAACCGCACCAGGCTCGGCCGACTGTCGAGGTCAGCAAGAACAGCCCGATCCCGGCCATTACAAGAAGTCCCGCGACGTAGATGAATTCCTGCGGCCAGATTTCGATGAAGAAGAAATAGAAGCGACGGCTCGAAAGATCGATGAGTACGGCTTGATCGGGCGCGAACGGCCCCCGATCCCAACGAATCCATGGGACGAGGTAATATATGCCAAGTGTAATCGCCATCACGATCCACTTGAACTGCCGGAATGCACCTGAGGCTCGCTTTGGAAAAATCTTCTTGCGGCGCGCATACAGCGGCTTGCGGTTGGCGGCCGAGTTGCTTGCAATGGCGTCCAGTCGGGTTACTTCTTGATTCTG
Organism: Hyphomicrobiales bacterium; assembly: GCA_900473045.1. GTDB lineage: Bacteria > Pseudomonadota > Alphaproteobacteria > Rhizobiales > Rhizobiaceae > Pararhizobium. The sequence goes on from UCKS01000015.1 coordinate 6,191, forward strand.
CATGGGCCGCCGACCTTTCATTTCTTCCGGCCACGCTTGAAAAAAAAAGCTGGCATGAATCGATCATGCCAGCCGAGGGGAAGTGTGAACTTGATCAAGATCAAGCAATCTATTTTTCGCCACCTCCGAGCGAATGGACGAACGCCGCGAGTTCCTTAACTGTGGTTTCTCCCAGACGCGCATCCCAGGCAGGCATCACGCCGACGTGGGGTGTGCGGATTTGCGCAGCTATAGCTTCCTCGCCTGGTCCATAGAGCCAGATCGCGTCCGTCAGGTCCGGTGCGCCCATCTCCTTATTGCCTTTGGCGTTATCGCCGTGACAGGCGGCGCAATTCTCCGCAAAGACGGCCTTGCCAGGTTCAATAAGCGATGCATTTTCTACAGGGACGGACAGGCTTGCGACAAAAGTACTCACCTGAGATATTTGGTCGCCGTTAAGCACGTCTGTGAACGGCGGCATGACTGAGTCTCTCGTCTCACCGTCCTGGGTGAACCGGATACCATGGGCGACCGTCTGCTGGATCTGGTCAGCAGTTCCCCCCCAGAGCCAGTCGTCGTCATTGAGGTTAGGGAAGCCTTTGGAACCCTCCGCACCGGAACCGTGACATTGGACGCAATTCAGTTTAAAAGCGGCGCTACCTGCAGCAACGGCGACGGTGCGAAGTTGTTCGTCGGCAAGAATGTCGTCAATCGACTTCTCTTTAATTGCCGTCATGTATCCGCCTTTCGCCATGTCAGCTTCGGCAAGTTCCTTCCTGACTTCGCCCCGGCTCGAGTAGCCTAGCAAGCCTTTTGTCGATCCTGTCAGAAGCGGCCAGGCTGGATAGGCGATCGCGTACAACAGTGCCCAGACAATCGTGATGTAGAACGTCCACACCCACCAGCGCGGCATGGGGTTGTCCAGCTCGCGGATGCCGTCCCATTCATGCCCGGTCGTAGGTACGCCGGATACTTCATCAATGTGCTTATCGCTCATCGCGGTCATCCTTCAAGGGAATGAGGGCGGCTTCAGCGCTGGCGTCTCGGCTTCCAGGGCGGAAGACGAATGCAGACGCGGAAATAAAAAATAACAGCATCGCCAGAAGGCCCCAGCTATCGGCAAACGCTCGCATCGTGTGATAGTCCATGGTTTTCTCCTCAGCGGTCGCCACCGGTCTCGTCATAGGTTTTGAAATCCACCAGCGTGCCGAGCATCTGGAGATAAGCCACCAGCGCGTCCATCTCGGTCAGCGCTTGCGGATCACCATCGAAGTCACCGCTTTTCGCCTTCGGGTAGCGGGCATCGAGCGCAGACGTGTCTGCGTCTGGAGTAGACTGGGTCTTCGCGTCTTCGACTGCGGCGTCGATCATCTCCTGCGTATATGGAACTCCCACTCGAGCATTTGCGGTGAGGTGTGCCGACAAGTCGTTGACCGGCAAGGGAGACGACTTCAGAAAAGCGTAGCTGGGCATGATTGACTCGGGCACCACCGACTGCGGGTCAATCAGGTGCTGGGCATGCCATTCGTTCGAATACCTTTCGCCAACTCTCGCGAGGTCAGGCCCAGTCCGCTTTGACCCCCATTGAAAAGGGTGGTCGTACATGGATTCTGCCGCCAGGCTATAGTGCCCGTAGCGTTCGACCTCGTCCCGGAATGGCCTGATCATCTGGCTGTGACAGACATAGCACCCTTCCCGCACGTAGATGTTGCGCCCAGCAAGTTCCAAAGGGGTGTAAGGACGCATACCTTCCACCTTTTCGATGGTGTTCTGCAGGTAAAACAGCGGGGCGATTTCTACGATGCCGCCGATGGTGACTACGAGAAGCGAACCGATGAGAAGAAGCGTCGCATTGCGCTCGATAATCGCGTGTTTGTCCATTAAGGCCATGTCGGGCTCCTATTCGGCAGGCTGCAGGGAAGGAAGCGCTCCGCCGATCGGGGCTTCGTCGCGTTGATATCCAAGGATGGTCATTGTGATGTTGAAGGCCATCAGAAGCGCTCCCGCGAGGAACAGAGCACCACCGAGCGCACGGATCAGATAGTAGGGGTGGAGAGCCGCCACGCTTTCGACGAACGAGTAGACGAGGAATCCTTGTTCATCATGTTCACGCCACATCAGGCCCTGCTGGATCCCGGAAACCCACATGACTGCCGCGTAGACCACGATCCCAAGGGTCGCCAGCCACAGGTGCCAGCTCACCATGCGCAATGAGTAAAGGCGTTCCCGGTTCCAAAGTTTTGGAACCATGTAGTAGAGCGCGGCGAATGCGATCAGACCGTTCCAGCCGAGTGCACCCGAATGCACGTGCCCAATGGTCCAGTCCGTATAGTGCGACAGCGAGTTCACTGTCTTAATCGACATCATAGGCCCTTCAAAGGTCGACATGCCGTAGAAAGCGATTGCGGCCACCATCATGCGGATGATCGGGTCGGTGCGGAGTTTGTCCCAAGCGCCGGACAAAGTCATAAGACCATTGATCATGCCACCCCAGGAAGGCATCCACAGCATAATCGAAAATACCATACCGAGCGTCTGTGCCCAGTCCGGGAGTGCTGTGAAATGGAGGTGATGCGGGCCTGCCCAGATATAGAGAAAAATCAGCGCCCAAAAGTGGATAATGGACAGACGGTAGGAATAAACCGGGCGGTTGGCCTGCTTAGGCACAAAGTAATACATCATGCCAAGGAAACCCGCGGTCAGGAAAAATCCGACGGCGTTATGGCCATACCACCACTGGGTTAGTGCATCCTGAACACCGGAGAACGCCGAATAGCTCTTCGAACCGAGGAACGACACAGGCATGCTGAGGTTATTGACGAGGTGTAGCATCGCCACGGTGACGATGAAGGCAAGGTAGAACCAGTTGGCCACGTAGATGTGGGGTTCCTTGCGCTTGACGATGGTTCCAAGGAAGACGACGAGGTAGGCAACCCACACGATAGTCAACCAGATATCGACGTACCACTCTGGTTCAGCGTATTCGCGGCTCTCAGAAATACCTAGAAGATAACCCGTGGCGGCCATCACAATGAAAAGCTGGTATCCCCAGAAGACGAACCAAGCCAAATCACCGCCAAATAAACGCGCTCGCGAGGTTCTCTGAACGACGTACAGCGACGTACAGATGAGAGCGTTTCCACAAAAGGCGAAGATGACGCCGGAAGTGTGTAGCGGCCGCATCCGACCAAAGTTAAACCACGGCTCAATGTTCAATTCGGGATAGGTAAGCTGCAGCGCGACGACGACGCCAACGAGCAGTCCTACAACCGCCCAAAACATTGTGGCGATCACACCAAAGCGTATAGGGCCGTCCATGTAGGCTGATTGATCTATTGGAGCAGCACGCTGGAAGTTTTCCCGACGTAACAGGCCGATGACGAAAACCACCAATACGATGGCCAAAACCCACATGTGGTTGGCGAATGCCGTGTCGTGCGCGAAGGCCGCCGCAAGTACGGCGAGGAAGGCGAAGCCCCCCAGACTGACGATTGACGTTGCATGCCTCATGAAAAATCCCCGACTCTTTGACTGTTGGAGATTTCCCTCATTCGGATCGGCTCGGCCTTGATCTATGTCAAGGAAATCGCATTCGATATGAAGTATTCTTGGTGATCGAACAAACTGGAGCGGAACCATGTCAGTTGGCCATGATGAAAGCGCAGCGCATTTGGGATCATGCGAGATCAAACGTTTGTCGAGTGAAGAGCTCGCAAAGCTAGATATGGTCCAGGGGATGACGCTGATTCACGACACGAAAATCGCTTTGTGCGATGAACTCGAAAATGTCGCCGATTGCCTGCCCTCGAACACAGATGTATTGAGCTGCCTCTCCCTGGCGGCCAAGCTTCTTCCAGTCCTTCGTTTGGCTCACGCCTACGAGGAAAGGGTGATCTTCCCAGCCTATGAGGTGGTCGTAGCAGGCACTGACTACAGCATGTCCGTCGATCGATTGCGCGGCGAGCATATCTCCGACGATTGCTTCGCCGCGGATCTCACTGACGTCCTCTTGAAAATCGGTCACGGCGGACACGTCGGCCAGGCGGAGACATTTGGATACATGTTACGGGGATTTTTCGACAGCCTGCGTCGTCACGTTGCGTTCGAGAGCGAACACGTCGTGCCCGTCCTACGTAATAGCCTCAACAGCCGGAGAAAGCTTTCAAACGGGTCCGGCTACTGATGACGATATGCCGGCTTTGCTTGACCTGGATGACACCGTCCGCACGGAGCTTCGTAAGCTGACGGCTCACGGTCTCGATGGTCAGGCCGAGGAAGTCCGCAATCTCCAATCGCGACATCGGCAATTCAAATGCGACCAGGTTTGAGTCCGACTTGGCAGTTGGATAGATGTAGTTGGCGATGAGCAACAGATAGCTAGCGACCCTTTCAAGCGCATTTTTCCTGCCAAGTGTCAGCATCCAATCCCTAGCCTCGTCAAGTTCGCGCAAAGCCTGTTTCAGTAAGCTATGCTCAAGCTGTGGTGATTGCTTTATCAATGCCTCGACCGCCCTTTTCGGAAACGAGCATAAAACCACATTCGTGGCAGCTTGCGCGGAAATCACGCTTTCATCTTGAAAAGGACGCCCCAGGAAGTCCGGAGCAAACTGCAGGCCAACGATCTGTTCGCGGCCATCTGGCAAGCCTTTTATCAGTTTGACCACACCGGAAAGGATATTGGAGTACCCCTCGACAGTCTCCGCGTCTCCAACCAGCTCCGCGCCGGTCTCCAGCCGCCTTTTCGTCGAGGTCTTTGCTAGTGCCACGAGCTGGGCGGCATCGAGTGCACTGCATACGCCGCGATTTCGGGCCTCGCATGCAACGCAGAGAACTGGAACATCCGAATTATACGCATCCGGTCGGTCGTTCATCGCAAGGCCATCCTGGTTTCATCGCTTGCTGGTAGGACGGCAATATTCACGAAATAGTTTTTTGCGATTTGATCGAGATCAATAATTAGCTGAGTTCCAGCATTTCGCGCAGCCTTCCGTCGCGAATACCAAATTCATGCCGCGAAACTAGGTCTGAAAAAGCCCGTACAGCACGAAGGTCATGAAGGGCATGAAGGGCATGAAGGGCATGAAGGGCATGAAGGGCAATATGATGAGCTGCGCACCATTCGTCACATAAAGTCCGAAGCGGATGCGACGTCTCTATAAGCGACTGCGGCCATTTCACCCATTCTTCCGTATGTCGTGACAATACCTGCAGACCGCAATGAATCTGCAGAAGGCCACTGACAGGCCTTAATATGGCTAGAACTGAAATTGGGTGGCGATCTGGACGACTTTGCCACCGCGTGCATCGCCAACCGAGACGTTGCGTTATGCCGCGCTTTCAAGCGGGGTTTCTTTCATCTCCCTAGAGGACGACACCACTAGGTGGTTGTGGAACCCGGCACACCCACGGATAACCTTTGCAAATTGCTCAGCTCTGTCGACATCCTCTCGGCAGCCAACGTGCCCCGTGAGGGTGACCCATCTGTCCTCAACCCGCACCCGAACGTCTCTTTCAGGCTTCGAGATGTTCCATTCGATCATCCGGATCAACCTGCTGGCGATTTCCTCGTCGGTGTCGAGGAATTCAACATCAGCGAACACATGTATCTTTTGAGCCAGTCCTCTAACCTCAGGAAGGTTCAGCACCGCAAATTCAATTATTGCCTTGTGACTCGCATCCCTCACATGACCTGTCAGTATGACAACACCTTGATGGACGGCGACGCCGATATCAGAAGGGACAATAAGCGGCAAGCGCTCGAGCGTTGCCAGGACCAGTTTTCGCAGATTCAGATCGTTCATCATTACGCACCCCTCACACGCCTGTCGCGCTTACGTCAGATGATCAGAAATCAACGAGGTGGTCTTTGACAGGGATCAAACACAAGTCTGAATTGCCTTGGCAAGCCTTATTTGCAAAGGAGTGCAAGCTTCGCGGGCTGGAGGATTTCCACCGACTTGGCACCGTGAAGTCGTAAAATTCCTTCGTCACGAAGCTTGGAAAAACTGCGGGACACGGTTTCAATAGTCATGCCGAGATACTCGCCGATGTCGACCCGAGTCATCTGCAAATCGATGTGCTCCAGGTCACCCTGACGTTCCGCGACGTCCAGAAGAAACGCTCCAAGCTTTTCAATGGCACTTTGACGGCTGACCACCAGAATGTGTTCCTGAGCATGCAGCATACTCTGAAGGGCAAGTGTCATCAGTTCCTGCGTCACCACCTCTCCTGCAAAGCTTGAGAACCTTGCCAACCCAGTGTGCACGGTTGCTTCAGCAAAAAAACTATGCGTTCGGCCCGCCTCAAGTCCAAACGTCTCGCCGGCGAGATAGAATGCCACGATCTGGCGACGGCCATCTGTATGAAGGCGATAAACGCGCACCGCCCCGAACTCGACCCGGTAAAGGGCATCTGCGGTTTCGCCCTGTGCATAGATCTCGCCGTCCGGTGCGAATAGGCTGATCGGCCTGACGCGCGAAAGGAATGGCACTGCGCCTGAGTTGATCGCGGGGCCGGAACGATGATGAGTTTGGGTGTGTGTGCCTGCGAACATTATCGTGTCCCCTTCTGTTTGTTGGGGAAACTATGGGGGAGATAGCGGATCGGCGAAATTCGTTTGTACCACTAAGGGTATCTACGTACGCACGCGCCGGAAATGGCTGACCCCCTCGACGATATCAGCGCCTTCCAGCGGCTTCGAAATTAGGCGGGCGCTAGCTGAGACGTTCGGTGACGGCATTCCGTCAGTAAGCATGACGATGCGGCTTGTCGGGTCCAACAATGAACGCCTTGCGTCCGGGTCCTTGCGGCAGATGTCTACATCCACAATCACGCAGAGAGAAGCGGCCATCAATTCGCGAGCAGCCTGCCACGATCCGTAAGGGTGAACCAGGTACCCCTCCACGCCAAGCGCGAACTCCAGCGAACGCAGCAGGGCGTCGTCAGTTGCGATCGCGACGATGGTCTGAGGCATTTGCAAGTCGATCTTCCGTTACCCGCAGCCGGGGAAGCCTGCTGCAAATAGTTAGGTTGCTCGCAACCAACGAAAGATGCCTTGTTTTAAATCAATTGAACTATCAAAAAAATCTTCATGCGGATCCAAATCCTGCTGCAAGCGCCATCCTGACGAGCCCGGGAAGACTTTTCGCCTTCATTTTTGCCATGACGTTCGACCGATGAACTTCGGCGGTCCGGGGGCTAATGTCGAGGTCATACGCGATCGACTTGTTCGGCAGCCCGGCAACGACGGCCGAAAGCACCTGAAGTCGCGGTCGCTCAACGTGGAAAGCCGCTCGCGCACATCCTCGACCGGATCGGTCGCCACTTTCTTGTCGTGGAGTTGATCGGCAGCGCGGCGTATAGCATCGATGATGACGGTATCTTCGAACGGCTTTTCAATAAAATCGATCGCTCCGGCCTTCATGGCTTCAACGGCCATTGGAAACATCATACTGACGAGAGGTGGAAGAACTGCCGAATTCTACCCGACAATACCGACGAATGTGCGCTCCCGTCGCCGTGTCCCTGCCCATGCAGCGCTTGCTCTGCCTTCGACCTCGCAGATAGCAGTAGAGCTAACTCCTCCGCTATCATCGGGCGCTCCCTGAGGACAACGGCAAGTTGCTGCTTAGGTATCTCGTATATCACGACGGCCGTTAGAGCTCGTACATCGGCAAGCTCAAGCGCGCCCAAGAGAACGCCCCGCTCGCCAAAAAAGTCACCGGGTGCGAGCCTTCCTAGCTCGATATATCCGTCCGCGTTAGCCTCCTCCAACGCAACGACCCCGCTTCTGACGATCATGAGTGAGGTCAAGGCAGTTTCACGATGGGCGATGATGTCGCCCTTTCTATAAGACAACTTTACCATGTTTGATGCGATGTCTTCCTTTTCGGTATCGGTTAGCCCCGCGAACAGAGCAATGGAATCCATTAGGCGGAGTGCAGAAGTCGGCCGTTTAGGTTTCCGGTCCTCGTCCGCCGCTTTGTCGGCGATAACCTGTACAGAGCCGGCGGCTCCCGAGAATTGCAGTCCTCCCGTCTCGACATGTCGATAAACCAAATCGAAAAGCTCATTTCGTGCTGAGCCAACTTTGGAGACATCGCTCACCCGGAAAGCCAATTCAAATTCGACCGCATCTCTGTCGACACTGACAATAGATGCAGACGGCGTGGGTATCTTCAGGACGGCATTACTGCTGAGCAAGGCCTTCTCCATCGCATCAAGGAGAGCTCTTGGGGGCCGTGTGGGGACCAACCGGACTCTAAGCGTCGCGCCGTGTGTGTCGTCTGGCCCGCTAAGATTTGTAATACGGCTCTTTGCCAGGAGGCTGTTTGGAACCACGATCAAATCATTCGTTGCGCTCAGAAGCTGCGTTGACCTCCAGTTGGTTTCAACAACACGGCCTTGGACATTGTCGTCTAAAAAAATCCAGTCTCCCACTGAGAGGGGCCGTCCAAGATTAAGGGCAATCCCGGAGAAGACGTCGTTTAAGGTACTCTGAAGCGCTAAACCGAGGACAATCGCGAAAACGCCGGAAGTCGCGATAATTGTCCCAACCGGAAGTCTGAAAACATACGCCACCACGCACAGTGCCGCGCTGAGATAGATCAGAGCAACGACCAGATCCTGAAGGAGCCTCCCCTCCCGCGGCTTCCGCTCGAATATGAGAAACATACGTACCGAGCTGGCGAGAACCATCGCTCCGCCTATCCACCAGATCGTCTTCAGTAGTCCTCGACTGACAACTTCTGACACGTCCGGTTGATTATCGTCGCGCAGGTACGGCGGGATGCCATGGTAAAAAAGCATCGCAGTCAGAGCGGAAAAAAAGATAATATTGAAAATCAGACGACTGAGCCCACTCTCTGGGGACAATATCCTTGCTGCGGCCCGGAGGACCACAAGGGCTAGGAACTGCGTGAGAGGATCGGCAAGGATTTCACTCACGATTACGTCCTAAAGTTGGGCTTCCACGAGTGAGGCTTATCACTAACTCGGAACAACTATATAATATTTCGGTCGCCACAAGCGGCGGCAAGACTATGGCGTGGGATCACCAGCAACCAGGGCAGCCCGCGCCGCCTGAACGCTGAGCTCGATTTGCATTCCAAGCGCCCCGAAGCTGCTAGCCAGCAGGCAATCCCTTCTGGAAGAGGCGCTTATGGACTCCACGACCATGCTAACCTGCGGATAACGGCATTGACGTTTACAACTCTTCAGACGCCAGAAGCCCCTTTTAGACAATTAATCGGTGGTCCTATTCGCTATCAAAGTGCCAGCAAGGAGAACACGATGTACCGTTCGCACTTAACAATCGCCGAGCTTCTCGACGACCCTCTTATCGCCCAGATGAATGCGTCGGACAACATCGACGCTGCAGGTTGGGAAGCTTTGGTGCTACGAACCGCCGAGATCCTGTCTACAGGCTTGGGGGCGAAATGCTCTGAGCCGGCGGAACCTGTCACAGCCAGAGTTTGATTCCAGGAGACAACCGACATGGCCACTGACTACCTACCGCTTGCGCCAATGAAAACCGGGCTAAGAGGTCTGTGCCCACGATGTGGACAGGGTCACCTGTTCGATGGCTTTCTCACGTTGAAGAAATCATGTGAGGTCTGCAATCTGGACTATTCTTTTGCCGATCCAGCAGATGGCCCAGCTTTCTTCGTAATCTGCTTCGCCTGCGTGCCCAGTGTACTATTGGCTGTCTGGCTGGAAGTGGCGCACGAGGCTTCGATCTGGGCTCAGGTGTTTATCACAGGCCCCTTCATGCTTCTCACTTGCATCCCACCGCTGCGGCCCCTCAAAGGATGGCTTGTTGCAAGCCAATATTTCTATAAGGCGCAAGAAGGCCAACTCGACACGAATGAAAAACCATAAGGGTTGCCTTACTTCCCACTCAGCTCAAGCGGGAGATTTGCGGCATTAGGGAGCAGTTGCCACAAACCGGATTGCAGGTTCATGGCCCTTGAGGCGGGATAGGAAATGATATTGTGAATGATTGTTCTTAGCGACGTGTGTTGGCCGATTAAGCAAGGTCGATTATACTGACCACCTTGGCGATAATTTTGCAAAACTATGGATGTCGGATTAATCAAACTTTGGTCGTTTTGAGCCGATCTGCTCGGACGGCGTCTGCTAGACCCTTTCTTATTTTTGAGAAGAAATCTTTGGGAATATTTCCGTAATCACAGCGAGAGGGATCGTTTGGTAGTGGCTTGATACGGTCTGAAGGCCACGCAAATCGGTTGACCTCACTCAATCGGACGTAGTTAATTTCCTCATCCAAACCCATCGCTTTGCAGACATCTTCGGGAACCTGCAACGATTGGTCTTCGTCCCCGATATCTGGGTACGAATGAGTAATAGGAACAACCGTGACCATACCTGTCCCACTTGAGGCCAAGACAATCGCGCACGGTCGTTCTTTCTTGAAGTGGTCTTTGTGCCAGGTGTAGTCAAACCGGATCACGAGACCCGGAGTAGGGTCAGGCAGTTTCACTTAGAGATTACGCCATACTCTGCGTTCTCAATCTCAGCGAGTAGCTCGTCATCGATCTCGCTTACATGAAGCACCTGCACCTCACGTCGCTTGAGACGATTGAAATGTTCAAGCTCGTCTGCGCTGATGTAGGCACCCACGACACGGTTATGCGACGTGACCTCAATCACCCCAGCTTTATGTACCGCCTCGCGAACTCGTCCAAAGCGACGAGAGAAATCCGATGCGGAGATTTGAAGCGCTGCGCCCATAATCAATCTCCTTATTGACATGCAAATTACGTATTTTGCGTAGATTGTCAATGCAAAGGATCATAGGTAGGTTCCAGAATTACCTGACCTGCAGTCAGGTTTGTGGCAACTGCTCCATAATGCCGCAGATTTGGATAGGCCACCGAGGCCGAATTCAGGGTTTCGTGCCAAGACCGTCCAAGTATCGCGCGATTAACGCCTGAATCGCACGCTTAGAGCCGAAAGCAGTTGGTCTGGGGATTTCGAGAAGTATGGCTTCAGGTCTTGCTCGCAAATTTGGGCAAACGGCAGGTCGGTATCTTCGCGCAATCGGCGAATACTCTGGCGCATGGTCTCGAGCCCTTCGCACATCACCAGATGCTCGACATGATCAAACGCGGCGCGATAGTCATCGCCAAGAGGTGGCAGGAAGTCGTGCTCCGGAAACTGGTCCTGAAAGTGTTCTCTTACAAGGTAGACCTGCGCGTGCTCGGCAAGTCCCTCCTCAAGCACCGTCGCCTGCTCGCTCGGAGGGCCATTAGGAGTCAGGCAGTGGACGAGCTCATGTGACAGGTTAATCAGTCGAGCGATTGGGTTATCTGCCTGATGTTGAGGGAGAAGGACAGCGACCGAATACTGGCTGTAAGGCTCAGGGTATACTGTAACGGGCGAGCGCTGATGATAGAAGTAGACTCCCTGGATCACCACTTTGTTGTGGAAGCGACCGAAAATCTGGACGACGCGGGATTTAATGTATTCGACTTCGTCTGAAGCCATTTCTTCCAGACCTTCCAGATCGAAGTATTTTATCGTCATTTTATCCCCTCAGCTACATATGCCGAATCCTCTATCATCCATGATTATATGCCTTGCGTGGGGGCATCCATTAAATCTCTGCCGAAGGCGACTAGGACGCTAACTGGCGCTCTCGATATCCGGGATTACGAGCTAACAATCTCTCGCTCAGTCGTGCGCTCGCCCAGATGGCTGGGCGATGTTGTTCAGAGAACCTGCTTCCATCTCCACCGGGGCCGTCGGGTTTTACCCCGGCCGGGCTACCGCACTCCGCCCAACTGATTTCCCTCGTCACCCCTTATCACCTTCCATGACACGTCAGAGAGCCTCGCAGGAAAAGAACGCGACAACACAGCTCCCCCCGTCGGCGGTCGTCTACGTATCGCGGACGAAATTCGTTGAATAATGCTGAACTTCAAAGCCTAGCCGTTTGTAGTTGCGGAAGCTCGGCCCATCCGGATCGCTAGATTGGGCCGATCGTCCGGTCTCAGCCATCGCAAATATTACGCCCCGTGCTGACGCATCGTGCAGCCGCCGCGCGATTATAGCTAGCTGAAGGCCCTTTCCCCTGTACGCCGGAATCGTCGTGTCCACTCCAAACCAAGCAGTTGCCCCAGATACAAACAGTGCTCCCGCAGCGCACGGTACTCCTTCGTCATAGGCAACGTAGCAGGTCCAGCCTTCGTGAAGAGGAAGATTGCGGAACCACTCAAAGGTCGAGCGCGGGAACCCGAACCCTTGAATAATCAAACTCGCAAAGACATGTGATCCCTCCTCACCGTCAACGGCTCGAACTAGCGCATCGTTGGGCTTCCCTCGGGCGTTTACTCCGGTCGCCAATTTCACCCATCCCTGGAGCGACTGCGTAATACCATTCTGGCCGAGAACGTCAGCACTTGCTGCAAACCGCTCTTCATCGACCTGTAACACCCAGCCGTCCGCAGCATGCTGCTGGAGCCAATGGATACCTTCGACAACCTGAGTGTGATCGGATGACCAACTGGGCCCAATTGCGAATGCACGATTGAATGGAACCGTAGGCACTTGGCGGCATGCGAGAAACGACGCGTCGGCCGTCCTGTAGGTCGCCATTCCGAGTTCTGTCCTCACACCTTTCGGCGCGGCAGAAAACATGCTTGTCCACGCCTCGGCTTCGACGGATCGTATTTTATCATGCATCGAATCAGCCGAGATCATTTGTGCTTCCATTTTTGGAACCGATCTTGGCCAATATTGGCGCGGCTCGGTAATGCAAACCACACCCGTGGTTCTGGCGTTACATCTCGCATCGGCACAGCGACAGTCTTGAACGATCCAGTCTTATGTCGGTCTTGCAGTGAGCCGTGCTGGCTGTTTCGGCTGCAAACGCTGTATCGACGTAGAAATATTGACCCCACTATGGGTCACAAGCAGCGCCTCGGCCGATTTCGGACAAATCGTCTCGAAGATTGCCGATATGTCCATGTGACGAGCGCCTAAGGATTGCGGGAAGGGTCCCGCCTACGAATGCGACCAATTTCGCCAATTTCGGATTGGTCAGGCCTGATATGTCAAGTTGGACCTCCTTCGATCTTGCCTTCGAGTTGGAGGCTACCCAAATCGTCGGTACTGATATCGGAGAATGAAGTGATGCATGTCAAAGGTGAGCTGTTAATTGGAGGCAAAAGCTATCCGGGCAAAGGCAAAGCCTTTTCTGCCATCAAACCAAAAACAGGCGAACGTCTTGGAGAGCCTTTTCACAGCGCATTGTCGGATGACGTAGAACAGGCTTTGGTGCACTCATGGAATGCCTTCCATAGTTTTCGCGAGACATCGCTTGCGGAACGTGCCGAATTTCTTGATCGTATAGCCGAAAACATTCTGGACCTCGGAAGCGCACTGATTGACCGGGCGAGCGATGAAACCGGGCTTCCAAAAGCCCGAATCGAGGGTGAGAGAGCGCGAACGGTTTTCCAGCTTCGTCTATTCGCCGACGAGGTGCGCGAGGGGCGTTTTCAGGAACTGCGTTTGGATCCCGCAGACTCCGACCGAAAGCCTTTCGCAAAGCCTGATCTAAGGCTTCGCAACGTACCATTGGGTCCTGTCGCGGTGTTTGGCTCCTCTAATTTTCCTTTGGCGTTCTCGGTCGCGGGTGGCGACACGGCGTCTGCTTTGGCGGCGGGGTGCCCCGTGATCGTGAAAGCTCACTCTGCACATCCGGGAACATCCGAGTTGGTTGGGAGGGCATTGCAAAAGGCCGTTACGGGTTCAGGGCTCGCCCCAGGTGTGTTCAGCCTTCTGTTCGACGCCGGGTTCGAAATCGGGCAGGCCCTTGTTGCCGACAGCCGCATCCGGGCAGTAGGCTTCACAGGGTCCAGACGAGGTGGGCTTGCGCTCATGGAAATCGCAGCGCGACGCAAACAACCCGTTCCCGTTTTCGCGGAAATGAGCAGCGTGAACCCCGTCGTCATTTTCCCTAAGGCACTTTTGAACCGGGGTCCTGAGATAGCAAAGCAGTTCATTGGGTCGCTGACGCTCGGTGCCGGCCAATTCTGCACGAACCCAGGACTGGTTATCGTCGTCGATGGTCCAGGGCTTGACGCATTTCTGAAAGCCGCCTCCGAGACCATTACGGATGCCGCAGCTCAAACGATGTTGACTGCCGGGATATGCGACGCCTTCAAGCGCGGGACAAGCAGGCTGGAATCTAAAGCGAGCGTTGACGTCGTAGGTCGTGGACGGCCAGGGACGGAACTTGAAGGCCAATCCATCCTATTTTCGACCACCGGATCCTCGCTATTAATCGATCCCGAGCTTCAGGAAGAAATCTTTGGTGCGGCAAGCCTGGTGGTGCGCTGCAAAGACGCCGCCGAACTCGAAGCGGTCGTGAAGTCACTAGAGGGACAATTGACCATCGCTCTCCATCTCGATGATAGCGACATCGAAATAGCAAAACCCCTAATACCCACGCTGGAACTCTTGGCGGGCAGACTACTGGTGAATGGCTTCGGCACAGGTGTCGAAGTATCTCCTGCGATGGTACACGGCGGGCCCTACCCTGCGACATCCGATGGAAGATCCACTTCGGTGGGAACCTTGGCCATCTATCGCTTTTTGCGACCTGTTTCCTACCAGGATTTTCCTGATGGCTTGCTGCCGTCGGTTCTCCGCGAGGGACAGTAGGGCGATACCGGGGCGGCGAAGCAATGTTGCGTGCGGCCACCTTCCAAGTGGGCGGTTCGCCTCTCGTAGGATATCACGGCCAGATCAGGTGAAACACTGGTGCCGAGATGTCTAACCCGTCATTCCTGGCAGAATTGAGCGATCAATTTTGGAAAACCTTTGAAGCGCAACCGATGAACGTTTTTGACATTTTTGACGAGAATACTCGCCCCAAGGCACCGCCAATTCCGGGAGCCACGCCGGCTCATCGTGCGGCGGGTAAAAAATTGGCGATGATCCACGGCATGCATCTCTCTGCTCTCGACGAGACACAAGCGATGATGGAACGTGTCGTGGCTGGGGAACACCAAGTCGGCGATTTGGCGGAGCAAATAAACTCAATGAAGTTGATGGGCAACTACAGACAGTTCGGCAACCTCTGTGGCCGGGAGTGCCAGTTTCTCGATTTCCACCATACCTCAGAAGACAACGAGATATTCCCAGTCATCTACGCAAACGGCGGCGAAGGCCTGAAGCGGGTCATCGCCCGCCTCGTCAAGGAGCACTCGGTAGTCCACGAGCTACTGGAGCGCCTTGCAACGAATGTGTCGGATTTGTTGGCTCAGCCGGGGCCCGGCACCTTCGCCCGCACGCAGGAAACATTCACGCTGTTGTCCAGGGTCGTCCGCTCACACTTCGATTATGAACAGACAGAACTGGAAGAAGCTCTCGGTTTTTACGCAGTGCCATTCTAATGCCGAGCGCGTTGCAACTTTCCACCCGATCACCGACCTCATAACATCAGAAAGGTATTCAGATGGCTTTGAAACTGAACGTAATTATCGGAAGCACTCGTCCAGGGCGCGGCGGCCCAGCGGTCGCGCAGTGGGTATATGAATTCGCGAAGGGGTCCGAAAAGTTCGACGTCGAACTCGTGGATCTCGCGAATTTTGATTTGCCGCTTCTTGACGAGCCCGCCCACCCGTCCATGCGAAAATACGAGCATGAACATACCAAGCGCTGGAGCGAGAGTGTCGCTTCGGCCGATGCGTTTCTGTTCGTCACGCCAGAGTATGATTATTTTGTCCCTGCATCCCTCGTGAACGCCATCCAGTACCTCTTCCACGAATGGACATATAAGCCAGCTGCCATCGTCAGCTATGGAGGCATTTCTGGGGGCCTCCGTGGGTCCCAAGAACTGAGACAGCTTCTCGGGAACAAGAACGTAATGGCAATCAATCAGCCGGTTCCAGCACCGTTCTATAGCCAGTTCATCGGCGACGATGGCGTTTTCACTCCAAACGAAAGTATGGCCAACGGCACGGCAACACTGCTGTCCGAACTGCAAAAGTGGGCAGTGGCGCTCAAACCAATGCGCGAGCCTGTGAGTTAACGTCAAGTCTCGGGCACACCGCGCTGCCACGAACGCCTGACGGAGCCTGCAAGTTGGTTCGTCGCCGCTTGTCTGTTGTGCCGACTAAACCACCTCGCGCGAAATCGTCGCGCCAGGTGGTATCGTCAGATCAGCGTGAAACTGTTTTCAATCCGGGTTTGCGGAAGGTCACCAACGCCCCGTTTGCGACTTGGCGATTTGCCGAATTTGTCGCTAAGCTAGGAAACGCCCTCTAGCTTCACCGGCGTTGTGCTCCCTGCAAACGTCGATGGTTGAAATTTGCGGCCTTGGCGCTTTTGGCCCAGACCGTGGGTTGTTGGGTGATGCGATCGAGCATCGCACCGGTCCCGAAATCAATTGCTTCTCCGTAGCCTCGGACGCGCAGCGCGCGCAACTGGGCCCAATTCTTGAGTCCCCCTATCGATACAATACCGTCATATGGGCACGTTATGCTTCAGTAACATGCTGGATTGGCGATTCATAACACTCGGGGCTCCGAGGGAAATTTCTAGCCGATCACGCGAAATCTAGGTGGGACCGACAAGTGCAAGAAAAGAAACTGCGTGAGATTGAGGCCATGGCTATCACGATCCGGGAACTCGCCGTTCCAGGGATGAGGCCCAAAGCACTGATAGATGCAGTCAAAGAGCGGCACCCGAAAGCCACAAAGAAGGAGATCGCACGAGCGGCTTTCCTTAGCGTCATTCACTCGGCCGAATACGATCCTGAGGACACGCAGGCGCTTCATGACCTTGCGCTCGATACCCGGGACCATCCACATACCTGATTGCCATTTGTTGTCACGGACGTCGAACACCGACATCGGCCGCAAGCTCAGCGAGTCCGCCCTGCGGCGAATATCTCCGACGCATGGAGGACGTTGCAAAACCGGCAAGGCAGCGGTGACCAAATGCATTTATTTCGCCGGCGGAAACCGCGGCCCGCTTTTGCACCAGACAATCGACTCATTCAATATGAGATCGAATTCGCATGGGCTACTGGGACAGCATTGGTAAATCCGATGAGTGGTATACTCCCAAGTATATATTCGAGGCCTTGAACTGCAGGTTTGACCAAGACGTAGCGTCTCCGGAAAATTGCCCTACCTTCGTTCCCGCAGATGAATTCATTACGCGTGACAGTCTTCAGAAAGACTGGAATGGCTTCGTGTGGATGAACCCTCCTTTCGGTGGGCGCAACGGAATAACGCCTTGGCTTGAGAAGTTCTTCGGACACGGAAATGGCATTGCGCTAACACCTGACCGGACGAGTGCGCCGTGGTTTCAAGAGGCATGGGAGGCGGCGGATGCGGTCCTGTTTACCCGAAAAATAAAATTCCTTCGGCCCGACGGGACTACGGGGAACTCGCCTTCCAACGGCACATCCTTGATGGCGGCGGGTCCATCGGGACGAGCCGCGCTGCATCGCGCCGCCCACAGCGGTCTTGGCATCCTCGCGACGCCGGCCAAAATGCACCGGCGAGAAGACGCCGGCCGCGGTTCGCGTCAGGGGCAGACATCCATAGGGAGTGTGGCGATTTCGAAGGTTAAGCCGCTTCATTCGCCGGAATTTCGAGACAGGAGCGCTTCCCATGCTCCCGACACGCCGGAACATGGGAAGCTCACTGGCGCTTAGACGCCTTCATAAACCAGTTGGGTAAACAGACCAGGCGTGATCACAAACTGGCCCCAGTGCTTGTCGAAATCGGCCGTTGGACGGGCGGCGGCCACTTCACCGACCGACATCCCTTTTCCCTTTAACCTCGCGACATTGCCGCGCACGGCAACCAACATATCGTGGAACGCCTTGAGCTCCGACTTGTTACTGACGGGAGCGCCATGTCCAGGTATTACGATCGTCTTGTTGTCCGCAATGGCAAGGCTCTTGGCGCAAGCCGCTATCTTGCCATCGATGCTGCCCCCCGTGGAATAATCGATGAAAGGATAGATGCCATTCCAGTATGTGTCGCCAGTGTGAAGGATGTTCTGGTCCACGAAATGAACACCGATATCGCTATCCGTGTGTGCGGCCTCATAGCAAACAAAATGTAGCTTGCAGCCTTCGTACTCGACCTCTCGGTCTTCCGAAAATGTCTCGGTTGGTATCGCGCCCGCCGGAGACGGCGGGAAGGAGAAATCCCAGTCCTCGACACGTTGGGTCTCCATCAGCCGCTTCTTGGTGTTTTCGTGAGCGACGATCTTCGCGCCTGCTGCGTGAACCCATTCGTTTCCGTCGGCATGGTCAAAATGCCAGTGCGTGTTCACGAGGTGAGTTACGGGCTGTTTGCCGATCGCATTCAGCGCTTTCTCGATTTTCGGTCGTGTGGCGGTAATCCCGGCATCTATCATGACCTTTCCCTGTTGGCCCGCGAAAACTGCGATATTTCCGCCTGATCCCTCAAGGACGAAAACATTTCCACGGAGTTTATGGGTCGTGATGTTCGCTTTGGCCGCTGCGCCGCGGATCATGTTGACGAGCTGATGCGCTTCGGCGAATGCCTCCCTTGGGGAAAGCCATCCGCCAGCGACGCCGAGTGAAGCCACCCCGACGCAGCACAAGCAGAAGCCGCGACGTGAAAGTTTTGGGACTGAAGTTTTGGGCATGAAGTGTCCTTTCGATGTAAATCTCTGACCAATAGACATGTCATGACGGAACTCCACGGCTTCGGTATTGTAAGAAACAGGCGGCTTGATTGACGTGTGCGTGACGAACTCGACACTGTGTTACGTTGTTACGTTCAGTTCGCGTTTGAGCAGGCAGAATTTTCGAGTTTAAACCTGTCGGCTCGGGCTGAAACTCTTTGCCCCCTCCGAAACACACCAGATTTTACAATAGTTGCTTTGCCTCACGCCTTAAACTGTCTGCTTGTATCCAAGGCGAGGCAGCTTATGCGGTATGGTAACGGTATCGATTTCAAGCGGGATTTCACGAACTCGACCGTGATAATTGCCGACCCGTTTATAGAACAGGCCGCTGCAATAGGCGCTCGGCTCACAACAATGGGGCTTAGGGTCGTCCAGTCCGCCACACTAAACGACGCGGTGTCGAAGTGCCTCGATTTAAACCCTGCATACGTGCTGACCGAACTGAGGTTTACCGACGGTTCCGGCCTGAATTTCGTTCGTTGGGTTTCAGCGCGTTTTCCTCTCGCAAAGACGGTTGTCCACACTTGGTTCGCCGATATCCCGACCGCCGTCGCGGCTACGAAGGCGGGAGCCCAAGACCTTGTCCCCAAACCGACCGACGAGGAATTTCTGATAAACATACTCCTTAGAGGCTCGGCCCAGATTCCAGCCGAATGCAGGATCGAAAAGCCAACGCGGATACAGCGGGAACATATCGAGCAGGTGATGAAGTTCAGCAAGTCGAACGTGTCGATCGCCGCACGGAAGCTCCATCTCCACCGACGCTCGCTGCAGCGGATGCTCAACCGCTACAAAACCCAAACCCCGTGACTGCCATCGTTCCCGGCCAACACATCTACTTCGGCTTTTCCAGACGGCGATGGTTAGGCCTTGGCTGCTTCCTCAGCGTGATGACGATCCGAGGAGAAAAACGACAGCACATGCTCATGCTCCCGCCGATGCTGAATATTACAATAAAGCGCAGTGGCAGGCGGGTTCTATTATTCTCATCATTTGCGATGGAGTAATACCTTGGAAGCAACACCCCAGCTCATCGACAGCGTTGTTCCCGCGCTAGGCGAACTACCTGTTTTTTTCGTCGGAGACGCCGTCAATATTTTGACCAGATCTCCGATCGGACACTACCGGATGCCGACCTATCTCAGAGGGAAGAGCGGCACTATCGAGAAAGTCATCGGCACGAAGGCCGTAGACAACGAGGAAGAGGGCTACGGACGCAACGCCGGCTCCAAGGGACACTACTACCGGGTTGCTATCCCAATGACCCAAATCTGGCCCGACTACATTGGATCACCCAATGACGGCCTGAGAATCGAAATCTTTGAGAACTGGCTGGAGAGAGCTTCCCATGTCTGACCACGACAGCAGTCACGACCATGATCATGATCATGATCACGACCACGACCACGATCACGATCACGATCACCCTCATGCGCCAATAACCGCTGACGAGAAGCCGGGCTACTACGACGTGATGGAAACGGCGGTCCGAGAGCTTCTCGTTGAGCGCAAGCTGTTCGGCGCAGACGAGATCAGGCGGCAGATTGAAGTCCTCGATTCCCGCACGCCCGCTCTGGGTGCGAAGGTGGTCGCACGGGCCTGGACGGACCCCGATTTCAAAAGCAGGCTTTTGGCGAACGGGCGATCAGGATGCGAAGAGATGGGGATCACTTTCTACGACGACACACAGTTGATCGTTCTCGAAAACACACCCGACGTCCATAACCTGATCGTCTGTACGCTGTGCTCATGTTATCCCCGCCCTGTCCTTGGACTTCCACCGGACTGGTACAAACTCAAGCCCTATCGCGCCCGGGCGGTCTACGAGCCCCGCGCTGTCCTTGAAGAGTTCGGAACTCACATTCCGGATGACGTGGAAATTCGCGTGAGCGATTCGACAGCGGTCATTCGCTACCTAGTGCTGCCGATGCGGCCCAAAGGCACCGAGGCCCTCTCTGAGCAGCAGCTCGCGGACCTCGTTACACGCGACGCCATGATCGGCGTAATCCCTGTAAGCTATCTGAAGGAGGCTGCGTAATGGGGTCCGAAGCACTTGTAAGAAAGCTTCCGAACGACATCGGAGGCGATGCAGCAGGCAAGATCGAACGCGTCGAGCACGAGTTGTTGCCGTGGGAGAAGCGTTGCCATGCGCTTGCTGACGTCTTGGACTTTCACAAGATCATCAACACGGAAGAGAAGCGCCGCGGTGTCGAATCGCTCGGTTCAGAGATGATAGGCAAGCTTTCGTACTACGAACGCTGGATTGTGGCGTTCGCAAACATCCTTTTTCAAAAGGGTATTTTGACACCAGGTGAACTCGCCGTGAAGATGCAAGAAGTCGAAGCCAGGTACACCGCGCCCGAGACCTCCCATCATGGGTGAATCTCCTGGCCATCCAGGTGTTGCGAGCTTTTTTGAGCTTGATGCGCGGCTTCCCGTGCTTCGACGGGCGTTTGTCGAGGCCGTCGGAACCGCGCTCCTGGTAGTGGCGATGGTGGGTGCGGGATTGGCCGCCGAGCCATATTCCAAAGACGCGCCCTTGGTGGCTTCCATCCTCGTGGCCTTCTCCATTGCAGGCGCGCTTGTCGGGTTGATCGTCGCATTAGGAAAAGTGTCCGGCGGACATTTCAACCCGCTGATCACGATTTCACAGTGGCTGACGGGCGAGCGGGGTCTTGTGTGCGCCGTTTCTTACATCGTCGGCCAATTGTTGGGTGGCCTGATTGGCACCTTTGTCGCCATGCTGATGTTCTCTCAGGCTGGCCGAATACACCTATCGGGCTATCCGTCCACTGGCCTCGTAGTGAGTGAGGTCGTCGCATCCATGGGACTTATGACAGTTGTGCTCGGCTGCGCTCGGAGCACCAAATGGGAGACAGGACCTTTTGCTGTCGGCGCTTGGCTGGTCGCCGCGATCATGGCCACGCCATCGGCATCGTACGCGAACCCGGCTGTCACGTTGGCGGCGGTCTTCGCCAGCGGCCTAGTGGCTCTATCTCCGCAGAACGCCGCGATTTTCGTGCTGGCGCAACTGGCGGGAATGCTGATGGCCGTCGGCATCAATATCGTAGTGTTCCATATGGGAAGCACTAACGGCAAGGGAGCGGGAATGACGGTCCCGGAACCAATCGTCGAAGTGCGACTGCAATAGCGACCGGACTGGCAACCCTTCGAATGGTGGTTGACCCGTCCGGTGGGCTCGCCATTTTGCGCCGCCAGTGACCGAATTGTGATGCCAGTGTTCGGCGGATACCCTTTCTCGTAAGAAGTCACGAAAGCAGACAAGTCGATATCGAGGGCATGGTTAGCCACGCGGTCGGCAGTGAAACCCGCTCAACCAGACAAGGAAACTAGAAATGAATAAAACACAGGTTCTCTATCCGAACTCGACCTCTACATCGAAACTATCCCGTGCCCTGTCGCTGTTGAGCGCGGGTTTTCTCGGCGTACTGGTTGTCGGCGGTGTCGGTTTCGCAGACATGCCTGCCGTCCATGACGCAGCGCATGATGTCCGCCATTCCCTCGCTTTCCCTTGCCATTGAGGTTAGCCATGAACCTGTTTCGCACACTGGTCTTTTCCGCAGTTTTCGCTGGCGGCCTCGTCGGTGCCTTGGCATCGGCAATGCATATCGCGGTTACCGTTCCACTCATTCTCCAGGCCGAAACGTTCGAGAAGCCGGAGCCTGCGGCCAACGTTTCGGCGCACGAACATTCCGGCGCACAGGTGCATTCCCATGAGCCCGTTAAGGCTGCCGAATCTGGCGAGATTGAATTTGGCCGCAACGCCTTTACTGTTATAGCAATGATTCTCGCCTACATCGGGTTCGCGCTGCTGCTAAACGTAAGCGCTGAAATGACCGGGGGATTCGGCGATGTCAAAGCTGGTTCCGGCTGGGGCGTCGCGGGCTTCCTTGTGTTCAGTCTCGTGCCGGCACTGGGTTTGCCGCCTGAGTTGCCAGGGATGCCTGCTGCAGATCTTTTTTCTCGTCAGGCGTGGTGGATCGCAACAGTTGCCTGCACCGCCGGCTCGCTTTGGCTTGCATCTTCCACCAAGTTCGGCTGGCGCTGGCCGATCGCGGCCGTTGTTGTCGCTTTACCATTTGGTTTCGGTGCACCCCACCCCTTGAACACCGCAAGCGAGGTGCCGACTTCACTGCATTTCCAGTTTGTGGTGTCCACGCTCCTTGTAAGCTTCGTCTCGTGGCAGATCCTTGGTGTATCGCTCGGGTGGCTGCGCTCCAGATCGTGGAACGACACCGCTGGCCGAGAAGATGCCTCGGCACGAAGAACTACAGCCAGATAGCATCGGGTTTTCGCGGTAGCTTTTGGGTGCCGTTTCTACGCGTAAAGATCATGCCGCCTTGCCAAGGAATGCCGAACGTCGGAAGTCCTAGTGACGAAAATTGACAAATCCCGTCAAAACCTTTTCTTATTGAAGTCGGACATCAAACGTGTCGTCAATCGAACTCTATCTGATGGCGGGAGTTGACATGAAGATTTTCGGACCATCGTACGCAAGCGGTCCAGTCGAGCGCTCGAACGCTGGCGGCGGCGGTGGCTACACCGCTGACGTTCACGCCCGGCTACTACCAGAAAGACCTACGACGAAGTTTTTGCAGAAGCAAAACCCATCGACACTGATGAGGCACGCCCAATGCAAATCGATTGCAATGAACTTTGGTTTATCGCATACGGCGTGATAGTCCCCTATGACTTCCGGTGGTTCCTCATGCAAATAGCATTGAGCGTTTCATTGAGCAGAGACAAGCTCTTCGCCAAAACCTCTCGAGCTCTTCGGAGGTTGGAGAAGGATGTAACTTACCCGATTCCCATGCGGTCGTTACAGAATTGGCGCGAACGCGGCAGCGGCCTGAGCTATTTCTCCGTCGTGGAGTCTGAAGTGATCGGCTATCCCTCCTACAGCGGCCGGGACACGTGCATCTATTTCACCCAACCTCAAAAGGACGCGCTGATGAAGGCCACTGGCGTCTGCTGAACTAATCCTCTGCAACTTTCGCGCAGGTCCGTTCCTTTGGGGCGGAACGTTTGCGATTTTGTTTTCCGAGATCGGATGAGACATTTCATCCACTCCGGAGATGGACTCTCCGTACGTTTAAGACGAGGAGAACATAAATTGCGCACCCTACTCAACTCGACCGCATCCCTCGCGGTCGCACTTGCCCTCATCGGCGCGACCCTCACCTTCCAGACCGTTGCTGCAGCGGAAGGAACCTCCCACCTCACCCCCGTCAAGATCATCGCCAATTGCACCACCGGCGGTACGAGCTGGGATGGCAAGCGTAAGGCTTGCGACTCGCCCCTCCATGAATGGAAAGCGCCGGCGGGCCACGCCTTCGATCGCGAAAGTCTTGCAGGAGACTCGACGACGAAAAACGGCTCCGACTACGGGTGCCGTCTGAACTTCCTCGAACCGATTGAGGTTGTTCCTGGCCTCCAAGCGCCGACGAAGGTCACGCTCCAGGCATACGCTCGATCCCCAGGCGGGATGGACAACAGCGGTGCTCGGGGATGGGCAACGTGCGAATATACCCTCCGCCTTGTGCGACTGCCGCAGGAGAAGGCTTCCCTCAACTAGTCTGGATATTCCGTCGGGGCGGGCATGCCGCCCCGACAGTCAATCCGTGACCACACGGTCAAAGCCGCTGGTCAAGCCGGCTTAGCGTCGACGGTCGGCAGCCTCCAGTTTCCGGAAGTAGTTCCCCCAGCCTGGTAATCGGCGTGTCAGCAATGCGGGCATCCGTGTCGATACCCCTTTCTACGCCTAAGCGTCTGCTCCGACCACATTCGATAGTTAAATCGTTCGCTTCCGCCGTGATGTCATCGGTGATTTCGAAACCGCGGGCTGGGCTGGCGGTCGAGGACTGGCAGTCAGCACCCCATCATCGCAAGACGGCCTTCACCGGGGGCCTACGCCGAAACCGCCCCTCGTTCCACATCAGGGGGCCATTCCCGCCAGGCTCATGAGCGACCGGAACAGCAGAGCAATGATGCCAAGCGCGGCTACGCTTCCGGACCATATCGCGACGAGCCACGCTAGGCGTGTCATCAGAGATCTTGGAGGTGAGGATCTCACCATCAGTGATACCCCTCGCCCGCTCTGACTTTCCCGCGGAACACGTAATAAGACCAGGCGGTGTAGGCCATTATGAAGGGAATGATGAACAGCGCGCCGACCAAAGCAAATCCGAGGCTCTGAGGTGGCGAGGCCGCTTCCCAGATCGAGATGCCGGGCGGGACGATATTAGGCCACATGCTTATAGCCAGTCCGGAATATCCGAGGAAAAGGATCATGAGCGTAAGGACAAAAGGCAAGGCATGACTTTCACTCGACAACGTCTTTGAAAGAGCCCAAGTCGCTAGAACTACGAGGATCGGTACAGGCGCGAAGAAGACAAGGTTTGGGAAGGAGAACCACCGCTGCGCGATCGGGGGGTGAGAGAATGGCGTCCAGAGACTGACAATGAAGATAGCGACCAGCAATATGGGTACAAAGCGTAGAGAAATTTTCCTCATTTTACGCTGAAGATCTCCTTCCGTCTTCATCACCAGCCATGTCGCTCCAAGCAAGGCATATGCGAGGAGAAGGGCAATACCCGTGAAAACGCTGAAAGGCGAAAGCCAGTCGAGCAACCCTCCCGCGTACGCGCCGCCCTCAACCTTGAAGCCATCGATGAACGCGCCGAGAGAAACACCCTGACAGAAGGTCGCCGTGTAGGACCCGCAGGCGAAGGCCTTGTCCCACAACCCTTTATGCCCTTCGTCCGCCTTGAAGCGGAACTCGAACGCGACCCCTCTCCATATAAGTCCAACCAGCATCAAGATAAGGGGTAGGTATAAGGCGCTCAGGATCACCGAGTAGGCGATCGGAAAAGCGGCCAGCATCGCCGCACCTCCGAAAACGAGCCAGGTCTCGTTTCCGTCCCAGACGGGCGCGACGCTGTTCACCATGGTGTCCCGGTCGGCTCGGTCGGCGACGAAGGGGAACAGGATGCCGATACCGAGGTCGAAGCCATCCATTACGACGTACATCATCAAACCGACGCCTATGATGATCGCCCATAGAAGAGGAAGATCGATACCCATGTCACTTGTCCTTTCGGCCCGGGATCGGGTCCACATTGTCGGGGGCGGCCGAAAGCGGTCGGGAGGGTCTTGGCGACTGTCCCTGCTCCCGAGGGGTGGCGGTGTGGTCTGTCTCCAACGGCCCCTTCCCGACCAGCTTCAGCATGTAGCTCACACCGAGACCGAAGACGCTGAAGTAGACGACAACGAAGATTACCAGGGTGAGCGACAAGGCCAGAGCGGAATGGTTCGAGACAGCGTCCTCCGTGCGCATAACGCCGTACACGACCCAAGGCTGTCGTCCGATCTCGGTTGTGTACCAGCCCGCTAGAAGCGCGATAAGACCGGAGGGTCCCATGACCGCAGCGAAGCGGAGGAAAATCCGGTTTTCAAACAATTGCCCGCGCCACCGGAGAAAAAGGCCCAAAGCGCCCAGAAGCAGCATAAGCATTCCCAACCCCACCATGACGCGGAATGACCAGAACAGGACAAGCGAGTTGGGACGGTCGCGCCTGTCGAATTCGGCAAGACCCTTAAACTGGCCACTTAGGCTGTGGGTCAGGATGATGCTGCCAAGGCGCGGTATCTCTATGGAATAACGGGTCTGTTCCGTTTCCATGTCGGGTACGCCGAACAGGATGAGAGGAACGCCTTCTCCTGGCTTATTGCGCCAATGTCCCTCCATCGCGGCGATTTTCGCGGGCTGGTGCTCCAGGGTGTTCAGCCCGTGAGCGTCTCCTACGACGATCTGCACCGGGGCAACGGCCAGCACCATCCACATGGCCATCGAAAACATCTTCCTGGTACGTTTATTGTCGTTCCCCCGGAGCAGGTGCCAGGCTCCCGATGCCCCTACGAAGAGAGCGGTACTGAGGAAGGCGGCGATCGTCATATGAGCGAAGCGGTACGGAAACGATGGGTTGAATATGACCTTGAGCCAGTCGACAGGGACTACCCTGCCGTCGACAATCTCGAACCCCTGCGGGGTCTGCATCCAGCTGTTCGAAGCGAGGATCCATGTCGTGGATATAAGGGTTCCTAGCGCGACCATAGTTGTTGCGAAAAAGTGAAGACCGGGGCCCACCTTGTTCCATCCAAATAGTGCAACACCGAGAAAACCCGCTTCCAGAAAGAACGCGGTCAGCACTTCATATGCGAGCAGGGGACCTGTAATCGGACCTGCGAATGCCGAGAAAAAGCTCCAGTTAGTTCCAAATTCGTAGGCCATAACAAGACCGGACACCACGCCCATCGCGAAATTGACGGCGAAGATCGTTGACCAGAAGTGATAGAGGTCCCGATAGACGGGGTCTTTTCTCGTAAGCCATAAACCCTCCAGTACGACGAGATAACTTGCGAGCCCGATAGTTATCGCGGGGAATACGATGTGAAACGAAACGGTAAACCCGAACTGGATCCTAGCTAGCTCGAGCGCGGTTAAACCGAACATGTCTATGTCTCCTGACGACGCTCGGAATCCAGAGCCGGACACCGTGTGCAAAGAACGAAGGTGGGCGCACCTTTCGACCACGTCGCACCATTTGGCTAAGCCCGCTCCGGGGTCTTGTAAGAATCGGCTCCCGGCAAGACCTTCCGCAACGCCTGTCCCCGGCGTTGGACCCGATGCGGGTTTCCTTTGAGATCGTGGAGTTTGTAACAGCGGGGTATCCGGTGAGGACTCCGCTGAAGTGCGCGCTGCCGCCAGCCATGAGATCCAGCCTCATTTCGAACGTCCTGATGGATCGACCGACCCTTGTCTCTTCTCCGATAAGACAATAGTCAGGTGGGAACCGCTCGGCCGCCAGCGTCTCCGTAGGACTTTAGTCCGAAGAGATTTTGAGAGTTTCAAACTCTCTTGACAATACCCTGAATGAACTGTCCTACGAGGTCGTGCAGCATCTCGAAGTCTGCAGTCGCCTCGCCCAGCGCGACCGCTGGGTCACAAAGCCGACCGCACTTAGCGCGTTCGGTGTCGATTTACCGACGGCCGGGTGTTGCAGGAAGTTTGCTGACGATGGTTAAGTCGGTTTGGAAATCTCACGGCGATGATAACTAAAGTCGTCCGTTGTCTGGGGTTTTCCCGCGCGTTCTTGCGTCGATCACACATCGGATAAGCTCATCAGGGTCAATGGGTTTGTTGAGGAAATAAACCGCTCCATTTTCGAGAGCGCGTTTTCTTGTCACCTCGTCGTCCTGAGATGTCACAAAGACGATCGGAAGCGAGCAGTTTTTGACCTTGAGATAAGATTGCAGTTCAAGACCAGTCCAGCCCGGCAGACGTTGATCCAGAACCAGGCATTCCACAACATTTTGGCATCCTGACGAGATGAACAGCTCGGCCGAACTAAACGCGCGTACCTCAAAGCCATAGGACAACATCAGGTCCGCATAAGCGACCCGGATCCCGTCGTCGTCTTCCACTATCGCGATCGTCAGCAAATCGAGTGGCCCCGAAAGCCCTTTTGGGGTGAGCCTTGATGGTCCTCAGCCATGGACTTGAGGACTTGCGTTTGCGGCTTTTGAACTGGCATGCTTACGACAATCTTTCAGCAAACAAAGCCGATCGCCATTCGCGGGTTTGGTATTCACCGACGACGATCGAGATCTTCGGCCAACACGACAACCTTGATGCAAATACCGCATCAAGATTCCACGACCATTCTCAAGCTTATCAGACACCAGCACTGCGTCCACCTAGCTCTAGGTATAGACTGCCGGTTGATCTCCCCCAAAAACTCCGTGTGCCCGATCATACAATAACGACTCCTGCCCTCAGCGTAGTCTAACGCTCGATGACAGCTTCGGGCCGCCACAAGCGGGCCAGACAACGCGCGCCAACTGGATTGGCCCGCTGAAGGAGATCCACGTGACAGAGACCGAAACGGCTACCGCATCCGAATCCGGAACCTTTAGAATCGGGACATTCGTTGTAAACCGCCTCGGCTTCGGTTCGATGCGGTTGACCGGACGCGGTGTCTGGGGTGCTCCCGAGGATCGCGAGCAGGCTTTGGATACATTGCGCCGCGCGCCTGAACTCGGTGTGAACTTCATTGACACCGCCGACTCCTACGGTCCCGACGTGGCCGAGCAGCTCATCGGCGACGCGTTGAGGGGATACCCTGGCCTGCTGATCGCAACGAAGGCAGGTCTGACCCGGCCCGGTCCTGATCAATGGATGCCAAATGGTCGGCCCGAGTACCTGATCGAGCGGGCCAAAGGCAGCCTAAAGAGACTGGGCGTCGAACAGATCGGCCTTTGGCAGTTGCACCGGATCGATCCTCGCGTCCCCATGCAAGACCAGTTTGCCGCTATCAAACAGTTGCTGGATGATGGCGTGATCGCGAACGCAGGTCTAAGCGAAGTCTCCATCGAGGAGATCGAGGCAGCTTCCCAATACTTCAAAGTCGCCACTGTCCAGAATCGCTACAACCTTGTTGATCGCGGAAGCGAAGATGTCCTCGACTACTGCGAAAGCAACTCGATCGGTTTCATTCCCTGGTTTCCGCTCGCCGCAGGTGACCTCGCCCGCCCCGGTGGCGTTCTCGATTCCATCGCTAAACGCCACGACGCGACACCTGGTCAGATTGCGTTGGCTTGGATGCTAAAACGCAGCCCCATCATGCTTCCGATCCCGGGGACATCCAAGGTCAAGCACCTCGAGCAGAATGTCGCCGCGGCGCGCATCAGACTTACGGACGACGAATTCGACGAACTGAACCAGCGCGTTCGGTAAACCGCACAGTCCCAAGGCTCCGCGGTCATCCCCCGTGCTGCGCAGTTGCGGCTGCAATCCTTCTGCGCTCGGAGGCATTCGATCAGTCGGACCTTCGGGTTCGACTAATCGGCCATCGACCGTTCGCCCAGCGGCGACAAAACCACAGCACCTGCAATAACAATGAGGAATGCCATAATGACGACACTTGAAACCGCAGTGACAGAATATGTCGATGTTCCCGGTGCCAGACTTGCATACCGCCGGATTGGTCCTGTCACGGCAAGGCCGCTAGTTCTCCTCCAGCATTTTACCGGGACCATGGACGCTTGGGACCCGGCGGTCGTGAACGGACTGGCGAAGGACCGACAGGTCATCGTCTTCAACAACGCGGGTGTCGGCAGTTCCGGCGGAACAACGCCGGACAACATCGAGGATATGGCTTCGTATACAGAGCGCCTTGTCGAAGCCCTTGGCTTTCCGGAGGTAGACCTGCTCGGCTTCTCGCTCGGCGGATTCATCGCGCAAATTATGGCCGAACGCAAAAAGGTGGCGATCGGCAAGATGGTGGTAGCCGGAAGCGCTCCGATGGGCGGCGAGGAACATCTTCTGGAAGTTGTTGGGTCCGCATTCGCTAATCAGGCCGCCGACATTCGCCTTCCATTGTTCTTCACACCATCTGGTACTGGTCAGGCCGCTGCTGAGGCATTTGTCGAAAGAGCCTCGGCGCGAACTCAGGATCGCGATCCGGACAAGGGAGACGTCGTCAGCGATCCACAGGCCAAAGCCATCATTGAATGGTGCGCGCGCGTCGATCCGGATCATGGCTCTCTCAAGAAACTGAAGCTCCCGACGCTCATCGTACACGGTAGCGATGACACGATGTTCCCCTCTGACAATGCCTACGTGATGTTCAAGAATATGCCTGATGCCACCTTGATCCTCTACCCGGACTCTGGCCACGGCGCTCTCTTCCAGCGGCCCGAAACATTCGTGGCCCATGTCAGAACCTTTCTCGATTTTTAGAAACAAGCAACTCGAAGGATGCAGCAATGAGGTCTCTTGCAAACAAGATCATCGACGCCCACGGCGGCCTCGAACGGTGGAGGAAATTCTCACGCCTCAAGGCAAAACTTGCTCAGGGTGGGGCCCTGTGGACATTGAAAGGGCAACCGACCACTCTTTCTGACACCAGCGTGACAGTCGATCTCGTCCGCGAATGGGCGTCTCATTCCCCGTTTGGGCCGGAAGCGAAGATTTCAAGCTTCGAGCGCGACAGGGTAGCGCTGACCGATTCCAATGGCGTGGCTCTGGAGGAATTGCAGGACCCCCGCGCCTCTTTCGCTGGCCACACCCTTGAAACACCATGGACTGAACTTCAACTGGCATACTTCGCGGGCATCGCGATGTGGACCTACCTGAACATGCCGTTTCTACTTGCGCATCCGGGCGTGACCACCGAAGAACTGGCAGACTGGACCGAGAACGGTGAAACCTGGCACAGGCTAAAGGTCACGTTCCCCGCCGAAATTGCGACCCATAGCACGGTCCAGACGCTTTATGTGGACGACCAGGGGCTCCTCAAACGACACGACTACGACGTCGAGATCGCCGGCAACACGCCGGGGGCCCATTACGTTGGCGGATATGTCGACGTTCAAGGCATCAAAATTCCGACCAGCCGCCGGATTTTCCCAAGGCAGCCGGACGGAAAACCCATGGCCGAACCGCTTGTCGTATCGATCGATCTTTCGGAAATTCAGCTTAGCTAGGACGACAGCCCCGGTGGTCGGATAAACACCGCCGGGGAAAAGGCCGATATCCGGTGCCATTACCAGTGCATCTCCAATCGATAAAATGGCGCACCATGTGAAAACGAAGATTGGCGGCCCAAGCCGCCAGTTTTGTTCGAAAGCTAACGCCAATTTCCAATTAGGTGAGAGTATCCCGGATACTCATTTTATGCTCCATTTTCGTACCTCCAAGAGGTTTCATTACGTAGATTCTGCCCGTCTTGCCCTGAATCAATACGTTGGCGCACGTATAATGAACGTTCAACCGAACAATCGGTACATCAGTCCCGGAGAGCCGACGTTTGCCAACGCGAACGATCGCATGAGGCCGGAGCGTCGAAGCATCGTTTTCATCGCAGCCACGACCGCCCCGCGGCAAGTCGGGGTGTGGGCGGCGGTAGCCAATCTTCGCCCCTTTGATTGTCCGTTGGGCTCCGACACAGCTAGCGACTCAACGGACGCGCCCTGTCTTTAGGGATAGGTCCTGCCAAACCACAGTACAATTGTTCCACGTCACAAGTCGTATATCGATTTCATAGGGCAAATGACAAACCGTTGCCCGTTGTTTCGGTCCTGATCAGATTTCCGGTGTCCAAAAAAACCGGAGGGATCTGACTAACGGTTGCAGGTGGACAATGAAGATACTTCACTTCGAAGAGTTCGAGATGGACCTGCAAGGTCGGAGCCTCAAAAAATCTGGCGAGTACATACGTATCGGTTCCCGCGCTTTTGACCTCCTTTGTGCCTTGGCCTCCCGGGCCGGGGAGGTTCTGTCGAAGGTCGAACTCACTGCTGCCGCCTGGCCCGAAACCCACGTCGAGGAGAGCTCGCTTAGGGTGAACATTGTCGCTCTTCGTAAGGCTCTTGATGACGACCGTAGCCGCCGACTGATTGAGAATGTCGCCGGCCGCGGTTACACATTCACCGCGCCTGTTCGTAGGTCCGATAGCTGGCGGTCCCAGACGCCGTCGCCCGCCGTCCAGCAAGTCGATTTCGTACCAGTAGGCCTCTCAAGGCTTATAGGACGCGACCAGCTTATCGATCACTGGGCGAGCGAGATTGGCCAAGGGATTACCACCATCGTCGGTCAAGGCGGCATCGGCAAAACATCGGTGGCGATCCAGATCGCTGGCGACGTTCAAAGTGCGTTCGAAGAGGTGCATTTCTTGGATGTCGCCGACGGCTCCCAAGTCAACACCTCGCCACTCGCAATCGCTCTTCGGGGCGACGATGCCGCAGCTGCGGATGCCTTTCAGAGCGCCGTCAACAGCTTCTCAGGCAAGGCTGTTCTGATCATACTCGACGGATGTGAAGTCTCGATCGACAGGTGCGCTCAGGTCGTGGAGGCGATGGCCGATCGAAACCCCAAAATAGTGATCCTCGCGACAAGCCGTGAGCCTCTTGGAATTATGGGAGAGAGAGTCCGCCATCTCCATGGACTGACTATACCGTCTCCAAATCAATCCGTCGCTGATATCTCTGCCTTCACGGGGATGGAACTCTTCGCGGATCGACTTTCGAACGTAGCGGAAGATTGCGGAATCGACACTCCACACGGCATGGCTTTGGCCGCAGAGATCGTTAGGAAAACCGACGGAAACCCGCTTGCGATCGAACTTGCCGCCTCCCGTGTTACAGACCTCGGGCTTGAGAACCTCATTGCTTCGCTGGATCGTCCCTTGCGGACGCTGCGCCGTGGCAGTCGAACTTCACACCCGCGTCAACGGACTTTGAGAGCGAACATCGACTGGAGCTACGATCTGCTCAATGAGGACGAAAAGAGTCTTCTTGCCCACCTTTCAGTCTTCGAAGATAACTTCACCAGGGAAGATGCGTGGAACATGATTGGACCGCATCTCGAAATCGGCGGGTTCGAGACGTCATTTGATAGGTTAGTTGTGAAATCGCTGATAGTGAGAGATCCGACGCTCGGAACGCACGTCCTGCCCCGTCTGATAGGGGAATACGCCCGCGAAAAGCTGAACTCTTTCGAAACTGTTGAACGCGATCTCGACATCATGGACACGGTTGCGATCCTCCGTGAGCCCAAATGCCAGCGCATGTTCAACTCTAGGCCCAACTCCATAAAGGCGACACCTCTGTCTTCCCGAGTGATAGGCACCAGGGCTGCATAATTATGCGTTCCTTTGAGCGAGTGCCTCCGCCTTTTTCACGAGGTCGGCGACCGAGCGGACCTGCATCTTTTTCATAACGTTTGACCTGTGAAGCTTCACTGTCACCATACTAATCCCAAGTTGGCCCGCTATCTGCTTGTTCATCAGACCGTTCACTACTGCCGCCATGACTTCAACTTCCCTCGGCGTGAGGGTGGCCCGGAGCTTCTCGATGTCAGACTTGCCTTGTGTCTCGGACCGAATGATTTCGTCTTTTTTGATAGCGCCTGTCACCGCGTCGATTAAATCTTGCTCACGGAAAGGTTTTGTAAGGAAATCGACAGCTCCTGCCTTCATCGCCCTCACGCTCATGGGTATATCGCCGTGTCCAGTCATCACAATAACTGGCATCCGGTTGCCGGCCTTTTGGAGATCTGCCTGGAAATCGAGGCCACTCGTTCCCGAAAACCTCACGTCGAGCACGATGCAGCCCGGTGTGTCGAGATTGTCTGATTGGAGTAGAGCCTTCGGGGAATCATAGGAAACCGCGTCAATGTCGATCGACTTGAAGAGATCGAGGAGCGACAGCCGCACCGACTCGTCGTCGTCCACAACGCGAACCCGTGGAGTTGAGGGAGAATGGTTTTCCAAGGTCAGTCCTTAAAACACATATTCGCCGCCATCAGGCGGATTCGGACATTATGAGGCTAATGGCGGCACTACGAGTTTTAGCCCGGGAGCAAGAATGTTGCAATTCGGCATATACGATCTTGCGGTTGGAACATTGACTCTTTGGAGACAGAACCCACGCTTTACCGTCACAGCCACCTAGAGAATACCCGTAACGCTTGCGTCCAGGCTACTGTTTCTACAATCGAATATCGAGGTGGAGCCGGAAAACTTAACAACTTTTCACAGGCAATCACTGAGCTTTTGAGCGATCCTGCTTCACGGTCAGACCGAATGAATTGCTCGGCAACTGCCGCTTAGAGTGTTCTAATGTACGGGCAGAGTTTGAGGAAAAAATTGATAATCGGTCCTGCTGCAATGCGTTCGCTACTCGGATTTCTGGTGCTCGTCGCCAGCGAGGGCTTTAAAGCGGAGGAAGGGTTTCATCGTGCGTAGCGCATTTTTCCGCAGCGCGGACACTGACAACAATCTGGATCGGAGAAATCCATTCGGCGTGTCCCTGTCGAAATCCGTATCGGTGGGAGAGCGTCCTGAGGCAGTTTCCCGACAATCCGTTGCCATGGATATCACGAGCGCGCCATGACCCTTTTGCAGTTTGATGAGTATGAGGTGGACCTCGACCACAGGCGATTGACCGAAAGCGGCCGGCCTTTGCGTCTTGGCGGGCGTGCCTTCGACATTCTATCCGCGCTCATTTCGCGGGCAGGTGTAGTCGTGACCAAAGAGGAGTTGATTGACCTCGTGTGGCCGACGACCACGGTAGACGAAGGGTCTCTCAGGGTACATCTGGTCGCACTTAGGAAAACTCTGGGGGATCAGGCGAAGCACTACATTGAGACAATACCGGGCCGCGGATACCTTTTTGCTGGAATTGTCCGGCAATCGGTACGCGGCGGAATGACTTTGCAGCAGGAGGTCAGCTTAGACTCTGATGTTCCTTTGTCCCTGCCCCGCGTTCCCAAGCGGCTCATCGGCCGGGATGATTTTATCCGTTCCAGCCTAGATCTGCTTAAAACGGCGCGCCTGCTCACGTTCGTTGGTCCCGGTGGGATTGGAAAGACGTCGGTAGCGGTGGTGTGCGCTCAAAATCTAGCTCTGCGCAAGCGGGTCGCATTCATAGACCTGGCGGCCATCTCAGAAGGTGACAAACTCCTTCCGACCTTGGCTGCGCAACTAGGCCTCAACGCCTTCGGAGAAGACGTCCTGCCCGGTATTTTGGTGGAGCTGTCCAAGACAGAGACGCTTCTGGTCCTCGACAGCTGCGAGCGCATCGTCGATGCAGTGGCTAATTCGTCCGAGGCGCTTCTCCGCGGCTCGCCTACAACGCAAATCCTGGCTACCAGCAGAGAGCCGCTAAGGTCTTCAATGGAAAGGGTCCGACAACTCCCGCCGCTTGAATTCCCGCGTGACGGTGAAGAGATTTCGGGGACCGATGCTTATCCGGCCGTCGAATTGTTCGCCTCGCTTGCCGCTCTCTCAGGCGAGAACATCGACATGACCGAAAGGAGCAGCTTGGAGCTTGCTGCAGACATCGTGAGAAGGCTCGATGGGATACCACTCGCGATCGAGCTCGCTGCCGCCCGAACGTTCGACATGGACCTCCAGACCCTTCATCGCTCCGTAGCAGATCCTATTTCCTTGCTTCGCCGCGGTCGACGGACCGCGCCTCCCCGGCAGCAGACGCTCCGCGCGACGCTCGACTGGAGCTTTGCGACATTATCGGAGCTCGAAAAGGAAATCCTGCTTCGTCTTTCTGTATTTGCAGGTTCATTTTCGCCTGAGGCCGCCATGGCCGTAGCAGGCGTTGGTCTGCCGGAGGAAAGCTTCCACGAGGCTTTCGACGGCCTTTTCCTCAAATCTTTAGTTGTTGTCACCCGCCATGGTGGAAGCTTTCGGCTCTTGGGCACGACACGTGACTATGCAGGGCAAAAACTAAAAGTCGCCGAGTTTGCCCGCGCCTGTAAGCGCGCACATGCGCTCTACTGCAACAAACGACTGGAGGAGACTTCGCGGGAATGGCCAACGACGGAACCCTCCAAATGGCGGGCGGACAATGAGGGCATTCTCAACGATCTGCGTAGTGCTTTGATCTGGGCCTTCGGTGAAGACGGCGACGAAATGCTCGGCATCGAGCTTTCGGCAAGTTCGAACACTCTTTGGGTGCAGCTTGGCCTGATCGCCGAACAGCTTGAGATATCTGAGCGCGCCCTCAGGTTGTTTGAGCGTCGGAGTGTAAGAAACCCGGACCTGGAGATGAAACTCCGCATGTCATATGGGAGCGCATTATACCACACCGAAACCTTCGAACGAAACGTGGAAGTCATGTCGGAGTACCGTCGGGTTCTCCAGCTCGCCAAAGATGTCGCAAATACGAACAAGGTAATGAGAGCCATCGTCGGGATCGCGGCCATCCATACATCGAATGGCGACTATCAGGATGCGATTGACCTTGTTCACAGCTTCGACGAAGAGTTCGATGCATGCATGCCGCAAGCTAGAAGCCGGATTTTGAATCATAATTACCATTATATCGGCGATTTCAACAACGCGATGCATCACGCATCTATCGCTCTGAGCCCGCAACCGGGTCTCGGAGTTACTCCGCCCAACAGCGGAAGCAGTTACGATCCCAGAGTAAGCGCCCTATGCACCGTCGTTAAGACCCTTTGGATACAGGGGAGATATTCCGACGCTAAAACAGCGCTCATCGAAACGCTGGACGAAGCCCTCGCGCAGGACCATGCGATATCTACCTGCCTGTATCTGGCAGTTTCCGCATGTCCCACGGCTTTCGGTATGGGCGATTTTGCACTGGGCGGCCGACTTCTGGAAATCCTCGGCGAGGTCTCGACGAAAAACTCGTTGCTGCGGTGGAGTGAGTGGAGCTCCTGCTATGCTACCGTATTACGAGCGGTCGAGACAGACGACGCCTTATTATTCGACCGGGTGGTCGGCAAGGCGAAAGGCACGCTCTTCGAGAATTGCCTGATTATCGATGGACGGCTCGCGAATGCCGAAACGCTCGACCGGGTAATACCTGAGGGCAACTGGTGTGGCGCGGAAGTTCTCCGCCTTCGAGGCGAGCTCATGATGAATAACTCGCCTTTAGAAGGCGAAGCGCTTCTGCTCAGGGGGTACGAACTCGCCGGCAGGCAATCGGCAGCGACATTCCAGCTTCGATGCGCCGCCAGTCTTCTGAGCAATTCCTCCCCGAACCAGGTCACTTTATCGCTAGCCAGGCTTTCGCAAGCGCTCGGCTCAGTGGAACAGGACGAGAGCGTGGAAGATATCGCTGTCGCCAATGCCCTGCTAAAGCGGTTTTCATAACCGGAGTAGCTTGCTGCCAGTAAGCTGTTCTTCAGAGTTGGAGATACGTAGAGCCGGACCGAAGCGAATTTGTCGTACTCCGCGCAAGGTCCGGCGCTCTCGATCTATCGGGTCTCAAGTACCGCGATTTGTCTCGAAAAGGAACCAAATGCGACCCTCCGCTTCATCGATCCAGTTCTCCAACAAACTGGTCGAGGCAAAATCCCGATGTTCTGAAGTGAGTTCGTGAACCTCCCGCATAATCCGGACAAGCTGCTCGTTGTCGCTTTTGAGCTCTGCCATCATGTCGTCCGGTGTAACAAAATCAGCGTCATTGTCTAAAAGCCTCTGCAGCCGACTGATGTGGCTGATTGATCGAAGTGTGGTGCCGCCAACCTTCCGGGCACGTTCGCCAATGGCATCAGTCATGGCGATGATCTGCTCACCCTGGTCGTCGAGCATGAGATGGAAGTCACGGAAGTGCGGACCTGAAAGGTGCCAATGGAAATTCTTCGTCTTGAGATACAACGCGAAAACGTCCGCCAACAGGGCCGTCAGCGCTCCGGCGATCTCGGCACGGGCGTTGCCGCCCAAGTCGGTCGGCGTTGCCAGGGGTGCCTTGCGAAGGGTCCAGGCAGTGGCTTCGTCCATTTTGTACTCCATCGGTTCATCGGATTTCGTGTGCGGCGTCGACGACGCTACGGTTCCGCGACTGTGGAGGGTTGTCATGGCAAATTCTTGGATGATCGGGCAGTTAAACCAACATGGCCACTGCGAAGGCTAATTGGTATTCGCGGTCGCATAGTGCACGAGCATGCAGAACTTCAGCCGACGAGCTTTTGGTATCTACTGCGCGACCGAAACCGTTTCACGAACCTGCCTGACAGCATTGAAGACCTCTCCAGGCATGCCGAACCCTGGAGCGCCATAGAGTAAACGAAGCTCTTCGCTATGACGGTCGGGGTCGAGCAGGACCTCCGCCAAATGATCGAAGCGTCGCAGTTCCTCGGCGCTGATCTCCGCGTCTGGGGATGGCATCGCCCCCCAGTCGTCCCACGGCAGCATCTCGACCTTGTTCAGGCTGGCGAGGTCACGGATCATATTTGAGGCGATGAACCAGAAGCCGCCTCCATCGAAGATGCCAAAGCGGTTGGGGTCGTCCTCGCCACGCCGGCAGAGTTGCCAGGCCTGGGCGGCCAGCAGGAACTCACCCGACGGCAAGTCGAGAGTGTCGAATACCAGCCCCAGTTCAACGCTGAAAGTCATCGATCTGAAAATCGACCATCCGCCAGCGATCACCGTTCCAGACCTCCACCACCCAGTGGTCGATCGCCTTATCGGGAGCGAAATAAGTGCCGAAACCGCACCGCGACCTGGTCGCACAGCCGTTCGCTCGCAAGGCCGACACCGCGAGCAGCGAGAAATGGCTGCAGACACCAACCGCGCGACCCGCAGCAGGGCGTGGTGAATCGCCCCCCGCAAGGACGCCGTCCAGCACGGCGTCCACCGATCTCCTTTGCGAGAGTTCACGGCGCTCCGGGGTCAGCTCTTCGCCATATCTCGACGCCCAGTGTTCGTGAAGCATTCTTCCGTGAATCCAGGCGGCTAGGTCGGCGATGTCCGTTGGAGCGCCTGCCAGTCCGACCTTATCCTTCTTTGCCGTGGAATGCGGGCCTGGTTCTCGGAAGTAGTCCAGCGTAACCATGTCCATGAGTATCCTCCAAGGCCGGATGATCCAGCGAGGGCGCATTGGTGTCAAGCGCACGGCGAACGCCCGCTTCGGCCGACGACAGACTTCTGCCTTGTATTCGTAGCGGCCGCCGAAAACCGGCGGCCGCATTTACGTTCCTGCGTTACTTCACATTGCCAAACAGCATGTTGAGGCCTTCGGTGATCGTCGGGTGGGCGAAGATACCGTCCCTGATGGCTGTGAACGGAACCTTCCCAAGCATAGCCATCTGAACGACGCTCATGACTTCACCCGCGTATACGCCGAGCATGCTAAAGCCGAGGATCTCGTCGGTATCCTTTGCAACCAAGGCTTTCATGAAGCCCTGTCTTTGAGAAAGTGTCCGCGCGCGGGGAACCACATCCATTGGCAGCCTCGCTGTGCGATACTCAATTTTCCTAAGGCCGGCTTCCGTTTCGTTCAGTCCGACACGGGCGAACTCCGGATCGATGAAGACGCAGTACGGTATGATGCGTCCCTTGGTCGATCGGTCGCCGCCCTTCAGTTGACTTGCTACGACCCGGTAGTCATCGAGAGACGCGTGCGTGAACATCGGAGTGCCGGCGACCTCGCCCATCGCCCACACGCCGTCTGCAGTTGTGCGAAGGTGCTCATCGACCTTGATGAAACCGCGAGTGTCCAGCTCCACTCCTGCGCTCTCCATTCCGATGTCCGCAGTTCGCGGACGCCTTCCCGCTGCGACCAGAAGGTGCGACCCCTCGAAAATGCGGCCGTCAGAAGTCTTGATCGAAACCGACTGCCCAGATCGGCCCGCAACCGTCGCGCCAGCACAATTGAAAGCGACATTTACTCCTTCTCGCTGCAAGACTTCGAGTAGCGCCGAGCTAACGTCTTCGTCCTCCCTCGCTCCGAGCCTCGAACCCGTCTCGATAATCGTGACTTCGGACCCAAGCCTCCGGAAGGCCTGGCCGAGCTCCATGCCGATATAGCCACCTCCGAGAACCAGTAGGTGGCTCGGCATGTCGCCCAGCTGGAGAGCCTCGACGTGAGTGATGGGATTCGCCGCCAAGAGCCCAGGCATATCCGGCACAGCGGCCGTCGTTCCCAGGTTGATGTAGACTTTGTCTGCCTTCAGGGTGCGTATACCGTTCCCGGTGTCGACCGCGATCGTTCTCGGAGCCACGAACTTGCCCCAGCCGATGACGAGATCGAAGCCGCTCGCGTCAAATCCGGCCTGGTTGAAGGCGACCATCTCGGCGACGACGCTGGCTGTTCGGTTGCGGACCAAGTCGAGGCTCGTGCGGACGTTGTCGACCTCAGTTCCGAATTCTGAGGCCCTACGGGTGGCGTGCGCCACCTCCGCGCTCCGGATCAGGGTCTTGCTCGGGATGCAGGCTATGTTGATACACGAGCCTCCGATCAGCCCGGCTTCAACCACCGCAACGCGTTTGCCAGCCTTCGCTTGCTCTATCGCCAGAGTCTTTCCCGCTTTCCCGCCTCCGAAAACTAGAATATCGAACGTTTCAACTTGCGCCACTTGAGGTCTCCTTGAATATAATCTTCATCCAAGACCAAAGCACTTTCGCCTCTCCCGCGATTGTAAAATCGGGCGACCGTCCGTGACGCAAATTCAGTCAAGCGGCACGATGGTCGATAGGTAAAG
Source organism: Hyphomicrobiales bacterium (assembly GCA_900473045.1). Classification (GTDB taxonomy): domain Bacteria; phylum Pseudomonadota; class Alphaproteobacteria; order Rhizobiales; family Rhizobiaceae; genus Pararhizobium. The sequence goes on from UCKS01000015.1 coordinate 46,926, forward strand.
CCCTGTGGGCGTTAGCCGCTGCGCCATCTTTCCGCGGAGCTGGCCCTCGATGATCGCACGGAGCAGCTTGGACCCTTCGCTGGGTGCTTGGGGAACAATGACAGTCGGTCCGCCGATTTCCCTCCACCAGAGGCTAAGCTCGCCTTCGCAGATCGACCATTGTACCACGACGACACCCGTGGGGACTGACAAAGAGCCGTGTTTCAGGGCATTGGTCGCAAGCTCGTTTGCAAAGAGACCGACTGCCGCCGCGGTAGAAGCGCTTAGCTCAACGTCAGGACCGTCGACCATGACCCGAGACAAGTCGTCAGCCTGATACGGAGATAGCACTGCCGTTAACACGTCTTTGAGCAAAACCGTGCACGACCCCTGGCAGCCTTGGTCAAGAAAGTCATGCACCTTCGCTAACGTCGAAAGCCTTCCCGCAAAGGCTGCCGAATGCGCTGTCGGCAGAGAAAGCCGGGCGAGACCGATGGCAGCCGCGTACGCGTTCTTCAGACGGTGTCGGACTTCGTCGCGTTCCAGTTCCAGCCGAATGTTCGTCTCGGATATCGCGGCGAGGTCGCGGCACCTAAGGATCGCCGCAGAAGCGGCCTGCGCGAGGGTGCGAGCTGCGTTCATCTCATTTGGATCCGGCCGATGCGCTACGTCTTGGGTTACGGCAGGTGGCAAAGAGTTCCGTGGCATCTTTGCGGCTACCAGCACTGTCATGGCATTTTGCAATCCGGGCCCAACCGGCCGCACGTCCACAGCCGGAACTGTTTCGGAAGCTGACAGGCACGATAGCGATCCCGACTGGAAAGGTAGTCGTGACGGTGCGTCGCGCTCCGGACCGGAAGATCTCTCTACTCCGGACATCAAAGGCGAGCGGTCCTCGCCTGAGTCTTCAATGGCAATTCCGTCACCGGCGAGAATATTCCGCCCGGCTGCCCGAGCAATTTCGGAAATCTGATCGCGATCGTTTGACGCGGCTATCTGGATCAGCGCTTCGATAAGTATGGAGTGAGTTTTTGACATTTGGGGCACCGAATCTCGGAACGTCGCCGTAGCAACTTGGAATGTTCCAATGGCTACGGCCTGGGCACGCCGTCGAATAGGATAATTCGGCCTTGAGATTTCATCGTGATGGACCGGATAAGCAGAACTCGGGTTCGCGCGGTTTGAATTGATCTCAAGCGCCGTCGGCGCACCGAATAACTCCTCGATTGTGCAAGATCGAGAGAACTCGCCCGCTTAATAATTTCGATAGGCCGTCGCAATCGCATGACACTGGGATTCATTATGACAACTATCTCATCGTCAAAGCTGAGAGGCCTCGGCACATTCGAACACTTGTTCGCCGCTATGGCAAATCCCATCAAGCGTCTCAACGGCAAGATCAAACGACGCACCGAAGCGGTCGGCATCTTTCCCAAACCGACGTTCGTTCTTGAATTGTTCTGTTTGTAGGACTATCGTGCGCAAATGATGAAAGAGAAATTCCTTCGCGGCGAGTATGACCGGATAATTGCTTCCGGCGAGTTCATGTATTCTGCCTGGCGTGATAATTTCGAGGTCTTCTGCAACGATCTTTGGGACATGACACCCAACTACCGATCCCATCGGCTCGTGGCTATGGTTGACAAAAGCCTGGGATTTTCGCCTGGAAACATCGAATTTCACTTTGAGCAACCTCGTGCGCGAAATGTTCTCCGCAAACAAAAGCCAAAGGTGAAGACGCAAAAAACAACGAAGAAAACTGTGCGTGCTGTACCGAAGGATCAGAGAAAAGCTCTTGAAGCAGCGGCTAGGGAGGCACGGCGAAAGCAACTTGCTGAAGAGTTCAAGCGGTGGGAACAGCGTCGATCCGTTTCGTCTTCAGGGTAGCCACGACGTCTGGTCTGAGTATGCGGTCTCAGGTGGGATGTAGACACATGGCTGGACTGCAAAATCAGTTGTTGCGAAACTGGCATCCACGGACTATTTCCCATCCCCACGCGGACGGCCTGCTGATCATTCAGCGTTTGCCGTCAGTACGCAACACACGGGCGCTCCCCAATCGGGTCGAGCGCCCGTTGTGCTTTCCACGTATACGATAATATCCCTTGAAAATCGGCTGTTCGCTATCCCCTACGACGGGGACGTATACCGGATCGACAGTCAATTAAATGAAAACTCTATCCGGACGGCTCACCTTGGAATGAGTGGTTAGCTCGATCAAGCCAGTGGTCTGGTTCCCTCGGCCCCCGCTCCTCAATCGAGAAGGCCGTTTTGGCTTTCGTTGGAAAGCACCCTGGAGAACTACATAATGCAATACGCGGTGATAGACATTGGTTCACCGAGGCAAGGTAATCTCGGATGGTGGATCACCGGCCCCTCCATTGAGGACGGCGGCACTGGCCCTGAAGATATGATCGCGAAATTGACTAAAGCCGTTCAAGCTGGCCCAGTGGTTCTTGGCTTTGAGGCTCCAATGTACGTGCCCGCCAAGCGCGACATACGGGCCACCATCCAGCAGCGTCCTGGTGAAGCAGGCAGACCTTGGAGCGCCGGAGCCGGTGCGAGTGTCACAGCAATGGCTCTCGCCCTCGTTCCTGCGATTTTTGATCGTCTCGCATTCAATGTCCCCGGCATCACGGCTTGGCAAGACTGGGCGCGTAAGCCGGAGAAAGCTGGCGAGATTCTGGTTTTCGAGGCGTTCGTGACAACGGGTGTATCCAATGGTCATGCCGAAGATGCGAAGCTCGCGGCTTATGCGGTTCGGGAGCTTCTGGGTCAGGCGAACACAGAGAGTGCGCTTGGAAAGGAACCGTGCATTAGCATGCTTGGAGCCGCACTGCTTCATGCTGGGATGTCAGACGACATCGAAGAACTGCACCGCCAATGTCTGGTGGTGAAGCTTTCGAAGACGAAAAACGACCCGCTAAACATCAAGCCATAAAGCGTGGTCGACTTAGAGAAGGCTGGCTTGAGCTGGCTCGTCGTCAACAGGAGGAGGACCTTCGCCCCTGCGAGCTAATTCCGTTTCGGCAGAATATCGAATATCCCTGTCTCGATCTCCAAGGAGCTTTCGGAGGACAGCTATGTCCACCTGCTCCCAAGACTTGCCGCGCTCCGGTCCGGCTGGGATGCGAGGTAGAAGCGCCGGTTCGGCACTCCAGGCTAGCAACTGATCCAGCGAAGCATCATTGAGCATGTCTCTGAGATGATGAGCGGTCACGTATGCATCGGGCATAGCCCGATGTGCGGGCAACCCGAACTCGTGGATTAGCCCCTCCGGCATACGCTGATAGCGCAGCATCTGGTTAGAAAAGCGCGGCAGGTGTGGCCAAAGCCTCAATGCACATTTCCAAGTGCAAATCCATTCTGCGCCTCCGGTGAGACGTGGTGAGCAGTAGCGCTGCTCAAATGCAGCTCGGTGCGCAGCTAACGCACGGATTGGTCGGTCGGGCTGTAATACCGACGCCGCGATTTCTTTCCATAAAGGTGCTCCGGTCACCTCGCGGTCAAGAATATGGTGGACAGCCATGGTTTCAGGCGAAATCGGTCGACCTGGATTGACCATCAGCGAACCGCGCTCGGTATCAACTTCCCATCGTCCTTCCCTACCCTGGATTACATCCTGCCAGCCAATCTCGCAGACATCTTGCGGCCCATTACCAGCGGTCTCCAGATCGATCACGCGGACGAGTTTGATTGTTGTCGGATCGCCAGACGCCATGAAAACTCCTACGACCTACTTCTCCCGGGATACTGGTACTCGCCGTTGAGATTGGGTCGCTGGCTTAAAAGCTGTTTTAAGGAAACTAGGGGTGTCTGAGGCGTGTGCAAGCCCTAAAGTCGACTCCCGGGCACACTGAAACTACGACGACCAATAAGGCAAGATTATCATGCAAGAGGCGTAAGAGATGTAATCACAGGGCTCGGTGGCTGTCGTTTTTCGAATGCGGCTGCTGCAGGCAATCATGGCCCACTGTCGCATGTGCCCGACCGCTCAAGAGAGGTGGATTTCAAACGGTTTGACAAAACGGTGTCCGACCAGGGATCTCGTTCTCGATTGCCTGCGAATCTTACTCTGTCGGTGGCAAGCAGAGCTCCAGTACTCCAAGCTGCGACACGCCCACAAACCGCGCGATGGCGCTCAAGCCCCGGCTTGGGCTAGGGGGAGAGAACGGACCCGCCTTCCTGTCGCGGAAAATATGGCATTAGCCAGAGCCGCCGCTGCCCCAGCCGTCGCAGCCTCGCCAACGCCGCCTGGCTTTTCCCCGTTGTTGATTTGATAGACCTCAATCTTCGGCGCTTCGTTAATGCGCAGAATCCTGTAGGTGTCAAAATTGGTCTGATCTACGGCCCCATTAGTGATCGTGATCTCGTTGAACATCGCCGACCCCAGGCCGAAGATCACCCCGCCCTCCATCTGAGCCCGTACCGTGTCAGGATTGATTGTTATTCCGCAGTCCACCGCGATAACGGATCGCAACAGCTTCACTTGCTTGGATGGCAACATTTCAATTTCCAGGATGTGCGCCAGGTAGCTTTCGAAGGCGAACTGGAGGCTTATTCCACGTCCCCTGCCCTTCGGCAGGCTTTCATGCCATCCGGCTTTCTCTGCGGCGAGGTTCAAAACAGCTAGCGCGCGCGGGTTCTTCCTTAGCATTCTCTGCCGAAACTCAAGTGGGTCCTGTCCAGTGGCATGGGCCATTTCGTCAACGAAGCTTTCGATGACAAAAACATTATGTGTCGCGCCCACCCCGCGCCACCAGCTCGTGGTGACCCCGTCCGGCTCTTGGCGAACATAATCAGCCAGTACTGCATCCTCGTCGTATGGCGTCTCAGCGGCGCAGTCGACCGCATCGGGGTCCACGCCGTTGATAAACGCGCCAGGAGCCCACCTTGCGAACACGGATGACCCGGTCACGCGGTGGGTTCGCCCGATCAAGCGCCCGCTCGCGTCAAGTCCGGCTGCGACGCGATCGTAGTAGTATGGACGGTAGAAATCGTGAGTCATGTCCTGTTCTCGCGTCCATACGAGCTTGACCGGATACCTTATATCCTTGAGCAGTCTGGCCGCAATTTCGATGGAGTCGATGTCCAGACGGCGTCCGAAAGCGCCACCCATAAGCTGGTTGTTGACCGTTACGTTCTCGGGCGCAAGCCCTGTCGCCTCGGCGACCGCTTTCTGCGCACGAACGGGGACCTGGGTCCCCACCCATATTTCGGCCCGGTCATTCTCGATATGAATGGTACAGTTCAGCGGCTCAAGCGCCGAGTGCGAAAGGAATGGAGAGTGGTAGATGGCGTCGAGCTTCGTTTTAGCTCGAGTTATAGCTTCTTCCGCGCCGTTCTGGTCGCGTATCACGACACCTTGCTTTAGCGAAGCCTCCTGCATCGCAAGCACGATGGTTTCGGTGGAAACCGAAGCATTCGCGCCGCCGTCCCATTCGAGTTTGAGGGCGTCGATACCTTGTTTGGCTGCCCACATATGGTCGGCGATGACAGCTATCGCCTCGTCACCCGCAGTCACAACGTCTCTAACACCGCGAACCGTCCTGGCAGCCTCTTCGTCGAATGACGCTATCTTCCCGCCTTTTACCGGAGCCATGACGAGCGTGGCGAACTTCATCCCCGGCAGACGGACGTCGATGCCGTAAATCTGCGAGCCATTTACCTTTGAGGGCGTGTCGATACGCTTTGCCTTCGTGCCGATCAACCTGAAGTGCGCCGGATCCTTGAGCGGAACATCCTCGGGAACCGGTCGCCCGGCGGCGTCAGCGGCTACTTCAACATACCGCAAGGCCCTGTTCGTGGCGTCGTGATTGATCACGCCTTTCTCGACGCGACACTCTTCCGGCTTAACACCCCATCGTTCGGCCGCCGCGCCGATCAACATCACCCTCGCGGCTGCGCCAGCCTGCCTAAGCCGCATCCAGTCGGAGCGCGTGGAGGAAGATCCGCCGGTCGCCTGGTCATGCAGGATCGGATCCATGTATTTCGACCTGTCGGGCGGAGCAGCTTCTACCCTTACCTGATCGAGTTCGACCTCCAGCTCTTCCGCCATCAACATGGCGCTTGAGGTGTAGATGCCCTGTCCAACCTCTGTGTGAGGCATTATCAGCGTGATGCCCTCAAGATCGACTTTCACGAATGCGTTCGGCACGAAGATGGGCGAGCCGTCCGATGCGGCCGCAGCTGCGCGGCGGAGGCTCCCTGGAAGTTGAACCGCAAGAACAAGCCCTGCGGTAGCGAGTGCCGTCCCTTTTAAGAACGCTCTGCGAGACTGCAGATTCTCGATCATGTGTCCGTCCTCACAACGAAATAGAGTGAATCGCTTCGCGAATTCTCACGTAGGTTCCACAACGGCAGATGTTTCCCGCCATGGCATCATCGATATCCGTGTCGGATGGCCTTGAGTTTTCGCTCAGAAGCGCCGCGGCGGACATGATCTGCCCGGACTGACAGTAGCCGCACTGAACGACCTCCTTTTCCAACCACGCTGCCTGGACTTTCGCGCCGACCGCGGTATCGCCGATGCCTTCGATCGTTGTGATCTTCTGACCGTCGACGGCGTCTACGGTCGTCTGGCAGGACCTGACCGCAACGCCGTCCAAATGAACGGTGCAAGCACCGCACTGGGCGATGCCGCATCCATACTTCGTTCCGGTCATCCCCAGGACGTCTCGCAGAACCCAAAGCAGGGGCATGTCGTCAGGAATATCGAGATTGTATTCGCTTCCGTTGATTGTCAGCTGCTTCACATCGTATCCCCTTGTCCAAAGCCCCTGAGTTGGCGACAGCCACCTAATGCCCAAACACTCTCAGGCTCGTGGATGCCCAACCGGTCGTCAGGGTATACTTAGCCGTAAGACTGGATTGTTACCTTCTTTTCCGACGCCGAAATTGGATAATCCTGCACCTGCGAACAGGCCGCGACGTGTACACTTCGAGAGCGCGAACGCGCGTCCTCGGTAACATTCCATAGTCCCTTGGGAAGCGCTCTCAGATGGCAGGGACGGCAGAGAACCCTTGGGAGATCCGGCGGGCACCTGCCGCCAGATACTCCCACTGCGCAGCCCGACCCACCGTCGAGTTACGCCGCCATTTCAGAGGCGTGGTACCGACGATACGCTTGAAGACTTTGGAAAGGTGCGCCTGATCGCTCAAGCCGCACGCGTGTGCGATCTGGCTGAGAGGCTCCTCGGTGGAAGCAATCAGATACTTGGCCGCTTCAATTCGTCTCGAAAGGACATAGTCATAAGGCGGCCGCCCGAACGTCACGTTGAAGCCCTTGGAAAATCTGCTTACACTCAATCGGACCTGCTCGCTGAGGTTGACGATCCTGAGTTTGGCGTCGATATGCGCGTCAATGTACCGTGCGATCTTCTTTGTCTGCCAATCGCTGAGGCCAGCAGTAGACCTCTGTCTTCGTTCAACTTGGGGGACGGCGAAATCGATCAGGAGCGGTGTCTCTACCCCAGTATCGATCATTCTATCGTCCGGATTGATTACCCAAACCCGTGAGCCTTTGACGCTGTCTTGGATTGGAATGAAGGAAACCGTCTTGTTCATTGGGAGGTCCTCGCTGCTTCGATGCAGTGAAGGTGCGGCATTAAGGACGGTGAAATCGAGTTATTGAATGTAAAAAGAAGTTAAGGGGAAGCGTGTCGCCTTAACATTCATAACGACCGCATTTTACAATACGGTGGCTTGGTAGGCAGATAATTCTCGGAAGGTTTCCGCTTTCAAAACAGCTAGATAGCGGTGATGATTTTGCCAACGCAAGCGAGACGAGGCACCCCATTGGACGCGGTGGAACAAAACACAGATCGAACTACTCCCCGTCGAGTCGCACTCGTCACGCATGCAGACAGCGGTATCGGCGCTGCGACGGCATTGGCTTTCGCAGAAAGCGGCGCGGATTTGGCATTGACGCTAGATAACGAGGCTGATTCCTACTTCCTCGACACGCTGAGAGCGTATGGAGGACGCGTCGTCTGTTTTCCCTTTAGTCGCCATCCCAATGGCCTTGAAGCAACTCATCTCGTACGGGCGATATTGGCGGCCTTCGGTCGCATAAATGTCTTAGTGGCTAACGCAGAATACCGCGTAGAAGGACAAATCGACGACGACGACGTGGACGAGGAGGCGCTTGAGGAGCAGATCGCGGTCAACTTCAAAGGCGTAATCGCATTGATCAAGGCCGCCTCTAAAGTCATGACAGACGGCGGACGGATTATAGCTCTCGGTGCGAGCATCGCCGACCGCGTTGGAACGCCCGGTCTGGCGGAGTTCGCTGCAACCCGTGCTGCTATCGCGGCGTTCTGCAAAGGTGCGGCCCACGACCTCGGCCCGCGTGGGATCACGATCAACGTTATTCAAGTCGGCGCTATGGAAGTTGAGAGCGGTAGAACTCTTTCGAAGGAAATGATGGCTGCCGAGCGTGAATCGAACGTGCTGAAAAGACTCGGGCGACCGACGGAAGTCGCTAACGCAATCATGTTTCTCGCTGGGTCAGGGGCGACGTTCATAACGGGAAGCATCTTGAACGTTGATGGCGGTTACAACGCCTAAGCGTTGTAGGTTGGCTCGATTGCGCGGTTTCCAGATCGATACCCGCAGCGTCACGGAGCTCTTCAGAATTCTAATATGTGACCATGATCCAAATCGTCGTAGGAAAGCGTTGTCAAAATGGGCTCAAACAATTCGTGATTTGTTGCAAGTCGTTGCCTGAGATGCGATATCGACAACACTATTATGTTAGCGGGATCTGCGGCGAACACGATGACTGTTATCAAATTCGGGACGTTTCAACTGGATTTGACCGACAAAAAGTTAACCGAATCGGGAAAACCATTCCAACTCGGCAAGAAATCGCTCGATATTTTGACCCTTTTGGTGAGCCGGGCCGGTGAGGTGGTATCGAAAGATGAACTTCTGAAGTTCGCCTGGCCTTCCAGTACAGTGGACGAGGGAGCGTTACGCGTTCATCTCGTTACGCTCCGAAAGGCTCTCGGTGACCATGGTGGACACCGCCATATCGAAAATGTGGCTGGTCGCGGATATGTTTTTGTTGCTCCCGTAGAGAGGTTGGACGCGGCGTCGCCAGTTTGGCTGAATATCTCGGATAGTAATCTCCCGCACCGTCCCGGCAGGCTGATTGGCCGCGAGAGTTTCGTTGCCTCCAGCCTTGAAATGATCAGCTCCGTGAGACTGCTGACGATATCGGGGGCGGGCGGCGTCGGAAAGACCGCTGTTGCCCTCGAGATTGCTGAGCGTATCGCTTCCTCCCGTCAGGTCGTCTTCATCGACCTTGCTGTACTGAGCGATGAAAAACTGCTGATGCCTACCCTAGCATCCGCTTTAGGATTGGTCGTTTTTACAAACGACTACCTTCAAGCGGTATTGAATGCCCTAACGGGAAGCCATGCATTGCTTTTTTTCGATAACTGCGAGCACCTCATCGATGCAGTGGCCATCGCTGCAGATCATATCCTCAAAGCGACCGCTAACGTGACCCTGCTTACGACTAGCAGAGAGGCTCTTCGTGTCGCAGGCGAGAGAGTAAGGCAGCTTCCGTCGCTGCCAGTTCCTGAAATCGATGTGCCCACGGACCAGTTGTTAGCGTTTCCCTCTGTCGAGTTATTTGTAGAGCATGTTCGTTTCGCTTCCGACATACGCGATTTCGAAGACGCTAACAGCTTGACTGCTGCCGCAGCTATTGTCCGCAGTCTCGACGGAATACCTTTGGCCATTGAACTCGCAGCCTCTCGGGTTAGCAATCTCGGTATGGCCAGCGTGATAGATTCGCTGGACGACCCTTTAGCGATCCTTAGAAGAGGGCGACGGACCGCTCCTCCACGCCACCAAACCTTGCGCGCTACACTCGATTGGAGTTACGCCAGCCTGACGGGCGACGAGCAAGTGCTCTTTGCTCTGATAGCGGTGTTTCCGGGGACTTTTTCTGACGAGGCCGCAGCGTCGGTGGCAAAAAGCTGGTTTGAGGGTGAGGCATTCGACGACGCGTTCGATGGTTTGCTTCTGAAATCTCTCCTGTCAGTATCGAACAGAGACGGAAGATATAGGCTACTTGATACGACTAGAAGATATGCGGTCGAGAAGCTGACCGAAAGCCCGTTGCAGGCCGACTACCGCCAGGCCCACGCGCTTTTCTGCCGCAGCGAACTTCTGCAGGCAGAATTCGATTGGAGCGTATTGCCGACAAACGACTGGATGCATCGTTACGCGGGGCTGATCAACGACCTAAGGAGCTCGATCAACTGGGCTTATTCGGCCGAAGGCCAAGTCGACCTTGCCATCGAACTCATCGCGATATCGAACGTTCTATGGGTTCAGCTGGGCTTGATGAACGAACAACTCGTCGCCGTGGAAAAAGCCCTTGGACATCTTGCCGCATCGAACTTGGTGGGCACGGACATCGAGTTTCAGCTAAGGACTTCGCGGGCTAGCGGCCTCTACCACATTAAGGGTTTCAAGAGCGACGATCAGGCAATCGTCGAATTCGAGCGAGCGGCGGTGATCGCCGACAGTCTCGGAAATCCAAACAAAATTATGCGGGCGTATGGTGGAAAAGCCAATATCGAGAGTGGAAACGGCCAATACCTAAGCTCTGTCCAGACGGCAAAGTCGCTTCAGGAGAGATTTCCGACGGCCACCAGCTTTAGCAGAATGCTGGAACACAATTACCTATTCCACGGCGACTTTTCTTCCGCGCGGGAACAGGCCGAAATTTCTCTGGCTGAGGCCGGCCGCGCGGTCAGGACGACCCTAAACAGCGGAACGGGGTACGATCAGGGCATCATTGCCAAGACCGTTTTGGCGATGATTGATTTCCTCGAAGGCAAGGTGGACCGGAGTTTTGCAGCTGTAGACGACCTCATCCTCGCGGCGCGTCACCTTGGACATTCCATATCGAGTTGCCTGACGCTCTGCCTGACGGCGATCCCCGTAGCGGTCATGGCGGGAGACATACAAGACGCGCGGAAGAGGTTGGAAGAGGTCAAGCGTTTAAGTGGCAAAGACATGCTCGTGCGGTGGCAGGAATGGGTTGATGCATACAGCATGATCCTTCCCGAGGCGTCCCAAAGCAATGAAGGTCAAAGCTCGCTCCAAAAGGGTCTGGTTGACGCAGTAGGAATGCGTTTGGAATACATGACAATTCTAGCTGGGTCCCGCGCGCCGCTGGAAGCCGTCGAGAAAGCGCTTTCCGGCGATGCCGGATGGTGTCGTCCGGAATTGCTTAGGTTAAAGTCCGTGGCAACGGTTCGGGAAGACCGCAAGCAGGCAATGAAGCTTCTTACCGAAGGGCTGGGTTTGGGGCGGTCCATTGGAGCGGCTCTGTGGGAGCTGCGATGCGCTATCTGCATCCTGCGGCTGGCACCAGCAAGTGGACGCAGCGCAGCGAGAGACGACGTGGGTCTTGCGTTGAGCAAGTTCGAAAGTAGTCGTCCGATAGCCGACATCGCGATGGCACGGACGCTACTTTCAAAATAGGCGTCCAATCTAGGACAGACGCCTAACCGGACCTCGTCGGAACCGCATGCCTAACACGTAACTCTCCATGAGATTCTATGGAAGCGACCAAGAACTTGCCGCTTCCATAGATCGAGTAGCGTTAGACCGGGATCGGGTCGGCCACCATGACTTCATTGAACTGGAAGAAGAACTCGTGCTCGTTAGAACCGGGGTTGTCGCGTAGGGACTTGATCGCGTCCACGTAAATTTCCTCGCTGTCCGTCGCCAACTTTTCCATGGTCTCCTTCACGAAGACATCAAGCGGCATGGCACGTGGGTCACCGCTTTTCTTGACCAGATCCGTATCGACCCATGGCGGTGCGATTTCTTGAACCTTCACCGACGTGTCACGGAGGGCGAAGCGCTGGGACATCGTGAAGGAATGAAGCGCTGCCTTTGTAGCTGAATAGACGGCGTTGTAGGCAAGTGGCACGTAAGCCAGTACGGAAGTGTTGTTGATGATGACGGACGAAGGCTGAGCCTTCAGATGATCGATCAAGGCTGACGTCATCCGGATAGGACCCAACAAGTTCGTGGTCACGACGTCCCCGATCGTCTTCTCGTCGATTGGCTTTGCCGCGTCATCGAAAGGCATGATCCCGGCATTGTTGAAAAGGACGTTTAAGGCCGGATAGTCGGCGATGATCTTTCTCGTGACCGATTTGATACTTTCCGGATCGGTAATATCCAGCTCGTAGGCGGCCATGCCGGGATTTGCCTTGATGGTCTCATCCAGGTTGGCCTTCCGTCTGCCGGAAATGATCACCTGGTTGCCCAGTTTATGGAACGCCTCGGCGATGCCGCGGCCGATACCAGAGCCGCCGCCGGTGATGAAAATGGTGTTGCCTGTGAGTTTCATGGTCTTACTCCTTGGGTTGAATTTTCTTGGTTTCATCGCTCGCAGAGAGGGTTCAGCGCGCGGGCGATGTGTTCTGCGTGGAGGCTTTTGCGGCAAAGCCGTAGAGGAGAGCTATGCCGATCGCTTCAGCAAGCGCCGCGGCAAGCCCGAGGTCGGCCACCTGTCCGTGCGCCACCACGAAGGACCCGATGGCGCTTCCGATGGAGAAGCCGCCGTACATGAACGAGGTATTCAACGAGAGAACGATGGGTGCCGATGCATGGCCGCCCGTGTGGATAAGGTGGGAAATCTGCGCGGGGAAAAAGCCCCAGACGGTCACGCCCCACACGGCGACGGCGATCACGATAGGCACCAACGCCTGAGATGGCGTTAGGTAAAACGCCGTGAATGAAAGGACGAGAAAGGACAGCGCGAGCAGAAAAAGGCTCGTACCCATGACCGTCTTCGCACCGAACCTGTCACTGAGGGAGCCACCGCTAAAAACACCGACCGCCGACCCGATACCCCATAAGCAGACGATCAAGCTGATGCCGTTAGGACCAAGATTTGCGACGGTAGTGAGATATGGCGCGATGTACGTCCAAACAGTGTACGCCCCGATGGCCCAGAAAAGAGTGACCGCGAGCCCGATGAGAACGGAAGGCCGCCTAGCGACAGCCAGTCGATCGGAGAGGCTCGGTACCGAGATGTGCGCGCCCGCGGTTCTGTCGAGGCCGAAAGTCAGCCCCACGACCGCGATGGCTGCAAGAATCCCCACACCAAGGAACGTTACGCGCCATCCGAGAGCGTGTCCCACGAGGGACCCGATTGGCAGGCCCAGGGCAATGGCGATGGTCATACCGCCGTTTACGATAGCCAACCCCCGCCCCCTTTTTTCAGGAGCTATCATTGCTGCGATCAGAGCGTTGGCATTGGGCGTGTAAAGGCCGGCGGCAAGAGCGAGAAGCACACGCGCGCCGAAAATTCCCCAGTAGCCGCTAGACCGCCACGCGACCAAATTGGCAAGGGCGAAAAACACCATCGTAGCGATGAGCAAAAGCCTGCGGTTTACGTTGCCGAATAATGTTGTCAGCACCGGGGAACTGAAGGCCAGTGTCAGGGTGAATACGGTGATCAATGTTCCGACCAGCGAGATCGGAAGCGCTAGATCCTCTGCCATTTGGGGAAGAAGCGGAACGATCATGAAACCTTCTGTTCCGATTGCGAACGTCCCAAGGGCCATAACCCAAGCTGGAGTGAGATTATGCGTTTGTGTATTCGCCGCCATCGGAAGACGCTCCGTTTTGTGTTGCGATTAAATACGACCAGTCGTATTATTCTGTCAATCGCGTTTATTTTCTTCGCCGAAAGGCGATTGCACTTGAATTCGAATGAGCCCGTTCATATCCCGGAGATCGAAGGAGAACGTTATGGCGTCACCCACTAGAGCGAAGATCGTCGCTGCGGCTCAGGATCGCTTTCACGCGCTTGGCTACAGCGCGTGCGGCATTCAGGAAATCGTTGATACCGCTGGCGTTCCTAAGGGCAGTTTCTACAACTATTTCAAAACCAAGGAGTCACTCGCGCTTGAGGTGCTGGGGAACTACGTCGCATCCTCCAAGCGGGAAATATTGTCTAATCCGTCCATTTCGCCGCAATCCAGAATTCAGGAACACTTCAGCTTCTTCATCTCGCGGTACGAGCGTAACGGTTACGATAAGGGCTGCCTCATAGGGAATCTTTCGGCCGAAAGCTCTGCAAGCGTTCCGATACTTAAAGAGGCGCTTGTTGAATCCCTTGCGAGCTGGACAGACCAGATCGCTTCGGTCATCGCGGAGGGGCAGACTATGGGCGAAATGAAGCCAGGTTTAGACCCCGTTCAGGTCGCCCGTTTTCTGATAAACAGTTGGGAAGGCGCGGTACTTAGAATGAAAGTTACCGGAGACCGGCGTCCATTGGACGACTTTCTATCCATCGCGATGCATCTTCTTGAGAAATGAAGACTTTGAACGCGGTCCAGCCATACAGACTGTGCGAGATGCCGAGCGCAAGCCGATACCGAAGCGAGTCCCCTGGATTCGATGCGTCTAGCTCGTAATGAGACCATTGATCGGAAGGTTCGTGACGCGCGCCCCTGTAAGTCTTCGCCACGCATTGGCCACCGCGGGGCCGATAGGCGGCACGCTTGGCTCTCCAACCCCCTTTGGGGGTGCAGCCGACTTGATGATCGCGACCTCGATGTCGGGCATCTCGTTAATTCGTAGCGATCTGTAATCATTGAAGTTCGATTGCACGACAGCACCACCCTCCCCTAGAGTTATAGCGTTGAACAAGATCGCGCCGAGCCCATAGCCTATCCCGCCCTCCATCTGGGCTGTGATGACGTTGGGGTTGATAGCCACCCCGCAGTCGACTGCGCACCAAACTTTATGAACCACGGGGCCACCGGATGGTCCACGCGAAACCTCGGCTATCTGGGCGACATATGTCCCGAAGCTTTTCACCAAAGCTACGCCACGCTCCCGGCCGGCTGCCGGCGGTTTCCCCCATGAAGCAATTTCTGCCGCCCTAGCCAGAACGGCTGCATAGCGTTGGTCTTCTTTGAGTAAGGCAAGCCGTCCCTGGACGGGGTCTGCTCCAACCATTTCGAGCAGTTCGTCGACGAACGTCTCAACTGTGAAGCCGGTATGGCTATGCCCAACCGAGCGCCACCAGAGCGGGGGTACCGCCAGCTTCGTATTGTGCGCAGTCACTTTCAGATTGGGAATCTCATAGGGGAGTTCGGCCGCGCCTTCCACAGAGGTCTCGTCCAATCCCGCTTTGCCCATGACGGATTGTCCTACGATGGAATGATCCCAGTCGATAATACGCCCGGCCTTGCTGATAGATCCGCTAACCCGGTGCAGATACAACGGTCGATACCAGCCTCCCCGAATGTCGTCTTCCCTCGTCCACATGTGTTTTACAGGTCGCGTGCGGTCGGTTGCGGCGAAGACCGCTGCCGCCTCCTGCATGTAAGGCGATCCGAATTGAGCCTTTCGGCCAAAACTTCCCCCGGCTATTTGGGTGTTTAGTCGCACCCTTTCGGGATCGATCCCGATCACCTTTGCCGCTGTCTTTCTGTCCATGTCGGGAAACTGCGCACCGGTGTAAATATCTAGGATGCCATCGCTGGAGGGAACGAATACTGCGTCGAGAGGCTCCATCGGAGCGTGAGCGAGAAAGGGGAATAACAACTCCCTTTCAAGTTTGAGGAGATCATCGCCGGATTTATTCCGCTGGAGGTCTCCGCTTTCCGCTGCTTGGAGCCCTGGCTGCGTGACGATGGTTCTATAGTAGGCAGCGATTTCATCGCTAGAACGGATTTCCGCCTCGCTAAGGTCCCATTCCACATCGACGGCATTTCGACCTTTGAGGGCTGCGAATGTGTTGGAAGCGTATACCGCAACCCCCTGCGGCACCGCCTTCACGTCGACCACACCTTCTATTTTTCGGGCCTCGGTATCATCGAACCGCTTGATTTTCGCCCCAAAATGGGAGGGCCTTGCAACGAGTGCGACCAGCAGGTCATCAGGAATGACGTCGATCGTAAATATCGCCGTTCCGTCCGTTTTGGAGACGGTATCAAGCTTCGGCAATTGCTGGCCAATCAAGACGAACTTTTCCGGGTCCTTCAGCTTAACGTCGGCAGGCGGCGTAATCAGCGCCGCCATTGCCGCGAATTGGCCAAAACCAGCCTCCCTTCCCGAACCCATATGCAGTATCCGGCCCTTCTCTACAAAGACTTCGTCTGTCGGGACGCCCCAGGCGGACGCAGCAGCGGAGACAAGCATTGCCCGAGCAGTCGCACCCGCAGTTCTGAACTGCAGATAGGAGTTGGCGATCGATGATGAGCTTCCGGTACCCTGTATGCCGAATTGAAGATTGGCGTAAATCTTGTCGTCTGCCGGCGAGTGGACCGCACGCATCTGCGCCCAGTCCGCGTCGAGCTCCTCCGCAACTATTGTCGCAAGGCCAGTAAACGGCCCCTGACCGAACTCGATGTGTTTGGACAGGATCGTGACTGTGTCGTCCGGGGCGATTTTCACAAACGCGTTCAACTGAGCCAGATTGGACCCACCTCCTGCTACGGCTCCGTCAACAGCGGCGAATGCTCTCATCCTTGGGGCAACAAGGAGGCCGAGAACTAAACCTGCTCCGGTGAGGAACGATCGCCTCGTGACATGTGTGAGAACATGGGTCATCGACTATCCTTCCATCGAGGTGGCAGCGTTATGGATAGCCTGCCTTATTCGGTGATAGGTGGCACAACGGCAGATGTTACCCGACATCGCCGCGTCGATGTCTTTGTCGTCTGGTGTGCGAGTACTCTGAAGTAATGCGATCGCAGACATGATCTGCCCAGATTGACAGTAGCCGCACTGGGGCACGTCGATCGCGACCCACGCAGCTTTCACTGCGGTAGCCTCCTCGCCAGAGACACCCTCGATCGTCGTAACGCTCGCACCTTCTAAGGCACCGATAGGAGTGACGCAGGAACGGATAGGAACTCCATCGAGGTGGACCGTACAGGCACCACACTGTGCAATACCGCAGCCGAATTTTGTCCCGGTCAGTTTCTCGAAGTCTCTGATGACCCACAAAAGCGGAGTTTCCCCATCGCCGTCGAAGTTTTTCGGCTCGCGATTAAGCATGAACTTGACCATTTATGTCTCCGACTGATGCCTGCATCTGTCGTTTCGGTTTCTCTGCTAACGACGGTGCGGGTGGAAGAAATTCACCTGGGATCGATAAAAGACTGGTCGTCGACGCTCGCGGTGACAACCCTGTCGCCGATCCTCATTCTACGAGACCAGCGAAGTTCTGATACGGGCCGCTACAGAGGCTATGTCAGCGACGACTGAAAGGGCGATGGAAGGCGCGTCTCGGGCCTTGTCGAAAATGCCGATGGGAGCCTTGATGCGAGCGATTTCGGTATCTGTGTAGCCCCGATGGCGAAGCGCCTCGGATCGCTTCGCATTCGTGCGGCTGCTGCCTAAAGCTCCAATGTAGAAAGCTCTGGACTCCAGCGCTTTTTCGAGTATCGGCAGCTCGTGATCAATGTCATGAAAGAGCATCGCCACGGCGGAAAACTCGTCGATCTCGAGCTCGGGTATGCCTCGCGCGTTGGTTTGGTCGATGAGTTTCACCTTATAGCCTGCCGACTCGGCGACTCGTCGTGTCGCTTCGGCCTCGAGCTTGCCTCCAAAGAGAAAGATATTTGTCGAGGGCCTATACAGTATCGAAAATCCGTCTTCTTCCCAGCCGAGACGGCTCGTCGGGTTAAATGTGATGTCTTCAGCTTGAGGCCGATAGAGAAGGCTCCCTGCACGTCGTATACCCACTGTGGCAAGAACTTGCTGAATTGCCCGGACATCCCTCAAGACATGTATCGCGAGACGAATGCCGCCGCCGCACGGCAGGACGATATCGAAGAACCGGGATCCTTCTCCCAGACTTAGATATCTGTCGTGACCGACCCGCAAAGCCTCGATGGCCTCGGCTGCGACAGATGCTTCGGTGCATCCGCCGGAAACAAATCCACAATAGAGACCGTCCAGACGTACCGTCATCTGAGCTCCCAGCGAACGCGCTGCGCCACCCCGTATCTCTACGAGTGTTGCTAAGGCGACAGGAACCCCTGAAATGAAAGAGTCACAGGCATACCTAAGGATTTCGAGCGGATCGTCTGTCAGGAAGGCGCTCGTGGGGGCCGTGTCTCCGTCCTCTCGGTATTGAGATTTCATAATTAGCTCCAGGTTGCCAGAGAGTTCGATCGTTTCACTAGGACGGGTTCGGTCCCGTCAGCCAACCGTCGTGAATCGATGCGGATCGTTAAGTTTCTTCGCGGCTGATTTCTTGTTCGACGGCGCAGTGGGACACCTAGCCACCGCCGCTCCGCCTGTTTTGATAGGCCTCAGCGCGCTTCCAAAACTTCCTCGGCCGTGACAGTTCCCTTTCGGCCACTGAAGTGTTCAACCACATAGTTGGCCAACGCCGCGACTTCGGCGTCTGAATATATTTTGGCGAATGCCGGCATCGTTTTGCCGGGGGCGGCCTCGTGGTCGGAAGACCCCTGAAGCACTACTCGCACGACGTTGCTTGCCTCTGGATCGCTGAGCGCGTGTCCTCCGGAAATGGCGGCCCGCGGATTGAACTGCCCTACTCCATTCCATCCGTGACAGCTGGCGCATGCTCCTCCGTATATTTCCTTGCCGAGTTGCGTATCTGGACCGATAGGGCTGGACGACGCTGAAAGGACCTCGTCCCTCGTCCGCACGACCGCGCTATTGGGGTCACCTGTGACCGGAGGAACTGTTCGAAGATAGGCGACGATGGCGTCTATATCGGATGCAGGAAGCTTGCTCAGGCTAAGGTCGATAGCCTCGCGCATTGGACCCGATGCCACGCCATGCCCTTTAGTGTGACCGGTCGACAGCATCTCGGCGACCTGCTGGTCGCTCCACATACCGAGCCCGTACTTCTTGTCAGAGGTGATATTCCAAGCCTTCCATCCATCGACATCGCCGCCGGACAGCGCTTCGCTCTGCTTCCTCTGAAACATCAGGCCGCGCGGAGTGTGGCATTCTCCGCAGTGCGCCAGGGCTTCAACGAGATATGCCCCCTGATTCCATTGTTCGTCGCGCGCGGTGTCCGGTTCAAAGGGATGCCAAGGCATGAACAGAAGCTTCCAACCGCGCATCAGCGGTCTCTGATTGAAGGGGAAAGCAAGCTGGTTCTCTGGAGAAGGCTGCGAGATCGGTTTGATTGTTGTCAGATACGCCCTGATAGCAAGGATGTCGTCGGTGGAAAGAAGCGCGTACGACGTGTAAGGGAAAGCCGGATACAAATCCTCTCCGTGCTTACCGACGCCCGATTTCATCGCGCGTACGAATTCGGCGTCGCTCCAGTTACCGATTCCGAATTGAGGGTCGGATGTGATGTTGGGCGAATATATGGTGCCGAACGGGAGCTTGAATGCCAACCCGCCCGCGAATGCCTTGCCCGTTTTTGTCGTGTGACAGGCTGCGCAGTCGGCGGCTGTCGTGAGATACTCGCCCCTTGCCAAGAGCTCCGCTCCTACAGGCTGTGCCTTGCTCGCCTCGACCTGAGGAAGTCCGTGCGGCCAGTAGAAGAACATGACAGCGCCGACGAAGCCGAGGACCGCAAGACAACAGGCCGCGATTGTGTATTTGCGCCAACTCTTCATGGACTTTGCCCTTTCGGTTTGAACTCTCGACGACGTCGTCGATTGGGCCCGGCCCCATCTGACGTTTCCAGGTCGCGGGGCGTCATCGTCGTTTGGGTTCCGCTGCCTGGTCTTTGACAGGTACCAACTTGGCCAACGACAGATTGGACAATCCTGCACTCGCGAACATCGCGTGGCTCGTTCGTCGAATTCGAGTGGGTATGCGTCTGAATGCCGTAAAAAGGGCGATCCCTGCTTGAACTGGGAGGGGAGGCCAGGAGCAGGGACCGCAAAGCCGTGGCCATTGGGGATGACTACGACGGGAAGGCGACGGATACACCTTCAAGGAGAGACTGGTCGACGGGAGGAGGAAGTCGACGTTGGATGCCTCTCCTGCTTATATAAAACCCGTTTAGAGACAGGATTTCTTGCACGATTCGCTCCTGAAGCTCAGACTCATCGTTTTTAGCGTGCAGCTTAGTCAACAGAGCGTGCCCCACTCCAAATACATGACCGCGAATTTTTACAATATTCGCCGAGAACGCTTCCTTAGCCTGGGCTTGTCATTGAGCTCCAAGAAGGAAAACGCCGGTGAGGCACAACTACAACTCGTCCGAGGTCGGCAGTGATATTACCCCGATCGTACTTTTACTCGCGGTCATTATGACGAGCATGATTGGATATCTAGTCGCATACGGCGATGTCCTCAAACCTCGGCAAACGCCCCGCGTCTACTTCGCGGATGCTCTCGACATAAGCGGTACGCACGCCATCAACCGCGAAAAGTGAGTTCTTCTCTACAAGCCTTGTTTCAAAAAATACCGCGACCATACTTTGGCCGCCCAGGGACCTCACCTCAAGGACTCGGGCCGCCACACGCTGTCAGCTTGAGTTCGAGATGTTTCTGAAAGAGATAAATGCCAAAACTAAATACAAGGGTGGCTATCGCGGTGCTGGCCGCTGGGCGATCTACGCGGATGGGCAGTCTCAACAAACTCCTGTGCCGCTTCGACGGCGTACCTTTGGTGCGGCTGTCGGCGCAAAAGGCCATCGCGTCCTCTGGAGATCCAGTGATAGTCGTGACGGGACACATGGCCCTCGAGATCCGGGACGCCCTTTCAGGCTTTCCTGTCGAGATCGTCCACAATGCGAGATACGCTTCGGGTCTGTCGTCATCGATAACTGCGGCATTAGGAGCGGTTCCCGACAAATGCTCTGGCATTCTCATTGCACTTGCCGACATGCCTTTCGTCAGCGCGGACGATCTGTCGGCGATGATCGAAGCGTTTGCGCGTTGCGATGCCTCGTCCGTCGTCCGTGCCACGGCCTTGGGAGAGCCAGGCAATCCTGTTATCGTCCCACGAGCCCTGTTTTCCGAAATCGCGGCGTTGGAAGGCGACCGAGGCGCTCGTCATGTAATTGCCGCAAGCGGTTTCCCAGTAATCGGTGTCGAGATCGGCCGGGCTGCGGCATACGACGTCGATACCATTGAGGCATTGGAGATGGCGGGCGGCAAGCCTCAGACGACTTTGTGAGACTATGCGGACGAGAACGCCGACGTTATACTGAGAACCGATCGAACCGCCTCGCTATGAAGAGTTGCCGGGTTCCGGTACTTTGGGCACGTGGATCGAACTCGTGTCGGGAGCGCTCCAGCCTCTGGATACCAGTTCGTCGTAACCCGCGCGGTACCCGAGCATGGCGTTCTCTATGACTTTTCCGATGTCGGTGAACCCGGCGATGAATTCCGCGTTGTTTGCGGCCGGGGTGTCTCCATCGACGAGCCCTGCCATTCGAGCTAGCCCAGCCATATCCTGCTCGACAAAGACGCTTTTTCGCTTCTCGACCTCATAGGGGTGCATACCTAGCGAATGCAACGCCAACCCGCCAGCCTGTACGGAGCCTTCGAAGACCTCCCGCACGATGTGGTCAGCGCCCGCCTCCAGCAATTTGTAGTGATGGAGACGGTCATATGCTCGGGCGATGATCCGGATAGCGGGATTACTGCGGCGTGCGAAGCTGACGATTTCCGTTGCCCGATCGGGGTCGTCGATGGCCACCACCAGCAAGTCCGCGTCCGACAGCCCGGCGGATTCCAAGAGATCAGGACGGCCGGCGTCTCCGAAGAACGATTTGACGCCGAACTTTCTCACGTTGTCCACCACGTCCGCCCGGTAATCCAGGACCACTGGTCTATAACCGTTCGCCAGCAGCATCCTGTTTACGATCTGCCCGAAGCGGCCCACGCCCGCCAGGATTATCGTTCCCACTTCCGGCTGATCAGCGTCCTTTTGCGGCTCTCCGCGCCTTTCCAGAACGACCGCGATACGGTCGCAGAGCGCGAAAAGAAGCGGTGTCAGAACCATGCTGAAGGTGATCACCAAGACCGAAACCGAAACCAATTCGTCCGTAAGCAGCCCCCGATCACCGCTGATCGAGAGCAGGACGAATCCGAACTCGCCCGCCTGCGCCAACCCCAGTGAAAACAGCCAGCCAGCCGCTCTGCGAACACGGAAGAACCATGCCAAGGGCAGCAGAACGAGAACTTTGATGAGGATGAGGCCTGTAGTCGCGGCGATGACTACGCCCCAGTTCGCGAGCAACACGTCGGGCTCGATCTTGGCCCCGATCGTCATGAAGAAGAGGCCGAGGAGAAGTCCTTTGAAAGGTTCGATATCGTTCTGCAGCTCGTGTTTGAACTCGCTGTTTGCAAGCACGACCCCGCCGAGGAACGCTCCAAGCGCAGGGGAAAGCCCGACTGCGGACATGAGAACGGTAATGCCGAATACGACAAGAAGCGCCGCCGCAGTGAAAACCTCGCGAAGACCGAGTTGCGCGATCGTCCTGAATATCGGTCGGGACAGGAAGTGCGCCGCGGCGACCACGAAAGCGACGGCTGCAAGCGTCAGAAGGGCAGACGCCCACCCCGGGAGCTCCTGGAGGTAATTGGCCCCTCCGTGACCCGCTGATGCTCCATGTCCGCTTCCCGCGATGAGCGGGATGCAGGCGAGCATCGGGATGACCGCCAAATCCTGGAACAACAGAACGGCAAAGCTCGCCTGCCCTCCGTCCGACCGAAGCAGGCCTTTTTCCTCGAGGGTCTGCAGGACGATCGCGGTTGAAGACAAGGCAGCGATGAAGCCAAAGAGAATGCTTTGTTGCCAGCTGAATCCGATCGCGGTTCCGGCAGCCAACGCGACTGCTATGGTCGCCAGCACCTGGAGGCCGCCGAGCCCAATAAGCTTGCTGCGCAGACGCCATACCATCTGCGGATCGATCTCCAGGCCGATGAGAAAGAGCATCATCACGATGCCGAATTCCGAAAACTGCTCGAGATACCCTGAGCCAGCCACCGAGATTTGGAAGACCGGACCTATTAAGACTCCGGCCGCAATGTACCCGACGACGGAGCCCAGGCCGACTCGTTGCGAAACGATAACGGCAAGCACGGCGGCGGCGAGATAACAGAACACATAGAATGCCAAACCTTCCACCGATCAGTCCCTCACTAGCTCTATCAGGTCAGTGCGATCGAATACGCGCAATTTTCGCGCTGCACCCAGATCAAATGTGCCGTCACGTAGCGCGCCGAGGAGCTTGGGGTATGCCTCGATGTGGCTTTGCGCTTCGGACGAATTAAGGTGGTTGGCAGAATGCAGTACAAACGGTGGAAGGAACGTCATTCCGCAGAGATTTGCCGTCTGCTCTAGCGGAAAGAGGAATTGTTCGAAGGCGCGGCGGTTGCCGCCGTCCGTGGAGTAATCCGTGAAACTGCCACCCGTCGTGACACTCGCGAGGACATGTTTTCCCGCTAGTTTCTGACCTTGAGGTCCGTATGCGAAGCCATATTCGAGAACCAAGTCCTGCCATTGTTTTAACAATGCCGGGGTCGAATACCAGAAGACAGGGAACTGGAACACGATGACATCGTGTTCCGCCAGCCTTCGTTGCTCGAGATCGATATCGATGGAGAAACGGGGGTACTCGGCGTAGAGGTCGACGAACGTAACCCCGTCCAGCCGCTGGGCTTGGCGCGCCATTGCGACATTGATGCTGGAATTCCGCTGCGCGGGATGCGCGAACAGGACTAGAACTCGCATTGCAAACCTTTTTTAACTACGCAGCAGAGATTTCTCCGAATAACCGGATTGAAATGGCCTTGGGTTCGATAGCTCTCGCACGAGGAAACTTATTGGACAATCGAGTTTCGCCGTCGTGCGCTGGCCCGCCGGCGTTTCTGTTTGTCATCCGGAGTTACCTCTCCTTTATGTAGGATAGAAGCCAATGCTTATCCGCTAAGCAAGCGCCCTGTATCCGCCCCCGATCCATGCCAGAATTTCCGCACTGTACTCCGCTGCCGCATCCTCCCAAATCAGGTGGCCACCCTCGAGCAACACCTGCCGACTATGCGGGAGGTGGTCCACCAGTAGCTGTCCGTTTGGTGGCGGAACGAGAGGATCCTGGCGACCTGCAAGAACCAGGACGGGCGTTTCGATCTTCGGAAGCAGCTCTTTCAACAGCGGAAGCTCAGTCGGATATGCGCGCACGAAATTGGCCGCATGCTCAAAACGTCCGCCAGCGGAGGAAAGGCGATAGTCTTCGAGCACTGTCGGAGGCGCGGGTTTAGCCAATGCTCGCGTGACGAAGCCAAGCGCCAAATCCCCGCCTTCGCTTTCGGCGAAAGCTCCGCGTGGAGAATTGATCAAATCGACGAGGCCGCCTGCCGCGAGGTCTACGCTTGTCGCCCCGCTGCCAACGATCAGGCTTTCGAAAAGATCAGGTCTGTCGGCAGCCGCGAAGAGCATAGCCAGAGCGCCGATGTCGGGGCCGACACCGTGAAATCTTGTAATGCCCAGTGCTTCTGCGGCCTTCGCCATAAACCCGGCCATCCCCTTCGGCGACATAAGATCGGAGCGGCCCTGCGACTTGCCGAATCCGGGCAAGTCGATAGCGATGTAGGGAGCCGAGCTGCCGACGGCGGACAGAACGTCGCGAAATGCATAGATACTCTCTGGCCATGGGCTCGATAGAACAACGGGGATCCCGCTTCGGGTTCCACCTCGGGCCAGCCTGATGTTCACGCCATCGATTTCTAACTCGGATAACTCTCCGAGATCTGGAAGACCGTCCACCATGTCACTGCCTCGCTTCGTGCGGTCGGATCGCGGAACTGCGTCCTTTGCCTGATTCAGGTGACAGTGTGTACGAAGTCCATTCGCCGTAATTGTCTGATCGTGCACTCTCGACGGCGAAAATGACGAAGCCGCGCGATCCTACAATAAATACACCTCCTTAGTGCGCGAATAATACTGCATGAACCAGTTAGAGGAAAAACGATGTCGCAAAAGAGCACTGTCGAAACGGTCGAATCATATCTTCGTCCAATAGATCGCGAAGGCTTGTTGGCGTTTGCGGAGCGCGGACGGGACAACCCTGACAAGCGCGGTATCAACGTCGTGCTGACCTTGAGCGACGGGCAGTTTCGCACCATGAGTTATGTCGGCGATCACGCCCCCGTCGTCGTGGACGAGCCGCTCCATCTCTTCGGACAGAACACGGCCCCTGCCCCTGGCGAGATTGTGCTTTCGGGACTGGGGGGCTGCCTTGCAGTGGGCATTACGGCCGTCGCAACTTTCAAGAACGTTCGACTATCACGCCTTGAGCTTCATCTCGAAGGCGATGTGGGAAACGCCGCCGCATGGGGCGCGGGAGGCGCTCGACGGGAGCCTTCCGAGATGGGCTTTCAGGCGATCCGCGTGAAGATTGACATTGAGGGAGATGCGACACGTGAAGAACTCAACGAAATTGTCAGGGTAGCGAATTATTATTCCCCGGTTGCCAATTCGATGCGTAACCCGATCCCGCTGGATGTTTCACTGTCCGATTAGGGGACCGGGCACGCATGCTCTGTGCGAAAGCGAAGTGACTTTCTGCCGTCTTGCTTGATCGCGCAAGGCAGCCGCTTCAGCTCACGGCTGCTGATGGCCAAGAAAATCAAGAGAAATGGTGACGGTATGGCCTTCGAAAAATCCGGGACTTCATGCATTTTGCGAATGGTTCGGTTGAAGCAGGCTGGGAGACACGACCCGATACGGATGATGCGGGCAGCTAACGACAACACCCTTCCCGCACCGGTCATGGACGAACCTGGCTCTGCGGCAGACAATTTCTCCGTAAGCGACCTATGGTCAGTCATTGCGTTGCTGTCCATCTTGGGAGTGGCGTCTTACTTCCTCATGTACTCTGTTTCCGATTTCCTGAGGTCGCTTCCGTTTTTCTATCATTGAACGCTGTTCAGCCCGCAGTCGTCCTTCCGACGACGAAGGTCTCCATGAAAGGTGACGACTTACGCTCGCGCTCATAGAACGCCGCCAACGTGTTTTCGAAGTGCAGCCAGCAAAATTATTGAGTTTTGATTTGAACCCGCTCGAACGGTGAGGATGGTCTACCCCTCCTCGGCCAGATAATGATGGATTGCTGAAACAACCACGGAACCTTCCCCGACCGCCGAGGCTACTCGCTTTATCGATCCAGATCGGACATCGCCCACTGCGAACACGCCTGGTTTGCTTGTGCGATACGGTGTGGCGGGCCCGGCCAGCTCCTCGCCCTCCGTGAACCCGGTTACTACAAAGCCGCTCCGATCGAGACTTACGCAACCTTCCAACCAGTCCGTATTCGGAGACGCCCCGATCATGACGAACATGTTCGTTGCGGGTCTTTCATGAACTTCCCCGGTTTTGTGGTTCGTCCAACTCACGGTCTCCAGCCCTTCAACTCCCTGAAGTGCCGTTATCTCGGAGGATTCGTAGAGGCTGATATGAGACGAATTCTTGATCCGTTGAACGAGATAGTCGGACATGGTGGACGAGATACCGCTGCGCATGATCATGTTCACGTGCTTTGCCGTCCGTGAAAGGAAGACCGCCGCCTGCCCTGCCGAGTTCCCTCCCCCAACGATGACGACTTCCGCCGAAGCGCAAAGATTGCCTTCCATCGCGGTTGCGGCATAATGAATGCCCCGCCCTTCGAACAGGCCGTAATCAGGCACGTCCAGCTTTCGGTAACGAGCGCCCGTTGCGACCACCACGGATCTCGCTTTGACGGTGTCCCCATCCGAGAGCCCTGTTTCGAATGGTCTCCGGGAGCAATCGAGTGAAACAGCGCTCCTTGAGACGCATATACGCGCTCCGAACTTCTGTGCTTGGATATGCGCACGGCCGGCCAGGGCCTGGCCAGATATTCCGGTAGGGAAACCCAGATAGTTTTCGATCTTGGATGACGTGCCGGCCTGACCGCCAGGGGCAAGGGTTTCCACAATGATCGTCCTCAGGCCTTCGGAAGCGGCGTATACGGCGGCCGCCAGTCCGGAGGGTCCGGCACCGAGGACCGCCACGTCGTAAACGACCCCAGCCTCCGGGGGTTCGAAGAGTCCAAGCTCTTCAGCGAGCGTCGCGTCGGAAGGTTTCACGAGTACCGTACGATCCGGCTTGATCAACGCGGGAAGCGAAGTCAGGGAAATATCGAGTTCCCGGATCGCATGCGCAGCCTCCGGATCGGCGACATCCAGGACTTCGACCGGATAGAGATTTCGCGTGAGGAAGCGCTGCATCCTAAGCAGGTCCGAATGATCTCGATGGCCGATTAGGACACCCCCTCCCTTGACGTGACGCACAAGACCAGCGCGCCTGAGGATGAAAGCCCGGATGATCGTCTCCCCGATATCCGGCTCTCCGGTGATGAGCGCACGAAATCGTTCATGCGGAACTCGAACGAAGCTCGTTCCTTTAACCAGCATCCCCGATAGGAGCGTAGGGCGGTCGTTGAACATGTTGTGTTCGCCGCTGAACTGGCCACCTTTATAGCTATAGAGATATTGCTTCCCGTGCAGCGGATGGTCAGCGTAGACCTCCATCTCCCCGGCGATGACGAGGAAGAAATCAAGTCCATGGTCCCCTCTCGCGAACGCGAAGGCGTCCTCGGCGGTGACATGCGTTTCGCCATACTTGCGCACGCGGTCGATCATCTCCTCGGGGAGGACCGGATATGTCTGTCCTTCGCGTCGCCATGGGTCTGATGGGTCGTTGAGCATTTCGGCCATATTTATTCTCCGCTGAATGGTTAGTTTGCGACGCTGTTTGACGCGGTGTCCACATAGGCCTCGACGGACATACCTGGACCCAACCTGGTCGCGTTCGGCTGGTCGGCCGCGATCTTTATCCGGACGGCGATACGCTGTGGGATCTTCGTAAAGTTGCCGATGGCATTGTCGGTGCGCAGCACCGAAAACTCCGATCCCGTTGCCGGGGAGATTTCCTCCACCGATCCCTCGATAAGGATTCCTTCCAATGCATCGACGAAAAACCACGCTCGCTGTCCCGGTTTTATCGAGCCGGACTGCGCTTCCTTGAAGTTGGCGATGACCCATCGCGCCTTGGGGACGAGAAACATCAGTTGGCTACCACCGGTGACGTATTGACCCTGCCGTGCGGTGACGTCGCTTAGTTTCCCGTCCTCCGGTGCCGTGACGACCGTGTAACCGAGGTTGATCTCAGCCAAATTGACCTGAGCCAGCGCGCTGTCGACGCTCGCTGCGAGCGCTTGGTCATTTATCAAAGCGGCCTTGAGCGCTCGATCGGCGCTACCCCGCCCCGCATTGGCTTCCTGCACATCCGCGGTCGCGACCCCGCGCGCCGCTCGAGCGGAGTCCTCGACGCTGACCGCCCCCGACCCAGCTGCGGCCAGCCGGGTGGCCCTTGTGAAATCGGCATCCGATTTAACAAGCTGTGCCCTCGCACTGGCAATTTTCGCGTCCGCGGTAGCGATATCGAGACGTCTTTGCTGGATTGTCTGTTTGTTGTTGGCGAGGTTTGAAAGCGCCACTTCGAGAGCCGCATGCGCCGCTGCTACCTGGGCTCTGTAGACGCGGGCGTCTATTCGTAGGAGCATTTGCCCCTGCCGGACGCTCGCGTAGTCGACTACGCCTATCTCGTGTATGTAGCCCGTCACCTGAGAGCTTATGACTGTGGTTCGGCCGCGGACGTATGCATTGTCGGTTTTCACCACGGTGGTGGAGAACGGCGGTAGCTGCCACGCCACGAGAATAGCGGTGACGCCTGCCACGACCAATGCGACCGCGAAGATCTTCGACAGAAGGCTGCTTGCTTTAGGTTCCCACTCCGATTTGGAAGATGTGTCGTTGACCCTGGCGGAGGGGCCGGAATCCACCGACGACGTTACGGTCATGGGTTCGACCTCCTAGCTTGTTGAAACCAGTTGAACGCAATGACCCCAAGGAGCATGGCGGCTCCCGCGGTGGCGGTGATCGACATGGCTGTGAAAACGTCAATGTAGCCCGCAACACGGGCATAGAGCGATATCTGCTGCGAGAGGCCGGAGATACCCTCTGCGGAGCGGACAGCCGGGTCTGTTATAACCGCGGAGTAGCGCGAAGCCATCGATCTCACCAGGTACGCGACTTCGGGCGCGGACCTCTCGGCCTGCGCGGCGAAACTGGCGAGATGGTACTGCTGCGCGTAGTAAAGGTACGTCTGGGTAAACGCGTTGCCCGTGAGCGTGCCGATTGACTGTGTCACGTTGAAAAGGGCGATGAAGCTCGTCATCCGAACACCCCCGTCCGCAAGCACCCGGCCAAAGCCGAATATGAAGAGAGGACCTATGAACAAGGTACCCGCGACCCCCATCATCGCCTGACTGACCAGAAGTTGAGGTACCCTTGTAAGAACGCTTGTTGCCGTGTCCATGTAAGTCGCCGCGACGACGAGCAGTAAGGAGCACAGAACCAGGTGGATCAGCCTGGAAGGCGAGACGAAAAGCACGCTGGCCGTGAGCCCCAGCACCGCGCCAACTAGTATTGCGCCCGTAAGAGGCCGGATGTCATCGTTCGTCAGACCGGACTCTCGCAACATCGTCATGACGCCGATCGTCTGTTCCGACTGAACGAACCTGCATATGACGGCGATCAATGCCCAGCGGGCAAAGGTTCCGGCGGACAGCCATCGCACGTCTATCATCGGCCGTTTACGATGGTATTCGATCCCGATAACCAGCCCGAGACACGGGAGGCAGGCGGCGAAGCACCATCCGATCCACGGCATATTGGTCCACCAGAGATAACTGCCGAGCCCCATCGCCGAACCGAAAAGGACGAAACCAAGGGCGTAGAGAAGAAAGCTGACAGCATCCAGGCTCTCGAATGTCTTAGAACGCACGCTCGGGGGTAGCCGTACGAGCGAGACGACGGCGAGGGCCGCGAGAGAAAGCCCCAGCTCGAAGAGGTACAACCCGTTCCAGTTCCCGAACGCGAGAAAATCCTTAGGAACGAGCCATGCGAGCGGAAGAGCCAGCTGGGGTATCCCGATACCGAAACAAACGGCTCGCAGCCGATGCGTCGCTGGAAGTGCCTGGATCATGTAATATACGCCCAACGTAGACAATGCGGATGCGGAGACACCGCTCGCGGCTCTCACGAGGATGGCTCCTGCCAGACCGTCAACGAAGAGATGAGAGGTGATCAATGCCGCTTGGAGCGTTAGAAAAATCACACAGAATGGCCGGACGCCGAACTCCTGGCGAAATTTGACCAGGATACATCCGGTGATCGCGTTCGTCACCAGGTAGGCGACCGGGAGCCATGCTACGTCGCTGAGGTCAAGGCCCAGCGCTCCTTGCAGATAAGGAAGATTAGCGGCGACGATGGCATTGCCCAACGCACCCGTCACTCCCACAAGCGCGGACGTCAACCCGTAAACGATCCGGCGGCTCATGGGATGAACTGGGGTGCCTGGCGCACCCGGAACTGCCGGGCGTTGTCCGTCCGGATAGTCGAACGGTTCATCGTTCTCGTAGAAGTGCTGCCTGGCCGGAATGACTTGGTCACCGGGCGTCGTAAATGTAAGTCCGCTGGATTTCCCCACGACAACAGCCTTCCGAATGTAGTGGTGTCCGGACACACATTCGGCCGTACCAACCACCGACAATTAGCAGCAGCTGTAAATCAATTATTGGATGATCCGGTCCTTGGGGGCCTGCATCAACCGGGACCTGTTGAGGTGGCTAACCGCACGTTCAAACGATTGTGCCCGAATCTACAATTATTTCCGGGGTCGACTTTGTAGCTTCGACTCTTGCCAAGAGCCGGCACGAACAACGGAGCGACTTGTGACCTACGACCTTTCCCGCCGCCAGACACTCATTGCAGGGGCAGCTGTCTCTTTTTCGATGTTCGTTCCTGTTGTCGAAGCGGCCGATAGAACGAAAATAGCTGATACCAAAGGAGAATTCGAAATGACCGAAGCTTTCGTGAAGACCAAGGACGGCGTCCAACTCTATTACAAGGACTGGGGTCCTAAAGATGCCCAGCCGATCGTTTTCCATCATGGTTGGCCGTTGTCTTCGGACGACTGGGACGCTCAAATGCTGTTCTTCGTCCAGCACGGCTACCGTGTGGTGGCCCATGACCGCCGCGGCCACGGCCGTTCGTCGCAGGTGGCCGATGGTCATACGATCGAACAGTATGCCGCCGACGCGGCTGCTGTGTACGAGCATCTAAACCTCAAGAATGCCGTACACATCGGACACTCGACGGGAGGTGGCGAAGTTGCCCGCTATGTCGCGAAGTTCGGCGAGCCGCAGAAGCGGGTGGCAAAGGCGGTACTGGTGAGCGCAATTCCCCCAATAATGGTTAAGACGGAGTCGAACCCAGGCGGGCTCCCGATCGACGTCTTCGACGGTCTCCGCAACGGTCTCGCCGCCAACCGGGCGCAGTTCTATCTCGACCTTGCCTCCGGCCCGTTCTACGGTTTCAACCGCGAAGGTGCCAAGGTATATCCCGGTGTCATTCAGAATTGGTGGCGGCAGGGCATGATCGGCGGCGCAAAGGCCCACTACGACGGCATCAAGGCTTTTTCCGAAACCGACCAGACCGAAGACCTCAAGAAGATCACCGTGCCGACCCTCGTCATGCACGGTGACGACGATCAGATCGTCCCGATCGACGACGCGGCGCGGCTCTCAGTAAAGCTGCTCAAGAACGGTACCCTAAAGGTTTATCCGGGTTACCCACACGGAATGCTTACCACGCACGCAGACGTCATCAACCCCGATCTCCTTGCCTTTGTGAAAAGCTGAGCTCTCTCCCGCTGATCTCGCGGTCGCGTCGGCATTGCCGATGCGGCCGTTCCAATTTTCGTCCACGCGGTAGCCTAACGCGAATTGAGAGAGTGATGCTTCGCGCGCGCTATTTCCATGATGCATGCAAACCGCCGTCTCCACGTTTCCCGACACGGCAATAGAACGGTGCTGCAGGATGCACGGGCTTGGGCCCGGCATCCGTTCGCTCACCACTCAACCGCGCTTTTGAACGTCGGATCCCAGCGCCCGTCTAGGAGGCGCGTATTCGGCCGATATGATTGAGGAGCAGTAGGTGCAGAAGACGATATCGAAATTGTCCGCCTCACGCTGACGGCCGCGAGATTTTCCATTTGTCTTGCGCTCATAATGGAAAAACACGAGCGGTCAGAACGGTGCTTGCCGTTCCCGCTTGATTTAGCCAACTTTGTATCCAGCCCATCAAGCGGCTTTCATTGGGAGGTTAACGCCTGCCACTATCCAATGGATCGGCGCAATTTGCCCCTCTCAATCCGGTCGAGAAATGCCAACTAGACGCCCTCGATGTCTACGGATGTGGTTACAGCCCTCCACTCATCGGCTGCTCTCCTTCGCTCCCCTTCCGCTGTCTCATAAACGCGCAAGGCATCACTGCCCAGGAGCAGGTGGGGTGGAAGATTTTGACGAGACGCGAGGTCCACGATTACATCCGCAACCTTCCGGGGATCGCCGACCTCGGTGCCGGAGTAGTCCTTCAGTCGGGTGAGCATTGCGCCAACGGAAGGTTGATACTCTTCGAATAGCTCGATTTGCTGCCCGCTTGCAACGGCACTCCAATCCGTGCGCATGCCACCCGGCTCTATGGCGATCGCGTTGACGCCGAATGCTGCCGTCTCCTTGGCGAGGACCTCGGTAAATCCACCAACTGCCCATTTTGCGGCCTGATAGGCGCTGAGCCCGGGTGCGCTTGTGCGTCCTCCGACGGAGGAGATGTTGATTATATGCCCCTGGCGTCGCTTACGCATGTGCGGCAATGCCGCCCGGACGAGATTCACGACGCCGTAGAAATTTGTGTCCATCTGCGCCCGAAACGATGCGTCGTCGGTCTGCTCAAACGGGACGATATGGCCGTATCCGGCATTGTTCACAAGCACGTCCAATCGTCCATACGTTTCGATGACCAGGTCGACAGCAGCCTGCGAAGCGTGAGCGTCGGTGACATCTAGCTCAAAAGTTCGAACTTGCTGAGCATATTGAGCCACAAGGCCCTCTAGCCGCTCCGGCTTACGGGCGGTAGCCAGCACCTTGTTTCCAGCTTTTAGAGCGGCCTCAAGAACCGAGCGTCCGAGGCCGCTGCTACTTCCGGTAATCAGCCATATTTTGCACATCGCGTATCATTCCTTTTCGTGCTGGTTCACCTGCGGCGGATTGTTGAGATGGGGGTGAGGCTAGAGATATTCGGAACAAAGACGTGATCGTCTCAGCGCAGAAACTGGATCCTGATGCTGCGGTCCGTGCCCGGCCTGTGGAATCGCGACCACGTGAAGGACTTCCATGCGTGAATTGTCGATCCGCTTTCTGAAATTTTGGCTCTCCTGGAGACATGGAGAGTAAGTATGGTTTCCCCGCGGGCTTCTTGTAAAATAACGCCGCCTCCGAACGGATGGCTGGAGGCGGCGTAGATCAAAGCTATTAGATGAAGAGCTGCAAGGTATGTAAGGATACGAACGCAGGAACCGTTTCTGGCGGCATCACCTGACTTAGTTGAGTCCGCTAAGGATTTTCAACCGCGTCACGCATTCATCTCTGGATGAAACGCAGCTACCTAAGGGTCGCCGTATTCCATTTCGCAGACAAAACCGTCGTCTTCCGGCTTACCCACACGGCAGCAAAACGGCTTTGCAAAATGCACGGGCATTAGCCATGTGCCTGTTTCGCTAAGCTCTTCAAGAAGCTTCACACGGGTGGGAACGGCCAATTGCGGTTCTTCACACGCGCCGGAATTCCAAGCCGGAAAATGCACCTGTATGGGATGGTGAACTATGTCCCCTGAAAAGACGGCCTTGCCGCCTCCCGACGTCAGCGTCAGATGGCAATGGCCAAGGGTGTGTCCGGGGCTGGCCTCAATACGCAGCTCGTCGCAGACCTGATGTGGCGTATCGATCAACAGCCACTGATCGCTGTCGATAATCGGCTGGATGGTATCGACAACCATGTTTTGGTTGTCGGGGAAGTGCTTCTTTGTCTTGAGCAGGTGTTCAAACTCAACTCGAGACGCGATGTATTTCGCGTTTTTGAACGTCGGAACCCATCGACCATCCAAAAGCCGCGTATTCCAACCGACATGATCGATATGAAGGTGCGTGCAGAATACGATGTCAATATCGTCGGGGTCCACCCCGGCCACCGCGAGGTTCTCCATGTATCTTGAGCTCATCATGGAAAAGAAGGGGCTGTCGGGCCGATCCTTGTGATTTCCGCTACAGGTGTCGACCAGAACCGTCAGGTTCGGAAGCTTGATCACCCAACTATGTATCGATCCCACGAGACGGCCATCATCGGGAGAATAATGCGAAGGGACCATCCACTGGAGGTGTTTCGATATTAGACCCTCGTCCCAATCCGGCAGAAATGCCTGAGGCGGGAATCCAAGGCCGTGATATTCCTCGATCCGCAATACCTCGGCGTTCCCGATCATCATCGAATTTCATCTCCTTGAGAGCCCTATCTATTACGCGGTGTAAACCTCGTTCAACCTACCTCTAAGGCTAGGTATGGAGAGCTTGCCAGACCGCGTATTATCAGCTGCCGCCCATTTGTTTTCGACTTGGCTTCCGTGGATTAGCTGCGGTCTTTCCAGTCCAAGGGACCATCTGATGTCCGTACTTAGATTTCTCGACTTTGAGCTAGACGTGTTCCGTAGGCAGCTGACCTTTGCCGGGACCCCTGTGAAGATCGGTTCGCGTTCTTTGGAAATTCTCATCGTACTCGCGTCACGCCCCGGAGAAGTCGTATCGAGAGAAGAAATCCTTGATGCGGTCTGGCCGAACAACGTCACCGCGGAGAACTCTCTGCGGGTCAACATCGTGTCGCTTAGGAAGGCATTGTCCATCGGTGCTCCGGACAGTCTCGTGCAGAGCGTCGCGGGCCGAGGCTACATCCTCTCGGCAGCAGCGCGAAAGGACGAGCCTGAACCGCCACCGATACAGTCGGTTGAGAAATCCAGGGGCAATCTGCCCGAACTCCATACAAGCATCATCGGCCGAGAGGATTTCATCCGGAGGTGCCTGGATTCAAAGCAAGCCCGAGTTCTGAGCGTTGTCGGGCCGGGAGGGATTGGTAAGACGACCGTCGCGGTCGAATTCGCCAATAAGGTTCGAAGCGAATACGAGGCCGCCTATTTTGTGGATCTGGCTGCTCTCAAGACCGCGGCAAGTATCGGGCCTACGCTTGCGTCATTGCTTGGTTTGTCCGTTTACGGGAACGACCCTCTTCCAGGCATCATCGCCGCCATCGGACATAACAAGTACTTATTCGTTTTTGACAATTGCGAACACGTGATCGACCAAACGGCCGATCTCATCGAAAACATCAGTCGGGCGTGCCCGGCTGTCTTCATCGTCACTACCAGCAGAGAACCTCTCGGCATCCCGTCCGAAATGATTAGGCGATTAGGTCCACTCGAGACACCTGGAGACGGAGCATCGCCGTCGGATACGTTGAGCTACTCCGCCGTCACACTGTTCATGGAAAGGCTTGAGCATTCGATCGAAATGGGCTCTGCGGTCCGTGACGAGGACTTGAGCCGGGTCGCGGCGATCGTCCGTAGACTGGATGGCATTCCACTGGCAATAGAGTTCGCCGCCGCGCGGGTTATCGACCTCGGCCTCGAACGATTGCTGACCTCGCTCAGTCAACCACTGACGGTTTTGAGAAGGGGACGGCGTACAGCCCCTCCCCGTCAGCAGACGCTCCAGGCGACTCTGGACTGGAGCTACGGTTTCCTCACGCCGAACGAGCAAGTCGTCCTGCAGGCTCTCTCCGTTTTCGCTCAGTCGTTCACGCGAGATGGAGCGTCTACAATTTGCGGTTCGTTGCTCGGTAAGGACGATCTCGAAGACGCTATATGGGGCCTGCAATTGAAGTCGCTTTTGGCGAGGTCGGAATCGGGGGCGGCTCTTCGCCTCCTGGAGACCACGCGCGAATACGCCACCATCAAACTTGTTGCGGGCGGCCGACACCTGGAAGTCCGCGCTGCGCACGCGCACTTCGTTCGGGAGCGCTTGCGTGATGCGGAACTTCACTGGGACAAGCTGGATACCTTCCACTGGATGAGTGGCTATGGAAAACTGATTCACGACCTTCGTTCGGCGCTGGCTTTCTGTGAGGAAACTGCGAACACCCGTTTGATGCTGGAACTGGTGGCAGGTTCGGGTGTGCTCTGGACCCAGCTCGGTTTGATGAACGAGCAATTTCGCTACATCGAGAAGGCCATCAACATCCTCGATAGTTCACAAACGAATGACGCGGCGATCGAGACGCAACTTCGATCGGCATATGGTGCGATTGCGTACAATGTTCACAGTGGCGCGGGAGACAACGAGGGACTGCGTCAATTCGAGCTGGCGGCTCGATCCGCCCGAGACCTCGACGACAGCACGATGATTTTACGCGCCCGAAGCGGGGTCTGCGCCATCCTGACGACGCAAGGGCTCTATACCGAGGCAAATGACGTCGCGGCAGCCCTCCGACTTGAGGTCGGGCCGGATGCGGATTCGGCTGTCACGCGAATTTTCGCGCATAACAGCCATTACCTCGGCAGGCATGACGACGCGTTTCGTTTCGCTCGTCAGTCGTTGGAAGCAAATGGCGTGAACATACGTGGCACCCTGACGAGCGGTGCCAATTTCGGACAGAAAACGCTATCGCTGATGATCTTGGCGAAAACCGCTTATCTTCGCGGAGAAATCAAAAACAGCCTCGAACTGCTCGAAGAACTGACCTCGGGCGCGATCAAGGTGGACCATGCTATCTCGGTGTGCCTTGCCCTCTCCGTGGGTGCATGCCCGATATACTTCGGTTTAGGCGACTACGAGCGTGGGCGGTATTTTCTGGAAATTCTCCGCGACATCTCTACCCGTAACTCGCTCGACAGATGGCGGGAGTGGGCCGATGGTTTCGACTACGCCCTTGGAAGACCTAAAGCCGCAAGCTCCGATGTTATCGCCAGCCTTATGACTGGCGGCAACGGACCACGGCTCGAGAACACGATCATGATCGGAGGAAAACAAATAGAAATCAGCCTTCTCGATCTAGCACTCAAAGGTCAGGCAGGGTGGTGCGAGCCGGAGGTACTGCGGTTGAAAGGCGAAGGTTTGCTGGATCGCGGAGACGCGGAAGGTCGGGGACTAGTGCTCAGGGGTTTCGATCTTGCCGCCGAACAATCGGCAACAACCTGGCAGCTTCGGTGCGCAAACGGCCTCGCAAACTATTCCACATCGGGAACCGCAGATAGCGATCTTTCCCGGATCGAACGGGTTCTGCGGCTTTTTCCAGATGACGCCCCGGCAAATGACCTGGCTATCGCTGAAGCGAGATTGAAGGGTGTCAGATCGCAAACTCCGGTCGAGGCTTGATCGACGGGCATTCGTCTACGCGAAGCCGCGTTCGAAAGGCGAAGAAGTCTGGTCTTACCTTTTTTCGCAAATATACAATATCGAGCGCCGACGAACATGTTTCCTGCAGATGTCGAAAATCATTTAAGGAAATACCATGTTGAAATCGGTGTTCGGATTTGCCTTGCTTGCAACCACGTTCACAGCTGCACCAAGCCAGGCGGCTGAAACGAAGCCTACCGTCGTCCTGGTACACGGCGCTTTTGCCGATGCTTCCAGCTGGACTGGCGTGATCGGCAAGCTCGAGAAGGACGGCTACAAGGTCGTCGCGGTTGCCAATCCCCTCCGCAGTGTGAAGGGCGACAGCTCTTACCTCAAGCGGATCATTTCCGGTCTGGGTACGCCCGTCGTGCTCGTCGGGCACTCCTACGGCGGAGCCGTCATTTCGGAAGCTGCCACTAGCGACAGCAATATCAAGGCACTCGTTTATGTCTCGGCTTTCGCGCCTGATGTCGGCGAGTCCTCCCTGTCGCTCAGCGGGAAGTTCCCGGGCAGCACTCTCTCGCCCACGCTCGACAAGCCTGTCGAACTGGAAAACGGCGCTAAGGACCTCTACATCCAGCAGGCCAAATTTCACAAACAGTTCGCAGCCGACGTCCCGGAAAAGGCTGCGGCTGCCATGGCCGCTTCGCAACGTCCGGTGACAGACGTTGCGCTCGGAGAGGCTGCGACAAACGCGGGTTGGAAGGCTATCCCGTCTTGGTCGATTTACGGCTCGGCCGACAAAAACATTCCCCCGGAGGTAATGAAGTGGATGGCAAGCCGGGCCAACTCGAAGGAGACAGTCGTCGTCAAAGGCGCTTCTCACGTCGTGATGGTCTCCCATCCGGATCGGGTGGCCAAAGTAATTGAAGACGCCGCCACCGCTCAGTAACGCCAAGGCGCGCCGGGTCTGAAGTTCCCCTGCAAAAGGCTGAATGACCCGGCGTGCTCGCTCTGCAAACTTGACCGCTGTTTTTCTGGCCCTTTGAGCAAGAGCGTTGAGCCATTTCGGACGCTCGGTCGGGATAGAGATGGCATGAATGCGCCAACAGCGGTCATGGAAATTGTAGCCACACTGAACTTTAACTGCTCGCTACGCTCCGTCTTGTAGCTCGCCTTCGGCGAGGTAGGCGTCGTCGAGCTTGCGGAGCGTGAGTTCTGAATCTGTTGTCGATTTGCTCCAACGTTTCCCTGGCGGAATAGGCTTGCAGCTCGACGAGCTGCTCGAAAAGCTCCAGCCCCAGCTCTCGCGTTTCATCGCCAAGACGATGAAGGGTTATTGCGAGGTCGACGAGTTCCGAAGCGGAGCTCGCCGTGCCTGTCCTGACATCACCGAGGTCGTCGCGCCAAGCCGCCACCAGCCGCTTGGCGATTCTCGCAACAAGTAGGGCCTGGTGTGGCAACAGTGTCTGAAGTCGATCAACCACGAACGTGGCATCGATCTTGGGAGCATTCGCCATATTGGCCTCGATAGAGCCCAGCAACACGACCCAGTCAGGATCGGGGAAAATCTCGTCGACAAGACGAAAAAGGTCGAAGAGGGAATCCCAAGCGCGACCTCCAATCAGCGGGACGAGGCGAACGAGCACTTCGGATGCAGATCGGCGATACTCGATATCTGGAAACAAGTTGACCGCGGCATTGACTACACCAAGGCGGGTCGAGTCCGTCCCAGGCCCGAATGCAACAGTCTCAAGCATTGATCTTGACCACTGTAGCTCCGGCTGGACAAACGCAATCAGCGCCGTCAACTCCCCTGCGAGTTGCTCGAGGTATCCGTCCCCCGAAGCTGCCCATTCATCCAGATAAGGCCGCACGAATTCCGGATGTTGCCAATGAAGATGGGCAAAAAGAATGGCAAGTTCACTCGACTTGCACAGCGTGGGGTATGCCGAGATTACTTCGTCCAAGACCTGTTCAAATTCTGCCTTGTCGGTGGGCCGGATATACCGAAACCAGTGAAACAGAGCCTTCCATACGCGCTCAGGTTCGCCGCGCTCTTGTGCGCCTTTCAGAATTAACAGGATGCGGTTGTGTTTTCCTGCGAGCAGCAGTGCATGTAGAAGGACATCGAGTTTCGGGAAGTTTCCCGACGGCAACATGGTAGCTCCAGCGAGGCCCCATAATATGCAACGTGGGCCGCGCTCATCGCTCTTTCCCGTCGCAGTCGCTCCTGTGTCCAAGAGCTCGTCCTCTTGGTCGTCATCTATGCCCTCGCCGTCATCCGGCTTATCCGAGACTTGAGACATTGGCTCGGCGAGCCACCTCTCAATTATGTCGAGCGCTTCAGATGGAATTGCGAACTCCCGTCTGATCAGTCGCCCGACGGCTCCGGAAGCCGAATTCCGAAACTCGTCGCCTGCGAACCCGTCGGCGTCGAGTTCTTCGATAAGCGCCAAGACGAGTTTCGGGTCGGATGCTTCCGCCATTGATTCCAACGCATATCCCGCTGCACGGCTTCCGAAACTAGGGTGGAATTTGCGAACAAGCCGTGCTGCGCGCTCCGGATCGGTCTTGGCGAAATCCGCAAAGGCTCGCGATAGCTGGATGTTGCCGCCTTTCATCATCCTGTTGGGATGATCCCACCCCGTTTCGTCGGGCAATTCACGAAATGCTTTGATGATCTGATCATCCTGGGCCTTGGCGAGTTGCTCCGCCGAGATGGGCGAGCCGATCCAAGATGGCCCATAAAAGCGGATGCCATCATCCAATCGAGGAAAACGACGCCGTTCCTCCATGACAAGGCGGCGCGCCGTCTTTGGCAGGCGTTCGGACGGCACCGCAGACAGCATGCCGAGCCTGACGCGCCGAACGCGGTCGTTGAAGTATCTCCGCCCTTTGGCGTCAAGATGCGGGTAGGGTCTTGGGGCATAGGCGTAAACTGCGGCGACAAAGTTCTTGACTTCGTCGTCGTTCCATTTGGGACTTGTCTCCGCCACAAGGCGCTTCGTTGTCTGAGATGAGTCTTCGTGATTTCCGAGTTTGAAGCGCCTCGTGTCGCTCAGAAGAAAACTGTGGGCGCGGTGTGCGTAAGCGTCCGGACAGAGCGCGAGCACATGCGCAAAGAGGCGCTGGGCGGGACTGAATGCGTCTCCGTCATGTGAAGCCAACCATTTCAGGAAACCATCCTCGTTCGATAGAGCGAGAGTTTCGAGCGCGACACGGATGGCGCTCAGGAAAGGATAGTCCGTCTGGCCGCGACCACGGTTCTCTTCCTCGAACCGAAAATCCAAGGTGTACTGTACCGGGTAAGCCAGACTGTCCTCATCACTCTCAAGGTCTTGCAGCGCCTTCATCGCTTCGACGAGCCATGGCCAGAGAGCGTCAAGGAAGAGCGCGGGATTTTCGGTGGCCAGAGATTCGAGTACATCCCATGCATTCGGTTGCTCGATGAGACTGGTGATCAGCTCCCTCGGCGACGATCCGATACGCCATTTCCAGTATCCCTCCGCATCGTCCTTTGTTGCGGCTGAAACTCTCTTAGCGGCCCCGAGCTTGGCTTCGCGAAGCTCCTTGTCGAGCCTGAAGCGCACGAGCCGCAAAGCGACATCCGGCTGAGCGACGCCGATGGTGCTTATCGTGAATTCAAGACTGTGAACCGCGATGTCGGTGCGATCGATCAGTGTTCTTGCGATTTCAATCATTCCGTCGGTCCAAATCGGCGCTCGGCTCAACGACGCCCATGTGAAACTGTCTCTCTCCGGATGGTGCGCCCAGTTTCTCGCGATCAGACGCTCTACGTCGACGGGAGCAAACGACCACGCCAAATTGAGTACTCCGAGGGCCACGACAGCCTCTTGGTCGTCGTTCATCGCGAGGGGAACGTCCGTATCCTTGTATCGAGCGAACCACCCCGGACTTCCCGCCATTGCCATGAAGGCAGCGGGCCGCCGGTCCGATGCAAGTGCTTCATCGAACAGCCTTGCCTCCGCATCATTCGGCGTCACCTGCTGACCAAGGAACTCCACAAGGAGCGATTTGAGATGGAGTCGAAGACCATCCGTATGAAGCAGAGTCTTTATCTCGTTTTCATACCCTACAGGGTCGGTCTCTCGAAGATAGGTAAGGGCAGACCACAACTTGGGCCTGACGAACAGCGAAGCCTGTCTTGTGATTGCGAAGTCCGACAGCCGCCCCTCTGTGAGCGTAAAGGAGCGTGCGAGAGCATGTTCGAACATGGTTTGGTGTGAGAACCCGATCTTGTTCCCGGGATGCCCGAAGTCGGAGAGCAGCCCGGTGCCCACAAGATAGTTGATGTCTTCGGAAGACTGATCAAACCGCGCGGCGGGAAGCCATAGCACCTCTCGCTCTGCCATTTTGTCGGCGATGTCGGTGACGAGTCGTGAGAGTCGCGAACCGTTGACATGCCGTGTGATCGTCTCAGCCCACATTTGATCGAGCATCAGCTGATATTTGCGGAACGGCTCGCTATTTTTCTCCTCCAATCTGAGGAACGTGTTTAGCGCCTGTGGCGATCGCAGAACTTCCTGCGCATCGCTTGGCCAACCAGCTGGTTCGTGGCCGTGCCGTTCTAAGACGGGAACAACTTCAGACCACGTTGGCAGCTCGAGGTGAATTGTTTCGGCCTTGATAGTCTTGAGACGGGCATCGTGTTCAAACTCGAATTCGCGCGCGGAGAGGACCACGTGCACATTCATGCTGCCGCTTACACGTCGTACTAGGCTCAGCAGTACGCTGAGACGGCCAGTCTTGATATCCGTATATCCCGCGAGAGCGTCAAGCTGATCGATCAAGAGCACTACGGGCCGTAGTTGGCTGATCCGCCAGATCATGGCGCTAGGACTGATCGACAGGCCGAGCCATTGTGCGAGATCGTCTTCGGTCTCGATCGTCGGGTCGAGAAAATCCGCCTTGATCGCCAGAACCTTCGTGCCGTCCGTAACGAGCGCATTGGCGATTTCTGCCAGCAGCGATGATTTGCCAGACCCAGGAGGTCCGAGGACTGCTTGTGTCGTGGAATCCTGCGACGCGATGGCCTGAAGTATCTGCCCAGCTTCGGGGCGGACGAAATGGGTTCCGTCTGGAAGGGTCTGCGTCCAATCCAACAAGTCACGCGGAACACGATCCAGCTCACCGTCTCGCATTCGCCCCTGACGGAACGACTGCTCGTCAACGACGCTCGTCAAAACAGCGTTGTGCTCACGACGAAGCAGGGATTTCGTTTCGGGGGTGTCGATTATAGCCTGATCTTCGCTGGTACCGCGGATGAACATCAGGAACGAGCCACGCTCTGAGGAAAGAAGTTCCATGCAGGCGTTGCCTGTTATCGACCGGAGGGATGCGATAATCGCATCGACCCTCTGAACATGGAAGTCGTCCGCGTCGCCCTCGAAGTTCAGTACGATTACGCGCGTTTGGACCTTCCTCGCCTTTGGCAGAATGAGTACCTTGTCCGGTAGAGCGGTAAGGTTGTCATTGTCGGGCGATCGAACCGCCCGCCCGGCGTTTCGACGTTCGACTTCCACTTCCCAATT
Source organism: Hyphomicrobiales bacterium (assembly GCA_900473045.1). Lineage (GTDB taxonomy): Bacteria > Pseudomonadota > Alphaproteobacteria > Rhizobiales > Rhizobiaceae > Pararhizobium. The sequence goes on from UCKS01000015.1 coordinate 89,781, forward strand.
CGCTTTGCTGTATCGAAGCTCCTGAGGTGAAATGGACATGGTGAGCTGCGTATCTGAACGATGCGCGAGGTCATGGCATGTTGGACAGAGGACAACGAGATTGTCGTACGAATTATCCTGAGAGATCGAATACTCTTCGATGTGATGAACGATGAAGGATAAGCCCTTCTCCCCTTTGCAGCAATTACAAAGGTAGTTGCTCCTGTCGAGCAAGGACGAGAGCACCGTCTCGTCGATCGGCTTCCGAACGATGGCAGCTTTGAGTGCTTTGGCCTCTTGTAAAGTGAAGCCTTTGGCCACGATGTCTTTTTGACTTGAAGCCCTTATCTTCGTGACAGTAAGACCTGCGTCTACGGCGCGTCGTCCGAGGTCGTGGGACACACCATATTGCAGTAACTTGGATAGGTTCGTTTCAAGCCTGGAAGCCAAGAAATCCTCAAAACCCGACGTTTTTTTAAGGGATGGAATGGTCGAGCAACACACACTAGCGGAGTCACGCATAGCTAGAAAATAGACTTCAAATGTCCAACGGACTTATCCCGCATTATTTAGTTGAAAAAAGACCCCGTAAATCAGAGGTTGTTCACCACCATCTTACGCACAGTGCGCCCAACGTGAAGCCTCCGCCAACTGATGAGGACCGAGTAATTTCATCCGGAGAGCGGCAGTAACGAAAATCCCTCCAATTTTCACAGAATTCGGTTTCGGCAGCCCCTACGGCAATGTCCCCAACGTGCTAGCCTGAAAGACCTTAGGTCTCTGAATGCCATAAGCGGACATTCCAAGCGGTTCAAGTTGAGCTTGCACTGAAGAATCGGAGCAAGGACCGGTGGTCAACAATCCTGCGCTTCTATACGTTGCGACCTTACTTCAAGCATTTTAGCGACGGTCATAATGGTCAACATAACAGTGCCGACCTCGAGCGGAGAGTGCAAAATCGAAGTCGATGTAGGCGAGACGCTTTTGTTCCTCGGTCCTAATGGATCAGGAAAGAGTCGGCTCGGCGTCATGATCGAAGGAAAACAACCGAGGTTCATCGTATCGGGGCTCACCGATCATTGTCGATGAACACCAAGGTTCAGCCCCCCAACCTAGACGTCGCCTTGAACAGGCTAACATGGGGACATGAAGAAGGACGCGGGAACCGCGCTGGCCATCGTTGGCATTCGAAGCCGGCGATAGCGGATGCAATCGAGGCTGCGCGACCTGATTGCGTCTTTGCTTTTCTGACGCACGATGTTGATTTCGCGGCAAGGAGATACGCGAAGGGATCGACAGTGTTAAGCCCGAAATCTCGACAAGCGACGCAATGGCCGCTCAGTTCTCGGCTCCAACATAGTGGACCGCAGAAAGTGCATTCTTTGAATGCGGGCTGTCGGCCGAATGGTTTTCCACCCTGTCCGGCCAGTGCCGGTAAACCTCACGTCCTGGCTTCCTGGTCATGAAAACCTCCGGGTACTCCCATGTAGAAACTCCCGTTGCTGGTCCATGGAAAGGCGACCATGTGCGAGCAAGATGGGAACGAAACACCGCATACTCCGCAACCATCCATGGCAGCACAAGTGGGCGGGTCGTTCGCATAGCCTCCGGCGTTCGGTGAAATAAGCGCCTACCCTAGCGGGGTACCTTCGAAAACGACGAGATGTTGTCGCCCAGCCAGGCGGCGACGGACCTTGGCTCATTCCCCGTCAGATCTTTGACCGTATTGGTACTCTCGGAAAGAACCGATTGTTCGAAAAGACGATCGAGTCCAAGCTGGAGATCGGCGACCATTTCACTCACGCCGGAGCCGATGAGCACTTCGCGGTGCTCGGAGGGCGAGCGATGCTGATAGGATACCTTTCGCCTGAGCTGGCGCGAAAGTTCTTCTGCTACCTCCGGCATGCTGATCGACCTTGGGCCAGTGAGATGATACGCGCGCTGAGAACGGAGTTGGTTATTGTCCAGCAATGCCACTCGAGCGACATCGGCGACGTCCCGGGTGTCGATAAGGTTCACGCGGCCTTCGCCTGCCGCTCCACCCCACGAATCGTCCGAGACAGGTCCCGCGGCCCTTGCCAGTAGGATGTCCACGAAGGTTGACGGACGCAGTAGGGTGTAGCCGATGTCGCACATCGAAAGATGCGCTTCGATCCTCATATGCCAATCGAAAGGGTGGAGCTGGACGGCAGGACCCATAACGGAAACTTTGACGATCTGGGACACCCCGGCAGCAACCGCTGCGTCGATGAGCGCTATCTCGTTCTCGACCTGGCGTGGAGATGTTCCATGAGCGAGAAACAGCTTGTCCGCGCCCTTCATGGCTTCGGTCAAACTTTCTGTTGAGTCGAAATCCACGACGGTTGGAACAAGATTGGCAGGCAGCCGGTCAGTCGAGTGACTGCGCGAAAGAGCGACGACTTCGACAGGGTCGCTGACAAGCTTCGCGAGGAGCGAGACCCCAATTCGACCCGTGGCCCCCGCGACCGCGATGCGAAGTCTACCTTCTGTGCGACGATTATTAGACATTTCGAACCTTTCTTGAGGTGACGTTTGCTATAACCCGCAGTGCCACGCCTTCGCTCTGGTTCGCCTCCCGCCTTTAGGTGACATTCGAAACCGGAATTTGACACGGAGATAACGGGATTGGAGCAACGTAGATGGCGATCAGCCGGTCGTCCTGAGGTCAGAAACCCTCGAGAACGATCTTCCCTCGTGCTTTCCCGCCTTCCAGCGTCGCATGTGCTTTTCGGAGGTTCTCGGCATTGATCGGGCGCAAGACCTCGGTCAACGTGGTTTTGATATCGCCGCTATCGATCAGATCCGCGACCTCGTTGAGCAATTTTCCCTGCTCGCCGATGTCGCCGGTCGCGTACATCGAACGCGTGAACATAAACTCCAGGTGAACCGAGACGGATTTGCGCTTGAATCCCATGATGTCCAGCGTACTCGGATCATCAATCAGACCGAACCTGCCCTGCGGGGCGATCAGCTCTATTATCTCCGCGACCTGGGAATGGGTTTCGTTGGTCGAGAAAACAAATGCGGGTGCCCCGATCCCAAGCGCCGCCACCTGCTGGGCAAGGGGCTTCGTATGATCAATGACATGGTGAGCACCGAGTCCTTTTACCCATTCGCGGGTCTCGGGACGTGAGGCGGTCGCGATCACTGTCACGTTCGTCAAGGCGCGCGCCAGCTGGATTGCGATCGAGCCGACTCCCCCCGCCCCACCGATGATCACTATGGCATTAGAAGCGCCTGGCGGTGGGTTTCGGATGTTCAGTCGGTCAAACATCATTTCCCATGCAGTAATTGCGGTCAGTGGCAACGCTGCGGCTTCGACGTCGGAGATTGACTTGGGTTTGCGGCCGACGATCCGTTCGTCGACAACATGGAATTCGCTGTTCGCACCCGCCCGGATCAACGATCCTGCATAGAAGACTTCGTCGCCAACATCGAACCCACCCACGTTCTCGCCGACCGCTTCGACTGTCCCAACAGCGTCCCATCCGAGGATCTTCCAACTGCCGTCAGCAGGCGAAACGCTTTTTCTGATCTTGCAGTCCACGGGATTGACGGAAATAGCTTTGACCTTCACCAAAAGGTCGCGGCGCGATGGTTCGGGCTTTCCCACCTCGATATCCAGGAGCGAGTCAGGGCGATCCAGCGATCCTGCTTGCTTGTAGCCAATGGCCTTCATTATTGCTGTCTCCGGTTGCCGTACGCTCGATCTCGCCGAGGTTTGCCTTAGGGGTGCGCTCTGCGAGGGCACGTTGTGTCGAGGGACATCGTTAGACCAGGTAGCTGCGTGTTCATTTGCCGATGTCTGGTCGGATGCATGACGCCGCTAGCGAACGTTCTTCACGAAAGACGCGATCGTCTCCGCGCAGAACACAGGTTGCTGATGCTGGGGCCCGTGCCCCGCCTGAGGTATGGTAACGAGGTGGAGCGACTTCCACCTTGTTGCGAGCGGCAGCCAATTTTCGACTGGGCAGGCGATATCATGGTCTCCGCTGATCACCAGAACAGGATGTTCTCCGGAGGCCAGCTTCTCCGCGTATAGTCCGTCGGGATCAGGAAAGATCGTCGTCTTGTCCTTCGCCTCGCTCAGCAGCTTCATGAAAACCGTCTCCTGGATAATCGGGGACCGGTCGAGATTGCGACCAGCGATCCGGTCGTGCGAGAGGCGGGCGGCCGCCCTGCTTTTCTCCGACTTCGGCTCGAAGAACAGGACGATTTCGTCATCCAGGTCATTGTATGGATGAATGGCGGTCTTGATGAACAACGGATCACCGCCGACATCTGGCTTTCCGGGTGGTGCCGTACCGATCAGCACCGTATGGGAGACGTTTTCCGGGTAAGTTGCAGTGAATACCTGGGCGACGACGCCGCCAAGTGACCAGCCTCCGATAACAACCTTGTCGAACCCGAGGTAATCGATGAGGTCCTTTGCATCTTTCGCCAGGGAGGCGCGGTCGTAGGTGGGCGTCCCGGTAGATACTCCAAGGCCCGTGTAGTCGTAGGTAACGACGGTAAATCTCTTCGCGAGTTCGTCAAGAAACAGCGGATCCCAGGAGTCGAGCGTGCCGCGGAACCTGATATTGAGGACGAGCGGCATTCCAGTGCCGAATTTTCTGTACGCTATCGTGCGATCGCTGAGCTTGGCGAATTTTGTTGGCGTCGTAGAGGCTGTTTCAAGCATGTCGGCTCTCCCTTGGTTCGGGACAGCAAAACAGGTTGGGACGGCAGGTTCTTGTAAGATGCGACCCCGCTCACCATCGGATATTCGATTTGGCGAGATCAAGAACACTGTCGCCTCGACCGCTGAGAACAGCCTTCGCCATCCACAGGCTAAAGCCGCTGACCTGTTCAAGGGTAATCTTGGGGGGAATGGCAAGTTCGTCGCGATTGGTAACGACATCTACCACGGCCGGACCACCATGCGCGAACGCGGTCCGCAGGGCATTATCGAGATCCGCCGCGATTTCAACTCGGATGCCCATGATTCCGGCTGCCTCCGCCATTTTCGCGAAATCAGGGTTCACAAGGTCGACGTTGGACGGCAGGAAACCGGCCGCCTTCATTTCCATGTCCACGAACCCAAGCACGCCATTGTTGATGATGACTATTTTCACCGGGAGCGAACTCTGCCTGAGCGTAAGCAGATCGCCCATCAGCATAGCAAAACCGCCGTCTCCAGAGAGGGCCACCACCTCGCGGGCCGGAAAGGCGGCCTGAGCGCCGATCGCCTGAACCATAGCGTTAGCCATCGAGCCGTGGACGAAAGACCCGAGAAGACGTCGTTTGCCGTTCATCCTAAGATACCGTGCGGCCCAAACGGTGGGAGTTCCCACGTCACAAGTGAAAACGGCGTCTTCAGATGCGATCTCGCTAACAAGGCGCGCCACGTACTGGGGATGGATCGCTTCGCCCTGCTTCCCCGGGGTCGCGAGTTCGTCGAGCCCCTTGCGGGCATCCTTGTAGTTTTCCTGGGCCCGCTCGAGATGGACAGTGTCGTCTTTGACAGCCAACCTCGGAATGAGGGCGGATACCGTCTGACGGACATCCCCCGTCAAGCCCAACTCGAGCTTAGTTCTACGCCCTAGTCTCGTTGCATCCAGATCAATCTGGATGACCTTAGCGCCCTCCGGATAGAATTGCCGATACGGGAAATCAGTGCCGAGCATGAGAAGCGTGTCACACTGCTTCGTGGCGTGGTAACCTGAGGCAAAGCCGATGAGGCCAGTCATTCCGACGTCGTAGGGGTTGTCCCATTCCACGTGCTCCTTGCCTCTCAGAGCGTGAACTATCGGCGCTTTGAGGATTCCGGCAAGCTGCACGACCTCATCATGAGCGCCCGCACATCCTGCGCCGGCAAGTATCGTCACGCGGCTTGCCGCGTTGAGCAGAGACACGGCTCGAAAGAGGTCCGCGTCCGTCGGAACGACGACCGGATCGGTCGGGACGATCCAGCGGTTGGGTGACACAGCATCGATTTTCTCCATCGCCACATCGCCTGGTATCACTATGACCGAGACGCCGCGCTTTGCCACCGACTGCCTGATGGCGACGTCAAGCACCCGAGGCATGACCAGCGTCGTAGAGACCAGTTCGGTGTAGTGGCTGCACTCCGCAAAGAGCTTTTCAGGGTGGGTTTCCTGAAAATATCCGCTGCCGATCTCGGCGCTAGGTATGTGCGCCGCAATAGCAAGCACTCGCGCACCGCTGCGGTGGCAATCGTAAAGGCCATTAATCAGATGAAGGTTGCCCGGCCCGCAGCTTCCCGCGCAGACGGCTAGCTTTCCCGTCAACTGCGCTTCCGCGCCTGCGGCGAAGGCGGCTGCCTCTTCGTGCCTCATGTGGACCCATTCTATTGTCCCTTTTCGCCTTAGTGCGTCGCTCAAGCCATTCAACGAGTCCCCGGTCACCCCGTAGATGCGCTCGACTCCGGCAGCTTCAAGCGTTTCGACGATGAGTTCGGCGATCGTTTGCTTGGCCATTCGATGTCCTTCCTGATGTTGTTGACTACGAAGAGCGCGGAACCGTGCCGCGAATGTGCCGGGCGCTCTGGGGGCGTGCGATCACCTCAGACGACTATGCATTCCACTTAGAACATAACCCCCGTGGTTCAACCCCGCCCGCCTTACTGCACGTTACAGAGGTTCGCGGCAGGATCGGGTGCGGCGAGGTCCATCCACAAGCCCCGAGTTACTAGGACGGGAAGGCACCCGGTGGAAGTACAGTCGGGGGAGAGCAGTGCACAAACCAGGTCCCCGTGGGATACGTGGCACCGGAAGTGAGTTCATAGCGACGAGGTGTGACCCGGAAAACCGCGAGGTCTTCCGGGCTGTGGCGGCGGCTCGTCTTTAAACTCAGTCCATCCGACCGGAAGCCGGGGGGTCGCTAGCAGGAAATGACTCCATCAAAGCTTCGTCAAGCAGTTCATCCGAGCGTGAAGCGGGTTTAGGTGGAACTTCAAGGGCCAAGTCCTCGAACTCCGGCATCGTTTCCGCACCGTCTCTGATTTCCTCGAAAGGGCTATCTGGTTTGTTGTTCATTGTTTGACACTCCACGTTGGCTTCATTTGCAGTCAACGTGTGTTGGCGGTCTTGGACGATCCAGCCCCGATCTGCCTGGGTAGCGGCCCGGCGCTAGACATGAAGTCAGAAAACAGCGCGATGCGGCGTCCCCTCGCGAAATCTCGAGAGTCCTCGTGCGTCGCGGGGCTCGATTGATACAAGAAACCCGCTACAGATTCAGCCACTTTCGACCACAAGCTTGCCGCGGAGCGAACCAATGTTCTTCCGTGCGGCATGTCAGGAAGAAAAAGATGAATACCTCAGACATCCAGCTTCTCGTGATCGCTGCGGGAGGCGTGCTCCTTCTCGTCACGCTCATCGTTTCGAGGTCGCGAATACATCCCCTTCTGGCACTCATCGTGACATCGGTTGCGGTTGGTCTGCTGGCCGGAATGCCGATGGAGAAGGTCATCAAGTCGATCGAGAGCGGTGCGGGCGGTACGCTCGGTGTGGTGGGACTGGTCGTCGCACTGGGCGCGATGCTCGGAAAGATCCTGGCCGAGACCGGAGTAACTGAAGGTATCGCCGAAACTATCATTCGAAAGACACCGATCCGGCTGCTGCCATGGGCCATGTCGGGTGTCGCCTTCGTAATCGGGATACCGATGTTTTTCGAAGTCGGCCTGGTCGTTCTGCTTCCTATGGTTTTTAGCGTGGCTAAAAAGCTGGAAGAAGCTTCCAGCATCAAGGGGTCGGCGTATGTCTATGTCGGCGTTCCCGTGATCGCAGCGCTCGCCTCGATGCATGGGATGGTCCCGCCACACCCTGGGCCCCTCACCGCAATTGCCTCGCTCAACACGAATATCGGCGCGACAATGCTCTACGGTTTCGTGGCTGCGATCCCCGCGATCGTGCTCGGTGGCCCGATTTACGGAAATTTCATCACTACCCGTCTTGCTATAAAGCCCGACGGAGCTTTGGTAAAGCAGTTCTCCGGTTCAGGCGACGACGGTTCCGCTACGCGGACCTGGCGACCGGGTCTAGGGCTCAGCGTCCTGATCACCTTAGTTCCTGCCCTGCTGATGTTGCTGAACGCGATACTGGAACTCGTCCTGCCGAAAGCCACCGCCATGGCCGGGGTTGCCGCTTTTGTCGGGGAGCCGGTGATCGCCATGCTTATCGGTGTCCTGTTCGCCGCATCGATGCTCGTCTACGGCCGATCGGGGGATGCCGAGAAATTAAGAACCACACTGTCGGCGAGCCTCAAGCCAGTCGCGAACGTACTGATGATCATCGCTGGCGGCGGGGCATTCCAGCACGTGCTGACCGACGCCAAGGTAGGAGACGCAATCGTTCATCTCAGCCAACAATTCTCATTCTCTCCACTTGTTCTCGGCTGGCTCATCTCCATGCTGCTATCCGTATCGACGGGCTCAGCTACGGTAGGAATCGTGGGAGCTTCAGGACTTCTCGCGCCGCTCGCCACGACTGGACCAGTGAACACGCCCTTGCTAGCCCTGGCAATTGGATGCGGCTCACTGTTCTTCAACTACGCCAACCACGCCGGATTCTGGCTGGTCAAGGAGTCGTTCGGCATGACGATGGGCGAGGCTACCAAAACCATTTCCGTGGTCCAGTCGATCGTTTCGGTGGTCGGCCTGGCGATGGTGTTGCTGATGAACCTACTTCCGCCGCTGGTGTAGACAGCGGCTCCACCGATAGCCGGAGAGATCAGCAATAGACGCCGGACTCAACATTTGCGCACCGAGCAGGACCACTGCGGCCGACACACAGCCGATCCGATTGAATAAAACGAAGTTCCTAATACCAGGGGGCCATCCCGGCGGAAATTTATGGATTACCGCGCCTCCGCTCGGAGCTCTATCCTTTCACCCTGACGAATTCGACCCCTTTCGTCACAAAAGAGAGTAAATGCGAATGTCCCAGAACAACAGGCAGTATGCACGTTACTTTTTCACTACCGCTATCGCGGCAGTGATCGCAGCAACCACCCCGACGTCCAACGCTTCTGCAACTTGGATCCCGGATCTCGTGTTCCCAGAGACATCACCCCAGAAAAAAATGGAACCGGATCGTGCGGTCACAGGCTCCATCCCACTGGGCAAGAGAGTACCGCACGCTCGTCATAGCGAGCGCAATGCCGCGTCCGGGGAAACACGAAAGTGAGTACCACGCCGGCTCGTTTCGACCACGAAGAAGGTGCACGATGACAAGTCTTCCGTCAGATTACCGGCATCGCGGTGCCGTTTTCCGAGCGTCCTTGAAGGCCGCTCCGAGCCTTCCCTTGGTGGTCGGTCTGTGTTTCCTTAGCATGGGCGTGCTTGCGCTCGCTCTTGCCCTTGACCGGGCATGATGTCCCCGACTATCGCGTGGCTCCGTCTACGGAGCTATGCGGCGGTCAAGCCCTGGCGCTCCGATAAATTATTCTTGTCGTTCGAATTTCTCGCGGTCACAACGCGGTACCACAGTCGGCGCATCTGCCGAGCTCAGCTATTTGAGAGGTAGGGTAAACTCTGCAGTGGCTCCGCCTCCCGGCCGATTGGCCAATGTCAGCGTTCCGCCGAAACCCTCAACCACGCTCTGACAGACCGTGAGGCCGAAACCAAGCTGATTGGGTTTGGTGGAAAAGAAAGGGTCGAAGACGCGCGCCGTATGTTCGTTCTGTATCCCTGCCCCACGGTCAGCAACCGCTATGTCGAGCTCAGACGACCGCGGTTTATGTTTTATTGCAACGGAGATATCTGGCTGCTCTCCAGTCACCTTACTAGCCTCCAGCGCATTCTGCAGAAGGGCGAACATAACCTGTTGGAGAGCTAAAGGGTCCGCGATTATTGTAGGGAGAGTTTCGTCTGCGACAATCGTCAAATCTTTCTGCCTTCCGTCCAGTGGATCAAGAAGAAGCTCAAAGGATCGTCTTGTTAACTCGACAATGTCCACCTGCTCGGGGGTTTGGCCGCCGCTCCTAAGGTTGTTGCGAGTTGTGGTTCCGATATCGGAAAGGCGTTGAGTGTTCCAACGTAGGCGTTCCATGACTTTAATGACTGCTGCGGAACTGCTTTCCCCTGATGAGGCGACCAATCTGGTCGCCGTCGCTACGTCCAACGAGATCGCCGTAATTGGCTGGCTGATCTGGTGGATAAGGGATGCCGCAAGAGCTGACGCGGCGGCTACCCTGTTCACCCTTGCGAGTTCTATTCGAGCATTGCCGGCCGCCTTCGCGCGATCATCCGACAACGAAGTGTCGATCAACGAGACTTTTGCAATACCCTTTTCCAGGATCGAAACCGTGAAAGGGAAAACCCGTGTCAAACCGCCAGCATCCGACAGCTTTGCCATCCCGCAGGTCGTTGTTGCCTGTTTCACCAGAGCGGTCAGGATTGCGGTCTCCAAATCGATCATGGATTTGTGCCCACTGTGCGCCCTTTCGGACGCCATCTCCGCGAGGCTTTTGAAGCCAAGTGATGATAGCGCAAGTTGGCTCGCGTTGAGCAATCGGACGCCCTTCGACAGTTCCTCCGTGTCAGCCGGGTGCCTTGCCAAATGCTCGCGAACGTCTGAAACTCCTCGCAATCTGAGTGATTGAGACAGATTCCCCACAAAGTTCACGTCATATTCGATCCAGCCGATTTCTCTGGTTTCAAAAATAGCTCTCAGTTTTTCGTCGGCCTCGCCCAACCTACTTTCGCATTGATCGGAGATCGCCTGCAGATCGAATTGCAGTCTTTTAATAGCCTCTCGATCTTCAACCTGATTTTGGACATCAACCAGGCTGCCGAACCATTTCAGCGTCTCGCCTGTCTCCGCAGATCTAACCGAGCGGCCAATAGACTCCATCCAGCGGTAGGAACCGTCATTCATCCGCATTCTCGCATGCGCGGTGTAGTACGAATTGCCGTTCTCGACTGCGCTCCGCCACGCGTTGTACATTTTGCCGCGGTCAGCGGGATGTATCGGATCGGCCCAGCTCTGTTCCTGAATCCCTTTGGACCGAAGAATGCCGAACGTTTCGGTGTAGCGATCGTTGAGGAATTCACATCCTCCGCTGGCGTTCGTTCCCCAGACCACATGAGGCAAAGCGTCAGCAAGTTCTTGGCGCTCGTCGACGGCGTTGCCGAACATGCGCAATTGATCTCGGTGGCGTTTGCGCTGATAGAACAGGGTAAGTGCTATGGCGACGATGCTTACCAGAGACACCAGTTTCTGCGGTGAGAGCAATGCGATTTCGTTAAACTTCCCTCCGCATGTCCAGTCCAGAAGCAGACAGGAACTAGCCCAGATCATCACAGCGCGAGGATTTCGATCGTGTGCGCCCAGAAGGAGCGCGGTTATATAGAGGATTGTCGTTGAAGGATTGCCTGGGTGCAACTGATCGAGACAAATTCCACCGGACGCAAATAGAAGACCAGCCAGAGCCCACAGCCGAGCGGGTTCCAAGGCTGACCCATTGATCCCGCCCGAAACCGCTGTGAACATTTTCGCCTGCGGTGACGGTGCATCGATAAGATCGTGCACGCGAGCGAGTACAGAACGTGTGATGTTGGAAACGCCAAGCGACCAGTGCCGGCGAACGAAGCTATTACCTGCCATGCCCTAGTTCACCTTATGAGAGTTCTGCGAAGAGATTGCGCGCCTGCCTTGGCGTGTCGTGGCTTCCTCAAGTGGGGAATGTGACCGGTCTGCTTGCAACGCCGTCCACCTCTTCCAAATTCTGCCTCACGCTCTGCGGATTGCTGAACTTCGAGCTTCCTTTCCCCTTCGTTTCTAGCCGGGACGGAGACGAAGCTTGGCCGTCTTCGTCTTCCCTTTTTGTCCCGAGCAGAAGTTAGCGTCGATTGGCGAAACAACGGCGCAGCGTAAGGTTTCCCGGTTATCGATCTGCCTCTCACGTCGTCAGCTGTTCCGGAATAGGCCGCTGCCCGCCCCTACTCAAATATTCAAACCGATCAGGAACTAACAGCTGGAGTTGCTCGGCCGATACCTATCTATTGTGGTAGGTCGGCGTGGACGGCCAATATGATCAGCTCGTCGTGCACGGTAAAAGAGTCTGCCACCCGCCCGTTAGCGGGGTAACTCAGAATGAACGGCCTCTTCAGAAATGAGGGGAAGATCGAACGCGAAACAGGCTCCTCCCTCTTCCCGGTTGGTTACTGTCAGCTCGCCTCCCATCGCCTCAACTGCCGAGCGACAGATCTGCAGTCCCATTCCAATGCCCGTCGATTTGGTCGTGAAGAACGGCTCGAACAGCTTCTCGATATACTCTTCCGCGATACCCGGCCCCGTGTCCGCGACCCGGACCTGCACGGCCGATTCCTTCCGGACGAACTCAATCGTGATGAGGCGGACCCCTGGCTGGCCGCGCATTGCATCTATCGCGTTATTCACCAAGTTCACGAAGACTTGCTGCAGTTCGACCGGATCGGCTGCGATCAACGGCACCGCGTTTGCGGAGACGAGCTCAAGCTCAACGCCAGCCCGTTTAAGATCATGGTCTATGAGATCGCGAGTTTCGGTGGCTAGACGTTGGAGGTCAATCGCCGTCACCGCGCGTCGTCTCCCGACAAGATTTTCTCGGGTCCGCTGCACGATGCCAGCGACGCGTTGCGCATTCTTCTCGACGCGCTGAAGTATGCGGTCGACGGCCTCCATGTCCGGATTTTCGCGCGCGACGAGGCGCAGTCCGGTCCGCGCATCAATCACCATGGAGGTGATAGGCTGGTTTAATTCATGGGCTATCGACGCCGAAAACGCGCCCACAGTAGCGACGCGATTCGCGCGGGCCAGTTCCGCTTGGGCAGCCTGTCGCATTTCTTCGATACGCGCCTGGTCAGAAAGATCAACGTGGCTGGACAGGTGTAGCCCGTCGGGGAGCCTTGTCACTGTAAAATATACAGGAATCCGCCTACCTCCCTTTCCGATTAGCACAGTCCGTCCATCGATGTGATTGACGCCGTAATAATACATTTCTAGCTGACGAAGAAGCACCTCAGCACCGTCTTCGGCGTTCTGCGCAGGGGGATTCTCTACGAGGTCGGCAACACTGTCGTACCCCATCATTTGGGCGAGCGCCTGGTTAACCCTCGTCGTCTGGATCACGCCCAACGTACGCACCAGCTCGTCCGGATGGTCCGCCATGTAAGCCCGTAGATCGGTCACGCCGCTAGCCTTGATCGCATCCAACAACTTCTCGGCTGCTGTGAAGTCCATTTCGGCAAATGTCATATTGCTTACGTCGAAAAGTCCCGCATAGCGCCGTTCGGTGCGCATAAGTTCCGACGTTCGCTCCTCTACGCGCTGCTCTAGGGTTTCGTTGAGTTCTTGTACCTTTTGATGAGAGGTGACCTCTTCGTGAATGTCCGAGATGCCCCCGTAGTAGCGAACTTCGTTCGAATCCTCGAGTAACTGAACCGGACGACCTACAAGCGACATCCAACGGTAACTTCCATCCGCGTGACGCAACCTGTAGGTCGCACGCAGCTCAGAGCGGCTGGAGAATGCCTCGCGCAAGAGACGCAGGAACTTATCCCTGTCATCTGGATGATAGTCGTCGATGTAATCTTGACGCTCGATCGTCTTCATGGAGTCTCGGCCAGTAATCTCGGTATAGCGGCGATTGAAAAAATCTATGTTGCCGTTGGCGTCAGCTCGCCAAAGAATTTGGGGAACCGAGTCTGTGAAGTTGACCAGTTCGGCCCTGCTTACCTCCAACTGGTCTCGAACTTGCTGAAGCTCTTGTTTTGCAACGACCTCATCATGCACGTCCGACAGGCCGCCGAACCGCTCCACCTGCCCGGTTAGAGGTGAGTATGCAGGATTATCGTAAATCTGCATCCATCGGTACGCCCCGTCTGCCTGGCGTACCCGAACTTTGAGGTTGGTCGTTGTCTGGGTCGCCACGGCGGCAGAGACCGTCTCAACAAGCGCAGGCATGTCGTCAGGGTGCACCACGTCGTTGTAGCGCTGTCCTTCCAGCACATCCCAACGGTCCAGCCCTGTAACTGCGGTCCAGCTTGCGTTTAGATACTCGATCTCGCCGCGGGGGTTTGAACGCCATAAGACGTATGGGACAGAATTCGCAAAGAGATCGACCTCTGCCCGACTACGTTCGAGGTCCTTTTTCGTCGCCTGGAGCCGCTTACCGCTCACTAGCAATGCCGCCGTGACGCCGATCGCGATACAAGCGAACACGCATCGTAGTACATTCGCCAATGAGGGCTGGTTCAGGTGGATGAGTATCCAGGCAAAAATTGTAAGAGCAATGCAAGCCTGAGCGGCACGCGTGACATCTTTCCCGCTGCCGGCATTAGAAACCAGAACAAGCACGGCCAGGTAAAGGACGGCGACAGATGTTTCGTACTCCGCGATGCTGTCGATCCAGAAAACCAGTGCCGCCATAAGCCCGGCGGTGGTCAGGAGCAAAGGTCTTCTCAACCGTTCAATCATACAACGTCGGCCCTTGTGTAGAAGGCCTTTCCGCTGCTGCCTTCACCGCATAAATATCGTCTAACCTATAGTTTGTCGCTAAGCATTAAGTAACAGAGGTCCGATCGTAAACATCGGATCTGACCGCACTGGGCATTTAACGCGATGTCGCGAACTAACCACATGTCAGTCCGTAGCGCCGCTTACGCCACAACGAGGCTGCCTCCCTCCCCCGGATTTTGTGGGCACGCATTCGGAGACCTCGAGAACAATCTCCTCACGCCCGGTGGCGATGACCTCGCGCATCTTTAGAATGAACCAACCCTTTTATACCAAACACAGGTGTTGGCGACCAAATCTGGCGGGATATCCTAAGTAAATCGGAATTTTAGGGACCAACACTCTCCTCGTTTACGTCCGATTTACCAATGCCAGCCAAGCTTCCAATGTAAATTCACCAGCAGGAAACTAACGCGCATGCCGGATGGCATTTTTCTGCTTGATACGAACATATTGAGTGATGCGCAGAGACCACTGCCGAATCCCATTCTTGCCGATTGGTTTCGCCTACAGAAACGGCTTGCCATACCCTTCCCAGTTATCTTGGAAATTGAAAGGGGCATCGCGGAAGTTGCCGAGTATAATAATCTCAAAGCAATGAAACTGCGCGCATGGATGGATCGCCTCCTTGCGACAGACTACGTTTTTCCGAGTGACAGCCCGGCAGTGGCGAGAGTCCTCGGTGCGATGTATTGTTGTGGTCCGTTGAAGGAACTTTGGTTTGTTGACGAACAATCTAAAAAGAAGCCAGGACAAGACCTTTTTATAGCCGCGATCGCGATAACTTACGACTTCCCAATCGCGACTTTGAATGTCAGAGATTTCGAGCGCATAAACCGCTATTTCCCCCTTCCCGGAGTTTATGATCCCATCGCTGCGGTCTGGGCTGTTCCGAAAGCCAAGGAAAGTCAGCAATTTTCCGCTAAACCGCTTTCAACGTTCCAGCGGCCCTTCAGAGGATCCCCCTCTACACCTAATCGTACACAACCATTACCGGTCAACGTGAGAACGATTACGCCAACATCCTAAGCTCTTGACTCGTCGCAGATGTTCTGGTTATGTTCACCGATGACAAATCGTGGCGCAAAATCAAGCCGAATACCCGGAACTGAGCTCGCATCGAGCTAAGGCAAGCTATCGTTTCGCTCCGCTCTTGGATGTCATCCCCCCGTAGTATCACCGTTCCGGCGAGATCATCCTGCTTGAAGACAAGCAGTCACCATCTGCATCGGGGTAACCTTCGAAATGAAAGACTCGGGTTAAGCCCGGTTTGTGACCGAGCGAAATCTTTAATTTACCGAAGTCATGCTTTTATGGAGCAAGCACACGCGTTATATCAAATACAAGCCTCCGAGAACGGGACGTAGATTCGATGAACGGGACGCATCTTTGGAAAAGACCTGAAGCAGAGAAACGTATCGGCGAAGTCCTCGATTGCGCAAAGTTGGGTCAACCTCAGTATATTGACGACAATATCGGAACGTTCGAAGTCCGTTTCATTTCGGCTAAGTCGAACGAGATAGCCGGTGATTTTTTAGCCAATGGCGGACCGGCCGACAGCGATTAAGGCTCGTTTGAGCACGAGATCACGTAACCGAAAACAAAATCTGTTCACACAGGCGGAGAGCCGTAGGCAGTCGGCGAACAATTGCCTATATCGCGGCAGAGTGTTACCAAACCAGTCACAACAAAAACGAATTGATCTAGGCCTGTAGCTCAACTGGTTAGAGCCGGCGGCTCATAACCGCTTGGTTGGGGGTTCGAGTCCCTCCGGGCCTACCATTTATTACAGTTCGTGATCATTAATCATTTTTGTCAGTCCGACTGTCTTGACGGACATTGTGCTTATTGCAGAAACGACGCCTTTACGTTTGGTGACGTCGATGTTGCCGACCCTTCGTGCACAGCGGAACTCCGTCTCCTGTAGAGCTTTCGAAGGTACGAAGAATGTCGAAGTTTTTATCGACGCGGCCCATTTCACAATACTTCTCAAGGAAGTCCCTTTGGGGCTATCCGGCCGATGGCCGATCGACGAAAGGGTGGAGCGAATATAGCCTTACTGCGGACCAACTTCAATTCCAGGTCTTCCACCATACAGCGACCTTGCCCCGCGGGCACGAGTAACGCGGCTTTAATTTTGGTTGAGTTATACAACCACTCCTAGAAGGACGTAAATAACGGAGGGACAAATGGGGTTCTGGGGTTGGGTTTTCCTGTTTATGGGTGTTTGCTTCGCTATCGGAATAGTGAAGGCGATGGCGGAGAGCCAAAAGCATAACGAGCAAGGGCAAGCATTGTCTGTTTTGCCTGATTTCACCCCAGCTGTCGTCTTTAAAGGCGCAGCAGGCGGCGCGGGCATCGCCATCGACGCGATCGGGAACAAATTTGCTATTTCAAGCGGTAGTCTGAATACAAAAATTTTTAAATTCAGTGATCTCATTGCTGTGGAAGTTTTAAGGAACGGGTCAGCGATAACCAAGACCAATCGAGGGAGCCAGGTTGCGGGTGCTGCGGTCGGCGCACTTTTGTTAGGTCCAGTAGGCCTGCTACTTGGCGGTGTGTCCGGATCCAAAAGATCCATCGAGAAAGTCGATCGCCTTTCTTTAAAAATTTTTACAAACGACTTGATGACCCCTGTTCACGAGATCATTTTCTTTAACACTCCGGGAACCAAGCCTGAATCAATACTCGTAAAAAGCGCGTCGCAAGAACTAGACGCATGGCATGGGAGACTGCAAACGATTCTGCATATGAGTGCGCAATCGGCATGAACGGATATTAGTCATGAACGGTTGAAGCTGCCTGCTACGACCGCATGATTGCACGGATGAATTCCTGGCACCCTCGCCGACCGCAAAGGCTCTTTCCCCCGCCACCGGGCGGCGTCCCGTCTGTCGCTATTGCTGAAGTTGACCCCAGCCCACCAGAATCTTCACATGAAGACCTGCTTGATGTCGGGCCGTATGGAGGACGCTGGCGTGAAGGGGGAGCTGTTCGCGTGCGACGTCATCAAGAAGGTTGCGACCGATCGGCCCTGAAGTTCCGGGCAGACGCCAAAGCTGGTGATGCGCGGTTTCACGAGAGAAAACGCCGAAGCCGAGTTCAAGAACATCGGAGAGTTCAAGGACTACTCGCAATTTGTGCAGCTACGGTCGTTCGCGACCGAACCGGCGAAGCACGAACAGGACTATCTCGGGTCGGCGCTGATCATCGTGCCGTCAGTCGCAAAAGGAGTTGGGCTGACTGGCCTCGAAGCGATGCTGCCGTCGTGCCCGTGATCATTTCGGCGGAAAGCGGCCTCGCCGAATATCTGTGCTGTCCTGCATTGAACCGAGGGCTCGACCCCGACCTGTATGTACCCAGCATTGCACTTGTAGCGCTCGCCGACGACGCAAATCGTGAAGCGTGGACAGCGAAAGTTGACGCCGGGCTGTCGGACCATGAAGCCACATTCGCCCGGGCGTCCAAGTTGCGCGCGGAGCTTAAACTTCCTCTAACTTGGGAAAAGGCTGCACGCGGACTGTCGCTTGACTTCTTGAAGTTATAGCGCCGTCTGTAAGTATCCGGGATGCAAAGGTAACTGGCTCGTACTCGGAGAGCTGGGCGTTTCGAAGATAAGGTTTGGCTCGGAAAACATCGCTAGGCACAGTGGCAATCGTGCCGCAATGTCAGCCACCCTACCGTTCGGCTCAAATACCGTCTCAGTCTCTTGATAAGAAGGCGGCAGCTTCATAATGTTGCTCGAGCATCCGCTTGGCGGTGTTCGAGGTCACATATTTAAGCAATCTGAATTCTACGACCAATCGGGAAAAATCCTTAGCGAAGGGCGCTAAGCCGTTCAATCCAGCCATTGCAGCCTCATGGCTCGTTAATTGACTTCGTATTAGGTTGCCGTAGGTGGCCTTGTCATCGTTCGTAAGGACTGGGTCAGCAGAAATCCTTTGTAGGATCGTGTAGAGAAGCCGGTAATATGGGCCAAGTTTGCTTTCATATCGTGAGTGAAAACTTGTCCTGTAGATATGAAGTAACTTTGCTTTGTCGCTGAGATTGGTCTCATCTTTGCACCAATGGCGGATCTCCCTCATCGCCGCGCGAAATGCCTCTTCACCCTCATAGATCTTTCGGTCAATTGGCGATTTTCCTTCGGTCGCACTGTTGTATTCTGCGGTGTGTTCAAAGCGGACCGCATTCCTGGCCTCGCGGAAGAAACGCAGCAACTCAAAGAAGGAACCTTCAAAGCGCTGTCGGTGCTGATCCTTTTGAGCGTCGCTGATCTGACGCTGCTGAACCCACAGTGTGACTAAAACCGCTGTGAAGCCGAGGGCGCTGAAGAGCGCGCTAAAAGGCCCGAACGAGTCACCCCATGGGCCAGCTTGCGCCGGAATAAAGATATCTCCCAGCGCCCAGTATGCGATTTCGACACTGTAAATACCCCATGCAAGCCATACGGCCACCACTAGGATGACCGACCCTAAAACCGCCAACACTATATGCCGCATGATCGCCTCGATATCGCCACTCGCCAAGTTCAGGCGACAATTTCCATTGCATTTGTAGCAATGGGAAGATCCCGAAGAATTGCCTCGAGGACTAAGCCTTCCGCTTCAAGGCGCTGTGCGGCTTCAGCCCGCCACACCAGATCACCTTCGATTTGGAACGTACCTTTCAGATGACGAAGTACGCCAATCGCGCGGATCGACCAACTGCGAAAAGCATTCAAGGGCCAATACCTGACGTCATCCAAGTGAGGATCCGCGCCCGATTTTGCTTTGGTACACGGAGTGACAAGGATAGGATGGATCTCCATTGCTGCAGCGCCTGGGACATTCTTCTTGATCCATTTTGGATGGCTCGACGCCTGACGCGCCTTGGTTGCCCCAAAAATGGTGCCCGCGCTGCCATCGGCATGTGCTTCAAACACAATTCCGAGCTTGCTACCCAACCACCAAGGATCGGGAGCCGCGTCCGTCTCTGCATTACCAGCGGTGAAACCCAACAGCGAGCCCAGTTCCACTTGCCCCTGCTCAAATGTGTCTGCGTGCGCTAAATCCGCCTGGATTTTGGCGGCGCGCTTGTCAAATTTCTGGTTTGTGGCTGTTCCCATGGCGAGGAACTGCTGTTCAAGCGCTTCGACTTGCTTCAACGTTTCACCGCTCTGAACTTTCTGTTCCTCACCGCCAATTCCGCCGACTGCTCTCGCGAGGGTATTGAGCCAAGCAACAGAAGGTGCCGCTGCTTTCGCCCGAATGAACTGTTCCTGAGCAGCTTGTGCGTGGGCGTCGCCGACCTTCGTAGATAAGCGAAGCGCTGCGGCTCCTGCCAGGTAGTGCCAAAGAGCGCGATATCCGCGCAGATCAGAATGACCAAGGTTGCCAAGGACTGTTCGAGCAGCGACAAGAGCACCGGAATAGTCTTTGTTCCACATCGCCTCTTGATAGGCGACCTCATGTTTGACCACGGATCGCAGTTCATCCATTGCCGGATAAGCTGAGCGTTGAAAATTGCCGATAGCGTTGCGGATCATGCTGTCCGCAGCGGACCATTTAGCATTGTTATCCATGAACATGTCGAAGTTCTCGAGGATTTCGTCAGATGTAACCCGAGTTGACTGATCGACGCCGAAGGAGAGCTCAGCCTGCAATTCCGGATGGAAATAGCGCCACTTCCGGCTGTCGGCAAGAAAATCGACCAGCTCTGTACCCGTTATGAAAACGGTCGAACGATCCTGCAGAGCACGCGTGCATCGACCGGCGGCTTGTAGCACCCTGGTTTGTATACGTTCATTGTAAAGGGCTGCAGCGCCCATTTTCGACATTATGAAACGTTCTTGCGAATTCATGGCTCGAGGTAGTCCGTCTACGCAAAGTAGTCTGCATTCATCACCGGGGAAGTCGATGCCATCATAGCGGTTCGCCAGAATCGCCGCGGCCTTCGGTGATGAAACAAAGGCCGTCTTATCGTCTTCAATGTCATCCTTAGTGAAGACCGTGTAGCCGGCAAGGTGTGTTGCAACCTGCTCTGCATGCGCATCTGATTGCTGCGTCGACGGCGTCAGGATCACGGACCGTCCGGCACGCTTCTGCATTGCAAGGCGAAGCGTGTCGGTTTCGTCGCCTGTGAGGGACAGGCTGGGAAAAACGAAAAAACGGCGGCCGACGCCGGAGCTTTGGAAGCCTTCTGGCGCAGCCAACCAATCGATACTTTTTCGACCTGATAGGCGCTCTAGGTCTCCGCCGATTCCCAGCGTCGCCGACATGAAAATTCGCTGTTTTGCCTTGGCAAAGGGCAAGTGGGTGACAGTTGGAGGAATGAGTGGACGGATCAATATTTCTCGGGATCCCAAATATACGTGGCAGGCGTCAAGGTGTTCCCGCAGGATCGACCATGGGAAAAATAAGCGCGGCTGCTTTCGTGTCGCATGGGCATCAATGATAGATGCAAGGTCCGTGGTGAGCGCTCTAACCTGCGGACTGGGCATTTTTTCAACCCAAGTAGCGTCGGCCGACCCCATCCAATCGCCAGTCAGTCTTGAGTGTTCTTGTGGGTCCAGGTGAGGACGAAGGAATTCCGCGAGAGCGCCGTGGAGCGGCGTCCCGATGTCGATATTTAGAGACCACATGTTGGCAATGTAGTTTTCGGCCGCATGGGCGTCGTCAACGATGATGAGGTCTGGATCATTGAAAAATGGGTGAGTGTTGAACAGCCCGGAATAGGTGCTTACAGCCACCTGCGCGCCAGTCATGTATGCCGTGACGTCTGCCGGATTGAAAGCCTCTTTGCTCCCTGACAGGTCCACCACGTCAATGCCGTACTGGGTGCGAGCTTGCTGTACAGTCTGATGAACCAGTTGGGTCGTCGGGCACAGATAAACGGCCCTGTCTCCCTGCTTCAATCGCCTCCAATCAGCGATGAGAAGTCCAACCAACGTTTTCCCGCTCCCCGTTGGCAACTGCAATGCGACATCTGAACTCATTGCAAAACCGGCAGCGTACGCCTCCAAGATTTCCTTCTGATGCGGCATGACATCGGGATATTGCCGCTTCGTAAGCGTCTTGAAATGAGCTGCGGGATTAGCGGCGGAGGTCTGGGCGAAGGTGTTCGTCTTAAATGCCATTACTGTCGAATCTCGATAATTTATTGCGATGTATCGATCGACGTGTATAGGAAGCCGAAATACGGCACCAGAGGGTACCTCAACTAGTAAGCGTATGAATCAACTTTTCCGGGTGGAACTTGATCGCTGTAAACTGTAGAAGCAACAAAAGGCCGCCTGTCGTGTGCGACTAAGTAAGTGCTCAGTTGCTATCGCGCCTGGATCGAGGTGCATTATATGGTTTCTCGTCTCCCCGACAAACTTGAGACAGCACTATACATTATTCCAAGCTCTGAGCGTGTATTGGGTGAAGATTGATGTCAGCCCATTCCAAAATTCTTGAGGGTACCTCATGCGAGCGCCGGATAAAGATGTCACTATTGTCCGTTTTGATGCGCAATCGCTACATGGATTTTGCCGGAGTGGCCGACACCATACCAATTGGAATTCCAACCTAAAATTACGAAAACTACAGGGTCAAGAGACTTCGCAACAATTCGACGCCACGTCCGGCGGTCGATCCACGACGGGGTAGGGTCTGGCTCCGGATGAGTATGCCACTCGCCAACGAAGGTGTCAGTACTTGATGCATCCTTCCAGGCTTGAAGTGCCCTCGCCTGGTGTCCAGGATCGCGGCGATCGAACGCAAATCTGTATCGTCGGTCACCAGCCATTGGTTCCGTCGAATCCGAAACTTCTATATGCGCCTCGCGATAGCCTCCGAGAAGGATTCCGCCCGCCTCCGAGTTTCGCTCGTTGCCGATCGTGTAGGCGGATATCTTGGTAATCACGTGATCCTGAACGAGGATCAGCCTACCATTAGCCCATTCAAGGATCACGCCCTTACTCCGCAAGCTGGGCATATCTCGGATAGGCTCGGACTGCAGTCATCGATACGGAAAGCTTTCGCGGTGTCAAATGTCCGTGTACGAAAACGGGTTCCACGATTTCCGTTGGCCCAGTCTAAAATGTGGTCGCAAGCAAGTGCAGCGGCGGAAACTGATCGGGAGACTGGATAGGGGACATATCCAGCGTCAGCGCATGAAACATCCCGCAAGACTTCAACTGTAACGCCTGGTCTAAGCGTCCTATACCGAGGTGGCCCCGAGAGACTTGGCTTTAGACACTTCAAGCATGCAAAGTCCGCCTCCCCGGTTAACATCGATTTTGCAGTAGCTCCATTGCCCTCCAGCCAGACGAAGAGGTGCGGTGGCGAGTTTGGTCGAGCCGCGACAGCAGCTTCGTTGAGAGCAATCGAGAGAGCCTCCTCGCCGGTTGCATCAACGACAATGTCGAACTGGGCGCAATATTCCTTGAGCTCAAGAGCGTCGATATCCCGCGCTTTTATGTCCAGTGGCGGAAGCTGATCTTTCAGGAAAGCAACGCATGCCTCGGCCTTACTTAAATGAAGATACGGAGTGCCCAAAAGATGCCGCCCCAAATTGGCCGTCTGTAATCGCTCGTTATCGACCAATACCATGGATCCGCCGTCGAACCCTGCCCCGCACTGCGCCAGCTGTTGTGCAAGAAAACCGCCTATGGTGCCGCATCCAATTAGCAGTATGTGTTTTCCCCTCAGATTGGCCATCTCCCCGAGGTTCCGACCAAACACATATTCTGCGTCTGCCCTAGTAGCCGCTACAAGTTCGATGTCCACGATGCTCTCATTCAGACGAAGCATTTTTGGAAGTTGAAGCCGTCGATTTTTTAAGAACTCCACGCGCCGAAGCTGCTGCGGGACCTCGGTGCGGCAAATAAATATGCCGTTTGGCGCTCTGATTGCTATTACACCGATGGTTCCCGAAGAAGAGGCAATCGTATTTTCCAGTTGCCCTACGAGCTTCGGATCGATACTTGAGAGCCATTCGTTAAACTTACCAAGTGTCTTAGGTGGCCAGTCTAAAGCAGGATCAAGCGTTAGAGGTTGATCCGTTGAAACGATCCTCGCCGCCTCAGCCTCGTTTTCCCGCCCTGGATCGCGATCCCACAACCAAGACGCATCCTTCGCAAGGACGCCCGTGTCCGTTCGGCCTTCCGCTAATTTGACGTATCGAAGCCCGGCCTTACCAACGCTGGTCGGGGGCATATCGACCAAGGCAAATGACGTTCCCCAGTAGTTGCTGAACTCATCCGCAAAATCTGCGTCGAGGTTTCCACTCATTGATGCGAGCAGAACTGTCGTGGCCTGGTTCAAGCACTGCAACACCGTGCCCCCGGGATTGTACCGATCCAAGATCACAGAACCTTTCGCAAGGTAGCAAAGCGACCCGTTCGAGCCCAGCACATGTGGGAGCTTTCGTTTATCGAGCGGGTATTCAGGTCGTATTTTTATCTCTGGAAACCGAACAAAATTGAAATCCTTGACTTCAAAGGATATCGGCACGGCGGCTCCCTTCGGATCAAGAACGCCATGATAAAGGCAGTCCTTATCCTTCTCAAAAACACGGGAAAACCCCTCCTGAATGAGAGCATCGTGAATATAGAGGAGCGGATTGACTTTTGTATCAACCACTCTGAGAACGACCCACTTCTGGTGCCGCGACCACTTTTTTTGGATGTGAGAGAACGGTCGCGGCGGCCGTTATCGCAACTAGCTCCGGCATATCTGGAACCCGCTCACCTAAAACCAACCGCATGATATCAACGGCGGAGCGTTTATCAGTGGGGGACGAGAGGACCTCCTTCAGACGTGCCCCAAGCTCGCGGGCTTTAGCGGCGGCGTTCTTCCGCTGCGTGGCACTCATGCGATTAAGGTCCTCATCGCCACAAGGGCCGATAAAGACGTCACTTTCTAGTAGCGTTGGAAGCCGTTCCACGACTTTAAAGAGACGCTCATCCTCGCGGTCAGGAAGAAACGGCCCACGAATTGCTTCATAAGCGTGCCACACGCACGCCATCAAAACGATCGACGTGAGGTTATCCTTATCTAGTTCGTGGAAATCCCGCCAAGCTTTGAGATAGCGAGAGTCGCGGCGCAACCTCGTGCCATAAACTTTGACGGCGTCTTGGAACCAGCCATGAATCTTTCTGGGGTCCGATTCGACCCAATCGTCTTCACGGTGGGCTAGCAATACAGCATCCGAGGGAAGCGCATCCCAGTTGTCGGCCTTAGCACTCGCTGTGTGCATGCTTTTCTGTAAAGCCCTGTCTTCCAGCAAGCGAAATTGGTCATCCGGAATGGCGTACAAAGGCACGTCTATATGACCATCTCGAGCAATTTCTAGTCGAACACATGTCGGTTTTTGTATGTGGATCCAACCCTCGGTCTTGGCAAGGTTTATGAGCGCGGCGTCCACAAACTGGAAAAATAGTTTTGCAGCCTTGGATGGGCGCTCGCCACGCACGAACGACAACGGAAGGTAACAACCGTCATCCAGATCCTTCTGCTGGCGCGGAGGCCACGCAGGTTCATTCAATGTTCGGTAACTGGAGCTTCCCTGAGTGAAAAATCGCGGTATCACGACCTCACCAAAAAGGTCCGCGCTCGCTGCGGCGAAGACTTCCCGAAGGTGGGAGCGGACCTTTTTTTGAGCCCGAAGAAGGATCGTTACGTCCGGTTCAAGGTTTGCGAGAAAATGCTCGGGATCGGTGGTCGTATAAAGAAGCTTCGATACGTTAGCCATTCGATACAATACCTCATCGAAAATGCGCGGCCTACGTGTCGAACCGCCCTGTCCACAGCCAAATCTATTCAATACAATTTTTTTAGATCAACCCTCTCACCGATAACCCCAGGGCAAGAGGAACTTCTCACGGTAAGTAGTTATTGACTGTCCCGATCTCAAGGGTTCTTCCACGATTTCCGTGCGTTAGTTTGACTAAGCGTACGAATAGACTTCTGACCCGGAGGGGAATTTGCTACAGGGAACTATGGAAACACGCTTCAACATTCTATCTCTCAGCGGCGGCGGATATCTCGGCCTCTACACAATCGCCGTCATCGCAGGACTGGAGAAGAAAACAGGCAAGCCGTTCGCGCGAAGCTTCGATCTGCTTGCTGGAACCTCAATTGGTGGGATTATCGCACTGGGACTCGCCCACGAGGTGCCCGCAGCTGAGATCCAGCAAGCTTTCGAGGAAAACGGTTCGAGAATTTTCTCAGATCGAGCAGCGCCCGGTTCTACACCGGGGAAGCTCTGGGACATTCTTCGGTATGTAAAAGGCCCGAAATATAGCGGTGACGCGTTACGCGAAACAATTTCAAATCTGGTAGGTGCGCAAACTAAGATTGGCGACCTTAGACATCGCGTGCTTGTCCCCGCTGTAAACTTGACCAAAGGTCTACCGCAAGCATTTAAGACCCCCCATCATGCGAACTTTGTAACCGACCTTCACCTAAACGTTGTCGATGTCGCCATGGCCACGTCCGCTGCACCAACCTATTTCCCGGTGGCAGAAATTGGAAACGCCCTTTACGCTGATGGAGGGTTGTATGCTAACTCCCCTGACATATTAGCCCTTCATGAGGCGGAACACTTCCTAAAAGTCCCCGCAGGCCAAACGCATGTCCTAAGCATCGGAACGACGACATCCCAATTTTCTTTCGCGCACGCCAGCGGGCTCAATTTGGGCATTCTCGGCTGGACAAAGGAGCAACGACTCGTCAACGCAATGATCGCATCGCAGCAGCAGTCTGTCGCCTACATGATGCATCACAGGTTAGAAAAGCGGTATCTACGGTTGGACGTAACACAGTCCAAAGAGCAGGAGCGTCATCTGGCCCTCGACGTGGCAACCGGGGAGGCAAGACGCACGATCCTCGGACTTGCCGCGTCTACACTCCAAGAGTACGCCCCTAATGATGTTCTAAAATCGTTTATGTCACATGTCGCACCGACACCCGATTTCCCAGGGAAAAACAGCTGAAATCCAAGCCTGTCCACCGCGCAGGGCGTCGGCTAGCGTCAGTTGCGGACACATTGAATCCATCCCTTCTGGAACTTCGAGACCTCACCATTGCAATAAGTGGGCTTGGTCCTTTCGCGTTGGTCAAGTCCTCAACGCTCTCCCGTTGACAAATGCTCGAATATCAAGCGGCCGTTGTGGGCCGAAGCGGTGCGGCTTCACTCCCCCAGCAGCCATTTCATGATCCCCGTTCGCTTCGGTCTCTGACCGGAAAGATGCGACGGCTGCGCCGCAGGCCGTTGCTCTTGAGGGCGCTGCGTAGAGGACCGCGGCGGCGGAACAAAATGCTTCGGCGCGGGAGCCGTGGTTTCCCTGTGAGCGGAGATCGAAACCGGCGTGGCCGCAGGATGCCTGCTGCGTTCGGCTGTTAGCGTCGTCGGTTTTACTGGCCTGCCCGCTAATAGGTCGGCTAACGGCGGCGGAATGTCCAGGGTTTCCTTGGCCCGCGTTATTGCCACGTATAACAGGCGTAACTCGGCCGGATCGAGACCGATCTGCTCGGCATTCTCTTTGGCGGGCTTGCTCTTCATAAAATCGTCCATCAAGCGCACGGACTTCCATTCGCGTCCTTTCGCTTTGTGACCTGTCGAGATGACGACCGTGCTTTCTTCGACACTCACCGTACGGTTCAGCGCCCACATTAACTGCTTCTCACCTCGTGACTCCACAAGGCCTACAAACGTCAGCAGGTGGCCGCCCTCGGTGGTGTGCGAATATTCGACGACTTCGTTCCAGTTTGCAAAACCGAAAAACTCGGCGACGTCACTCGGCTCGCCGGCCTTGAGTGCCTGTACGCCCCGCAGCATATCCATCAATTCCTTGTTGCCGCCGACCAAGTGCGGCTTCCGCCCTTGATCAAGCGCCTCTATTACGGCGGCAATCGTGGACGCGTTCGTTCGCGCCAATATCGCGTTAGGGGCTGTGATGGTTGCCAAGCGGCTCCTGACACTCGGATTTCCCGTTATCGGTCTGCTTTCAGCCAGCAAGCCCAAAACCTGGCTTGCCACACCAGCGATTGCGTCCCCGAACCTAAAGGATGTCGTCAGGAACGTGGTGTGATCCGTCTCGATTTCCTCCATGGCATTAACGGCCCCGCGCCACTCGTAAATTTGCTGGTAACGATCTCCCACATAAATCATCTGAGCCGACTGACGTCGGAGGACATCAAGGACCACGGGATTTGTGTCCTGCGCTTCGTCGAGAAGGATGAAATCCGCAGCTATTTCCGGCTGAGAAAGACCCCATAATTTAAGGTAACCATCGTGACCTAATGGAAGGGGATCACGTTCATCGAGCATACGGCTCCACACGAACCTAGCACCTTGGAGTGCGAAATCCTGCATCGCGGCAGCTGTCTCCTGACTGGCCGCCTGAAATGCCCCCCGCACAGGGACATGAAATGCCTCCAAAGTCGGGTCGGCACTTTGGGCAAATTTTTTCACCGTCTCCAACATCAGAAA
This sequence comes from Hyphomicrobiales bacterium, assembly GCA_900473045.1. Taxonomy (GTDB): domain Bacteria; phylum Pseudomonadota; class Alphaproteobacteria; order Rhizobiales; family Rhizobiaceae; genus Pararhizobium. The sequence goes on from UCKS01000015.1 coordinate 117,737, forward strand.
CGCTTGGGATCTGGGCTGTATAACGTGATGTTGGTCGAACTTCTCCCTTTTCAAGCCGAGCATTTCGGCGAGTTGGTTGGCGTTCACCTTGCCGGTCAGTTTGTTCATATCCTGCTTGTACCCGGAGGATGTCGCCCTCATCGCCAAGCTATGAGAAGTCGAGCAATTTACGGTGTTGGGAAATTTGTCTTTGGCATCGGTGACGATGTCCTTGTTGAAGGCGATATACTGCCCCCGCGCGCCAGTCGCGTTTGCTAGCATCTGCAAAGTTGAGGTCTTACCCGTTCCGGCATAGGCATTTATCTTGAGGCTGTTTCCAGCGAGAAAGGCGTCGACGGCATCCCGTTGCTCGGTGGTCGGCTGATATTTCGGAGCAACCTTACGACCAACCACAGGCTTAGAGTGCGTTAATTTTGGGGATTTTGACGGACTCGTGGCGGACTTGCCAGCCGGTTCACTGAAAAAATCGCTTTGGGGTCTAGTCCCAATCTCCCTGAAAGCGTTTTGGACATTGGCCATAAGAGCGGGTGCGTTAGGGTTCTTTTTCCGCTGCTCCAATTCACGTTCGAGGTCCGACAGAGCCTCAGCGTCTTTCGTACCCTTGGCCCTTTTAAATTCTGCCTCAAGTTCCTTGAAAGTAAACTGGATGAATGGTCTTCTCACATCGAATACTCTCGTTTTGCGCGAGTGAGCGTGAAAACGGCCAGGTAGTCAAGCGATCGGACACAAACAGCGGTAGATCTTGGCGGCGCTCGGTTAGGAGATCGCACGTCCGTCCCAAAATCTGCCTTCTCGTCATCCAGTCTGTCAACGTTGAATGTTAACTCAAGTTCGATACGTCCTGATTGATGCACCAAACGCCTCCCCGTCAGCGAGGGGGCTAAGCGGCAGTCGGCCGCGTTAGGATAAACCAGCGGAACTTTAAACGGAGTTTAGAAATTGAGCGATGGCCGGATTCAGGATGACTTTGCCCTCTTGGCCGTCGTCGACGCGTACAAATGGTGGATCAGCGCTGATTTTGGCTTTCTTCAAGAGACAGGAATTCTCAATTCTTCAGGTAAGCGCTCAACCCTCGAAACGGGTAGCCTAAACGAAGACATTATGCGCCGGATTGCACGCGCCTATTCGGTGTCGCGGAACATTCCGTCTCATGACGGTGACACGCAGGCAACTCTAATTGTCGATGCGCTGAACGGTCCTGACTTGCGGGCCCACCTATGCAAGCCCCTGCCCTGCAGGGCGAAGGCGCTTGTGGATTTCACACGAGAGAACCGGGTTGCCCTCCTCCCTGATGAAAAGGGTAGAGTACTCGAGCGTGAACTGGCTTCCGCTCTTTCGAAGTTGACGTGGTTCCTCCGCCTTGAAGAATGGACGATTTTTGATAAATTTGTTGGCGTAGCGGTGCTTCGAAAGACAAGCGTCGGTACCCAACAGATGCAATCCTTCTATCAAAAAATAGCCGTCACATGGGACCAGACCCAGTCCGCCCTATGTGATGCTGTTGAAGACCATGGTTTCAATCCGCTCCTTGGCTATCGTATCGCCGATAAGTATCTGTTCTGCCACGGTGTTGGGATGTTTAAAACACATGCCAATCAGACCGGGAAATCGACAGTGCGTCTGAATGCTGCATCTACGCTTGCGGAAAGGCTATCCCACCCATCGGTGCATAACATCCGAATGTCGCTGCTAGCGTCTGAACAGGTACTATCGGTGCACTTGGGCGATAAACTGAAAAGCCTTGCTAGGGCAGTTGCGCCGGCTCTCTCCCAAGCCGGCTGGACAAAGGATATGGCAAGCCAATGATCGAAGTTGCCAAGAATCCGAGTGACTTGGGCCGCGGAGGTCCTAGCTTTACTTTTAACGGTTCCCTGTCTTATCCCGCTTAGCTGTTGATCGCCACACTCGCCCATCTTTTCGGCACAAATTTCGCATCGGAGCTTGCCAGCTCACTCGACCGACAATGCGACTCTCGGAGGATTTATGCTGCACGCGCTGTTAGGTGGAAAGGCTGGTCGGCTCCCCGGTTTGGACGATCCGGTCAGTTGGAGGAGAGCTTTCAGGATGTCGGAGGACCTGCTGACGGCGTCGGTTTTTGGTCGTCTGGCCTATCTGGACGGCCCTGTCTTTTGGCGAATTCTGCGGCGAACTTTCGGAAACTCTCTCCCAGAATACCGAGTTGCCGAGTTGACGAGAATCGAGTTCTGGCCCCAATGGGACGATAGTGGCGATGAAAATGCTCGCGTCGAACCAGACGTATTTCTCGACTTCAACTTGGGCGATCCCTCGGTCAGCGTCAAGCTAATCGTAGAGGCGAAGCTGGGGACGTTGCCCACCCAATATGCGGCTCAATGGCTTAGGCAGTGGACATCGTATCGCGACGCCAACGACAACGATGGCATCGAGGTCTTCTTCGTTGCCATTGGCGGCATGGGTAAGAATGTAGATAGCACAATCGCAAAATTGGTCGGTCAGATCAGCTCGAGTGGTCATGACATTAAGGCGGTAGCGGCCGGGTGGGATCGAATGCTTGACGCGTTGTTGGAGGAGCGATCCAGATGCCCCTCTGGTCCAACTACCCGTATAATTGACGACATGCTGAAGGCGCTGGGAATGGCGGGGTACCAGCATCTTAGCTTTATTGGGGGCTTGGGCTGGCAACCACGCGGTTGGATCGGCAGCCTCAATACCCCACTCTGCAATCTGAGATAGAGGATAAGTGAATGAACTTGAATGAGGACTCTCTGTCAGCTGCACTGGTGGATGTACGTCACGCCTACCGTCTTCTCTGGGATTTCCAGAAGAGGTGTCTGCATACTATGAAATTCGTTGCGCAGCAATTTCCCGACAGGCAGTTTTATCAATGGCAAAACAACGTGGTAAATGCTGTACCTCCCGGCCGATCGGACCCGACATCAAACTGGGCGTGGGACTTTTTGCCTCTTCACAACTGCTCGTTGCTTTATACGCGGGCTGGCGAGGAGAGATGGCACCCTGTCGTCGATGATTGGTTGCTTGAAGTGAGATTGGTCGTGGACACCGGATGGGACATGCCGGACGAACGCCTCGAACCTGATCCGGCTTCCTTTCCATCCGTGGATAAGACAGAGACCATCCTGTCCATCATGGTTTCGAAATGCATCGAACAAGTCCCCGAAAAAGCCAATTGGCTCCGCAATGTGTGGGGTGAAACACCATGGCCTTCCGAAAAAGGGAAGGCTGACGAAAGCGGGATCACCTACCTTGCGGACGGGTATATCGAGGCCTGTCAGATCGATGTTCCGCTAAGCGAACTTATCACAAAAGAGGCAATCAAAGCGTTCTGCGAACGCACTAAGAGGGAGTTTTCGCAGAGGCTTGGCATCGACTTTCAACGGATCGCGCCGTCAGACTAAAAAGAAACTCTGGCCATGGCAATCGTGCCCGAAACGAACGACGTCTGATGGCCGGCGACAACTTTCACATCGACATGCCTCTCGCAGTTCGCCAAAAGCATATCCTGTTTGAGATCGACGGCCCCCTTTTGCCCCAAGCGTGACCGAGTCGATGTTCCTTAGTCGTGGGGTGCACCCCCAATACAAACCCGGATTATCGAAGCACGCTCTGTTCTACCCACTTCATCCAGTGCCCTGGCTGATCGTGAATGCGGGTATTCCAATGAAACTTGGGCAGGGTCATCTTCTCGGCATCGTACTCTACTTGATAAAAGAGCGGGGCAGCGCGATCCGAGATCCGAGGACTGAAAGACGTGAACCCTATAGTCATGCGAGCCTTCAACAACGGTGAAGCGGCCGACGCGCATAATCAGGAGACACGTATCCCTTCTGGATTTTGCAATCTGTTTTCCTGCCATTGCGTAGATCGGATTTTTCCTTCGTCACGGATCAGCCCGCAGAATGGTGCCCAAGCAGTTATCCACCCTGGATAGTCAGTGGTACTGCTCATCTCCGAACGAGCGGGCCGATTCGCGGACGTTTTCCGAGAAGCGCGGCGAGTTACAGGGTCGCTCGTCCGTAACGAGGCAAATTTGCGCGATGGCTTTCCTCGGGCAGTGGGGCTGTCCTTCGAAGTCAGGCTGACGTTGCCGATGAGTGCCGGCAAAACACTACTGCCCCAGATATCGGTCTTCAAGCAAAGTACCGGCGCCATGCTGCCGTTAACCATGTTCGCAAAGTGCACCATAGCGGGACAAGTTTTCGGTCGTAATTTCCAGGCCGCTTGATAAGATCGACGCTGTTGAACCGTAAGCGCGAATTTCTGCG
>UCKS01000050.1 GCA_900473045.1 Hyphomicrobiales bacterium
TCCCGGTTTCACCAGCGAGCTGCGCTTCCAACTTCATCTGCGCAACGCGGTCATCAGCCGATTTAAGGAGATCGCGGTACGAATTGGCTGCGGATCGAATGCCTTTGTCGAGCTTGTCGCCACCGGGCAGGCCGTCAAGCTCGATCAATGGCCGACTATCCGGTCGAGGCGCTACGGTCGGCACGAAACTCGATGACTGGCGGATTTTGTCGCCATCCCGAAACGTTGCGCGGGATAGGATGTCTTGCACGCTCGATCCGCCCGCAAGCGCAGTCAGGCCTTCGTTGCGAAGGATCGCGGCTTGCTTTGCCGCCTCCGCTATTGCCCCCGCCAGCGCCCCAAACTTGATTTTAAACTCATCGAGCAACGGCGATCCGGTATTGCGTATGCTGCCGGACAACTCATCAACAACAAGCTTGAATGCAGCGGTGTCCTGTCGGCCGCCATCCACCGCTTCGGCGGCATCCTCAAAGGCCTTCATCAAAGCGCCAACTTCCGTAGCGCTGCCGCCCGATGCTTCGACTTGCGCGATCATCGCTTGGAAGTCGTCACGCAAAGCGGCCACGTCCTGCCGCGCCTGCTTCCATTGTTGGTCGGCAAGGCTGTTCGTAGCCCCTAACAGCTCGGCCGCCACCGAGGCCCGCTGGAGCTGATCCACGTAGTCTTTGAGGTTGGGAACAGCCTCGCCCCACGTACCTGCGACTTTCGCCAGCAGTTCGCGCTGACGCTCCAATTCGTCATTGGTTATCTTTGCGGCTTCATCGGCGGCAGTGAAGTACTGAACCGCAGCGGCAATCGCACCCACGGCGGCGACAGAGATCAATGACCAGGGCGAGATCAACGACATGAGCGCACCGCGAAGGGCCAGAGATTTGTTCTCCACATTCTGCAATACGGACGCGACTTGTGGGCCTTGCTGGAGAGCGACAGTGTACCAAGGCATGAAGGCGGCAGTGGCAAAAATATCCTGCCCCTGGAATGCGAGGTTGGCCGTCTGAAACTGTTGGTTTGCGCCGCCCTGAGGCCGTTGGTTCCGGTCGGGCTGTGGTTGTGAAAGCGCGACGTTCCGGCCCTTGATCGCATCGATTGTCGCCAGCGTTGCGGTTCGCTCTCGCGCCATCGCTGCGGCATACTCATTCGATGACAATGCGCCCATGGCCAGCGCCGTGCGGATCTCGACTTGCGCTTCCTTGTAGCGCTGGATGGTCGCGAACAGCGGGTTATACTTCGCCCTGAGGCTGTCAATCGCCAGCCCCTGAGAGGACAGTGCGCCAGTCCATTCACGGGTGTTCGAGTTCGCAGCGCCGCTGCCCAATCCCGTCGATGCGTGAATGAGGGCGAGCATTTTGGTGCGGGCTTGATCAACGGTTTCGCCAATTGACGCTACCGCCTTCTGGGAGGCCGCTGCGCCTGCCTTGGCACCGTTCGCATCAATGTTGACGCCAATGGCTATTTTGTAGGTCATCTCAACTCCCGCTCTATCGTTAGAATGGGGCGACCTCTCCGAGGGGCCGCCCCATTCACCTCGCCAGTTCATCCGTGGTCGAGGTAATTATTCCGGCTGCCTACGTCGGGTTGACGAGGCCCGCTCGACAGCCGGACCGCAAAGGAAGCTAGGACTTGCCTCTGCGTATCTGCTTCGCCGGGAGCTATCGACGAAGCAAAACTTCAAGCAATTTGCCAGCGCCGGTGCTTTCTTCAAGCGCATCGGCAAAGACAAATTCGGGCAGATCAGCGCCCGTAAAAACAGTGTTGCCGTTGGCGGCTGTGGACGTGACAGCGACCGCACCGGCCGCAAGCGTCAGCTTGCCAGTGGCCGCGATCGCGCGGCCCTGGCTGTCAACGATCAGGCTCGCCCCCGCGGCGAAAGCGGCTCCGGCTTCGATGACGGTCGTTCCGTTCACCTCAGCATCGCTGTCAAAGCCGGACACCACGTCACGCGGTGAGACGCCCAAAACCTTTTGGCCCTGCACGGTTGCCTGCGCACCGTTAAAACCAACTGCACGGCGTCTGGTGACCGCACCAGAGGCCTTGAAGGTCAGGGATAGGGTGGAAATGCTCTGCTGGCCCATCTGGGTTTCCAATCAATCGTGAGGTACGGTTGCTTCGGCTTCCTTCACCGCATTGGCGAGGGTGAGGCCTTTGCTTTTCATCAGACCCTGCGCGGTCTTGAGAACCGCTGCCGAGCGTTTTTTGACTTCATAGCCTTTCGGCCCTTCAAAGGCCGCTTCGGCCTCTGAGAAGAGGTCAGCATTAGCGAGTTCGCCAAGGGCAACCGGCATCGGCAACTTGGCGAGGAAATCAACGAAAAAGGCGGACTGGCTATTCGTGACCACATCGCCGCCGTCTTCGGAAAACTCGATAGTCTCGCCATCGGAGAGGCTTTCATTGAAGGCCAGCACACCCGGCAGCAGGCCGATTGGAAAGCGACCTTGCCGCTGTATGGTCAGGATCGCCTCACCGGCAATACGCCGCTCGTGAGCCTTCTCACGGGCGTTGACGCTGTGTTCGCGAAGGGCAAGCAAATCCTGCTCCATGAAGAACATTTCTTCACCTTCGGAGAACTCGATAGGCGACAAGCCCTTCACCGCTGGCGGCTCGGCTCCCAAAAAACCAAGATGGCGAAGGTACGGCACTCCCGGCTTAGGGTTGTTCTTCGCATTCGCCGGATAGAAACCCGGCGAGACCTTCTTGTAAGCACCTTGCCGCACGAGCTCCGCGAACTCGTGATTCACTTGGCGCGTGACAGCATGCAGACCATCCGCCTTGGCTATGATCTTTTCAATCCAGCCGTAGGCGGGCGCGTCCGTCTTTGGATGCCCGACGACGATGGGTGCTTCGTGCGTCTTCGGATCATAGGCGGCTGCGATGGCAGCAAGATCGCCTTCACTGAATGCCAGCGCCTGCCCGGTGCTGGTGACATGCTGGCCGGATCGGAAAAAGTGGATTGTCTGCATGGCTACAGGCTCGATACTGCGGAGAAGAGGTATCCGGCCGAGACGCCCGCCAGAACCGGCGCACGCTCATAGGTGACGCCATAAATCCAGCTTTTTGTGTTTCGGTCGAAGTAAGGTTCTTCCACAAAGGGATGCCTTTCCATCGTGTAGGTGTAGCCAAAGCTCGGCTCTTCCAGACCGTTAGGAACCTTTGGTGCATAGGCCAGAACAGCGAAGTTGCCCCACACATCGGAGAACACACCATCGTCGCTGGCCGTCACGGCTCTGCCTTCGATGACGGCATCGATCTCCAAGAGATTGGCAAGCATTTCGGCCGTGATGATATCCGTGTTCTGGAATTCGCCCTTGATGTAGGCATTGAGCTTCAGAGCAGAATATGCCTTCGGGCCGCAAACCATGACGTTCGGGTAGAGCCCGCAGGAGCGGCGGATGGTCTGCCTTGCCTCCTCGATCTGCAAAGGCGGCTTGCTGTCAACATGTGACCATTGGCTTTGGCCTGCCAACACTTCCTTGCTGCCCGCTGCAAAGTTGCCCGGATCGGTCGCCAGTTTCGCCTGATCGGCCTCCAGCGTAAGCTTGAGGGAGTTCATGCACTTGTTGGATGCCCGCATGCCGAGATCGATGCCGGGAACGGCTGCAGCGTCACGGGCGAACTCACGCGGCACCTTGCTTTCAAGGCTGTCCTGGACGAGCGCATAAGGCTTGCCCTCATAACCGAACTCGATCCGCTTCGTCGCGCCACCGGGGGCACGGCGGGCGTTGTAGAGCATGAAATCTTCTTTGCCGAACTCGATCACCTTGCCAGCGGATACGGCGACATCGACCGAAGGAAACAGGTGGTGGCCGACAGCCGTAAGCGCCGCCCCGTATCAAAAGGGTGCCGTCATCCCCGCAGAGAAATCGAAGTTGCAGGTAAAAACCACCGAGACGGGGCACATCGCGTGTCATTTACTACCAAACACTTCGGCACACGATGTGCCCCGGCCGATCCTGCCGGCGCCCCGGCGCAAAAAGATCACCGCAACGGCATGCCACGGGCGAAACACGCCGCGTGAATGCGAACGCCTGTCTTGTCTGATCCCATAGCCAAAGGAACATCCCATGCCAAAACCGGATCTTTCCGAATATGAAAAACGCGTGTCCGCCGATCACGAACGCCAATGCCGCACCACCTTGACCATACACAGCGCATGGCGCCTCTGCCCAATCCGCAAATGCCGCCGCGATAAGGCCTGCAGCGGGGAAATGCTCGCCTCTGCGCACCAGGAGCGTAAAATCCGCGCCCAGCGCGAAACCGGCCTGTCGGGCAACGCCTGCGCAAAACTGCCGCGCTGCATGGCAACAGCCAGTGCTGCAACTTTCGAGACATTTGCGGAATGCCTCGATGATCTTCAAAGAGACCTGATTGCCTATCCGGATGAGGACCTGCCGAAATTCGATCGTTGCCTGAAAGGCCGCCAGACGAGGCGCGACACTGCCAACCCTTGACTTTCACGACCGATCATCCGACTTCACAAGGGTATGATCCAAGGAGTTCCGACCATGACCGAACAGGCCCGCAGCACCATCGACCAGACCGAAGTCGACCGGTTTTCCGCCATGGCCGCCGAGTGGTGGGATCCGAAGGGCAAGTTCCGGCCGCTGCACAAGTTCAATCCGGTCCGCCTCACCTATATCCGCGACCGCGTCTCGGACAATTTCGGCCGCGAGGCCAAGGCGTTGCAGCCGCTGAAGGGCCTGCGCATCCTCGATATCGGCTGCGGCGGCGGCCTCCTCTCCGAACCAATGGCCCGCATGGGGGCCGACGTGGTCGGCGCCGATGCCTCGGAAAAGAACATCATGATCGCCAAAACCCACGCGGCCGGCAGCGGCGTCGCCGTCGACTACCGCGCGGTGACGGCGGAATCGCTCGCCGAAGCCGGCGAGACGTTCGACGTCGTGCTCAACATGGAAGTGGTCGAGCATGTTTCCGATGTCGAATTCTTCATGAGCACCTGCGCCTCGATGGTGCGCCCCGGCGGCCTGATGTTCGTCGCCACCATCAACCGCACGATGAAGGCAGCAGCCCTTGCCATCTTCGCCGCTGAAAACGTCCTGCGCTGGCTGCCGCGCGGCACCCACCAATACGAAAAGCTGGTGCGCCCGGAAGAGCTGGAAAAGCCGATCACAGCGAATGGCATGGAAGTCACCGACCGCACCGGCGTCTTCTTCAATCCGCTGTCGAACCAGTGGAACCTGTCGAAGGACATGGACGTCAACTACATGATCGTCGCCAGGCGCCCGGCATAAACCCAGGATCCCCGACATCTCCCGCCATCACGTTTGCGGGAGAGACCTTTCTCGCGGGTCGTCAGATGCTGCCTTGCCGCGCCACCCATTCGTCCCGCAGCAGCGCATAGATGAACTCGTCGCCCCAGATGCCGTTGAACTGGTCGTTCTGGACCAGATGCGCCTCGCGCCGCATCCCCAGCCGTTCGACAACACCGACCGAACCGGCATTGGCGGCATCGAGCCGGGCAAAGGCCCGGTGGAAATTCAACGTCGAAAAAGCGAAGTCCAGAACGGCCCGCATCGCCTCGGTGGCATAACCCTTGCCCGCAAAAGCCGGATTGAAGATATAGCCGACCTCCACCTGCCGCGCGATCGCACTTTCAAGCTTCAGCACCACTTCGCCAACGACAGCACCGTCCTCGCGGCGCTCGACGGCAAATACGGCGGCATCGCCATCCTTGCGAAGCCGCGGCACGCTCGCCTTTGCAAACTTTTCCGCGGCCTCAGCCTCATCGAGCGGCGCGGCATAGAGATAACGATAGACCTCCGGCAGGCTGTGATAGGCTTGGAAAGCCGCAAAGTCACCGGGCACGAATCGCCGGATGTCAAGGCGCTCGGTCGAAAAGCGAAGCTCGGAAAAATCCATCACGCGCAAAACTCCATTCTGCATACGGCCCGCAGATGGGTATCAAGCCGTTGAATTAAAAGAGTGCAGCCGCCTTTCCTGGAATGCGGAAAATCTGACGCCTGCAAGGGCCACCTTCAGAAGCCAATAGAGCTATCATCCCCGCACCTCGCCACTATGCTAGACTGCAATAGATCGCGCCAGACGGAGAAAATCACGCCTTGGACCGCTCCGTTCTTTGACAAAGTGGGGGCTTGCTATGGGCTCCCGCAACGATCAATCGGCTTCCCACTCCCCTCCGTCATCCTCACCCTTGTGGTGGGGATCCAGCAGCGCCGCGTCTGCGGTGCAAAGACTCCTTAACTCCACGACGACGTCCGGCAAGGTTCAGACCTCCTCGATGATCAGTTTGTCGATCCCCTGCGTAAGCTTCCAGCAACCAAGAATGCCACCACCCGCCCTTTAGACGGTGAAAAGCCTGGACAAAAACCCATCGTCGATACAACGTATGGCTGTCCTCAGACGGAGACTGCATTGGCACGCTTGGCAACCATAATCATCAGCACTCTATGCTTCGTTGTCTCCTTGCCAATAGGTGCCGAAGCCTTAACCAAGGTGCAATGGAACCGCACATATGGCAGCCTCAAAGCGCGTCCCCTGTTGCGCCATGATCGCATCACGTCCTGCATATCCGGCTTTGAGGACACAATTTCTGAGGATGTGCGAAAAGAGATCGAGGCAATGAATACGGTGCCAGCCTCGGAGGTGATTGCATATGTCTGCGCACGTTTCATCAACGCCATAGCCGATGGCAGACTGACCTACGAGCGATACAAAGAATGGACAGCCGACCCATCGGGTGCTTGGATTGAACACCTTCGATAACCCCGCACGTCATCATCCGCGTCCCCCTACCGCTATGTTAGACTTTCAACGTCAGCACATGGGCCAGCAGATCGGCCTGTCCCTTAGTGTTCTCTGCCGCGATCCGCCGGACTTTGTCGCGGTCGATCGCATAGGCTTCACCATCGGCGGTGAAGGGTTCTTTGAAGGTGAAGGCTCTGGCTGACGCACCGTGATCGTGAAGATATTCCAGCCGCCCGGCACCATCAGACCAGTCGGGAATACGGTGCTCCGCCACCCACCACAGCACCAGCGGCGGCCAGTTCGGTTTGATATTCCAGTTGCGCCCGTGCTTCAGCGCATCGGCATGAACGCCATTGTAGGAAAACGCCATCAGCGATTCGATATCGGCCCAAAGCGACAGCGACGACGGAGCGCTGTCAAAGCCGCTGTCGTCGATGAAACGCGGAAAAACCTGCCGGCCCCAGCTGCGTGGTCCAGGCACACCGCGATAGCCGGAGCGGCCGATAAAACCGGATGCCCGCGATGCCGCTTCGAAATTGGCCGGCTCGCGCGAGACAAAACCCTCGACGCGGGGATCGCCTTCAGGCCCGACATGCAGGCCGAAATTGTAGATGGCCAGACGGTGCTGCCCGGCCGCCATGTCAGTTCACATCGTCGGGCAGGACCGGCAGGGCGGCAATCTCGATGCCCTCCTCCAGTAGCGCCTTGGCCTCGTCGACCGTTGCCTGGCCGATCAGCCCGCGCTGCTCGGCTTCGCCATAATGGATCTTGCGGGCTTCCTCGGGAAACTTGGTGCCGACATCCTCGGCATTTTCGCGAATGGACGTGACCAGTTCGCGGATCTTGGAAACCGCTTCCTTGCGGGCCTGGTCCATCATCAGCACCTTGGTCTCGTCCTTCTTGCGGGCCGTCGAAACGGAAGGCGCCATCAGCTCCTTGCCGACCGTCGCCGAACCGCAGACGGGACAGGAAACGAGCCCAAGCTCCGCCTGACGGTCGAAATCGGCGCCCGAGGAAAACCATCCCTCGAAGGAATGGGCGTTGTCACAGGAAAGCGTGTATTTGATCAAGCGGCCACGCCCCCGGAGGCGCTCAGCGGCACCTCCTCCAGCGAGAACGTCCGGCCGTTCTTCAGGTTCGGAATTTTCGCCCGCGCAGCGGCGACCGCATCGACATCGATATCGGCGACGACGATGCCCTCGCCAGTGCCGCCGGCCGATGCCAGAACGCGGCCCCACGGATCGATGATCATCGAATGGCCAAAGGTCTCGCGGCCATCCTCATGCACGCCGGCCTGGGCAGCTGCGATGACGAACATGCCGTTCTCGATCGCCCGGGCGCGCAGCAGGATTTCCCAATGCGCCTCGCCGGTCTGGCGGGTAAAGGCTGCCGGCACGGACATGATCTGCGCGCCTGCAGCCGCCTGCGCCCGAAAAAGTTCGGGAAAACGAACATCGTAGCAGATGGCGCAGCCGAGCTTGCCGAACGGCAGGCTCACCAGCCGCGCAGTGCCGCCCGGCGTATAGGCAGAGCTTTCGCGCCAGCTCTCGCCATTGTCGAGATCGACGTCGAACATATGGATCTTGTCGTAATGAGTGATCTTCCTGCCGTCCGGCCCGAACAGAAAGCCGCGATTGGCCATCTTGCCATCGGCAAGCCCGATCGCCGTCGAGCCGACATGCAGGAAAATGCCGAGTTCGGCCGCCAGCTTCGACGCTGCGGCAACGATAAGATCGCTGCTCTCGTCGCGCAGGGCCGCCTTCATCGCAGCGCGGTCCCGCTGCAGCGCGCCGGTCATTTCCGGCGTCTGCACATAGGTAGCGCCCTGACCGGCGGCCTCACGAACGAGCCGCACCATGGTGTCGGCATTGCTGGCCGGATCGACACCGGAACACATCTGGATCGCTGCGGCCTTGAATGTCATGAAAGCATCTCCTTACGCGGCAAGCATCGCGTCCAGCTTGCCGGAGCGTTCCAGCGCATGCAGGTCGTCGCAGCCGCCGATATGGGCATTGTTGATGAAGATCTGCGGAAAGGTCGTCCCGCCGTTCGAGCGCTCGATCATTTTCTGGCGGACATCCGGCGCATTGGTCGCGTCATGCTCCTCAAACTTCACGCCCTTGGTTTCCAGGAGTTTCTTGGCCGCGGAACAATAGCCGCAGAATTGACGGGTATAAATAACGACCGAAGCCATGAGTTGATCTGCTCCTTCGCCGGCCCTGCGCCAGCACAATCTATCGTGTCATATAGGACCGGACACGGCTCTTGCAAAGGTCAAAACGGTCACATCAACCGCGCCCGCCTTCTTCAGCGCCCGTGTGGCAGCCGATACTGTCGCCCCCGTGGTATAGACATCGTCGACCAGAACGATCCGCCTGCCGAACAGTGCCGCCTTGCCGGTCTCCGTCACCGAGAAGGCGCCGCGCACGTTCTCCTCGCGCTGGCTGGCACCCAGCCCCACCTGCTGGGCGGTACGCCGGTTGCGGATCAAAGCGGTGGCCAGAAATGGCTTACCCGAACTGCGAGCAATCGCCCGGGCAAGCTCGGCGGACTGATTGAACTTACGGGCCCACAGGCGAAAGGCATGCAGCGGCACCGGAACGACCGCATCGCAGGTCCCGACAGTGCCGTCGCTGGCCCGGATCATCCACTCCGCCATCATCACCGCCAGATCGGTGCGGTCACGGTATTTCAGGCCATGGACGAGCGACTTGGCAATGCCGTCATGAATGGCGACGGAACGCAGCCGCTCGAAGACAGGCGGATTGGCGATCGCATCGGCCGACAGGATACCGGCGCCGAGATCATGCGAAAACGGCAACCCGAGAACCTCGCAATAGGGCCGCTCGATCAGCCGCAGCGTCGCCCAGCAGGCCGGACAAACGGCGCGATGGCGCCCGGTCATCCGGCCGCAACCGGCGCAGACCGGCGGATAGACCGCATCCACCGCAGCAGACCACAGCCCGCGCAGACCTTCACGCAAGCGATTGGCCAGCCGCCACTCCGGATTTTCTACGCCATCATCCTCCATGAGGTTGACATTACGGCGAGCCGGGTTTCATTGCGATCAGATTTTCGAGCGATCAGGAAAGCATAGCCATGGATATCGTTTTCGACCAGACGCTCATCGAAGCCCGCCGCAAGCGCGCCTTTCGCAACGGCGATCCAAAGGCGCAATTCCTGCTGGAGATTGCAGCACAAGAGCTGTCCGAGCGCCTGAGCGTCGTCGAGCGGCATTTTGAAAAGGCCGTCGAACTGCACGGCTATACCGGCCTGACCGCCCGCTATATTGCCAACACCGGCAAGGTGACCGACATCGAACGGGTCGAAACGGATACCGCCTTTGCGCCCCCCGGCGAAAAAGTCTCCATTGCATCGCTCGAGACGGTGCCGCTCGCAGCGGAATCGGCAAACCTTATCGTTTCACCGCTGTCGTTGCACCTCACCAACGACACGCCCGGCGTGTTCATCCAGGTCCGCCGTGCGCTCAAACCAGACGGCCTGTTCCTCGCCGCCATTCCCGGGTCCGGAACCTTGCAGGAGTTGCGGGAGGTTCTCCTTGCCGCCGAAAGCGAATTGACCGGCGGCGCCAGTCCGCGCGTCATTCCCTTTGCCGATGTCCGCGATATCGGTGCACTCCTGCAACGTGCCGGCTTCAGCCTGCCAGTTGCCGATACCGAGAACTATACGGTGCGTTACGCGTCGCTGTTTTCACTGTTGAAAGACCTGCGGTCGATGGGCATGACCAATCCGCTCGCAGCCCGCAGCCGCAAGCCGCTGACCCGGCGCTTTTTCGTGCGCGCCGCCGAAATCTATGCCGAGCGTTTTGGCGACCCGGATGGCCGCATCCGGGCGACCTTCTCGATCATCTATATTTCCGGCTGGGCCCCACACGAAAGCCAGCAGAAGCCGCTGAAACCCGGCTCGGCGAAGCAGAGGTTATCCGACGCGCTGAGCACGCGCGAACTGCCGTTGAAAGGGGAACAATAGGAGTGTCTGCCCACCCTAGACAGGTTTGGCAAGGAAGGTGTCGGTGATCGTCTGAAAGACGGCCAGCAGGGAATCGGAGAACGCCCCCAGCCCGGCAATCATCGCGATCGAAATCAAGCTGGCCAGCAAACCGTATTCGATTGCCGTCGCCGCGGATTTGTCGTTCAGCAATCGGATCAGTGTTGTCATGGGCTCCCCAGCCTGTCCTGCTCATGCCCCGACAGGTGATATCACCCGAAAAGCACGAATACGCGCACCATCCTTACCGGTCGGTTCCGACCACGGCTGGGAACGAACAGGAAGGCCGGGACTGTCCCGGCTCCAGGAGCGTCAGCAGCCGCTTTTGCTTCCATCGCCGTCGATGATGCAGACGGCACCCGGCATTTCCTGCAGCACGCTGCGGCGCACGGTATAGCGCTTGGTCGTCGGGCTGCTCGGAATCGAGCCGGTCGAAATATTATCGTAGGCGATCGGCGCGTCGGCCAGAACCTTGTTGTCCGTCTTCGACGTCAGCATCGGTGTCAGGATGAGGGTGAGCGCGATCACGGCAGTCCCGAACAGCAGCGACAGATTAAGCACACCGGTGCGGCGGCTCTGGGTCGTCACCAGATCCTTGTCCTGAACCGTTCTCCAAAAATCGTCGTCGACCATCGTCTGCCTCTTCGAATACGTGCGTTTCCCTGAAGCCGGCTCACGCACCACTTCACCATGTCGACGCCTATAAAAAACCGGCATCGGCTACGGGAATCATCCCCAAACCAATAGACACCGGTACTTACTCGAAGCTGATTTTGCGGGAGGGTGATAAATGTTCGATTAATAAAACAGAAATTTCGAGGATTAGATCAGAGCAAATCCATTAAGTAGGGGATAAGCGGCTCATCGGCAGGCGGCATCGGATAATCCCGCAGGGTCTTCGGGCGAACCCACTTCACCGCCTGGCCTTCGCGGCCATAGGCGACGCCCTCATAGCGCCGGCAGACATAGAGCGGCATCAGCAGGTGAAAATCGTCATAGGTGTGGCTGGCAAACGTCAGGGGCGCCAGGCAAGCGACCTTGGTGCGCACCCCCAATTCCTCGTCCAGTTCGCGGATCAGCGTTTCCTCGGGCGTTTCGCCGGGCTCGACCTTGCCGCCGGGAAACTCCCAGAGCCCCGCCAGCGACTTGCCCTCCGGCCGCTGCGCAAGAAGGATCCGGCCGTCGCTATCGACCAGCGCACAGGCGGCAACCAGAAGAATTTTCCGGCCGGCAACGTCCATCATCACGCCCCTTCGCGCCGGTAGGCATACCGGTAGACATCCCGGAAGCCGAATTTGCGATAAAGCGTGATCGCGGCGTCATTGTCGCTCTCGACCGCAAGCCAGGCGGTGCGGGCGCCACGCAGACGGGCCCAGCGCAACGAGGCGTTGACGATGGTGCTACCGACGCCCTGCCGCCGGGCGCTCTGAGCAACGGCAACCTGCAAGATACCCGCAAGATCATTATCGTGAACGGCGAGCGACACCGCGATCGGTCCTTCGTCCTGTGCCTCGAACAGAAACAGCCCGCATTCCGGCTTGATCGCGTTGATGACTTCGGTAAGACCCGCCTTCTCCTGACTGCTTTCCCCACAGATCTGCAGCCGGGCATCGACGAAGCGACCGACATCGCGCAGCGGCAGATGCTCGATCGATTCCGTCGTATCGTTCGGCGGAATATCCGCCATCATCACGATGGTCTCGGAAAAGACCGGCCAGCGATGCTCGTCCATATAGGCAATCAGTTGCGGCGGCGTCAGCGGCGTCTGGCGAACTGTCAACGGCCGGCCATAATCGGAAAAGCGCTTGGCAGCCTTCTGCAGCCGGATTTCGATATCGCGGCTGTCGGACGGATCAAGGGGATTGACCGAATTCAGCCGCTTGGAATCATGGCCTGCCGTCAGCCGGATCAGCCAGCTGCCATCATACTGCACCGAAGCTGCAGGCCAGGCGCGAAAACCGACCGCCTCCAGGCGGCGCACGTTCGGCAGATCGGCTTTCGAAATCGTATCCTGCACGTCCATCAGCTCCGGTAGTCGCCATTGATCTCGATATATTCTTTCGTCAGATCGCAGGTATAGACGGTCGCCTTGCCGGATCCGAGACCGATCTCGACACGAATAGCGATATCTTCTTTTTTCATCACGGCCGTTGCAGCGGCTTCCGAATAGGTCGGATCGCGCTCGCCATCGACGGCGACGCGCACATCGCCGAACCAGATCGCCAGCCTGTCGCGGTCTGCCAGTTCGCCGGACTTGCCGACAGCCATGACGACGCGGCCCCAATTGGCGTCCTCACCGGCAACCGCCGTCTTGACCAGCGGTGAATTGGCAATCGACAGGCCGATACGCTTGGCAGCAGCGTCGCTCTCGGCGCCTTCGACTGTGACGGCAACCATTTTCCGGGCGCCTTCGCCGTCGCGGACCACCTGCAAGGCCAGATCGCGCAGAAGATCGTTCAACGCTGCGCGGAAACCATCGAGCGCCGGGTCGGCCGCGTTGACGATCTTTGCTTGGCCGTCCTTGCCGGCAGCACCGGTGGCAAACAGCATCAGCGTGTCGGAGGTCGAGGTATCGCTATCGACGGTAACGGAGTTGAAGCTCGGACCTGTGCCTTCCGACAACAGAAGCTGCAGGGCTTCCGGCGCGATATCCGCGTCGGTAACCACGAAGGACAGCATCGTCGCCATATCTGGCGCGATCATGCCGGCGCCTTTGGCGATGCCGTTGATGGTGATGGTGACGCCGCCAATCTCGGCGGTGCGGGTCGACACTTTCGGATAGGTGTCGGTGGTCATGATCGCCTTGGCCGCTTCGAACCAGAAATCGCCGGTTGCCTGCGTGGTCATGTCACTGAGAACACCCGCAAACTTCGTTGCATCCAGCGGTTCGCCGATGACGCCCGTCGAAGCGAGGAATACTTCGCCGGTCGAGCAGCCAACCGCCTCGGATGCTGATATCGCGGTCAGTTCCGTCGCAGCCTTGCCCTTCCTGCCGGTGAAGGCATTGGCATTGCCGGAATTGACCACCACGGCGCGGGCAATGCCACCAGACAGGTTCTGGCGGCAGAAATCAACGGGAGCCGAGGGGCAGCGCGACTTGGTGAAGACGCCGGCGACGGCAGCCGGTTCATCGAAAACCATCAGCAGAACGTCGGTACGGTTCTTGTACTTGATGCCGGCAGCGGCGGTCGCCATGCGGACGCCGCGCACGGGCGGCATGTCGGCGAAGGATTTCGGAGCAAGCGGGGAAACGGAACCGGACATAATCAACCCTGTTTAGCGATGATGGCCCGGCCTGCGAGCCCACAAACGAAATCCCGAAGAGCCTGACGCCTCCGGGACCTGTGTTATTGATTTGATAGCAGAACGGCGCGACCAGTCGAAGACGAGCCACGCCCCATCTCATCAGTTGGCAGTTGCAGCTTCCGCCTTGTTGGCGTCGTCATAGGCCTTCTTCAGGGCCGGATCGGTAATATCGACACCAGCTTCCTTCTTGGCTGCGGCCAGAAGCTCGATGTACTTGTCACGCATGACAAGCTGTTTGACCTGCGGCTCGACCTGCTCGAACGGCGGCGGTGGCTGCATGCGCTTGTCTTCGAGCAGAATGACATGGTAGCCAAACTGCGTCTTGACCGGCACTTCCGTGTACTTGCCCTTTTCGAGTTTGAAAGCGGCTTCCGAGAATTCCGGAACCATGCGGTCCTTGGTGAAATAACCGAGGTCACCGCCGTCGGCCTTGTTCGGGTCGGTCGACTTTTCCTTGGCGATGGTCGCGAAGTCCTTGCCGGCGTCCAGATCCTTGATGATCGCCTTGGCTTCTTCCTCGGTCTTCACCAGGATATGACGGGCCTTGGCTTCTTCCTGTGCAGGGATCTTGGCGATTTCCACGTCATAGCGGGCCTTGACCTCTTCCGGCTTGACGGCATCGACAACGTGCTTCTTGAAGAAGGCATTGTGCAATTCGCGATCCGTCAGATAGGCGAGGCGCTTCTTGAAGTCCGCGTCGTTCTGCAGGCCTTCCTTGTCGGCGTCCTTGGCCAAGAGCTTGACGTCGATCAGGCCGGAAAGAGCTGCAGCGCGCTTCTGGTCTTCCGGCAACTGGGCAAGCTGCGGGTCGAGACCGGTCAGGGCGTAATCCAGCTCCGACTGGTGGATTTCCGCGCCGCCGACCTTGGCGATAACCGGATCGGCAGCGTCCTGTGCTCGTGCCGGGCCTTGGGCGGCCATGACAGCAATCACGGCAACCGCCGCAAGCATTTTGTATTTCAACATCCTCATACCTTCCACGCTGGTATCCGAAACCGTGGTCACGGCCGGCCTGAAACGTTCCACATCATCAGATTGTGGCCGTTCTGTAGCCTTGGCGTGCCTCAACTCCGTTGACATAATTCGACCCCCCTCTTATCTGTCACGCAACCTCGCGTCCAGAACAGTTCCGGGCGTTTCATAGTATTTCGCGGAAATTGACCGCGTTGGCGATATAGAAGAAAGGACCATTCTTATGGTCAGTCTCGGCGGCCTCGCCCGCAAAATCTTCGGTTCATCGAATGACCGCCGTGTGCGTGGCTACAAAGCCAAGGTCGACGCCATCAACGCGCTGGAAGCTGAAACCAAGGCGCTTTCCGATGAAGCGCTGGCTGCAAAGACCGTCGAGTTCCGCAAGCAGTTCGCCGACGGCAAGACGCTTGACGATCTGCTGGTGCCTGCTTTCGCCGTTGCCCGCGAAGCTGCGCGCCGCACACTTGGCCTGCGACCTTTTGACGTCCAGCTGATCGGCGGGATCATCCTGCACGAAAAATCGATCGCCGAAATGAAGACCGGTGAAGGCAAGACGCTGGTGGCGACCCTGCCGGTCTACCTCAATGCGATCGCCAGCAAGGGCGTTCACGTCGTCACGGTCAACGATTATCTCGCTAGCCGCGACTCGGCGACGATGAACCGGATCTACTCGTTCCTCGGCCTGACGACGGGCGTTATCGTCCACGGCCTGACCGATGACCAGCGCCGCGCCGCCTATGCCTGCGACGTCACCTACGCGACCAACAACGAACTCGGCTTCGATTATCTCCGCGACAACATGAAGTACGAGCGCAACCAGATGGTCCAGCGCGGCCACTTCTTCGCGATCGTCGACGAAGTCGATTCGATCCTCGTCGACGAAGCGCGCACGCCGCTGATCATTTCCGGCCCGCTCGACGACCGTTCCGATCTCTACAACACCATCGACAGGTTCATCCCGATGCTGTCGCCGGAAGACTACGAGATCGATGAAAAGCAGCGCTCCGCCAACTTCTCCGAAGACGGCACCGAGAAGCTGGAAAACCTGCTGCGCGAAGCCAACCTTCTGAAGGGCGAGACGCTTTACGACGTCGAGAACGTCGCGATCGTCCATCACGTCAACAACGCATTGAAGGCCCACAAGCTTTTCCAGAAGGACAAGGACTATATCGTCCGCAACGACGAGATCGTCATCATCGACGAATTCACCGGCCGCATGATGCCGGGTCGCCGCTATTCGGAAGGCCAGCACCAGGCACTCGAAGCCAAGGAAAAGGTCACCATCCAGCCGGAAAACCAGACGCTGGCTTCAGTTACCTTCCAGAACTATTTCCGCATGTACTCGAAGCTCGGCGGCATGACCGGTACGGCGTCGACCGAAGCCGAGGAATTCGGCAACATCTACGGCCTTGAAGTCGTGGAAGTCCCGACCAACCTGCCGATCAAGCGCATCGACGAAGACGACGAAGTCTACCGGACGGTGGAAGAGAAATACAAGGCGATCATCGCCGAGATCAAGGAATCGCAGGATCGCCAGCAGCCGGTTCTGGTCGGTACCACCTCGATCGAAAAGTCCGAACTTCTGGCCGAAATGCTGAAGAAGGCCGGCTTCACCAATTTCCAGGTTCTGAACGCCCGCTATCACGAGCAGGAAGCCTACATCGTTTCGCAGGCAGGCGTTCCCGGCGCCGTCACGATCGCCACTAACATGGCTGGCCGCGGCACCGACATCCAGCTCGGTGGCAACCTTGAAATGCGCGTCGAGCGCGAACTCGGCGAGATGGAACACGGCCCGGAGCGCGACGAGAAGGAAGCTGCGATCAAGGTTGAAGTTCAGCGTCTGAAGGACATCGCGCTCGCTGCCGGCGGCCTCTACGTTCTGGCAACAGAGCGCCACGAAAGCCGCCGCATCGACAACCAGCTGCGCGGCCGTTCCGGCCGGCAGGGCGACCCCGGCCGCTCGAAATTCTTCCTGTCGCTGCAGGACGACCTGATGCGCATATTCGGTTCCGACCGCATGGATTCGATGCTGCAGAAGCTCGGCCTCAAGGAAGGCGAAGCCATCGTCCATCCCTGGATCAACAAGGCGCTCGAACGCGCCCAGAAGAAGGTCGAAGCCCGCAACTTCGACACCCGCAAGAACCTCCTGAAATACGATGACGTGCTCAACGATCAGCGCAAGGTGATCTTCGAGCAGCGTATCGAGATGATGGATGCCACGGATATCTCCGAAACCGTTGCCGACATGCGCCATGAGGTCATCGAGGATATCGTTACCAAGCGGATTCCGGAAAAAGCCTATGCCGAACAGTGGGATGCCGTTGGCCTGAAGGCCGACGTGCAGAACTCGCTCAACCTCGACCTGCCGATCATCGAATGGGCGGCCGAGGAAGGCATCGACGAGAACGACATTCGCGAGCGCATCACCGCTGAAGCCGACAAGGCAGCAGCAGACCGCGCCGAGCGCTTCGGCCCGGATATCATGCTCTATGTCGAACGCTCCGTGGTTCTGCAGACACTCGACCATCTTTGGCGCGAGCATATCGTCAACCTCGATCACCTGCGCTCCGTCATCGGCTTCCGTGGCTACGCTCAGCGCGACCCGCTACAGGAATACAAATCCGAAGCCTTCGAGCTGTTCCAGGCACTGTTGGCGAACCTCCGCCAGGCCGTGACGGCACAACTGATGCGCGTCGAACTGGTGCGTGAAGCGGCAGAAGCGCCGCAGCCCGTGCCGCCGGAAATGGTCGGTCATCACATCGATCCCGACACCGGCGTCGATGATTTCGCCGAAAGCGTCAACCTGAACTTCGTTGACCCGGAAAACCGCAATCCGCAGGATCCATCAAGCTGGGGCAAGGTTTCCCGCAACGAAGCCTGCCCCTGCGGCTCGGGCAAGAAGTACAAGCACTGCCACGGTACATTCGAAGCATAAGCATCGAAAACTTGATTTTGTAGGCGATATCGCTTATTTCTGAAGTGGCAGACGGGACTGCAATCCCGTCTGCCTTTGACCTACTTAGCGAAATTGATCCGGACAGCTATTGACCAGCCTGTCCGGGTTTTCCGCATCATAAGCGTGATGCTAAATGGCTTTTGCCACATAGAACACCTCCAGATTCGACAGCAAGGCCGTTGCCACAGCCGGGAAGCCCGTCTTCCCGGTTGCGTGGGCTGGCACCACGCACGCTGCTTCTGCCATCGAATACAACCGATAATAGCATATGATTTTATGATGTCAGCCGCCTGAGGTTCGACGAAACCGCAGTTCCGTGCCCCCTTGCTGCACCCTTTGTTAACGCTGTTCTGTCAAGACTGGCAGCCTGTTTTGCGTAGTTTTGGGTATTTCGGTGTTCATCGCAGCCTGTCAAACCGCTGGTCGAATTTTGCCGCCCGCAATGAGGGACCGGCTGTCGTCGCTGCTTGAAAAGCTCATTCCGGTACTGACAAGCAACGATCCCAAACACCTCGCGCAGCGCATGGCGCTTGTCGCCTTTGCCATCCGCGTCGTCAGCGCCGCCATCGCCTTCGTATCGCAGATCATCCTGGCACGCGTTATGGGCGAGTTCGAATACGGCATCTTCGTCTTCGTCTGGGTGCTGGTCGTGCTGTTCGGCAATCTTTCCTGCCTCGGTTTTCATACCGCCATCATCCGCTTTCTGCCGCAATACCATGCCCGCGAAGCGTTGGCTGAAATCCGCGGGATGACGACGACGGTCCGTATCTTCGCACTCCTGTCTGCAACGGTGCTCGCAGTCATCGGCATCGGCGGTCTCTGGCTGTTCGGTGCGCATATCGAAAGCTACTATCTGGTACCGCTCTATCTCGGCGTCTTCTCGCTGCCGATGATCGCGCTCGGCGACGTGATGGATGGTACCTCCCGCGCCCACAGCTGGGCGGTTTCGGCGATGAGCCCGACCTATATCATCCGGCCAATTCTGATCCTCGGATTCATGATGCTCGCCGTTACGATCGGCGAGCCACATACCGCGCGCACCGCGATGATCGCTGCGATGGCCGCGACCTATCTGACCAGCGTCAGCCAGTTCTTCATCCTGACCTGGCGTTTGCGCCGTCGCTATGTCAAAGGCCCGAGCCGCATCGAATTCGGCACCTGGTTCCGTGTCGCGCTGCCGATCTTCCTGATCGAGGGTTTTGGCTTCATGCTAACCAATTCCGACGTCGTCATCGTCGGCCTCTATCTCGATCCGGCCAGCGTCGCGATCTATTTCGCCGCCGCCAAGACCATGGCTCTGGTGCATTTCGTGATGTTTTCCGTGAAAGCAGCCGCATCGCCGCGCTTTTCCGCAGCCATGGCCAATCCGGACCGCCAGCAGCTGGCCGTCATCGCCATTGAAAGCGCCAAATGGTCGTTCTGGCCGTCGCTGGCCGTCGGCCTGATGGTGCTTGCCTGCGGCGCGTTCCTGCTGTCGCTGTTCGGCCCCGCCTTCGTGTCCGGCTATCCGCTGATGGCCATCCTGTTTGCCGGCATCATGGCAAAAGCGCTGGTCGGGCCTGCCGAGGCGTTTCTCACCATGGCCGGTCGGCAAAAGCTCTGCGTCGCGCTCTATGCCGTGGCCCTTGTCTGCAATCTCGCGCTCAACGTCACGATGATCCCGATGTTCGGGCTGACGGGTGCCGCGATCGCCACGGCCGGCGCCATGGTCGTCGAGGCCATTCTCCTTCACGTCGCTGTCCGTCGTACCTTCGGCATCGTTCTCTTCGCCTTCGCCGACCCGCATGCCCGAACCATCAAAGCAGAGGCTCCTCGCTCATGACCGGCAATCCCCACTTTCCAGACGACGCCAACAGCCGGTCGGCGCGCATCCTCGGCGGCCTCGTGCAGCCGGTGCCCGATCATCCCGTTGCCGACAACACCATCGCCATCGGCCGTCCTGGCCGCCAGCTGTGCTTCTATCCGGCACGCCAAGGCTACGAGCTGCAGACGGAACTGGATTTTCTTTCCAACCGGGCGATGGAACCGAACGTCTTCTTCACCGGCCGTTTCCTGGCGCCGGCCATGCCGCGCCTGGAGGACCGCGTCATCCGACTAGCTCTGATCCGCGACACCGACGCGCGCCGCAGCCGCATCCGCTTCCTGATGCCGTTTTCGATCGAAAAGCCCGGATTTTCGATCGGCGCACCAATCATCCGCGCCTGGTCCAATCCGTTCGGCCCGCTCGGCGTTCCCTTGCTCGACGCCGAGGATGCGGCCGAAACCATCGACAATCTCTACGAGGCGCTCACCGTCGCGGAGGCAAACCTGCCTGGCGTTCTCGTGCTTCCCGATATTCGCCTCAAGGGCAAGTTCGCCCAGCTCGCCCGCGCCGTCGCCATTGGCCGCAACCTGCCGCTGACGGTTACCGACACCTTTTCCCGACCGATGCTCGAAAGCCTGCAGGACGGCCAGACCTATCTGCGCCATGCCATCAGTGCCGGACACCTGCGCGAACTGCGCCGGCAGTGGAAGCTGCTGGAAAGGGTTGGCCGCGTCTCCTACAACGTCGGCCGTCAACCGGCCGAGATCCGCGTCCGGATGGAGGAGTTTCTGGCGCTGGAAGCGAGCGGCTGGAAAGGCCGGGCCTCCACAGCCATGGTGCTCGACCGCTATCGCGCTGCCTTTGCGCGCGAAGCGATCACCAACCTTGCCGAAGCCGACAGCGTGCGCATTCACACGCTCGATCTCGACGGCACGGCGATCGCATCGATGATCGTCTTCATGATGGCGGGCGAGGCCTATACCTGGAAAACGGCCTATGACGAGCGATATGCCAAATATTCGCCCGGCAAGCTGCTATTGGCTGAACTGACGGAATGGCATCTCGACGATGCCAACATCATGCGCTCCGACAGCTGCGCCGTTCCCGATCATCCGGTGATGAGCCGGTTCTGGGAAGAGCGCGAAGAGATGGGAACGCTGGTGATCGGCCTCAAGCAAAACCGCGACCGCGACGTGCGCCAGGTCGCCGCCCAGCTCCACCTCTACCGCAACACCCGCAACATGGCGCGGCTGCTGCGCGAAAAAATCCGCTCTCTGGCACCCCGCGTCCTGCGATAGGCCGGGCTTCAATCTAAAAAAATGGATCACCCCTCCGCGACCGCCCTGTCGCGCAGAATGCGGCGGATAACCTTGCCGGAGGTGGTGAGCGGCAGGCTGTCGAGAAATTCAATCTCGCGCGGGTATTCGTGCATCGACAGCCGCGTCTTGACCCAATCGCGAATATCGGCGGCAAGTTCCTCACTTGCAGCATAGCCCGGCCTCAGCACCACATAGGCCTTGACGATCTCGGTGCGCACCGCATCGGGCTTACCGATGGCAGCGGCAAGCTGCACGGCCGGGTGACCCGCCAGGCAATCCTCAATTTCGCCCGGACCGATCCGGTAGCCAGACGAGGTGATGACATCGTCGTCGCGGCCGAAGAAGGTGATGTAACCCTCTTCATCCCGAACGCCCTGATCGCCCGTCGTCATCCAGTCGCCGATGAATTTTGCGGCTGTTGCCGCATCATTGTTCCAATAGCCGAGAAACATCACCGGATCGGGCCGGCGCACGGCGACCTGCCCGACGGCACCAACCGGAAGCACTCTGCCCTCGCCGTCGATGATCGCGACGTCATGACCTGGCGCCGCCTTGCCCATCGAGCCCGGCTTCAGCACCCCGAGATTGGCAGCCGAGGAAAGCACGATGTTGCACTCGGTCTGGCCGTAGAACTCGTTGACCAGAACCCCGAAGGCCGCACTCGCCTGTTCCCAGGTTTCGCGCCCGAGCGATTCGCCGGCAGACCCGATGGTGCGCAGTTTGAGCTTGTAGTGCGTCCGGGGATTATCGACCGATTTCATCAGCCGCAGCGCCGTTGGCGGGATGAAGGCGTTGCGCACATCCATCTCCTCGATAATGCGAAAAGCCATGTGCGGATCGAATTTTTGGCCCGGAGAGGACACCACGGGAACACCGAGCAGCAGCGACGGCAAGAGCGCATTTAAAAGCCCGCCAGCCCAGGCCCAGTCGGCCGGTGTCCACATCCGGTCGCCCGGTTGCGGCAGGAAGGCATGATGGAACTGAAAGCCCGGTATATGACCGAGCAGAACACGATGCCCGTGTAGCGCACCCTTCGGCGGACCTGTCGTGCCGGACGTGTAGATCATCATCGCCGGATCATCCGGCGTCGTATCTGAGGCGACAAAGTTGGGCGCGGGCGTTTGTGCAAGGGCTGCAAAACTGATCGTATCCGGCCCGTCGCCATCCGCCAGCACCACGGTTTTCAGATCCGGTAGCTGCTGACGGATCGCAGCAATCTTCTCATGACCGAAACGGTTGGTGACAATGGCCACGGCCCCCGCATCGCGCAGCCGGTATTCAAGCGCCTCGACACCGAACAGCAGCGCCAGCGGCAGGGCGATGCCGCCAAGCTTGTAGATCGCAGCGTGAGCGATGGCCGTCTCGAAACTCTGCGGCAGGAGGATGGCCACGCGATCGCCCGGCCTGACGCCCTGCTGCAGAAGCCCCTGGGCAAAGGCAGAGGATTGCACCGAAAAAGCCCCATAGGTCAGCGACCGGTGCGCGCCATCGGGGCTGAAATGCTGCAGGCAAACCCGCTCCGGTTCCCGCGCGGCCCAGGCATCGCTGACAGCCGTGCCGATATTGAATTTTTCCGGGATCTGCCAGCGGAAATCGCGGCGGAGAGTGTCATAGGTATCGCTGATCGGAAGCATGTGCCCGCCGCAAGAATTTCGCTGCAGCGCACCTAACACTTTCACATGATGAAATTCAACTGAAGCCAGCGCGGAGTATCATCTCACTCAGAACTCGGCTTATGCCTTATTGCGGCCTTGCGGCAGATCCTTGAGCAATTCGGCTGCGGCAGCAAGATCCGTCGCGACCGCTCCAACAAACCGATATCCCGAAGCTTCGTAGAATGGTCTGGCCCGCTCGCCAGCGACAACGCGTAACGATAACGCCCCAAGTTCTACAGCACGACACTCAGCCTGCGCGAGCAGCTCTCTGCCGATCCCCATTCGCCATGCTTCGGGCGCCACAAACAGATCCTCCAGTTCGGCCTGTGTAGTACCCTCGTTGGAAAGGACGGTTACGAAACCCACAATCTCCCCGTCGAGTTCCGCGACAATGGCATGTGCTATGTGCTCGGCACGAACCTCGTTCGCTTCGGCAAGCGCTTGCAGCTCTTCAATATGATCTCCCCAAGCCAGCGAAGACCGCAGCTTAAGCGCTCCGAGGGTAATCCTGTCCTCGTCACGTGCCGCTCGAATGAAAATCGCCACTGCAACTCCTATGCGCATAGCAGTCATTACACCAAAGTCCGCCTTCCCCCGATAGTGCTGAAAAGCCGTTCAACGGCTTGCATCGATAAAATCTCGGCAATAAAATTTGCGCAGCAAACGTCTAGACGCCTGCTATAACCACGATATTCCGTTTGTGGCTTTGCCTCGGATACGCATTTTTAAGGGAACGGCTCACTTGCAGCCTGCTGAGGTTTTCAACGCCCTCCTGTTGCCGGTATTCAATTCGAGACACTACGCCGCGTCAGGACGCGAAGACGACTTCGCGGCTGTGACGATCGCTCAATGCACCAAGCAGTTCGTCCTGCGTTCTGTAGCCTGCAAAAAACAGGTCGATGACGGCACCGGCGGCACTGACGCCCTCCTGGCTGCGTAAGCGGACGCCCCGTTCGGCGCACCATGAAAACAGGGCGCCGGACAGCGCGTCAACATCATCGAGAATAGCGCAGGACGTAGCAGACAGGGACATGCTCGACTCCGTGTTTACAGGCAAAGTGTGCCGATGGGGGATTGATTTGCGCCAGACTGGGCAGCGCCGGACAATTTTGCAATGGCGATGCCGATTGGCGGTTAACAGGCTGCTGCCACTGTCCTGAATTGACGCACTGTGCCAACCATATCCACAAGGCTCACTCCGGACGGTTGCATTTCAATTCATCAAGTTGCGCATGTGCCGTAGGGGCTGCCGATGGAGACCAAATCGGCTGTAACCTTGGAACGAGAAGAACAGACCGGTCACGATAAGCGGACAGACAGCCGGGGCTTCCTGCCACACGAACGACCGTTTTGGACCAAACCAGCGCCGGTCATGCAAGTGACGGACACGGAAGCCTCCATCATGACGAGAAGTCTGGCGACACGCAGCAAACATCAGCCTCAGAATAATCCGCCGAAGACAGCCTAGCGGCGAACATCCTCGCCGTCAGCTTCGTCAGCAGCATCCTCGTCGGAGGCTTCTATTGTATAGTATCCATCAGCAGATGCCCCGGCGTCGGAGGTGACGCGGGCGAAAAATAGCAGGCCAAAGAACACGGCCATCATCATTCTCGCTATCAACATGCGATACACTCCTACCTCTACCCCGAACTTAGTTGGCTCCCCAGCAACACACAAGTGTAGCAATCCGATTTTACAACAGGCGGCAAATCCCCCAGACGCAGTTTTGCAAGCGCTGCGGCGCCGATACAATGATGCTTGTGAGAGATGGTGCCCCGTGCCGGAATCGAACCAGCACTCCTCTCGGAACCTGATTTTGAGTCAGGCGCGTCTACCAATTCCGCCAACGGGGCACGGATACCTTTCGGGGTAGCAAAAAGCGTTTACACGAACCTTTTCGGACCGGTCAACCGGGATTTTCAAGATCGGCGGGTGGGAATCACAAAACTGTGCAGTTCGCATCCGCAGCAAATCATTTACAGCATGGCCAATCCTGCCTAAAAGGCGAGGACCGAAACTGGAAATGCTTGATGCTTCGACGCCTTTACGACTGGACCATGTCGCTCGCCGCCCGGAAATCCGCCGAATCTTGGCTCGCAGTCATTGCTTTCGTCGAAAGTTCCGTCTTCCTGGTTCCGGCCGATGTCCTGTTCCTGCCGATGGCGCTGGCCCGGCCTGAGCGCGCCTATCGCTACGCGCTGGTGGCGACGATCGCCTCCGTGCTCGGCGGCATTGCCGGCTGGTATATCGGCCATTACGCCTTTGAGGCGCTGGCCAAGCCGATCCTGGATTTCTATGGCAAACTCGACGCTTTCGAAGCGATGAAGGCTTCGGTCGGTTATGAGATGCTGGTGCTGCTGCTCATCACCTCTGGCCTAGCACATCTGCCACCGATCAAGGTAGTGACGATCCTCGCGGGCGCTGCCAGCATCAATCTTGGCCTGTTCATCATCACGGCGATCGTTGCCCGTGGTGCCCGCTTCTTCCTGTTGGCCTGGTTGCTGAAGCGCTACGGCGAGGAAATCCGCGATTTCATCGAGAAGCGCCTCGGACTGTTGGCCGCCGCCGCCGCCGGAGTGCTGATCGCCATGTTTGCCGCCTACCGTTTCCTTGCCTGACATCCCGATGGAGCCCGCCGTGAGCGACAGCCTGACCCAGCCCCCCCGCGGCCTCCTGCCGTCCGTCCTCGCGACACTCGGCATGACGGGCACCGTCGGCGGCGCGCTCGCCTTCGAGCATATCGGCGGCTATATCCCCTGCGCGCTCTGCCTGATCCAGCGCACGCCCTACTACTGGGGCATCCCGATCGGCATCGTCGCGATCGCCGCGTCAGTTCTGCGGCTTCCCGTCTGGACGACACGGGCCCTGCTCGTGGTCATCGGTATCCTGATGCTGGTGGGCGCCGGAACCGGCATCTATCACGCTGGCGTCGAATGGCATTTCTGGGAAGGACCGGCGACCTGCGCGACATCGGCATCGGGCGTTTCCGGCAATGTCGGCGACCTGCTCGGCGATCTCGACAGCAAGCACGGCCCATCCTGCACGGATGCGTCCCTGCGTGTCCTCGGTCTTTCCTTTGCCGGATGGAATGTCATCGCCAGCCTGATCCTGGCGGCCATTGCGCTGCGCGGTGCTGCCAAGGCGTAATCTTAGCCGACGAGCGGACCCCGTTAGTTTTTGAAAGCCTTCCCTCAACCGTCTTCCTCGCCCTTGTGGCGGGGAACCAGCAGCACCGCGTCCGCGGTGCATAAGACTCATTTCACGCGACAGACGTCGCGTGGCTGGTTTCCTGTGACAGGCACAGGAACGACGGAGGATCTTGGGCCACCTGCCTCGATCTACTCTGAAGAAATGCTCAGAACCCGTTACGGCTGCAGTTCGACATCCCAGTAGAGATAGTCCATCCAGCTGTCATGCAGGTGATTGGGCGGGAACAGGCGGCCGTTGTTGTGGAGATCCTGCACCGTCGGGTGGAACGGTTTCTGGTGCGGGAACATGCCGGCCTGGCGCGGCAGCTTGCCGCCCTTACGCAGATTGCAGGGCGAGCAGGCGGCGACGACATTTTCCCAGGTGGTCTGGCCGCCACTGCAGCGTGGGATCACATGGTCGAACGTCAGGTCATCCGGCGAGCCGCAATACTGGCATTCGAACCGGTCACGCAAAAACACGTTAAACCGGGTGAAGGCCGGATGGCGGGACGGCTGCACGTAGCTTTTCAGGCAGACGACGCTCGGCAGCCGCATGGAAAAACTGGGGGAAGAAACCTGATGATCGTATTCGGCCAGGATATGCACACGGTCAAGGAAAACGGCCTTGATCGCGTCCTGCCAGGACCATAGCGACAAGGGGTAATAACTCAGCGGCCTATAGTCAGCGTTCAGCACGAGCGCTGGGAGGCCGTGTGGTGAGACTGCAATCGTCAAGCCAGTATACTCCTGCTCGATTCGGCACCTGCACCTTCTATATTAGGCCCGTTGCGTCAGGATTGTGAAGCCAAAAGCAAAAAGGAAACAAAAGATTCGCTTTTTGTCTTATGGAGTGGCTGGCGTGCCATCCCGGCGCATTTCGGTGGCATAATAGGCCCAGAACAGACGCGCTGCGACGCTGCGCCACGGCGCCCACAGGCCGGTCAACGAATCAAGTTCGCGCACCGACGGGCGCATCTCCAGCATCAGCGCATGACCGACGGCATTTTGCAGAGCAACATCACCGACCGGAAACACATCGGGATGACCGGCGCAGAACAGCAGATAGACCTCCGCAGTCCAGCGGCCGACGCCCTTGATGGCGGTCATTTCGCGGATCGCAGCACTACCCTCGATCGAACAGATCGCCTCCAGATCGAGCTCACCGGCAAGCACCGCCCGGGCAACCCGCCGCAGCGTGTCGGCCTTGGCGCGCGACAGGCCGAGCAACCGGCAATCGTCGTCGGACATGGTCGTGACGCTGACGGCATCGATCGTACCGAGTGCCGCCTCCATGCGGTTCCAGATCGCCGCAGCACTGGCTTTCGAGACCATCTGCGAGACGATGATGTTGGCGATGCCGCGATAGCCGGGGTCGGTGCGGCGCAGCGGCACCGGGCCTGCCTTCGACACGACATGCTCCAGCCGCGCATCCAGCATGACCAAGCCGCTGAGGCCGGCATTGATATCCTCGTGCGTGCGGATGATCCGCATCTCCAGCCCTCCGCTGCGACATCGACGTCCGGTCTATATAAGGGCAAAATCAATGGCCGGAAGCCCGCTTCCATGCCAAGAAGAAACTATGAACAAAACTGTGTCAAAACAACCGGTGTTCCGGTTTGCGCCAAGCCCGAACGGCCAGCTTCATCTTGGCCACGCACTGTCAGCCATCCTCAATCAGGACATGGCGAAGGCCGGACACGGACGTTTCCTGCTGCGGATCGAGGATATCGACATTACCCGTTCGACGCCGGAATTCGAGGCCGGCATCGTCGAGGACCTCGCATGGCTGGGGCTCGACTGGGAAAAACCGGCGCGGCGCCAATCGGAGCATCTCGATCTCTACCGCCAGGCACTCGGCAAGCTGATTGACCGAGATCTGGTCTATCCGGCATTTTTGACGCGGGGGGCAATCAAAACCACCGTTGGCGCGTTCGAGGCAAAGGGCAAAATCTGGCCGCGCGATCCGGACGGAGCACCGCTCTATCCCGGCGAGGAACGGAAGCTGTCGGCCGACGCAAGACAACGTTTGCTAGCCGGCGGCAAACCGCATGCCTGGCGGCTGGACATGGCCAAGGCGTTGGCCGAACTGAAGGAGCCGTTGACATGGCAGGACACCGGTACCGGTCCGAATGGACAAACCGGTGTGATCGCGGCCGACCCATTTGCCTGGGGCGATGTCGTGCTGTCACGCTCGGATGCACCGTCGAGCTATCATCTGGCCGTCACCGTCGATGATGCGCTGCAGGATGTCAGCCATGTGGTTCGCGGAAACGATCTTTTCCATGCGACATCGGTGCATCGGCTGCTGCAAAGCCTGCTTGACCTTCCCCAGCCGGTCTATCACCACCACCGCCTGATCCTTGGGCCCGATGGCCGCAAGTTGTCGAAGAGCAATCGCGACACCGGCATTGCCGCCTTCCGGGAAGCGGGCAAGACACCAGACGATATCCGGGCGATGGTCCTATAGGGCGTTTCCCCTGGGAGCCTCCGCCTCCCCGGCGGCACTCTCCAGCTTAATCTCGTCCTCACGCGGTCCCATGATGTGGCGGATCACCATGCGTTTGACCTTGTATTTCATGATCGCCGCGTTGATCTCGGCACCGAGGATGAAGATGACGCCGACGATATAGAGGAAGACCAGCGCGATCATGATCGAGGCGAGGCCGGCATAGGTCGAGACGTAATTGGCGAAGGTCGAAAGGTAGGAGGCAAAGACATAGGCGCCGATCGACCAGGCGATCAGTGTCAGGATAATGCCCGGCAGGACATCCATGATCTTGCGGCGTCCATCCGGCAGCCAAAGATGGCTGACGATCAGGCCGGTGCTCAGCATGACGAAGACGCCGGCAAGGCTCCAGCTGTCAATCATCGACAACAGGCCGTTGAACCAGGGCAGATAGGTACCGGCATAGCGGATGGCGAGCGGCACTGCGACGAGAAGAAGGCTGACGATGGCGAGGACCAGCACCCCCGCCAGGACGAAGGCGAGGCTCGCGACGCGGGTCTTGTACCAGGGACGGCTTTCGGCCACCCGGTAGGCGCGATTGAGCGACACACGCAGCGCCTCGACGCCATTGGAGGCAAAATAGGCGGCAGCCAGCACCGATACGGTCAGCAGCCCGCCGCGCGGAATGGTCAATACCCGCACCACCTCATCGGAAATCGGCTTGGCGATCGATTCGGGCCAGGTGTCGAAGATGAAATGCACTGCTGTCGTGGCAAACTGGTCGGCACCGAGAAAGCTGCCGAGCGCCGTTCCGAAGATCAGGAACGGAAAGATCGCCAGGAGGGTGGAGAGCGCCACATGGCTTGCCATGGCCCAGCCGTCGTCTTCGCTGAAATGCCAGACGGCATCGAAGACGACCTTCCAGGCTATGCGAATGAAGGCCGGCATTCTCTCTCCAATTGTCTCATCATGCTCCCCGGATTGTAACCCGTTCATGAATATGGGAAACCGGACGGCAATTTCTACAGGAAACAATCCATTATGACCGACCGTCCCTCGATAATCGTCACCGGCTGCTCGTCCGGCATCGGTGCCTGGTGCGCCCGCGCGCTCCTGAAGGACGGCTGGCGGGTGTTTGCAACGGTCCGGCAGGCGGAGGATCTGACTGCACTCGAAAACGACGGCATCGAAGCCCTCCTGATGGATTATACCAAACCGGACACCATATCCAAACTTGTGGACGACGTGTTTGCCCGCACCGGCGGCAGGCTGGACGCGCTGTTCAACAACGGCGCCTATGGCCAGGCGGGTGCCGTCGAGGACCTGCCGGTGGAGGCGCTGCGGCTGCAGATGGAGACCAATGTCATTGGGTGGCATGACCTGACGCGGCGGGTCATCCCGGCGATGCGGGCACAGGGTCACGGACGGATCGTGCAGTGCTCGTCCATTCTCGGCATTGTTCCCTATAAATGGCGGGGGGCGTATAATGCGTCGAAATTCGCCCTGGAAGGACTGACACTCACCATGCGCATGGAGCTTGAAGGCAGCGGCATCGAAGTCAGCTTGATCGAGCCCGGGCCGATCACCTCGCGCTTCACCGCCAATGCGCTCATCAATATCGAACGCTTCATCGACCTCAAGGGTTCGGTGCATGCCGCGGAATACGAACGGCAGTTGCGGCGGCTGAAGGGCGAGAGTGGTCCGGCACGAGGCAAGCTCGAGCCCGATGCGGTGTATACTGCGCTGAAACGCGCATTGACCGCGAAGAAGCCGAAGCCGCATTACATCGTGACACAGCCGGCCAAACAGGGGGCGCTTTTGAAGAAGCTGCTGCCGGCCGGGCTGTTCTATCGTTTCATCGGCCGCCTCGGCTGAGCTGAAAGGCAAGGGTTAAGTCACATGCATAGTTTTCTCACCGGTTTGACACTGCTCGTCATGGGCCTTGTCGCCATCGTTCTCGTCCGCGGCCTGTTGCACATGGCAAAAGGCGGCGACGGCAATACATCCAACAAACTGATGCAGGCCCGCGTGTTCCTGCAGGCGGTAGCGATCGTTCTGATCATGCTGACGCTCTGGATCACCGGCGGCGGCCGCTGATCGATGGTAAAGCTCAACAAGATCTACACAAAGACCGGCGATGACGGCACCACGGGGCTTGCCACCGGCCCACGCCGCCTGAAAAGCGACCTGCGCGTCGATGCCTATGGCACGATCGACGAGACCAACTCCTTCATAGGGCTGGCACGCCAGCATACGCAGGACCTCGCCACACTCGACGCGATGCTGATGCGCATTCAGAACGACCTGTTCGATCTCGGCGCCGATCTTTCGACCCCCGATACCGGCGAAGCGCTGGCCTACGAGCCGCTGCGGATCATTGCCGCGCAGGTGACGCGACTGGAGACCGAAATCGACCAGCTCAACGCCGACCTCGATCCGCTGCGCTCCTTCGTCTTGCCCGGCGGCAGCGGCGCTGCCGCCAAACTGCACATTGCCCGCACCGTGGCGCGGCGGGCGGAGCGGCTGATGGTGGACCTTGCCCGGGTGGACGGCGAGATCGTCAGCAGAGAGGCGCTAGCCTATGTCAACCGGCTGTCGGATTTCCTGTTCGTTGCCGCCCGCTGGACCAACGGCAAGGGCAAGTCGGATGTACTTTGGGTTCCCGGAAAAAACAGATAAGCATGACACGGATCACCGTTTCAAGGGACTGACGCTCCTATGTTCATACCGCTGCACGACGCGAATTCCCTCAAGCATATCAAGGTCCAGTATGTCACGATCAGCCTGATCGTCATCAATACTCTTGTCTGGCTGGTCACCGGACCGCTGCTGGTCCCGGAAGAATTCACCAATGCCGCGACGATGGGGCTGGGTTACATTCCCGCCATCGTGTTCGACTACGCGCATCTGGCGCCGAACCTGGTGCTCGTTCCCGATGATGCCACCTACCTCACCTATTCCTTCCTGCATGGCGACTTCTGGCATCTGGCCGGCAACATGCTGTTCCTCTGGGTGTTCGGCGACAATGTCGAAGATGCGCTGGGGCATTTCCGCTTCCTGCTCTTCTATCTTCTCTGCGCGGCCGCCGGTGCTATGACGCATGGTCTGATCAACACGGAATCGCAGGCGCCGCTGATCGGCGCATCGGGCGCCATTTCCGGGGTCATCGCCGCCTATTTCCTGCTGCATCCGAAGGTGCGTGTCTGGGTGCTGGTGCTGTTCCGCATTCCGCTGCCTCTGCCCGCCTTCATTCCGCTGGCCTTCTGGATCGGCCAGCAGTTTTTCATGGTGCTCATCGACCCGGAAGGCGACGTCTCGTGGGGTGCGCATGTCGGCGGCATCATTGCGGGACTGATCCTGGTAGTCATTTTGCGACGCCGCGACGTGCCGTTGTTCGACCGCACGATCGTCACACCACGCGCGGTGCGGCATGTTGAAGCGACAACGGCGGCAGCCCCTGCCGCTGCCGCAGAGACGGTCAACAAGCCAACACCCTGGGGCCGGCCCAACTGACGTTGGCCGGACAGGCGCGAACGTGCTGCGATATCCGATGAGAAATCAGCGCGTTACGAGCGCCATCCTTGCGTCAGGGTGCCATAACCTCGCAGAAGATCATTGCGTTCTTCCAATTTAACATTGACGCGCACGTAAACGTTAGTATTTTTCCCATGGCAATCTTGCGGAGGAGCACCGGGCAAAGATTGTAATTGGAGAAAAAACGCGTATCGATGTCGCCAACCGACAATCAGGCCGCTGCGTTAAAGCGCATTTTCTCGGAAACGTTTCGTAAGGAAGGACATCATGAAAGTTCTGGTCACCGTCAAGCGTGTCGTGGATTACAACGTGAAGATCCGGGTGAAGCCGGATGGATCGGGTGTCGAGCTTGCCAATGTGAAGATGTCGATGAACCCGTTCGACGAGATTTCGGTCGAGGAAGCTTTGAGGCTGAAGGAGGCCGGCAAGGTCGAGGAAGTCGTTGTCGTTTCGGTTGGCCCGGCGAAAGCCGAGGAAACATTGCGCACCGCTCTTGCCATGGGCGCCGACCGGGCGATCCTGGTCGAGACCGACGATGCCGTGGAGCCGCTCGCCGTTGCCAAGATCATCAAGGGCGTGGCTGAGGCAGAACAGCCTGGCCTGATCATCGTCGGCAAGCAGGCAATCGATGATGACAGCAACCAGACCGGCCAGATGCTGTCGGCGCTGCTTGGCTGGGCGCAGGGCACGTTTGCCTCGAAGATCGAGCTTGGCGACGGCAAGGCGTCCGT
>UCKS01000078.1 GCA_900473045.1 Hyphomicrobiales bacterium
GCGCCCATTTGATATTCGGCAGCGTGACGAAGAAGAATGTCCGCCAGCCGCTGGCGCCGAGCGAGGTGGCGGCCTCCTCCAGATCGCGCCCTTGCGCCTGCATCAATGGAATAAGCTCGCGGGCAACGAAGGGGGCGGTCACGAACATGCTGGCGAGCACGATGCCGGGAAGCGCGAAGAGGATTTTGACGTCGGCCGATTGCAGCGTCTCGCCGAACAGTCCCTGCAGGCCATAGACAAAGAGATAGGCGACACCGGCGACGATTGGCGATACCGAGAACGGGATCTCGATGACGATCAGCAGCAGGCGGCGGCCGGGAAAGTCGAATTTGGTAATGGCCCAGGCGGCGGCCACACCGAAGGCGGTGTTGATCGGGACGGCGATCAGCGCCGTCAACGCCGTCATCAGGATGGCATGGCGGGTGTCGGAATTGGCGATGGTCTTACCGAAATAGGCGACGCCCCTGGAAAAGGCTTCGTAGCCGATGACGGCCAGCGGCGCGATGATGACCAATGTGACCAGAGTCAGCACGATGGCAATCATGGTGTTGCGGAACGCGGGCGCCTCGCCGATCCGCGGCGGCCGTCTGGTCTTGCTCCGGGCTTTGGCCATGATCAACCCTTTACCGTGTAGCGCAGGGCGCGGGCCTGCAGGAGGTTGGTGACGGCCAGCATCGTGAAGGCGGCAATCAGCATCACCGAAGCGATCGCGGCTGATGCCGGATAGTCGTATTCTTCCAGCCGGATGAAGGCGAGAAGGGCGGTGATTTCCGTGTCGAACGGCTGGTTTCCGGCGATGAAGATGATGGCGCCGAATTCGCCGAGGCTGCGGGCGAACGACAGCGACAATCCGGCCAGCAGCGCTGGCGCCAGCTGCGGCAGGATCACCCGCAGGAAGATTTCAAGATCGCTGGCGCCTAGCGTCT
The DNA here is from genome assembly GCA_900473045.1 of Hyphomicrobiales bacterium. Classification (GTDB taxonomy): domain Bacteria; phylum Pseudomonadota; class Alphaproteobacteria; order Rhizobiales; family Rhizobiaceae; genus Pararhizobium. Next base: position 927 of record UCKS01000078.1, read on the forward strand.
GGCCCGCTTCCTCCAGCGCCGGATCAAGCTCTTCCAGCACCGGCTGCACGGTGCGGACGATGAAGGGCAGGCTGGTGAAGGCCATGGCGATGATGATGCCGAGCGGCGTATAGGCAACCTTGATGCCGATGGCGGCAAGCGGCGCACCGAACCAGCCGTTCGAGGCAAACAGCGTCGTTAGCGCGATGCCGGCAACGGCGGTCGGCAGGGCGAAGGGCAGGTCCACCAGGGCATCGACGAAACGCCGTCCTGGAAACCGGTAGCGCACGATCACCCAGGCCAAGGCCATGCCGAAGACGAGGTTGAACAGCGTTGCCGCCAGCGCGCACAGAATGGTGACCCTGTAGCTGGCTATGGCGCGGTCGGACGAGACGATGCGCCAATAATCTTCCGGCCCAAGGCTCGCCGCCTTGAATATCAGCGCGCCAAGCGGCAGCACCACGATAATGGCGACATAGACGAGCGTGATGCCGAGCGTCAGGGGCAAGCCTGGAAGAATGCGCCGTGCCAAAACATGCCCTTTGAAAATCGAGTTCAAAAACAACGGGGAGGCCGCAGCGGATGATTGTCCGCTGCGGCCTCCGTTTTTCACATTATTGGTTTGGGATCAACGATTACCGTAGATTTTATCCAGCGCCGCACCTTCGGCGAAATGCTCTTCCTTGATCTTTCCCCAGCCACCGAAGACATCCTCGACTTTCAGCAGGCGAACGTCGGGGAATTGGTCCTTGAATTCGGCAGAGACAGCGGCGTCGTTGACGCGATTGCCGTTCTCGGTCAGGATTTTCTGGCCCTCCGGCGTGTAGAGGAAGTCGAGATAGGATTTGGCCAGCTCGCGGGTGCCGTTCTTGTCCACCACCTTGTCGACGATGGCGACCGGGAATTCGGCGAGAAGGCTGACCGACGGCGTGACGATGTCGAACTTGTCTTCGCCGAATTCCTTGGCAATGCCCTTGGTTTCGGCTTCGAACGTGATCAGCACGTCGCCGGTTTCCCGCTCGACGAATGTCGTGGTGGCGGCGCGTCCGCCGGTGTCGAACACCGGAACATTGTCGAAGATCTTCTTGACGAATTCCTCGACCTTGGCGGGATCGTTGGCGAACTTTTCCTTCGCGTAGGCCGTGGCGGCGAGATAGGTGTAGCGGGCATTGCCCGAGGTCTTCGGGTTCGGGAAGATCACCTTGACGTCGTCGCGCACCAGGTCACCCCAGTCCTTGATGCCNNGATGCCCTTCGGATTGCCCTCGCGCACCAGGAAGGACGGGAAGGAGTAGAACGGCGATGCGTTGTTGGCAAAGTCGCTCTTCCAGTCATCCGAAACGAAGCCACCCTTCACCAGCGCATCAACGTCGGTCACCTGGTTGAAGGTCACGACGTCGGCCTCAAGACCTTCGAGAATGGCGCGAGCCTGCTTGGACGAGCCGCCATGCGACTGGTCGACTGTCACGCCGGGATGGGCGGCGATGAAGGCTTCGTTGACCTGTTCGAACAATTCACGGGAAATGTCGTAGGATGCATTGAGCAGCTTGTCGGCGGCGGCGGCCGGAGCGGTCAAGGCCGCGAGCGCGACGCCGATGAGCAGTAGACGTTTCATGAAGAACTCCCCGAGATTTGATTTCGGCTGGAGCATAGGGTGGGCGCAGCAGCCTGCCGAGGAACCCATTCTGTGAATGTGTCAGCCACATTGGAAAAATATTGCCGGAAAGTCTGCAAAGGCGAAACGGCCGCGTTTCGCGGGCCAAAACCGGCCTGGAGGTCCGAATCCGGTACATTAGCTGTTTCAATAGTTTGGCGCTTTCTCTTCATAGGCTTGGCGCTGGCGGCCGGACTGTGGCCACCTTGCGTAAGCCGCTGCAAATATTGAACGTTGCTGTTAGACAAAAGTCGAAGATCGCCTCATTCCTGCACGGCTGGACATGAGGGGGTGAGCGTGTAATCTGCCGGGTGGAGGCATGCGGATTCCGTTGAAATCGTGTGTCCGCATGAAATGGATTTGAGATTGCGCATGTCCGTTTGAGCCGGCCGAAATCGGCCGGTGCGGTGTGCGCCCGCGGGGAGGAACAGGTCCGGTTTTGCCGTCTGTCCGCGACAACAGAGGAGAGAACATGGATCGCCGTCTATTCATCAAGCGCGCGGCTCTCGGTGGCGTCGGTGCCGCCGCTGCCACGACGCTCGCAGCGCCTGCCATCGCCCAAAGCAATCCGAAGATCAACTGGCGCCTGGCGTCGTCGTTCCCGAAGTCGCTCGACACGATCTATGGCGGCGCGGAAGTGCTGTCGAAATACCTGTCCGATGCTACGGACGGCAATTTCAAGATCCAAGTTTTCGCCGCCGGTGAAATCGTTCCGGGTCTTCAGGCCGCTGATGCTGCCGCTGCCGGCACGGTCGAAGCCTGCCATACGGTCTCCTACTACTACTGGGGCAAGGACCCGGTCTGGGCACTGGGGGCCGCCGTGCCGTTCGCGCTCAATGCACGCGGCATGAATGCCTGGCACTATCATGGCGGTGGCATCGAGATGTTCAACGAGTTCCTGGCAACGCAGGGCCTCGTCGGTTACCCGGGCGGCAATACCGGCGTGCAGATGGGTGGCTGGTTCCGCAAGGAAATCAAGACCGTCGCCGACCTGCAGGGCCTGAAGATGCGCATCGGCGGTTTCGCTGGCAAGGTCGTCGAGAAGCTCGGCGTCGTGCCGCAGCAGATCGCCGGCGGCGACATCTATCCATCGCTGGAAAAGGGCACGATCGATGCGGCCGAATGGGTCGGTCCTTATGACGACGAGAAGCTCGGCTTCTACAAGGTCGCGCCGTACTATTACTATCCCGGCTGGTGGGAAGGTGGCCCAACGGTCCACGCGATGTTCAACAAGGCGGCCTTCGACGGTCTGCCGAAAAACTACCAGTCGCTGCTGCGCACCGCCTGCCAGGCGACCGATGCCAACATGCTGCAGAAGTACGACTACCTGAACCCGGCTGCGATCAAGCGCCTGGTTGCCGCTGGCGCCAAGCTCAGCCCGTTCAGCCCGGAAATCCTGTCGGCCTGCTTCGACAAGGCCAACGAGGTCTATGCCGAGATGGAAGCGACCAATCCGACGTTCAAGAAGATCTGGGACTCGATCAAGGCCTTCCGCGGCGAGTACTACCTCAATGCGCAGATCGCCGAATACAACTACGACACGTTCATGATGATCCAGCAGCGCGGCGGCAAGCTGTAAGCCCTGCCAGCGAGAACATCGCAGAAACAAAAACCCCGGAGCTGATGGCTCCGGGGTTTTTCTTTGCTGGCTCTGTAACGAAAAGGGCCGGTTCGAAACCGGCCCTTTGATTGTCAATTGAAGGAAGGTGGGGCGCTTAGATCGTTGGCGGGCTTCTGCTGGCCCGCGCCACCGTTCTGATCCGCAGGCTTCTGGCTGCCGCCGTCGAGTGGACTACCGCCCGGCAGTTGCAGACCGCCCGGCAGACCGAGCCCGCCGCCGTTGTCGGGCAGGGTCAGGCCGCCGCCACCGGTTCCAAAGCCCGGAACGACAATGTTGATCGTTGCCGGATCGACCACGGCGGCATCGCCCTTGTAGTGCATGACCATCTGCGGGAACATGATGGTGAGCCCCACCATGATGATCTGGATGCCGACGAAAGGCACGGCACCCCAGTAGATCTGTCCCGTCGTCACCGGCTGCGTCACCTTGCCGGTGACCCTGTCGAGATAGGGCACCTTGGCCGCCACCGAGCGCAGGTAGAACAGCGCAAAGCCGAAGGGCGGGTGCATGAAGCTCGTCTGCATGTTGATGCCGAGAAGAACCCCGAACCAAATGAGATCGATACCCAGAGCATTGGCTGCCGGAACGAGCAGCGGGACGATGATGAAGGCGAGCTCGAAGAAATCCAGGAAGAAGGCCAGGAAGAACACGAGCAGGTTGACCGTGATCAGGAAGCCTGTTTCGCCGCCGGGCATGGCGACCAGCAGATGCTCGACCCAGATATGACCGTTGACGCCGTAGAAGGTCAGCGAAAACACCCGCGCACCGATCAGGATGAACAGCACGAAGGCAGACAGCCGTGTGGTGGCTGCCAGCGCCGAGCGGATGACGTCCATGCTCAGCCGTCCCTTGGCTGCTGCCATCACCAATGCTCCAACGGCACCCATGGCACCGCCTTCCGTTGGCGTCGCGATGCCGAGGAAGATCGTGCCGAGCACCAGGAAGATCAGCGCCAGCGGTGGGATCAGCACGATGATGACCTGCTGGGCAAGCCTCGACATCGCGTTGACCTTCAGACCCTTGTCCAGAAGCGCGACGATGTAGATGAAGCCGATGCCGACGGTAGCGCCGAGAATATCGGCGTTTTCGCCATGCGTCGGATAGAGATAGATATGCGCCGCATAGGCAAAGGCCGCCGCGACAACCAGTGCGATGATCAATGATGTCACACCGGAGCCCAGCGTACGGGCTTCGAGCGGCAACGCCGGCATGGAATCGCGCCGGACGAAGGTCATGATCAGGATATAGAGCATGTAGAGTCCGGTCAGAACCAGACCCGGGATCAGCGCACCGGCATACATATCGCCAACGGAGCGGCCGAGCTGGTCGGCAAGGACGATCAGTACCAGTGACGGCGGGATGATCTGTGCCAGCGTGCCGGACGCGGCGATGACGCCGGAGGCGACACGCCGGTCGTAACCGTAGCGCAGCATGATCGGCAGCGAGATCAGGCCCATGGCGATGACCGAGGCGGCAACAACGCCGGTGGTCGCTGCCAGCAGCGCGCCAACGAAGATGACCGCATAGGCCAGGCCGCCACGGATCGGGCCAAACAGCTGGCCGATCGTGTCGAGCAGGTCTTCGGCCATGCCGGATCGTTCAAGCACGATGCCCATGAAGGTAAAGAAGGGAATGGCGAGCAAAGTGTCGTTCGACATCACCCCCCAGAACCGGTCGGGCAGGGCGTTGAGCAGCGGCCAGGAGAGGTTGATGGAGCCGCCGGACAAGGGCGCGAGTTCGACGCCGACGATGAAGAATAGCAGGCCATTGGCGGCGAGCGAGAAGGCGACGGGATAACCCAGCAGGAGGAAGACGATCAGGGATACGAACATGATCGGCGCGAGATTGACGGCGATGAATTCCATCATGGGCGTGCCTCCGGAGCGGCGACGTTGTCAAGCGGCGCGTGAGTGGGCACATAGGGCGTCGGATCGTCCATATTGCCGGTCATGATCGCCACCTTCTTGATGATCTCAGAGACACCCTGCAGCGCCAGAAGCACGAAGCCGAACAGCAGGATGGCCTTGGCCGGCCAGACGATCAGGCCACCAGCGCTGGATGAGCCTTCCTGCGAGCGAACCGACATCAGCACGTAGGGAATGAGGTAATAGGTCATCAGTAGAACGAACGGCATCAGGAAGAAGACGTGGCCGAACAGGTCGATCCAGTGTTGCGTCCGGCGCGAAAACTTGCCGTAGACGACGTCGATGCGGATATGTTCGTTCTGGCTGAGCGTATAGGCGGCAGCCAGCATGAAGGCAGCGCCAAACAGGTACCACTGCGCCTCGAGCCAGGCGTTCGACGACATGTTGAAGATTTTTCGGATAATGGCATTGCCGGCGCTGACCAGTACGGCCACCAGGATCAGCCATGAGACTGATTTGCCGATGATCTCCGTGACACGGTCGATGAGCCTGCTGATACCGAGCAGTGCGGCCATAGACGTTCCTCCCCCGCTAAGCTGATTGTCGATGTTTTTTTTTGCCAAGCATAGCCACAGTGCCGATTTCAAGCCTCGATTCAAGTCCGCTCCCGGATTTTCCGGCATAGTCCGGCAACGTCATACCAAAGTCGCATATAGACTTTCCGCCTTTGCCTAAAGCTTAGGCAGGAACTGTGGGAAACCTGTGCCGCAGGAACGGCAACTTGGAGAGGGTATTCCTTGAGGCGACGACGAAACAGCGAGTCGAACACAATGCGAAGAATGTCGCTTTCAACGCGCGACAGGGCTTGAAACCGTGCCAGGTTTGAGGCCGTATGTCGTTCCGACAATCAATGAGGTACGTTCGTCATGGTCGCGATGATCCGCAATCCGATTCTTCCGGGCTTCAATCCCGATCCGTCCATCTGCCGTGTCGGTGACGACTACTACATCGCCACGTCAACTTTCGAATGGTATCCGGGCGTGCAGATCCATAATTCGCGCGATCTGGTGAACTGGACATTGGTGCGCCGGCCGCTGGAGCGAGCGAGCCAGCTCGACATGCGCGGTAATCCCGACAGCTGCGGCGTCTGGGCGCCGTGCCTGTCGCATACGGATGGGTTGTTTTATCTGGTCTATACCGATGTCAAACGCTTCGACGGCAACTTCAAGGACGCCCACAATTACATCGTCACGTCGCCGACGATCGAAGGGGAATGGTCGGAGCCGGTCTATGTCAATTCGTCCGGCTTCGATCCGTCGCTGTTTCATGACGATGACGGCCGCAAATGGTTTCTCAACATGCAGTGGAACCACCGGACCGAGAGTTTTGGCGGCGCGCCGAAATCCCCGGCCTTCGACGGCATCCTGCTGCAGGAATGGGATCCAGCTGCGAAAGAGCTGACAGGCCCGATCCGCAACATCTTTGCCGGCAGCGCGCAGGGGCTGGTGGAAGGTCCGCACCTCTTCAAGCGCAACGGCTGGTATTATCTGACGACCGCCGAGGGCGGCACCGGCTACGATCACGTGGTGACAATGGCGCGCTCCCGCACGATCGAAGGTCCTTACGAGATGCACCCGCAGACGCATCTGATCACCTCGAAGGATCATCCGGGCGCCGTGCTGCAAAGGGCAGGGCACGGGCAGTATGTCGAGACACCGGACGGCCAGTCCTACCACACCCACCTGACCGGACGGCCGCTTTCGCCGCACCGGCGTTGTACGCTTGGCCGCGAGACTGGCTTGCAGAAATGCGTCTGGGGTTATGACGGCTGGCTCTATTTGGCGCAGGGCGGCGTCGTGCCCGCCGTCGACGTTCCTGCGCCGGGCGAGGCCGTCCTCATCGAGAAGCCCCTGCGCTCCGAAACCGAGTTCGACGGCCCGCAGTTGCCGATGGATTTCCAGTGGCTGCGTACGCCGGTGCCGGAGCGGATTTTCTCGCTGGCGGACAGGCCGGGCCATCTGCGGCTGTTCGGCCGCGAGAGCATCGGCAGCTGGTTCGAGCAGGCGCTGGTGGCGCGGCGCCAGGAACATCATTCGTTTCGCGCCGAAACGGTCGTCGAGTTCGAGCCGGACACCTATCAGCAGGCGTCGGGGCTGACCCACTATTACAATCGCTACAAATTTCATGCGATCGCCGTGACACTGCATGAACAACTCGGCCGGGTGGTGACGATCTTTTCCTGCAATGGCGATTTTCCCCATAGCCGCATGACGTTTCCGGTCGAAAGCGGCGTTGCAGTGCCGTTTGGCCGCGTGCATCTGGCCATGGAGATCCGCGACAATGACCTGCAGTTCTTCTGGCATCCGGATGGTCATCGCACATGGCGTAAACTGGGGCCTTTGCTGGATGCAGGCGTCGTTTCCGACGAGGGTGGACGTGGCGAGCATGGGTCGTTTACCGGGGCATTTGCCGGGGTCTTTGCCTTTGATACGTCCGGCCGGGCGCTGGCTGCAGATTTTGACCGGTTTACCTATGAAGGTCTGTAATCCATGGTTGCAAGTTTGTTCGGCGTATCAGTTAATCCTTATAATTAACTGATATCATTACAATTTTGTAATCTGCTGTTTCAGTTTCCGTTCATCTTTGCGGTCGTAGGTTCGGGGTGTCAAAAACGAAAGGACACCCCGATGAAACGTCTCCTGATTGCGCTGGTCGCAAGCTCCTTCCTGACGGCGCCGATGGCATTTGCCCAGCCGGCCAAGCCCTTCGAAGTCGCTCAGATGAAAGAGCGCCATGTCGAGAAGCGTGTCTACCGGCACGGTAACAACAAAATTGTCGAAAAGCGTGTCATCGTGAACAAGCGCTGGGCACGGGGCAACCGCCTGTCGCCTTCGGAGCGCCGCCGTATCGCTGCCGTCAACGACTACCGGCGCTACAAGCTGCGTGCACCGCAGCGTGGCCAGCAGTGGGTTCGCGCCGGTAACGACTTCCTGCTAATCAGCATCGCCACCGGCGTCATCGTCAATACGGCGCGCTGACCAGCTCGAATATGACAAGGGCGGCGTTGAGCCGCCCTTTCCATACGAGATTGCCAAACCAGCGGACTAGCTTGCCCTCGCAGACCACTCCGTGAACGGATCCGGCAAGGCCCGCCAGCTGTCGGGTGTGAAGGCCTTGGCATCGACCAGACACTCGTCGAGTTCCGCTTCCAATGTTGCCTGGTCCATCGGATCGGCGCCGATGAAGACGATTTCCTGGCGGCGGTCGCCCCAGATAGGATCGAGATAAGGCTTCATCATCGCAAGGAAGCCCGGGTCATCCGGCCATTGGGTTTTGGGAACTGCCGACCACCACAATCCCATTTTCGAAGTGCGCACCATAGGGCCGGCCTGGCTGAGTTCGCCAGCGTGATGCGGCCGTGTCGCCAGCCAGAAGAAACCCTTGGCCCGCACGACGCCCGGCCATGGCCGGTGGACGAAATCGTGAAAGCGAGCCGGATCGAAAGGCTTCTTCGCCCGGTAGACAAAGGAGCGGATGCCGTATTCCTCGGTTTCCGGGATGTGATCCTTGAAGCCGTGCAATTCCTTGTACCAGAGCGGATGCTGCTCGGCTTTCTGCATGTTGAACAGGCCGGNNTCTTGTTGAGAATGACCACATCGGCGAATTCGATCTGCTCGACCAGCAGATCGACGAGCGTGCGGTCGTCATTGTCTCCGGCAGTGTCGCCGCGGTCGGCCAGGAAGTCGGCGGAGGAATAATCGCCCAGCAGGCTGACCGCATCGACCACGGTCACCATCGTATCGAGCCGCGCGACATCGGCAAGGCTGTTGCCCGCCTCGTCGCGGAATTCGAAGGTGGTGGCAACGGGCAGGGGCTCGGCGATCCCGGTCGATTCGATCAGCAGATAGTCGAACCGGTCCTGTTCGGCGAGCTTGCGCACTTCGTTGAGCAGATCGTCGCGCAGGGTGCAACAGATACAGCCATTGGTCATCTCGACCAGCTGCTCCTCGGTCCGCGACAGGTTGGCGCCGCCCTCGCGCACCAGTGCCGCGTCGATATTGACTTCGCTCATATCGTTGACGATGACGGCAACCCGCAGGCCGTCGCGATTGTTGAGAATGTGATTGAGCACCGTGGTCTTTCCAGCGCCAAGGAAGCCGGAGAGGACGGTGACCGGAAGTTTATCGGACATCGTTTATATCCTTTAATGTTATATTATTACGTTTACTGATCTGAAAAAGGCGGACCTATGCTGGCCCGCCTTTTTCACGGTCTTGGGAGGACCTTGTTAGGTAGCGTTGGAAAGGCAGGTCTTCAGCGATGTGCCGATGCTGTCCATCAGCTGGAAATAGAGGTCTGGACCGGCCTCAAGCGTCGCTGCTTCCGGATCCAGTGTTCCGGATTTTGCCGACGTGCCTTCCAGCACGACATTGACGAGTTTGGGTTCGAACTGCGGTTCGGCAAAAACGCAGGTTGCGCCGAGCTCGACGATCTTTTCATGGATCTGCTTCAGCCGTGCGGCACCGGGCAGGGTTTCCGGGCTGACCGTGATCGATCCCGCCACCTTCACGTGATAGCGATGCTCGAAATACTGGTAGGCATCGTGAAAGACGATGAACGGCTTGTCCTTGATCGGCGCAACAGTCTCTGTGAGTGACGTGTCGAGTGCATCGAGCCGCGTGTTCAGCGCATCAAGATTGGTCTTGTAGGTTGCGGCATTGGCCGGATCTGCGGTGGCCAGCGTCTTTTCGATCTCGGCTGCCATCGCCTTGGCATTGATTGGATCAAGCCAGAGATGCAGATCGAATTCATCCTCGTGGTGATGGTGACCGGCCTCCGCATGGGCATGACCCTCGGTGCCTGCTTCGTGCTCGTCGCCGTGATCATGACCTTCAAAGGCGCCGCCTTCGCGGAATTTCAGCTTTTCAAGGCCGGGCGCATCGCCCAGTTCAACGATCTTGGCACCACTGCCGAGCGATTCCAGCGGCTTTTTCAGAAAGGCTTCCAGCCCATGGCCGACCCAGAAGACCACATTGGCCTTTTCCAACGCTGAAGCGTTGGAGGGCTTCATGCTGTAGGTGTGCGGGGAGGCGGCTCCTTCGACGATCAGCCCCGGTTTGCCGACGCCCTGCATGATCGAGGCGACCAGGGAGTGGATCGGCTTGATCGAGACGACGACATTGGGAACTTCGGCCTGGGCCGCGCCTGCCAGAAGCATGGAGGGGGCGAAAAGCAGCGCCGACGTCAAAAGAAGGGAATTTTTCAAGCTCATGCGGGTACTCCTGTCTTGTAAATCAATGTAATGTTATTACATCAATTGCGTTATGCTATAACGTGTGGCATAGCGGCTGGCAACACCCCATCCGGATTTTTTTGATGCTGAATTTCCACAAGTCCGATCAGGCCCCGCTCGTCTCGCTCAACAATGCCGGCATCCGCCGCAATGGCCGCTGGCTGGTGCGTGGTGTCGAGTTTTCGATCAGCCGGGGCGAGATCGTCACGCTGATCGGCCCCAACGGCTCCGGCAAGTCGACGACGGCGAAAGCCGCGATCGGCGTGCTGAAGCCGGACGAGGGCTGGGTCGAGAAACTGCCGGGCCTGAAGGTCGGTTATGTGCCGCAGAAGCTTTCGATCGACTGGACACTACCATTGACCGTCGAGCGGCTGATGACGCTGACAGGGCCGCTGAAGGGCCGCGAGGTCGAGGAGGCGATGCATTCGACCGGTATCGCGCATCTCGCCCGCGCCGAGGTACAGCACCTGTCTGGCGGCGAATTCCAGCGCGCGTTGCTTGCCCGTGCCATTGCCCGCAAGCCCGATCTTCTGGTGCTCGACGAACCAGTGCAGGGTGTCGATTTTTCCGGCGAGATTGCGCTTTACGACCTGATCAAGACCATCCGCAACAGGACCGGCTGCGGTATCCTTTTGATCTCCCATGATCTGCATGTGGTGATGGCCGAGACCGATACGGTGATCTGCCTCAATGGCCATGTCTGCTGCCGCGGCACACCGCAGATGGTCAGTCAGAGCCCGGAATATCTCAAGCTGTTCGGCAGCCGCGCCGCCAAGTCGCTGGCGGTCTATAGCCATGATCACGATCATACCCATCTGCCGGATGGGCGCGTGCTGCATACCGATGGCAGCATTACCGAACATTGCCATCCCGGAGACGGCCACCATCATGGCGACCATGCGCATGACGATCACGCCACCGATGATCATGTGCATGGGCCGGATTGCGGCTGTGGTTACAAGAGCCGCCTGCAGGGCTACGACACCAAGGAGAGCGGCCGTGTTTGACGATTTCTTCACCCGCGCTCTCATTGCCGGTATCGGCCTTGCCATCACCGTCGGCCCGCTCGGCTGTTTCGTCATTTGGCGGCGCATGGCCTATTTCGGCGATACGATGGCGCATTCAGCACTTCTCGGGGTGGCACTGTCGCTGCTGCTCGACCTCAACCTGATGCTCAGCGTCTTCATCGTCGCGGCTGCCGTGTCGCTGCTGTTGTTGCTGCTGCAGAAGCGCGGTGCGCTGTCCACCGATGCGCTGCTTGGTATTCTCTCGCATTCGTCGCTATCGATCGGTCTCGTCATCGTCGCCTTCATGACCTGGGTGCGGATCGATCTGGTCGGCTTCCTGTTCGGCGATATTCTCGCTGTCTCCGAAGCCGATGTCGATCTGGTCTGGGGCGGCGGGATACTGGTGCTGGCTGCGATCGTCTATCTCTGGCGGCCGCTGCTGGCTTCGACCGTCAATCCGGAACTGGCGGAGGCCGAAGGCCTGCAGCCGGAGCGGGCGCGGCTCTATTTCATGCTGCTGATGGCGCTGGTCATTGCGATTGCCATGAAGATCGTCGGCATCCTTTTGATCACCTCGCTGCTGATCATTCCGGCTGCCACCGCCCGGCGCTTTGCCACGTCGCCCGAGATCATGGCGGTGCTCGCCTCGGTGCTCGGCGCGCTGGCTGTCACCGGCGGGCTGTTCGGCTCGCTGCATTTCGATACGCCGTCCGGCCCGTCGATCGTGGTTGCGGCAATGGCGCTTTTCGTGCTCAGTCTGCTGCCGTTCGGCCGCAACAAGCAGGCGGAGACGGCGATACACTCGACGCATGGAGGACATCACTGATGGCGGCGCAACCACTCACCAAGAACCAGGCGCTGGTCCTCGACACGCTCCATCATGCGGATGGCCCGCTCAGCGCTTATACGATCCTCGACAAGCTGCGCGATCATGGGTTTCGTGCGCCGCTGCAGGTCTACCGGGCGCTCGACAAGCTGTTGGAATTCGGCCTCATCCACCGGCTTGAAAGCATGAACTCCTTCGTCGCCTGCGCCCATCCGGATCATCACCATCACCATGATCACGGCGTCACGGCCTTTGCCATCTGCGAGGACTGCGGCCAGGTGACCGAGATGCACGACGAGGCGATGGAAGAGCGCCTGTCGGTGCTGGCCGGCAATCAGCATTTCAAGACGGAGAAGACCACGATTGAGATTCGTGGCCACTGCCAGAATTGTACGGCTGAATAGCCGGCGCGGGTGCATGATCCATTTCCCGTCAAACATATGACGAGGACGCCCGGTTCCGGATGCTTCAGTTCCGGCGCCGCCTATCCGATAACGGCAAGGCTGGTAGCAAACAGTTGCCATTTGCTGACGTAGCTGTCTGCCGATTTCTTCAATCCGGCGACCGCCGCCTCATCCAGTAACCGGATGGCCTTTGCCGGTGCCCCGACGATCAGCGAGTTGTCCGGAAAGACCTTGCCTTCTGTCACCAAAGCATTGGCACCCACCAGGCAGTTATTGCCGATCACGGCCCCATTCAGTACCGTCGCCCCCATGCCGATCAGCGAATTGTCGCCGATCGTGCATCCGTGCACGATGGCGCGATGGCCGATGGTGCAGCCTTGCCCGATTGTTACAGGCAGGCCCGGATCGACATGGATGACCACGCCCTCCTGGATATTGGTACGGGCGCCGATACGGATCGGCTCGTTGTCACCGCGCAGCACTGCGCCGAACCAGATGCCGACATGGTCACCCAGTTCAACCTGGCCGATGACATGCGCGTCGGGCGCGACCCAAAAGCGGTCTTCCGGCGGCACGGCCGGCCGGGTGGAACCAAGAGCGTAGAGCGGCATGGTTCCTCCCTCAAGCGACCGTGACGGTCAGCGTTGCGACGCCATCGATGCCGCACGATACCGCGTCGCCGCGCGATACCGGGCCGACGCCCGAAGGCGTGCCGGTCATGATGATGTCGCCGGCGGCGAGCGTAAACAGTTTTGACAGTTCGGCGATGATTTCCGGGACTTTCCAGATCATCTGGTTGAGATCGCCCTGTTGCTTGGTCTCGCCGTTGATCTTCAGCCAGATATTGCCGTCTGTCGGATGTCCGATAACCGCTGCCGGAACGATCTGCGACAGCGGCGCCGAATGTTCGAAGGCTTTTGCCGCCGCCCAGGGTTTGCCGACGGCCTTCGCCTCTGCCTGCAGGTCGCGGCGGG
>UCKS01000051.1 GCA_900473045.1 Hyphomicrobiales bacterium
GTGGCTTGAGGTGTTGAAGCGGCCGCGATCTCCCTCTTCTCCCCATCGGGGAGAAGGTGGCCCGCAGGGCCGGATGAGGGGGCCGAAGTTCTTCGTGCCAAAAGACAAGCCAGGGCAAGGGTTCCCTTGCCGCGCTGAGACACGGCAGCTGGAGAATAAGCTCGGGGAGGACGAAAGTGGGGAAGCAATTCGGTATCGAGAGCCGTTCCGGGGGGGAAGCCGCTCACGCAACAGCGGCGTCACACGCTCTGTCCGCATTCCGGGAAAAAAGGGTGAGGCAATCCTCCCAGCCACGCCTAGGACCACCCCACCCGTCGCTTGCAGACTACCAGCCATACGGCAGGCCGCCCGCCACGCGACATCATTTGCCCACCGGGCAAACCTTCAAACCCGCGCCTGGCTCAACGCCGCCACCCGTCCATGCCAGACCACCAGACACGGCACGACGACCAGCTCCATGCCAAGCCCGAGCAGGTGCCCGGCGGACGGCAGGCCATCGATAACCAGCGAATACAGCCGCGCCAGCCCGCCGCCAAACGTCAGGATCGCCAGCAGCCGGATGCGTTCTGTCTTCTTCTCGATCGCCGGAATGCAGCTGTACCAGCCGATCCCGAAGGCGAGGAAAAGCCCCGACAGGAACCGCATATGGCTGCTGAGATCGACAGACGGTGTCTTCTCGCCGAGAAAGCCGGGTCCCGTCACCACGCCGCACAGCCCGGCAAACACCGGCAGCATGGCGAGAATAGCGATGGTTGCCTGCAACAGGCGCCGCTGGCGGAAATCGGCCGGGCTGATCTGATAGGCAAGGCTGGGCATCGCGTTTCCTCCTGAAGTCCTCAGGGTACGGGTACCGGAGCGGGCGAGTTTCAGGTTTTCGAACACATCGGCGTGAACACAACACTTAGCAATTCACTTAACTATCCCTTGCGCCCATCGCCGCACCATGATAGTTAGGCATATGCTTAACCAATCAAACCAACTCGATCTGATGTTCCAGGCGCTCGCCGATCCGGCCCGGCGGATGATGGTGGACAGGCTCTGCCACGGACCGGCCTCCGTCAGCGAACTGGCCGGCCCGCTGACCATGTCCCTGCCCTCCGTCATGCAGCACCTGCAGGTGCTGGAACTGAGCGGCCTCGTCCAATCGCAGAAGGTCGGGCGGGTGCGCACCTGCACCATCGACCGGCAGGTCTTGAGCCTTGCCGAACAATGGATCTCCGACCGCCGCGCCCTGTGGGGCCGCCGATTCGATGCGCTGGGCGACTATCTCGCCGGCAATCCGGAAGAGCCCGACACCATTCAAACCGAACCATCTCAAGGGAGTGAAAAATGACCGACCGCAGCGTAACCCATGCCACTTTCGTCATCGAGCGCGTCTACGACGCCTCGCCAGCCCGGGTCTTCAAGGCCTTTTCCGACCCGGCCGCCCGCAACCGCTGGTTCGTCAAGGCCGACAACTGGCCGATTGCCGAATACACGTTCGACTTCCGCGTCGGCGGCCGCGAGACCGGCCGTTTCAGCCCGGACGGCACGATGATGATCTATAACGAAACCATCTATCACGACATCGTCCCGGACAACCGGATGATCTTCGCCTATTCAATGCTGATCGGCGATAAGCGGATTTCATCGTCGCTCGCCACGGTGGAGCTGAAGGCCGAAGGCACAAAGACCCGGCTGTTCTACACCGAACAGGGCGCCTTCCTCGACGGCCTCGACAAGGTCGCCGACCGCGAAAAGGGCTGCCGCGACCTCTACGAGCAATTGGCACTCGAACTCGAGCGCAACGCTGCCGCCGCCTGAGCAAGCCTGCGGCAATCATTGCTGCGGCGCCCGCTTCACGGACATGGGCGCCGCATATTGATTCGCGCGCCAACAGGCGCTATCTAAGCACTCGTGGTGATTTGGCCGGCCGGCTTGCAGCCACGTTAAATAAGTTGCTAAAGGGCCGTGCGTGCGCAAGCAAGCGGGCCCGGTAGCGATTCTGTCGTTGCCGGTTTTTTGTGCCGGCGTATTCGTAGAGCCGAGTATTGCCCCATGCCCATCAAGATTCCCGATACGCTGCCTGCCTATGAGACTCTCGTCAAAGAGGGGGTGCGGGTAATGACCGAAACTGCGGCGATCCGGCAGGACATCCGGCCGCTTCAGATCGGCCTGCTCAATCTGATGCCGAACAAGATCAAGACCGAAGTGCAGATGGCGCGCCTCGTCGGCGCCTCGCCGCTGCAGGTCGAATTCTCACTCATCCGGCTGGGCGGCCATAAGGCCAAGAACACGCCGGAAGAGCATCTGCTGGCCTTCTACGAGACCTGGGAAGAGGTCAAGCACCGCAGGTTCGACGGCCTGATCATCACCGGCGCCCCTGTCGAGACGCTGGATTACGAGGACGTCACCTACTGGAACGAGATGCGTGAGATCCTCGACTGGACCCATACCAATGTCCATTCGACGCTAAACATCTGCTGGGGCGCAATGGCGGCGATCTACCATTTCCATGGCGTGCCGAAATACACGCTGAAGGAAAAGGCCTTCGGCGTCTACCGCCACCACAATCTCAACCCGTCCTCGCCCTATCTCAGCGGCTTTTCCGATGATTTCCAGATCCCGGTGTCGCGCTGGACAGAGGTGCGCCGCGCCGATATCGAGAAAAAGCCAGCGCTGGAAATCCTGATGGAATCCGAGGAAATGGGCGTCTGCTTCGTCCATGAGAAGGTCGGCAACCGGCTCTACGTGTTCAATCATGTCGAATATGATTCGACCTCGCTGTCGGACGAATATTTCCGCGATGTCGATGCCGGTGTGCCGATCAAGATGCCGCACAACCACTTTCCCCACAATGATCCGACGCTGACGCCGCAGAACCGTTGGCGCAGCCATGCACACCTGTTGTTCGGCAACTGGATCAACGATATCTATCAGACGACATCCTATGATCTCGCCGATATCGGGAAGGACAGACGCTGACCGCAAACCTTACCATCCGTCCCATCGAAGCGGGAGATGAACAAGACTGGCGCCGCCTGTGGAAGGCCTATCTGGCGTTCTACGAAACCACCCTGCCGGAAGATATCTACGCGCTGACCTTTTCGCGGCTCTTGAGCGGCTCGGCCCATGAATATGCAGGATTTCTCGCGGTGCTGGAAGGCAAGCCGGTCGGCCTTGCCCATTTTCTCTTTCACCGATCCTGCTGGCACCAAAATTCCATCTGCTATCTGCAGGACCTGTTTGCCGACCCGAATGTGCGCGGACAGGGAATTGGCCGGGCGCTGATCGAAGCTGTCTATGCCCGGGCCAACACGGAAAAGGCCGAGGAAGTCTACTGGATGACCCAGGACTTCAACGCCAATGCCCGCAAGCTTTACGACCGGATCGCCGACAAGACGCCTTTCATCATCTATCAGAAGACGTTTTGAGACGAATCTGTTCTGTCTCCGCTCGGAAGGCCCGAAACGCCGACTGCGGCAGTCGACCGCAAATTGTATGACTTTTCGGTTGCCGCCATCAGCGAAATGACGCAGTTTGCCGCCCGGGAAAAGTGGAGGAAGAGTAACCGTGCAGACAGAGACTGAAGTGTTCGGCCATATGCCGTCCGGCGAACCCGTGCATCGCCTTGTCATCAAGGGCGGTGGATTGACCGCACATATCCTCACCTGGGGCTCTGTCATTCAGGACCTGCGCCTTGATGGCCATGCAGCGCCCCTGGTGCTCGGTTTCGAGAATTTTTCCGATTATCTCGCCCACTCCCCCTATTTCGGCGCAACGCCCGGCCGCAACGCCAACCGCATCGGCGGCGGGCGTTTTGCCATCGACGGCGTGTCCTATCAGCTCGAATGCAACGAAAAAGGCGTAACCCACCTGCATGGCGGCATCGACGGCATTGCCAAACGCCTGTGGAAGGTGATCGAGACGGCGGAAAACCGCGTGGTGCTGCAGATCGTCGATCCCGATGGCCGCGCCGGCTATCCCGGCAATTGCACCATCACCTGCACCTATACGGTCAGCGATGGCGGCGTCCTCAATGTTCTGTATGAAAGCACCACCGACCGCGCAACGATCTGCAACGTCTGCCAGCACAGCTATTTCAATCTCGACGGCACCGCCGATGCGCTTGGCCATGACGCGATGATCGCCGCCAACAGCTATCTGCCGACCAACGAACTGCAGGTTCCGACCGGCGATATCCGCGCCGTCGGGGGTACCGCCTTCGATCTGCGCGAAATGACCCCGCTGCGCCGCCAGCTGGACGGCGACAAGATCGGCTACGACCACAATTTCTGCCTGGCAGAGGCGCGCGGCCCGAAACAGTCCGTTGCCCTGGTACGCAGCATCAATTCCGGCATCTCGCTGGAAGTGCGCACCACGGAGCCCGGCGTGCAATTCTATACCGGCTTCAAGATGAACGTTGCCGTGCCCGGCCTCGAAGGCCGCCATTATGGCCCGTTTGCCGGCTTCTGCCTGGAAACCCAGATCTGGCCGGACGCAGTCAATCATGCCAACTTCCCGCAAGCCGTATTGCGGCCGGGCGAAACGCTCAGGCAGGAAACCGATTACGTCTTTACCCGGAGCTGATCTGCGCCCTGCCTTCCTCGTCCACGCCGATACAACGCCTCACGGCGGCACCGGCACGATATAGGACGAATCACCTTCGTACGCTCATCCAACGTCGGCGCGGCGCGAGCCGCTCCCTCGTCGTCGCCGATGGGCTGATCCCATAAGTCCGAAAGCAAATCCGCTGGGCTTTTGCAGCAAAACCGGATTTGATGCCCTATCAATGATGCGGCAACAGGAGGACTTGAGCATGACTGCAGCAAGCGGATCGAAGATTGCACTGGTTACCGGCGGCGGTACCGGCATCGGCCGTGCAATCGCCAAGGCCCTTTTGAAAAACGGCTTCACCACCGTCATTTCCGGACGGCGCTTTGACGTTCTGCAAGTGGCGGCGAAGGAGCTGTCCGCTGAGACCGGCGGCACAGCACGGGCGTTCGCCGCCGATGTCGGCGACCCGCAGGCGGTTGCCACCCTGTTTTCGGCTATCCGCCATGATTTCGGCCGTCTCGACCTGCTGGTCAACAATGCCGGCATGGGTCTGCCGGCGGTCCCGATGGAAGACATCACCTTCGAGCAGTGGAACGCCATTGTCAGCGCCAACCTGACGGGCACTTTCCTCTGTACCCAGCAGGCGATGAAGCTGATGAAGGCACAGACGCCGCGTGGCGGCCGGATCATCAACAACGGCTCGATCTCCGCCTCGACGCCGCGCCCGATGTCGGCACCCTACACAGCCACCAAACACGCCATCGCCGGCCTCACCAAATCGACCGCCCTCGACGGCCGCGTGTTCGACATTGCCTGCGGCCAGATCGATATCGGCAATGCCTCGACGGAAATGACGGCAAGGATGAGCGGCGGCGTGCTGCAAGCCAACGGCGAAATCGCCCCCGAACCGACCATCCCGGCAAACCTGGTGGCAGACGCTGTCATCTACATGGCCGGACTGCCGCTTGACGCCAACGTGCTGACGATGACGGTGATGGCGACGCAGATGCCGTATGTGGGGAGGGGATAAGGATAAAACGCTCGAAGCAAGGCCGCCGGAGCGACTTTCAAACTTCTGCATCTCAGTAGAGAAAAATGGAGCGGGTGAAGCGATTCGAACGCTCGACCCCAACCTTGGCAAGGTTGTGCTCTACCCCTGAGCTACACCCGCTCATTGCCCAAGGTCCGGGGGTAGTCGGTGGACCGTGGCGCCGCTGCGTTTGTTGTTTGCTGCGACGACGGCTATATGGCCCAGACGATTTTTAAATGCAACAGGGAAATGACGGTCGATCCAATAATTTTTCATGGAAATGTCGCAAGCCTCTGAAAACAAGGCGTTTTGCAGCCCGTATTCTGTGGAAGATTGCGATTTTCTGCCCTTCGACGTAAGCAAGACCGTCATTTTAAAGCCAGAAGGATGCCGTGATGAGTGAAATACAGCCGAAAACGCAGGATGAATTATTCCTGTTTCTCGACAGCCTCGGCATCGCGCACACGACGATGCGGCACGAGCCGGTTTTCACCGTCGCCGAATCGGTGGCGCTGCGGGACGCCATTGCCGGAGGACACACCAAGAACCTGTTCGTGAAGGACAAGAAGGACAACTACTTCCTGCTCACCGTCGAGGAAAACGCGACGGTGGACCTGAAGACGGTGCACACGCTCATCGGCGGCGCCAGCAAGGTCTCCTTCGGCCGGCCGGAAAAGCTGATGGAATATCTCGGCGTCATCCCCGGCGCCGTCACCGCCTTCGGCGTGATCAATGATACCCAACAGAACGTGAAGATCATCGTCGACGAAGACCTGATGAAGGACGAGATCATCAACTGCCATCCGCTGTCCAACGATGCGACGACATCGATCGCGTCGAAGGACCTGCTGCGCTTTATCGAGGCGACGGGACACGAAGCCCTTGTCTTGAAAGTGACGTCCTGACATACGATCTCTGACGGGAAGACAGTCAGACGGACGAGGATGTCCGCGAGGAGACATGATGAGCGGCAACGACAATCCCTATGCAGCATCCTACGGCAACCAGATGACGGCGACGGCCAGCTATGGCGGCGCCCCGGCCCAGGCCCCGGCAGCAACACCCGCTGCAGCGGCGGCCGACCTCATCAAGGAAACCACCACCGCCAACTTCACGCGCGACGTGCTGGAAGCCTCCCGCCAGCAGCCGGTTCTGGTCGACTTCTGGGCGCCCTGGTGCGGCCCGTGCAAGCAGCTGACCCCGGTGATCGAAAAGGTCGTGACCGAGGCGCAGGGCCGGGTCAGGCTGGTCAAGATGAATATCGACGACCATCCCTCGATCGCCGGCCAGCTCGGCATCCAGTCCATTCCGGCCGTCATCGCCTTCGTCGGCGGAAAGCCGGTCGATGGTTTCATGGGTGCCGTGCCTGAAAGCCAGATCCGCGAGTTCATCGACAAGGTCGCCGGTCCGATGGTCGATGACCAGCAGGCCGGGATCGATGCGGCGCTCGCAGACGCGAAAGCCCTGGTCGAGCAGGGCGACATCGAGAACGCCGCCGGCCTTTTCGGCGCGGTACTGCAGGCGGACCCGGAGAATGCTGCCGCCTTGGCAGGGCTAGCCAATTGCCTGATCACCGCCGGTGAACTGGAGCAGGCGCGCGAGGTGCTGGCCGATCTCTCCGAAGAACTTGCCAAGGATGCCGGTATCGCCGCCGTTGTCAAAAAGCTCGACCAGATCGAGGAAGCCCGCAAGCTCGGCGACCCGAATGCGCTTGAGGAAATCCTCGCTGCCGATCCCGATGATCACGGCGCGCGCATCAAGCTCGCCAAGATCCGCAATGTCGAGGGCGACCGCGAGGCTGCCGCCGATCACCTGCTCAAAGTGATGAAGCGCGACCGGGCGTTCGCAGATGACGGTGCGCGGCGCGAGTTGCTGCAATTCTTCGACGTCTGGGGACCGATGGACCCGGCAACGCTGTCGGCCCGCCGCAAACTGTCTTCCATCCTGTTTTCGTGATACCCTTTTACGAGGCGCCTTTGTGACAATCTCCCTTGAGATTTGCCGTTGGTGCCCCATTTCTTGTCGATAAGCGGCACGGCGCCACAGCGGCTGCCAACAACGCCTACAGCGACGGGGTAATTGAGACATGCAAGTTGGTAATGCACGTTATCTGAGGCCTCAGGACCTGCCGGAGACGCTTCCGGTATTCCCGCTGACGGGCGTGCTGCTGCTTCCGGGGTCACAATTGCCGCTCAACATCTTCGAGCCGCGCTACCTGTCGATGTTCGACGATGCGCTGGCCGGAAACCGCCTGATCGGCATGATCCAGCCGTCGTTTGGCGAAATTCGCGAGGAAGCGGGCCAGGCGCATGTGCAGGCGCTCTGCCAGGTCGGCTGCGTCGGCCGGATCACCTCGTTCGCCGAGATGGAGGACGGCCGTTATATCGTCTCACTGACTGGCATCTGCCGGTTCCGCCTGTTCGATGAAGTTCCGCTCGCAAAAAAGGGCTACCGCTCCTTCAAGATCGCCCCTTTCGCCACCGACCTCACCGGGCCGGACGACGAGGCGCAGGTCGATCGTCAGGCGCTGCTGGCCGCTTTCAAGGCCTATCTTGACGCCAACAAGCTGGAAGCCGACTGGGAGAGCGTCGAACTCGCCAGCAATGTGACGCTGGTCAACTCGATGGCGATGATGTCGCCCTACGGCCCGGCGGAAAAACAAGCGCTCCTGGAGGCACCGGACCTGAAGACCCGTGCCGAAACACTGATTGCGATTACCGAAATCGTGCTTGCCCGCAATTTCGGCGATATCGAAACGATGCTGCAATAGGCGGATATGATGGAAGACAGGACCAGCCGGGTCGATCCCAAACTGCTTGAACTGCTGGTCTGCCCCCTCACCAAAGGCCGCCTCAGCTACCGCGCGGCCGACAACGAGTTGATCTCTGAAAAGGCAAGGCTCGCCTACCCGATCCGCGACGGCATCCCGATCATGCTGATCTCAGAAGCGCGCAAGATCGAGGATTGAGCCACATACGGCACCCGGCGTGGCGGGCTTTTACGGGCCTTCAACCAATAGGGGATATGGCTTTCCACTGAGATGTCCAGCATCGCCGGGAACGCCATGATCATCTGGTACCTTTTCGCCGCCGTGCTCGTGCTTGTTCTGCTCGGCGCGGCCGTTCACGTTTTTCGATCTTCCTTCAACTTCATACCGGACCGCTTCCATGCTGGCGGAGGCCTGTTTTGGCGCGAACACGTCATCGACGACATGCTAAGCGCCAATTACGGTTTTTGGGACATGGTGGCCGGCACCGAATATGACGAAGACGGCTTCTACGAATTCTTCAGCGTCAAGAACCTGCGCATCGCCTGCACGTGGACCGTGGCGATCGGCCTCGCAGTACTGTTCTCCTATCCCGGTCTTTGGGAAGGTTTTACGGCCATCGCGGACCAGGCCCCAGGCTGGCTTTGGGACCTGATTGTCTATCGAATAGTGAACATCCAGCTGATCTGATCGTCAGATCGCCTGCCCGCCCAGCATTTTCGGGTCGCTCTGCCCACCAAGCCCGGACGCTTGGCGGATGAAGAATGACTTCACAGACGGCATGCGGTCGACGATCCCCAGGCCGAAATCGCGCAGTGCGCGGACCGGCGTGACATCGTTGGAAAACAGCCGGTTCAGCACATCGGTGGTCACGCCCATGCGGAACGTGTCGAAGCGCCGCCAGCTCTGGTAGCGTTCGAGCACGGCGAGCGAGCCGATATCGAGACCGAGGCGATCCGCATCGACGATGGTTTCGGCGAGTGCCGCCACGTCCTTGAAGCCAAGATTGAGGCCTTGCCCGGAGATCGGGTGAATACCGTGAGCGGCGTCACCGGCCAGCGCAAACCGTGGCGCGATGAAGTCGCGTGCCAGCGTCAACCCCAGCGGAAAGGCGCGGCGACCGCCGACAACCTTCAGCGTGCCGAGCTTATGGCCGAAACGGCGCTCCAGCTCCTCCTCGAACACCAGATCGTCGCTGGCAATCAGCCGGTCGGCATCGCGCGTCCGTTCCGTCCAGACCAGCGAGGAACGGTTGTTCTTCAAGGGCAGCGTCGCGAACGGGCCAGCGGGCAGGAAATGTTCTTCCGCCGTGCCGCCATGCGGCCGCTCATGCTCGACCGTGGTGACGATGCCGGACTGGCCGTAGTCGAAATCGACCGTCTTGATGCCGGCGGCGTCGCGCAGTTTCGAGCGTACGCCATCGCAGGCGACCAGCAGCCGCGCCTCGATCGTCCCGCCATTGGCCAACGCCACGGACACAGAATGATCGCCGCTCTTGAAATCGGCGGCCGCCGTCGATTGCCGGATCTCGACACCCAGTTCGCCGGCTGCCTTGCGCAGCGCGCCGACCAAAGCGACATTCGGCACCATATGGGCAAACGGCCGGCCTTCGACCTTTTCATCCTCGAAGGTCAGGAACACCGGACGCACCGGATCGGCGGTCTTGGAATCGGTGATGACCATGCGCTTGATCGGCTCGGCCTCCGGCTCGATCTCGCTCCAGATGCCGAGCACGTCGAGCATCTGCGCGGCAGCGGCGATGATCGCCGAGGCGCGCTCATCCTTTTTCCAGGCAGTGTCCGGAGCGCCGTCGATCAGGCTGACGGCGAGGTGCGGCGCGGCTTTCTTGATGGATACGGCCAGCGACAGCCCGACATAACCGCCGCCCGCAATCAGCACATCGATCATCTCTCATTCTCCCGTCGCTCTTGAGCATTGCTTGTGGCCTATATAGATCATTGATGCGCTCGTTCCTACCGTTTGAGCGCACGACCTTAGGAGATTGCCGAAATGTCGCGCCCCGCCGAAGCCCCCACCCCGATGGATGTGCTCTTGCAGACGCTGGATCTGGAGAAGCTGGAAGAGAACCTGTTTCGCGGCCGCTCGCCGCAGGTCGGCTGGCAGCGCGTGTTCGGCGGGCAGGTCATCGGCCAGGCGCTGGTGGCAGCCCAGCGCACCGTCAGCGAAGGCCGCTACGTGCATTCGCTGCACGCCTATTTCATGCGGCCCGGCGATCCGTCCGTGCCGATCATCTACGATGTTGACCGTATCCGCGACGGGGCAAGCTTTGCCACCCGCCGCGTCGTCGCCATCCAGCACGGCAAGGCGATCTTTTCGCTGTCGGCCTCTTTCCAGTTTGACGAGGAGGGCTTCGACCACCAGATCACCATGCCGGAGCTAGCCCCGCCGGAAACGCTGATGGGCGAGCAGGACATCAAGGAGAAATTCCTGGTCAACGCGCCGGAAGCCATCCGCCGTTACTGGGAGCGGCCCCGGCCGATCGAAATCCGCCCGGTTTCACTGAAACACTATTTTTCGCGCGACAAGCTCGAGCCGTCGCAGGACGTCTGGGTGAAGGCGGTCGGCGCGGTTCCGGACGAGCGTCATATCCAGGCGGCGGTGCTGGCCTATATTTCCGACATGACCCTGCTCGACACCGCGCTCTACGCCCACGGCACCTCCGTTTTCGACCGCGATCTGCAGGTGGCAAGCCTCGATCACGCCATGTGGTTCCATCGGCCCTGCCGCATTGACGACTGGCTGCTCTATACCCAGGACAGCCCCAGCGCCTTTGGTGCGCGCGGCATGACGCGTGGCAGCCTTTTTGATCGCTCCGGTATGCTCATCGCCTCGGTTGCCCAGGAAGGCCTGATCCGGAAAAAGGCATCTGAATAAAAAAGCGCCGATTTTTCCATTCTGCTTAATTTTTCATCGTTTAATTTGGCATTTTTTTGACGTTCCGCCGACAGCGCTCGGCAGAATATGGCATTTCCGTGTCTTTTCATGGACTTACCCGTCCACTCTCAAACTGGCACGCCCCTTGAATAGCAAGGAGCGGTCGTTGGGGATTTGTGCTCGGCGGCAAGGAGAGACGGCCCCGAGCCGAAGATGAACAAGGATGGGAAACCAGATGAAAATTGTGATGGCCATTATCAAGCCGTTCAAGCTCGATGAGGTTCGCGAAGCCCTCACTGCTGTCGGCATCCAAGGCCTGACCGTGACCGAAGTAAAAGGTTACGGACGTCAGAAGGGACATACGGAAATCTACCGCGGTACCGAATACGCCGTGAGCTTCCTGCCGAAACTGAAGATCGAAATCGCTGTTGCGACGGAGATCGTCGACAAGACCGTCGAAGCGATCGCCACCTCAGCCAAGACCGGCCAGATCGGCGACGGCAAGATCTTCGTCTACTCGATTGACCATGCGGTGCGCATTCGTACCGGCGAAACCGACACAGAAGCGCTGTAAGTCACGGCCGTTCAGGGAGCTACATGTCAATGTCTTCATTTAAACTTTCTACCTCTCTCGGACGCGTGGGCGCTGCAGCAGCAGCCCTTCTCGCACCGGCCATCGCCTTTGCGCAAGAAACGGCCCCGGCAGCAGCCGAAGCCGTTGCCGCCGCACCGGTGCCGGACAAGGGCGATACCGCCTTCATGTTCATCTGCACCATTCTCGTCCTGTTCATGCTGGTTCCGGGTCTTGCCCTGTTCTACGGCGGCCTCGTCCGCGCCAAGAACATGCTCTCCGTCCTGATGCAGTGCACGGTCATCGGCGCCGTCGTCATGCTGATCTGGGTCGTCTACGGCTATTCCTTCGCCTTCGGTGGCTCGGATAGCGCTTACTGGGGCGGCACGGCCAAGCTCTTCCTGTCCGGCGTCAGCAAGGATACGACCGCGGCAACCTTCTCGACCGGCGTCGTCATTCCGGAATACATCTTCGTGATGTTCCAGATGACCTTTGCAGCCATCACCCCTGCCCTGATCGTCGGTGCCTTTGCCGAACGCATCAAGTTCTCGGCCGCCGTCCTGTTCTGCGCGCTCTGGGTCACCTTCGTCTACTTCCCGGTCGCCCACATGGTCTGGGATGCAAACGGCCTGCTCTTCAAGATGGGTGCGCTGGACTTCGCCGGTGGCACCGTCGTGCACATCAATGCCGGTATTGCTGGCATCGTCGGCGCGATCATGGTCGGCAAGCGTACCGGCTTCGGCAAGGACATGATGGCTCCGCATTCCATGACGCTGACCATGGTCGGCGCATCGATGCTCTGGGTCGGCTGGTTCGGCTTCAACGCCGGTTCCAACCTCGAAGCTTCGGGCGGCGCGATGCTCGCAACGGTCAACACCTTCATCGCAACGGCCGCTGCCATCGTTTCCTGGTCGCTGGTTGAAACCTTCACCCGCGGCAAGGCTTCCATGCTCGGCGGCGCATCCGGCATGGTTGCCGGCCTCGTTGCCGTCACGCCTGCAGCCGGCATCGTTGGTCCGATGGGCGCGATCGTTCTCGGCCTCATCGTCTCGCCGCTGTGCTACTTCTTTGTCTCGGTGGTGAAGAACAAGTTCGGTTATGACGACACGGCTGACGTGTTCGGCGTCCACTGCGTCGGTGGCATCTTCGGCGCCCTGGCAACCGGCATCTTCGCGAGCGCCTCGCTGGGCGGTATCGGTTATGCCGAAGGCGTCACCATGGGTGGCCAGTTCACCACCCAGGTCACCGCTGTCATCATCACCATCCTGTGGTGCGGCATCGGCTCGGCGATCCTCTACAAGATCGTTGATGTCATCGTCGGTCTGCGTGTGCCCGTCGAAGCCGAACGCGAAGGTCTCGACCTCTCCTCGCACGGCGAAGCCGCCTACCACTCATAAGGAACTTGCGGAGCCGGAAAACCGGCTCCGCATCCAGTCCCGTCGCGGTTTCACCTCGTGCGAAACCGCTTTTGACCCGGATTCGTCCGGGTCTTTTTTCGCGCTCTCGCATGCCTTTGACTGCCGCAAAAGCGCTTTCAATGGGGAAAATTGGCCTTGCCAGGCGGTTTCGCGTAAAGAAAGCGTCAAGGTTAATAGGGCTTTAACCCTCCTCTGCTTACCTTCCAAGCATGCGCGCATGGCGTTTTCCGGGAATAACAGGCAGCAGGTCATCATGAGCAGAAGCAATCAGGCGGTATACGACAACCGTTCCAACCGGTTTGTGCTTTCCACATTCGTCTGGAAGCAACTCGCCGCCCTGGCGGGCTTCACGGTGTTCATCGCTCTCGGTTTCGCCATAGCCGCATTGTCGAGCTGGAACGTCGCCGATCCCAGCTTCTCCTATGCGACCGCCGACGCTCCGACCAACCTGCTTGGTTACACAGGCGCCGCCTTCGCCGATATCTTCATGCAGTTCTTCGGCATTGCCAGCGTGGTGGCGCTTCTCCCGGTCGTCGCCTGGGGCCTGGTGCTGATCATCGGAAAACCCTTCGATCATATCGTCAAGCGCGCCGGCGCCTGGTTCTTCGGTTCGGTATTGGCCTCGGCTGCGCTGAGCTGCATTCCCGCCCCTGTCACCTGGCCGCTGCCCAACGGCCTTGGCGGCGTCTTTGGCGACATGATCCTGCGCTTTCCCGCCCTGTTTACCGGCACCTATCCGACCGGCACCTTCGGCACCGTGCTCGCCGTCTTGTTCACGCTTCCTGCCGCCTATTTCTTAATCTACAGCGCCGGCCTGATCGGCGTGTCCGACCCTGAAGACGATCTCGACGTGCCTGAACCGGCGCCGAGCAAGGCCCGCACCGTCAGTGACGAATCCGAAAACGATGAATCCGAAGGCATCATCATGGTGATGGCCGGCGCGCTCACCCATATGCGCTTTACCGCGCAGGCCCGTGTCCGCCGCCTGTTTGGCCTGAGCGGCCGCCGCAAGCCGGCATCGCGCGATTATGACGAGCCCTATGATTTCAACGGGGATGAATTCGGCACGCTGAACGAACCGTCACGCCCGAAAGCCATTGCCCGCTCCGAGCGGGTCGAGCCGTCGCTGGACCGCAGCGAACGCCGCACTGTCGCCGCCCCACCGATGTCGATGGACGACGAGGACGGTGACTTCCCCGCGGTCGACAACCGCCGTGCCTCCACCGACATTCTGCCCGGCGATGACGAGGACGACGATATCGATCCTGCTGCCGACTGGGCGCCGGTCCCGGCGCCGCGCAAGCAGGCAATGCCGTCGGCCACCGCACGCGTCGTGCCTGCAGCGCCGCGTCCGAAGTCCGGCCAGCGCATCGACCGCGAAGCGCAGTCGTCACTGGTGTCCGACGACGACGATTTCACCCTGCCGCCGCTGCATTTCCTCGCCGAGCCGAAAAACATTGCCCGCGACACGACATTGTCAGCCGATGCGCTCGAACAGAATGCCCGCATGCTGGAAGGCGTGCTGGAGGATTTTGGCGTCAAGGGCGAGATCATCCATGTCCGTCCGGGGCCAGTGGTCACCATGTACGAACTGGAGCCCGCCCCCGGCATCAAGTCCTCGCGCGTCATCGGCCTGGCCGACGATATCGCCCGCTCGATGTCGGCAATCGCTGCCCGTGTCGCCGTCGTGCCCGGCCGCAACGCCATCGGCATCGAACTGCCCAACCAGCGCCGCGAAACCGTCTATCTGCGCGAGTTGATCGGCTCGAGGGATTTCGAGACCAGCAAGACCCGCCTTGCCATGGCGCTTGGCAAGACGATCGGCGGCGAACCCGTCATCGTCGATATCGCCAAGATGCCGCATCTGCTCGTCGCCGGCACCACCGGCTCTGGTAAATCTGTTGCCATCAACACCATGATCCTGTCGATCCTCTACCGGCTGAAGCCGGAACAGTGCCGCCTGATCATGATTGATCCGAAGATGCTCGAACTGTCCGTCTATGACGGCATTCCGCATCTGCTCTCGCCCGTCGTCACCGATCCGAAGAAGGCCGTCGTCGCGCTGAAATGGACCGTGCGCGAAATGGAAGAACGCTACAAGAAGATGTCGAAGATCGGCGTTCGCAACATCGACGGTTTCAATTCGCGCGTCGAGCAGGCAATGGCCAAGGGCGAACAGATCAGCCGCACCGTCCAGACCGGCTTCGACCGCCAGACCGGCGAAGCGGTCTACGAAACGGAAGAGTTCGACCTGCAGCCAATGCCCTATATCGTCGTCATCATCGACGAAATGGCCGACCTGATGATGGTCGCCGGCAAGGATATCGAAGGTGCCGTGCAGCGCCTCGCCCAGATGGCGCGCGCCGCCGGCATCCACGTGATCATGGCAACCCAGCGCCCGTCCGTCGATGTCATCACCGGCACGATCAAGGCCAACTTCCCCACCCGCATTTCCTTCCAGGTCACCTCGAAGATCGACAGCCGCACGATCCTGGGTGAGCAGGGCGCCGAACAGCTGCTCGGCATGGGCGATATGCTCTACATGGCCGGTGGTGGCCGCATCCAGCGCGTGCACGGCCCGTTCGTGTCGGACACCGAGGTCGAGGATGTCGTCAAATATCTGAAAACCCAGGGCTCGCCGCAATATCTCGACGCCATCACCGAGGATGACGACGAGGATGATGAAGGCGGCAGCGGTCCGGCTGGCACTTCCAACCTTGCCGAATCCGACGATCCCTACGACCAGGCGGTTGCCATCGTGTTGCGTGACGGCAAGGCTTCGACATCCTACGTCCAGCGCCGCCTCGGCATCGGCTACAACCGCGCCGCCTCGCTGATCGAGCGCATGGAACAGGAGGGCATCATCGGTGCCGCCAACCATGCCGGCAAACGCGAAATCCTGGTGCCCACCGAAAGCGATATCACCGGCAGATAACCCCTGAAAAAGGCGCCCGCCCCACGCTCGGGAATCCTGGGCGGAGATGGCCCGGAGGCCTTCACGGGGAATTGAAGACGGGCGCAGGACAGGCCTTGAAGGCGCCGCACTTGCGCTCCACATGAGACTGGAAATGAAGGAGATGACGATGACAGACACCGAAACCGGCCATTTTGAACAGGACACAAAGTTTTCATCCCTGTCGCGCCGTGCCTTCGTCGGCGGCCTTGCTGTTTTCGCTGCCCTGACCTTCATCGGCCTGCCCGTTGAGCCTGCCCAGGCGCAGACGGCCATTGCCCAGAAAATCGCCGACCATTTCGCCTCGGTCAAGACCATGAGCGGCGAGTTTGTGCAGTTCGGCCCGCGCGGCGAACAGACCGGCGGCAAGTTCTTCATCAGCCGCCCCGGCAAGATCCGCTTCAACTACGAGGCGCCCTCGCCGATGCGGGTGATCGCCGATGGCAAGTCCGTCGTCATCGGCAACCAGAAAATGAAGACCTGGGATATCTACCCCCTGTCGAAGACGCCGCTGAAGCTGCTCCTGTCCGACAATATCGACCTGACCGGCAAGATGGTCCGCGATGTCAAGGAAGAGGCTGATCTCACCACGATCGTGCTGGGCGACCGCACCGTGTTCGGTGATGCGACGATCACCCTGATGTTTGACCCGAAGACTTATGATCTGCGCCAATGGACAATCACCGACGCGCAGAAGAAGGACACCTCGGTGATGATCTTCAACGTCAAGAACGGCGTGCCGATGGACGACAAGGTCTTTCAGATCCCCTACGACGACATCAACAATCGCGGCAAGTAAGCCGGATTGAGGCCACAGATCATTCGTGAGTAGCGCCACAGTCGATGCGGCGTACCATGAGGATATCGTCGATCTCCCTGCCATCATGGAGAATGCCCGCTTCGACGCGGCCGATTTCCCTAAACCCCTCACGCTGATAAAATCGGAGGGCCGCAGGATTTTCTGCACTCAGCGCCAGCTCCAGCAACCAGACGCCGGTCCCGCGCGCGTGATCGGCAATCGCATCAAGAAGAGCCTTCGCATGACCGGCGCCACGCCTGTCCTTGCGGACATAGACCATGATCACCGTGGCACGATGCGCCAGCTTGCTGGCGCCTTGCCGCATCAGGCCCATGATGGCTACCGGCTCGCCTTCGTGAAAATCGACGAAAACAGCATTGACGGTCAACCGCCGTGCCCATTCGGCATCCGGCAGGGCTTCCCAGTCGGCGGCACTGCTGGCAAAGGCAGCCGGCTCGCTGTGTAATGCCTCAAGCCGGATGCGCCGGAATATATCGATGTCCTCGGGCCCAAGATGCCGGATCATGTATCGGTCTCCCATCGGCGGCAGAATCATTGCTGCCGCCGCGAGGCAGGCTACAAGGCAAACGGCCGAAAGACCAAGCCCCTGAAAACCGGGTTCGGCCTCTCGGCTCGGGCTCACATCAAGGATGCAAACGCCGATCCGGCAGCGATGGCGAGATGATAGGAGACAATGCAGGCGGCAACGCATGCCGCCATGGCCACGATCACCATCAGCCCATCCCGTTCGGCCAGCGAAATCGCGATCAGGACGATCGCCAGCGCTGGAAGCGTGTTACCGAAGGGGATCGGCAGGGCAATCAGGACGGCAAGCAGCAGGATCGGCAGCGCCAGCACGATCCGCGCCTTGCGCCCGGTCAGCGCGCCAAGCCGTCCGGGTGTCAGCCACGCCTCGAAGCGCAGGACCCATGGGCGTGTCGTTGAAACCGTTGCCTCGACCACCTTCAACGGCAGAACGCGGCGCCCGATGAAATCGGGCAACCACAGCCGGTCAGCTCCCGCCATCATCTGGACGGCAACAAAGGCAAGGCAGGATCCGAGGAAAAATCCGAACGGCCCCGGCAATGGAATGACCGTTGGAAGAGCCAGGATGAGAAGCGTGAAAGCAACACCGATCCGGCCTTCACGCCCCAGAACGCATTTCAGTTCCAGCCCTTTATCCTGTCTGGCCCGGTCGAGGAGTTCCAGCATGAACTCCGACCCCTTGATCTTTTCTTCCTCCAGCTGGCTGTTCACGTCATCAATCCGTCGAATGACTGTCGAGCAATGACTGGCGATGGAAGGATTTGAGCAGCTTGCGCATCTCTTCCTCGCTGACAGTGATACCGTTGGCTTCGAGATCGTGGATCAGTTTGGCGATGATGTCGGCATCGCCGGCAATCTTGAAATCGCTCCTGTGCACGTCCTCCACGTAGGCGGACAGAACATCGCCCGAAAGATTGAGCTTCTGGCCCGCCCAGTAACCGGCGAGACGATTGCGTCTCGCGCGGATTTCGTTGAGGGGCGAGGATTCGAGTGGCTCGCTGGTTTCTGTCCCGTTGTCGTTTTTCATAACTGTGCTCATCCCTCCATTCGTCTTTCTATGTCTGTTCGAGATGGAAGGTGTCAGGATTCTTCTTTCTTGAGTTGAGCCAGGGCGGCATCGCAGGCCGGGTGGATGCCCTGCAGAAAGTCTTCCGGCTGATACCAGCCAATCGTGACGCCCATCGCTGAGGTTAAGGCCCAGGCAGGCCGCTCGCCCGCCTGGGTTAGGAGACGCGGCGCGCCTTCGCGCAGGCAGGTTTCCGCCTGTTCGACAATCGCAGGCGAGGCCTGCGCACCGACAAGCGCTTGACGCAGATCGGCTTTGGCGGGCTCGACGACCATTGAAGCGATAACAGAGGACATCAGTTCGAGAAGCATTTTTTACATCCAAATTGAGTGAGGGGGTGGGGCTGCCCTTAATGGGCAGCCGTGTCGCTCTTGCGGGTCTTCATCAGGCTCCAGACCACGCCGCTCGCGATGATCAGGAAGGTCATCGACAGGGACAGGGCAGCCGGGAATTTCTCAAGGCCAAGAAGGTCGGCGACAAAGACCTTGGAACCGATGAACACCAGCACGATGGCAAGGGCCGGCTTCAAATATTTGAACCGATGGATCATCGCATCCAGCGCGAAGTACAGGGCGCGCAGACCCAGGATAGCGAAGATGTTCGAGGTGTAGACGATGAACGGGTCGGTGGTGATTGCGAAGATCGCAGGAACCGAATCGACGGCAAAGATCACGTCGGCAATCTCGATCAGCACCAGCGCCATGAACAGCGGCGTGATGAACAACACCGCCTTGCCAGTCTGCGGATGCGGCAGCTTGACGAAGAACAGCTCGCCGTGATGCGTGTCCGTGACATTGAACTTGCGGCGCATGAACGACACCAGCGGATTGCCGGCGATATCCGGGTCGGATTCCCCGACAAACAGCATCTTCAGGCCGGTGAAGACCAGGAAGGCAGCGAAGATATAGAGCACCCAGGAAAACTCGGTGACGAGCGTTGCGCCAAGGCCGATCATGATGGCGCGAAGGACGATGACGCCGAGAATGCCCCAGAACAGCACGCGGTGCTGGTAGATGCGCGGGACGGCAAAGAACGAGAAGATCAGGGCGATAACGAAGACATTGTCGAGAGCCAGCGTCTTTTCGACGACGAAGCCCGTAACGTAATTCATCCCGGCTTCAGCGCCGAGATACCACCACACCCAGCCGCCGAATGCGAGACCCAGCGAAATGTAGAGCGCCGAAAGCTTGAGGCTTTCCTTGACGCCGATTTCCCGGTTTTCCTTGTGCAGGACACCGAGGTCGAATGTCAGAATGGTGGCGACCAGCGTGATGAACGCAGCCCACATCCAGAGTGGGGATCCCATCCAGTGGACGAGCATAAACGAAAGGTCCAAAGCCTTCTCCTTCGCCGGCATACAATGTCGAAGAAGGTCCGACATCGTAGAGCGCCGGCGGCTCTACCAGAGGGGCCCGGACCACGGGTCTCGCCCCAAGTGGAGTTGCGCACCGGACCATTCAAGGGGACGTGTGCATTTTTATTTTCGAGTTTGAGATCGGTGATGATGGCGCCGTTTTGGCATGCACAAGGCCGGCAATATCGACGCAAATCCAATGGCCAAGCCGGGAAAAAGCCCTTATGACGAAAAACGCGCGGGCGGCGTCCGTCTCAACAAGTTTTCAGGAAAGAACCCTCTGCATGACACTGTCGATCGCGACCTGGAACATCAACTCGGTGCGCCTGCGCATGCCGCTGGTCGAGCACCTTTTGAAGACCTGGGCGCCGGATATCCTCTGCCTTCAGGAAACCAAGGTTGCCAACGACCTCTTCCCCTTTTCGCCACTGAAGGCGCTCGGTTACGAGCATATCGCCATCCATGGCCAGAAGGGCTATCACGGCGTTGCCACCATCTCCCGCCTGCCGCTGCATGAGTTGAGCGACCGGCGCGACTATTGCGGCGTCGGCGATGCCCGCCATCTCTCGGTTGTCTTTGAAAAATCGGCCAAGAAGATCCGCCTGCACAATTTCTATGTGCCCGCCGGCGGCGACGAGCCGGACCGGTCGATCAACCAGAAGTTCGGCCACAAGCTCGATTTCATCGACGAGATGAAACTGCTGCATGCCGAAAGCGAGGCCGGAATTTCTTCCATCCTCGTCGGCGATCTTAATATCGCGCCGCTGGAACACGACGTCTGGTCGCACAAGCAGCTCCTGAAGATCGTCAGTCACACGCCGATAGAAACCGAAGGCCTGACGGCGGTGCTGAATGGCGGTGCCTGGGTCGACCTGATGCGCCAGCACACGCCGTCGCCGGAAAAGCTCTACACCTGGTGGAGCTACCGCGCCAAGGATTGGGAAGGTGCCAACAAGGGCCGCCGCCTCGACCATGTCTGGTCATCGGCCGACCTCTCGCCGCTCCTCACCCGCGTCGATATCCTCAAGGAAGCGCGCGGCTGGGATCGCCCCTCAGACCACGTCCCCGTGATCGCCCATTTCGATCTTTAGAGGCGATAAGAGATCCTACCGCCAGCCGAGCGCCGGTGCGACATGCTTCAGGACCGACTCGATGACGTGGGCGTTGTAGTCCACACCCAGCTGGTTGGGCACGGTCAGGAGCAGGGTGTCCGCCTCGGCAATCGCCTCGTCCTCGGCCAGTTGCCGGATGAGGACGTCGGGCTCCCCAGCATAGGAGCGGCCGAAGATCGCCCGTGTCTGGTCATCGATGTAACCGATCGTATCGCTCTCCTTGCTGCCGCCGCCGAAATAGGCGTGGTCACGGTCATCGACTAGGGCGAAGATGCTGCGGCTGACCGACACGCGCGGCGGGCGCGTATGGCCGGCTTCCTTCCAGGCCTCTCGGTAGAGGCGGATTTGCGCCGCCTGCTGGACGTGGAAGGGCTCGCCGGTTTCGTCGTTCTTCAGCGTCGAGCTCTGCAGGTTCATGCCGAGCTTGGCCGCCCAGATGGCGGTGGCATTCGAGCTGGCGCCCCACCAGATGCGTTCGCGCAAGCCTTCCGAATGCGGCTCAAGCCGCAGCAGGCCCGGCGGATTGGGAAACATCGGACGCGGGTTGGGCTGGGCAAAGCTCTGGCCTTTCAAAGTCTCGAGCAGGACTTCGGTATGCTTGCGGGCCATATCCGCGTCGCTCAAGCCTTCCTGCGGCTCGTAACCGAAATAGCGCCAGCCATCGATCACCTGTTCGGGCGAGCCACGGCTGATGCCGAGCTGTAGGCGTCCGTTCGATATCAGGTCGGCACTGCCGGCATCTTCGGCCATGTAGAGCGGGTTCTCATAGCGCATGTCGATAACAGCCGTGCCGATCTCGATCTTCTTGGTACGGGCGCCGACGGCGGCCAGAAGCGGAAACGGCGACGCGAGCTGCCGGGCAAAATGGTGGACGCGGAAATAGGCGCCGTCGGCGCCGAGCTCTTCGGCGGCAACCGCCAGATCGATCGATTGCAAAAGCGCGTCTCCGGCCGAACGCGTCCCTGATTGCGGCGAGGGGCTCCAGTGCCCGAACGAAAGAAAACCAATTTTTTTCATGATCTTGTCCCTGATGATGGCGATGTGTTGCAGCATAGATGGGGAAGAATCGCATCACAGGAAAGAGCGGAGATCAGCGACAGACCTCCTGTCCTCGAAACACACTGTCTCCCAAAAGAAACGTCGATCCGGTTTCGGCGCAAGCGCTGGCCTTCTTCGGGCTACCTACTCGATCAGCATCACCTGTCGATGCTCAAGGCGGTAAAACCCATCCTGCGGCACCGGCAGTTCCAGCATTTCCCTGCGGGACATGCCGAGATAGATGCCCCTGATCAACCGTCCCGTCAGCCCGTGTGAAACGGCGATCACTGGCGCGGCTATGTCGGAGAGCCAGCTTTCGACACGAGCGCAGGCACTGTCAAATGTCTCGCCATCTGGAGAGCGGAAGTACCAGTCGAACGCATCCGCTCCCGCAAGCGCGCCTGGATATTCGACGTCGATCTCATAGAGCGTCATGCCGTCCCACGACCCTGTGGTCACCTCCGTCAGGCGGGCGTCCTCCCCAGCGGCAAACGGAATGGCAAGCGCGATGCGCGCCGCCGTCTGCAGTGCCCGGCCGAGCGGACTGACATGAAATTCAAATGGAATGCTGAACTCGCCGATTTCCTGCGCCAACCGCCCCGCCATTCGATCCGCCTGGAGAATGCCGCGTTGGGTCAGCGGTGAATCCTTCTGTCCCTGGAAACGCCCAAGCGTGTTCCAGACAGTTTCCCCACGGCGGAGAAGATAGATCATGCAGGATATCTTTCGCGACCGGTGATCACCGCCGGGCTCTACCCGAATTTCGGCGCCAGCCTCTGCATGGCGTCGATCATCGCCTGCAGATTGGCCTTGATCCGGCCTTCGACGACGACGGCCACTTCCGGATATTCCTCCAGCATACGGCGGAACAGCGGCCGGTTGATGCGGATGACTTCGCTGTCTTCCTCGGCGGTGGCGGTAAACTTACGCTCGACGAAGGATATCATCGCCAGTTCGGACAGAAGCGTGCCGCGGCCGACTGTATCCACTACCTCGACACTGCCATCGACGAGGTTGCGCGTCAGCGTGACGGCACCGCTGGCAATGGCAAAGGCGCAATCGGCCGGTGCGCCCTCGCGAAAGAGCTGCTGCCCCCTGTTCAGGCGCCGCCGCTCGGCGCCGAAGGCGATCAGCCGCAGCTTGTCGTCATCGATATCCGCAAACAGCGGCACGAGGGACAGAAGGGCAATATCGTCATTCAGCGACAAAGGGATACCTCTGAGCGGGCTTGATGCCGTTAGGGAACTATCTTGTAGCCGCCATTCTCTGTCACCAAAATCTCCGCATTGGAAGGGTCACGTTCGATTTTCTGGCGCAGCCGGTAGACATGGGTCTCGAGCGTATGGGTGGTGACGCCGGAATTGTAGCCCCAGACCTCCTCCAGAAGCACATCGCGGGTAACGACCTTCTGGTCGGCGCGGTAGAGATAGCGGATGATCGCCGCTTCCTTTTCTGTCAGCCGGATCTTCTGGCCGTTTTCGAGCGTCAAAAGCTTCTGGCCCGGCTTGAACGTATAAGGACCAACGGTGAAGGTGGCGTCCTCGCTCTGCTCGTGCTGGCGCAGCTGCGCGCGGATGCGGGCCAGCAGGACCGCGAAACGGAACGGCTTGGTCACATAATCGTTGGCACCGGCCTCAAGACCAAGGATTGTGTCGCTGTCTGTATCATGACCGGTCAGCATGATGATCGGTGGCTTGAAGCCGCCCTTGCGCAGCAGCTTGACCGCCTCGCGGCCGTCCATGTCCGGCAGGCCGACATCCATCACCAGAAGGGCTATCTGGTTGTTGCGGGCGGTGTTGATGCCCTTGGCTGCCGTCGCCTCCTGGAGCATGGTGAATTCCTCATAGAGAGCAAGTTGCTCAACCAGTGTTTCACGCAGGTCGTTGTCATCATCGACGAGAAGAATGGTGCGGGCCGACATGGTCGTCTCTCCTTGCTTGCGGTCTTAAACTAGCGCAATTGCTGCCTTAAACAAGCTGTGCAGCACTCACCCGGTTGTTACATATTGTGTAGTGCTATTGTTATGTTTCAGATCACGCACAACGCAAAAAACTGTGAGCAAAATGCGATTGAAAGCCCGAAAGGCGGCCATTCCAGCCCGCACCATCACCGTCAGGCCAAAGCCCGGCAGCCGAACCCGCGCGCTGGTGAGCTTTGCCGGACGTACGGAAGAGGCCGCCATCGGTCGCAGCGGCACGACCGTGCGCAAGCGCGAAGGCGATGGCGCCACCCCGATAGCCGCCATGCGCCTGATCGGCGGCTATGTCCGCCAGGACCGCATCACCCGGCCGCCCACCACACTGCCGCTGCGTTTCACGCCAAAGGACCTGCTGTGGTGCGATGAGCCCCGCCACGCCCTCTACAACCGCCCCGTGGATGCGCCGTTCAAGCCCAGCCATGAAAAAATGCGTCGTGATGATGGCCTCTACGATGTCTGCCTGGTGATGGACTGGAACCTGCGCAGCCGGAAGCGCTATGGCGGCTCGGCGATCTTCTTCCACCTCGCCAAACCAGGCTACCCGCCAACGGAAGGCTGCGTCGCTGTCAACCTGCCGGCGATGAAGCGGCTGCTGCGGTTCATGCGGCGTGGGACGGTGGTGAGGGTGACACGGTAAGGGCCGGGCGAACTTCCACAAGACGAAGAGACGGAAGGGTCAGGGCAATGCCGTAACGACATGCGCCCGGATGGCGCCTTCGATGGGTCCGTTGCCAAACTGCCGCCTCAGCGCCCCGGCGACAGTTTCGGTCACATCCTGCAGTTTTCCGGGAGCGCGCGCTTCGATCTCGACTGCCAGCGGGTTGCCCTGACAATAGGCCGTCGCCGCATCGAGCGCCGATCTGGCGCGGCTGACACAGTCAATCGTCTCTGTTTGCACCGATGAGAAGCCGGCGGCCCGCACATCCGCCGTGATCGCCGAAAGGTCGTGGTACCCGTGCGGCGTCCGCTCCATGAAACGCGGCGGATCGTCCGGAAACATCTCCGTCAGCGTTCGTGCGACTGTCACGACGAACGCATTGTTCTGGATGGCATCCCAGACGTTGAAGAGATAGCGCCCGGTGGGCCTGAGAACGCGGCGGGCTTCGCGGTAGCCCGCGATCTTGTCGGGGAAGAACATCACGCCGAACTGACAGACCACGACGTCGAAGGTTTGGCCATCGAATGGCAACGCCTGGCCGTCCGCCTGCTTCCAGGTGATGCGATCATCCACGCCCTGATTGGCTATCGCCAGGTCGAGCATCGGCTGGTTGAGATCCGTGGCGACGATCCGTGTGCCGGTGCCAAGCCGTGACGCGATGGCGCGGGTCAACACACCCGTGCCAGCCGCGACCTCGAGCACGGCGCGCGGCGCAGACATTGCAACACGCTCTGCCATCTCCCGCGCGTAAGGCTCGAAGATCATCGGCACGAAGAGTTGCTGGTAGATTGCCGGCATGCCGCCAGCAAAGACTTTGTCCGCACCGGTCATGATGAAACTCCCAAACCGCGAGGCCCCGGCCAAGTATACGCGCCGAAACAAAAAGGCGGAAGCACTGCTTCCGCCTTAGCTGGATCTGGGATTGGATCACAAGGACGCCGGGCCCACGAGGTCCCGGCCGGAGCCTACTTCCAGTCGCGGATATCGACGAAGTGTCCGGAGACTGCTGCTGCAGCAGCCATCGCCGGTGACACCAGATGGGTGCGGCCCTTAAAACCCTGGCGGCCTTCGAAGTTGCGGTTGGAGGTCGAGGCGCAGCGCTCGCCCGGCTTCAGGCGGTCGTCGTTCATGGCAAGGCACATCGAGCAGCCAGGCTCGCGCCAGTCGAAACCAGCCGCTTTGAAGATCACGTCGAGGCCTTCGGCTTCCGCCTGTTCCTTGACGAGGCCGGAGCCCGGAACGATCATCGCCGATACTGTCGAGGCAACCGTCCGGCCCTCGACGACCTTGGCGACTTCGCGCAGATCCTCGATGCGGCCGTTGGTGCAGGAGCCGATAAAGACGCGATCGATATTGATATCGGTGATCTTCGTGCCCGGCTTCAGGCCCATATAGTCGAGCGCGCGCCACTTGGACGTACGCTTGTTCTCGTCCTGGATTTCGTCCGGGTTCGGCACGATGCCCTGAACCGAGATGACGTCCTCCGGCGAGGAACCCCAGGAGACGATCGGCGGCAGGTCGGCGGCGTTCAGCACGACGACGCGGTCGTAATGCGCGCCTTCGTCGGTCTGCAGGGTCTTCCAGTAGGCGATCGCCTTTTCGAGGTCTTCGCCCTTCGGGGCGCGCGGCTTGCCCTTGATATATTCGAAAGTCTTTTCGTCCGGCGCGATCAGTCCGGCACGGGCTCCGCCTTCGATCGTCATGTTGCAGACGGTCATGCGGCCTTCCATCGACAGCGCACGGATGGCTTCACCGGCAAACTCGATGACACTACCGGTGCCACCGGCCGTGCCGATCTCGCCGATGATCGCAAGGATGATATCCTTGGCGGTGACGTGCTCCGGCAGGACGCCATCGACACGCACCAGCATGTTCTTGGCCTTCTTCTGGATCAGCGTCTGTGTGGCGAGCACATGCTCGACCTCGGAGGTGCCGATACCGTGCGCAAGCGCGCCGAAAGCGCCGTGCGTGGAGGTGTGGCTGTCGCCGCAGACGATGGTCATGCCCGGCAGGGTAAAACCCTGTTCCGGTCCGACGATATGGACGATGCCCTGGCGGATATCGCTGGCCGAATAATATTCGACGCCGAAATCGGCGGCGTTCTGGGCCAGCGCCTCGACCTGGATGCGGCTTTCCTCGTTCTTGATGCCGAGATGGCGATCCGGCGAGGTCGGCACGTTGTGATCGACGACGGCAAGCGTCTTTTGCGGAGCCCGCACCTGACGGTTCGTCAAGCGAAGGCCTTCGAACGCCTGCGGGCTCGTCACTTCGTGAACGAGATGGCGATCGATATAGAGAAGACAGGTTCCGTCATCCTGCTGATCGACCAGATGGTCGTCCCAGATCTTGTCGTAGAGGGTACGCGGTGCGCTCATGGCTGTGCATCCATTTGAAGTTCGGGCGTTGTGAAAAAAGCTTAGGAAAGTCCGGCAAAGGTGCCAGGGATCGGGTCGGGATCAGGCCCCGACGATCAGATAAGTCGGCTGCTGAGGGCGCCGGAAACGCACGCAAAAAACCGTGCCGGCAGACGCTTGTGGTCCTGCAGCACGACGATCTTCTGCTCAAAACATCCGAATTTGGATTCCATGGGTGCGATATAGCAATTTTTTGACGGTTCGGCAATTGGCGAGATGGGCAGCGATAGCGATGCCGCAGCCTCCCTTCTTCTCCTCTGCGGGGAGAAGTGCCGAACGGAATGAGGTGATGAGGGGGTCTTTCCGCGAGCCCGAAGCGTACCGCCCCCTAATGCGGTCCTTCAGGCCACCTTCTCCCCGCTGGGGAGAAGACGGAGCCGCAATCACCTACGCCCTCTGCCCCTGCCGCATCCTCTTCTCCAGCCGCCTCAATCCCAACGATAGCCCGACCGTCAGGATCAGATAGATATAGGCGACGATCGAATAGGTCTCGAAGAACCGGAACGAGCCGGACGCATAGATCTTGCCGGCCTGGGTGATATCGGCGACGCCGAGTACCGAGACCAGCGAACTATCCTTCACCATCGCCACGAAATCATTGCCGAGCGGCGGCAGGATGACGCGGATGGCCTGCGGAAAAACCACCAGTCGGAAGCGCTGGGTACGCGACAGGCCGAGCGCCTTGGCCGCCTCGATCTGCCCCTTGTCGACCGATAGGATGCCGGCGCGAAAAACCTCGGCGATGAAGGCGGAATAGCCGATCGACAGCGCGATGATCGCCCGCCACATCAAGGACAGGTCGCGCACCACCATCGGCTCGATGGCGCCTGCCGAAATCAGCGGCGACAGCAGGAAGTTGATTGCAACGACCAGCGCCGGGGCGCCGGCAAAGGCGATATAGAACAATAAAACCAGGATCGGGATGCCGCGGATCACCTCGGTATAGAACCGGGCGATCTGGCGCAGCGCTGCGCGATCCGACAGCGCCATCAGCGCGATGCCGAGCCCCAAAGCTGTGGCGAAGAAGAAGCCGACCAGCGTCACGAAAATGGTGATGCCGATGCCGGCCGAAACGATGCTGAAGACCTGGCGGTAGACACCGCTGGAGATCACCACGGCCAGCGCCACGGCGATCACGGCAAGGGCGACCAGCCACCAGGGATAGTCGCCCTTCTGAGAAGTGTCGTGCGCAGGCGTCATCGGGCGGCGATCATTCGCCCATCTTGTAATCGACGAACCATTTCTGGTTCAACTTGTCGAGCGTGCCATCCGCCTTCAGTGCCGCAATGGCGGCATTGATCGGGGCGACCAGATCCGAGCCCTTCTTGAAGATGAAGCCGAAATCCTCGGTGCCGAGCGGCCCGCCGACGACCTTCAGGCCACCCGCCGAGGAATCGACATAGCCCTGGGCCGCGACGCTATCGGTCAGCACCGTATCGACATCGCCAGCCTTCAAGGCCTGCACCGTCGCGCCAAATGTCTCGAATAGCTTTATGCGTGGGTTCTGTTCGTTGCCATCCAGTATTTCATAGACTGCCGTGTAAAACGGCGATGTACCGATCTGCGCGCCAATCAGGCCGTCCGTAAAGGCGCCAAACGTCTTGGCATCGGTGAAACGAGCCTCGTCGCCACGCACCAGCATGAACTGCTGCGAGCGCATATAGGGATCGGAGAAATCCACCTTTGCCTTGCGTTCGTCCTTGATGGTGATGCCGGTCATGCCGATATCGTACTGGCCGTCGGATACCGCCTGAATCATCGCGTCCCAGCTGGTGTTCTGATACTCGATCTTGAAATTCAGCCGTTTGGCGATTTCTTCCATCGCGTCATATTCCCAGCCGATCGCCTTACCGCTCTTCGGATCGACGAACTGGACCGGTGGATAGGCATTCTCGGTCACCACAATAACGGTGCGCCCAGCCAGATCCGGCAGATCGGCGGCGGCAACGCTCAAGGGTGCAAGAACAAGGGCGGTCAGGCCGGCGAGAAGGGTGCGGCGGGAAAACATGGGTGGCTCCTGAATTGTGGCGACCGGAACCTGTCACATCTCAAGAGGGGGTGGCAAGGGCATGCGCCACATCCATGGCGCAAATTCGGGAAAGACGCAGCGCCGCAGAAGGTTTTTCGGCAAAACTGTTTCAACGGTTGCCAGCTCTGTCCACCTGGCCACTCTCTCCGCCGCCCTCGCAACCTTGAATGTGCAGGCGTGCGCTCTCTATACCCGGTTACGTGCCATCGTCCGGCATGGCCTGAGGAGGAGGACAGACGTTGGTCTCAGAGAAAGCCCTGATCTCGAAAATCACCTGGCGCATGATGCCCTTTCTGGGTTTGCTCTATCTCATCGCCTATATTGACCGCCAGAATGTCAGCTACGCGAAGCTTCAGATGGTCGGTGACCTCGGCATGAGCGAATATGCCTATGGGCTCGGCGCCTCCCTGTTCTTCATCGGCTATTTTCTGTTCGAGATACCGAGCAACCTCTTTCTCAACCGTTTTGGCGCCAGCCGATGGTTTGCCCGCATTCTGGTATCCTGGGGGATCGTCACGATCGCGCTCGCCTATACCCAGAGCCCGACGATGTTCTACGTACTGCGCTTCCTTCTCGGCGTCTGCGAGGCCGGCTTCTTTCCCGGCGTGCTGTATCTGCTGACACTGTGGTTTCCCAAGGATTATCGCGGCCGGATGATCGGCCTCTTCATGATCTTCAGTGCATTGGCCAATGCCATCGGCGCGCCACTCGGCGGCATGCTGCTCGAACTGGATGGCTTCCTTGGTTATGCCGGCTGGGAATGGGTCTTTCTCGCTACCGGCCTGCCGGCGGTCATTGCTGGTATCGTCACGTTCTTCTATCTCGACGACACGCCGCAAAAGGCAAAATTCCTCACCGAGGATGAAAAGCGCTGGCTTCAGGACCGGATTGCATCCGAAAATTCCGGCATGGAAGACCATGCAGACAACGGCTTCAAGGCGCTGACCAATCCGCGCGTGCTGCTGATGTCGCTGTGCTACGTCGGCTTTCCGCTGGCCGCCTACGGCCTCAGCTACTGGCTGCCGACGATCGTCAAGAGTTTCGGCGTGTCGGATATTGCCAACGGCTTCATCAACATCATTCCCTGGGTGATTGTCGCCATCGCGCTCTATGTGGTGCCGTCCGCCGCCGACAAATCGGAAAACAAGACGCCCTATATCGTCATTCCGGCCTTTGTCGGGGCACTTTGCCTGCTTCTCTCGGCACTGGTGACCAACCCGGCACTGCAGTTTTCTTTCCTGTGCGTCGCCGCCGCCGGGATTTTTGCGGGCCAGCCGGTATTCTGGAGCCTGCCGTCGCGCTTCCTCAAGGGAGCCGGTGCTGCCGCCGGCATTGCCGCGATCAATTCCGTCGGCAATCTCGGCGGCTTCGTCGCCCAGAATGTCGTACCCGGCATCCGCGATTATACCGGCAGCACGATCGCGCCGATGTTCTTCCTTGCCGCCTGCCTCGCCTCTGCCGGTATCCTGGTGATCGTGGTGCAGCGGATGTTTTTGACGCGCCAGACAGCCGAAGCGCATTGACCGGCCGGATGCTCCAACCTTCAGGCATGACCTATTCGGGCTTGTGCGCCCCGATCGAGAACGACAACGGAATGCGCGGCAGCCCCGGCGCCTGTTCGAACTGGTCTTCGCCGGTCTCGATCATGCCCGGATAATGCCGCCAGACCAGGATTTCGTGCTCGTTGAGGAAGTCGAGCGCCAGTCCGGCTTTCAGCAGCGCGTTGACGGTATCGCTGAGCGGGTGCAGCCATTCGTACATGCGCTGGTGCGTCAGCGGCCGCTCGTCGCCGGTATAGGTATGGGTTTCCTCAAACAGCAGCGGCTGGTCGACAGGCGTGCGCCAGCCATAGGCGAGCGACAGGCTGCCATGCTCCGTGCCTTCGTACTGGTACATCTGCGGATGTCCGTCGAGCAGGTAGAGACGTCCGCCGGGACGCAGCAGGCTGGCAACGACCTTGGCCCACCCAAAGATATCCGGTAGCCAGTGAATGGCGCCCCAGGTGACGAAGACGATATCGTAGGTCCGGTGCTCCAGCACCGCTGCCGCATCATAGACCGAGGCCTCCACGAAGGTTGCCTCTGTCCCTGCCCTCTGAGCAAAATCCCGCGCGGCAGCGATGGCGACC
The DNA here is from genome assembly GCA_900473045.1 of Hyphomicrobiales bacterium. Classification (GTDB taxonomy): domain Bacteria; phylum Pseudomonadota; class Alphaproteobacteria; order Rhizobiales; family Rhizobiaceae; genus Pararhizobium. The sequence goes on from UCKS01000051.1 coordinate 31,293, forward strand.
GGGGAAAAATCAAGTCCGGTGACGGAACGCGCGCCCAGATGCTTCAGGCTCAGCGTGTCGAGCCCGATATGGCATTGCAGATGAACGATGTCCTTACCGGCGATATCGCCGATTTCGCTTGCTTCCAGTGCATGCAGCGACGAGGCGCCGGCAAGCACCCGGCCGATGCGGTAGCTGCCCGTCGTGTCGGTCGCATGCAGTCCCGCCCGGTCGTCCCAGTTCAGCCGGTTGGTTTCGATATAATCGTTCAACATGTTCTTCCCCCAAAGAATGCCCCTGCCAAAACAGAAAAAGGCGGCCCGAAGACCGCCTTTTCCAACCAATCCCTGGGGATTGAAACTTATTCTGCTGCCGGCTCGGCTGCTGCTGCAGCGGCTGCTTCTTCAGCGCCCTTGGCTGCGGCGGCTTCTGCTGCTGCCTTTTCGGCGGCCAGAGCCTGTGCTGCTGCGACCTTTTCAGCTTCCAGACGTGCCTTTTCTTCGGCAACGGCGGCGCGTTCGGCGTCGTTCAGCTTGCGGGCGCGAACGCCGGTGTCTTCAACGATACGAGCCGACTTACCGCGACGATCGCGCAGGTAGTACAGCTTGGCGCGACGGACCTTACCGCGACGAACGATTTCGACGCCTTCGACCATCGGCGAGTAAACCGGGAATACGCGTTCGACGCCTTCACCGTAGGAAATCTTGCGGACCGTGAAGCTTTCGTTGATGCCACCGCCGGAACGGGCAATGCAAACGCCTTCATAGGCCTGGATACGGGTACGGGTACCTTCCGTCACGCGAACGTTGACGCGGAGGGTGTCGCCTGCCGAAAATTCCGGAAGCGTGCGCTTGGCGGCAATCTTGGCGGCCTGTTCGGCTTCCAGCTGCTGGATGATGTTCATGGGTCTAACCTTCTCAAGTTCTTCTGCAACAGCCAGAGCGCTCGATCGAACCTGTTGGATCGGACCTCAGATGAGGCGCCTCAAGGTTTTGTTCCTCTTTGAGAGAAACAGGAGCGAATTCACCATTCTTTGTTTTCGGCTGACGGGATTTTTCCCGAACCGGTCGGGCGAATACACCAAAGCGCAGCCTTTGTCATCCCCGGACGACAAAAATTCTCCCAGCCGCAAGGCGGCGGAGGATGATTCCCGCGTCTTGCCGCCGGTTGACCTGCAGGCTATGTCGGATTCTACCGCTGGAGGAGCGTCATGTCCATATCCACTGCCATTCTGCTGTTTGTCGCAGGTTTCCTGTCGAGTGCCGTCAATGCGGTTGCTGGCGGCGGCACGTTTTTGACCTTCGGCGCCATGACGCTGACCGGCCTGCCGCCGATCGTCGCCAATGCCACCTCCTCCATCGTCCAGTTTCCAGGCTACGTGACCTCGGCACTCGCTTACCGCAAGGAAATCTGGGCAGACCGCCGCGAGGCTGCCATCCTCGGCGTGCTTTCGCTGATCGGCGGCCTTGCCGGCGCGCTGATCCTGCTGTCGCTGTCCAACCCTTCGTTTCGGGCTTTGGTCCCCTGGCTTTTGATCGCCGCGACGGTGACCTTCGCCGCCGGTCCGCTTCTGCGGCCGAAATCGGCTACCGACGATGGGCCGATCAGCCCCTTCGGCTTGCTCGGCCAGTTCGCCACCGCCATTTATGGCGGCTTCTTCGGCGCCGGCATGGGCATCATGATGCTGGCCGTACTCGGCCTGTCCAAGGGTGGCGACTATCACCGGCTGAACGCGCTCAAAAACTTTCTCGCCATGGTCATCGCCGCCGTTGCCATCGTCGTCTTTGCCGGCGGCAATGTCGTCGGCTGGCTGCAGGCCGCCGTCATGATCCCCGGCGGCGCGCTCGGCGGCTATGCCGGCGTCTGGCTCGCCCGCCGCGTCCCGCAAGCGCTGATCCGCGGCCTGGTCGTCGCCGTCGGCCTGCTTCTGGCGGTCTATTATTTCGTCACGGGGTAAGGCCCTGCCTATTTCACCCGCAATCCTTCCAGCAAGGTACGAAAACCCTGCACCGCCCGCCTGGACGTCGCCTGCGGATCATCGGAGTTGGCGATCCACAGGGCGGCGTTGCTGCTGGCGCCATTGATCAGCCGCGCGGTCACTTCTTCGTCGACATCGACGATTACACCATCCTGCTTGAGTTTACTGAGGCTTTGCTTCAGCGCGGCGACGCAACCGTTTGTGGTCGGCCATTGCGAGATGTCGCCCAGTACGGCTGGGCCGTCGCGAAACATGATCCTTTGGATCTCCGGCTCCAGCGCCATCTCGATATAGGTCGAGCACTCATCGACAAAGCCCTGCCAGCGGGTCGGGGCGCCGGCCGAAACGACATGCAACCGCACCGTCATCTCGGCATCGATTTCCTGGATCACCGCCTGCAGCAAGCCCTTCTTGTCACCGAAATGGTGGTACAGCGCGCCGCGCGTCAGGCCCGCCGCCGCCGTGAAATCATCCATCGACGATTCCGCATAGCCGACCGTGCCAAAGGCATGGCGGGCAGCGGCCAGCAACTTGGCACGCGTTTCGGCAATCATTTCCGGGCGAGGCTTGATTATCCTCATCGAGATGAGCTCCTGGTTTACATACGCGACGTATTTATTTTTACATACGCTGCGTATTTTAATTGACATACGTGCCGTATGCAACCATGTTATTTCATACGCCACGTATGTAAGTGATTTGTCAGCATGATTGTAGGAGCATTCCATGTCCAACCCTTACAAGGAAATATTCAGCGTGCCGGGGGCCAAGGCCTTCTCCGCCGCTGGCTTCTTCGCCCGGCTGCCGATTGCCATGGCGCCGATCGGCATTGTCGCGATGCTGTCGCAGACACGCGGTGATTACTGGGTCGCCGGCGCAGTTTCGGCAACCTTTGCACTCACCAACGCGCTCGTCGCACCGCAGGTCTCGCGCCTGGTGGACCGGTTCGGGCAAACCGCGATCATTGTGCCAAGCACGATTGTCTCGGTGATCGCCTTTGTCCTCCTCATCCTTTCGGCAAACCAGAACTGGCCGGAATGGACCATGTTCGCCGCAGCCCTTCTTGCTGCGGCCATGCCCAGCATGCCGGCCATGCTGCGGGCGCGCTGGACGGAGATTTTTCGCGGCCGCCCCGAGCTGAACACCGCCTTTGCGTTTGAATCCGCAGCCGACGAACTGGTGTACATCGCCGGCGCCTCGCTGTCGGTCGGGCTGGCGGTCTCGCTGTTTCCCGAGGCAGGCATGCTGATCTCAACGATTTTCCTGGCCATTGGAACTGCCGCCTTTGCCCTGCAGCGCTCGACCGAACCGGCTGTACGCCTGGGGATAACCGGAACAGTCCGGACATCGGCCATTCGCCTGCGGTCCGTGCAGATCATCACACTGGCGCTGATCTTCGTCGGCTCGATGTTTGCGACAGCCGAGGTCACCACCGTTGCCATGACCAAGGAACTCGGCCAGCCGGGCGCCGCCAGCTTGGTCATCGGCGTCTACGCGATCGGATCCTTCGTTGTTGGCCTTGTGCTAGGCGCTTTGAATCTGCACACGCCGCTGCAAAAGCAGCTGCTGATCGCCGTCAGTGTTCTGGCCATCACCGCTTTGCCCTTGCTGATCGCCGGGACGGTTCCGTTTCTGGCTCTCGCTGTCTTCGTCAGCGGCATCGCCATCTCGCCCACCTTCATCACGGCCTTCGGCCTGATCGAGCGCCGGGTGCCGGAATCGATGCTGACGGAAGGCATCACCTGGGTCACCACCGGCATCGGCATCGGCATGGCATTGGGCGCGTTTCTGGCCGGCTGGGTCGTCGACAGTTTCGGCGCGCAGAACGGCTTCTGGCTGTCCGTCGCGGCCGGCGTGGCTACTGTCGTCATCGTTGCGTTGGGGCAGAAGACCCTTGGCGGTGGCAGGCTGGACATAACCGGCGATGCGCTGCCCCATGCGGCGGAGTAAACCCGCAACAGCATGGCGCGCTGGACCAGCGCCATGCTGTTTATGATGAAGCCCAGCATAGGGCCTATTTTTTCAGGAGGTCCGGTCTGCGTTCAACTGTCAGCCGCTTTGCCTCCGCTTCACGCCATTTGGCGATGTCCCCGTGATGGCCGGAGGTCAGCACGGCCGGGATTTCCCGTCCCTCGAACACGGGCGGCCGCGTATAGTGCGGATGCTCAAGTAATCCGCCTTCGAAACTTTCATGCACGCCGGAAAGATCGTTGCCCATGACGCCGGGCAGGATGCGCACGATGGCATCGAGCAGGATCAGCGCTGCCGGTTCGCCGCCGGAGAGAATATAATCGCCGATCGAAACCTCTTCGAGTTCTCGGCCGTCGATCACCCGCTGGTCGACGCCTTCGAACCGCCCGCAAACAATGATCGCACCCGGACCGTCAGCCAGTTCGCGCACCCGTTCCTGCGTCAACGGTTTGCCGCGCGGGCTCATCAGAAGACGGGGGCGGTTGTCGCCATCGGACGCATGATCGATGGCCTTGGCCAGAATATCGGCCCGCAACACCATGCCAGCTCCGCCGCCAGCCGGCGTGTCATCGACGGTACGGTGTTTGTCCTCGGCAAAGTCGCGGATTTGTAAGGTATCGATCGCCCACTGACCCCGCTCCAGCGCCTTGCCGGACAGCGAATGGCCAAGATGCCCCGGAAACATGTCCGGATAGAGCGTGAGGATGGTGGCGCGGAAGGGCAAGGCTTACTTCGCCTTCGGCTTGAACTGCTTCGTCGGGTCCTCGTCCTTGTCTTCGGTCAAGCCGGCCGCAAGCGGATCAACCAGCATCGTACCGGCTTCCAGATCGATTTCCAGAACCGACCATTCGGTAAACGGGATCAGCACCGGGCGCTTGCCGGGGCCTTTCAGCTCGAGCAGATCACCCGCACCAAAATCGAACACGCCGGTCACCGTGCCATAGCTCTTGCCATCGGCATCGAGCGCTTCAAGGCCCTCGAGATCGGCATAGAAGAATTCGTCCTCGTCGAGATCGTCATCCGGCAGGTTGTCGCGCTCGACATAGAGCTCCAGCCCGTTCAGCGCTTCGGCCGTGTTACGGTCGTTGACGCCGCGAAACCGCACGACGACGACGTTCTTCATCTCGCGCACTTCCAGAACCTCGAACGTGCGTCCGTCCTCGGCATGCAGATGGCCATAATCGCCGATCGCGGTCGGCTCCTCGGCAAACGATTTGACGCGCACTTCGCCGCGCAACCCTTGCGCGCCGCCGATCGTTCCCATCAGCACAGGATTTTTGAGTTTGCTCATTGCCGGGTCACTCTCCAGATCATGCCACTCGCATAAACGAAAACGGGCGGCATGAAAACGCCGCCCGCTTCAGAAATTGGCTATCGCCAGGCTTATTCGGCAGCAGCAGCGGCTGCGTCTTCGGCCTTCTGCTTGGCTTCGGCGATACGCTCGACAGCCTTCTTGCCCGGCAGGCCCTTGGTCGGGTTGACGCGTGCTTCGCGGGTTGCAACACCGGCTTCGTTGAGGAAGCGCAGGACGCGGTCGGTCGGCAGCGCGCCGTTCGACATCCAATACTGGATGCGCTCGAGGTTCAGTTCAACGCGCTTTGCATCTTCCTTCTTGAGCATCGGGTTCCACGAACCGACCTTTTCCAGGAAGCGGCCGTCGCGCGGCGAACGCACGTCGGCGATAACGATCTGGTAGAACGGGCGCTTCTTGGAACCACCGCGGGCGAGACGAATTTTCAGTGCCATGTCATATACTCCTTGAGATATCAAACCGCCTCTGGCGGCCTTTTTGTGTAATTTTAAAGCTGATCAATCCTTGAGATCGGCAGCGATGGCTTCATGATGCCGGATGACTTCGTGGATGATGAAGTTCAGGAACTTCTCCGCGAAATCCGGGTCCAGGTCGGCTTCCTTGGCCAATCGGCGAAGGCGTTCGATCTGGTATTCCTCGCGCGCCGGGTCCGCCGGCGGCAAATTGTATTTGGCCTTGAGCACGCCCACCGCCTTGGTGCAGCGAAAGCGCTCGGCCAGCATGTGCACGAGCGCCGCATCGATATTGTCGATCGACTGACGGTAGCCCGAGAGTTCCTGTTTGACTGCTGGATCAATCATACCGGTCCAGTCCTCACTTCTTCTTTGGCAGGCCGGGAAGCCCCGGGAATCCGCCACCGAGACCGGGCAGCTTCATGCCGCCGCCCAAACCGGGCAGGCCGCCGCCCTTACCGAGACCAGCGGCCTCCGCCTGCTTTTGCAGGGCTTCGAGCTGCTTGGGGTCCATCTTCGACAGATCGGGCATGCCGCCCATTCCGCCGCCCATGCCGCCAAGGCCCATCTTGCCGGCAAGGCCGCCCATCATCTGCTTCATCATGCCGCCCTTGCCCTTGCCGCCCATCATTTTCATCATGTCGGCCATGGAACGGTGCATTTTCAGCAGTTTGTTGATTTCGGCCGCATCCGTGCCGGAACCGGCCGCGATGCGCTTCTTGCGGGAGTGCTTGAGCAGATCCGGATTGGCGCGCTCTGCCTTGGTCATCGAGGAGATGATGGCGAGCTGGCGTCCGAACATGCGGTCGTCTAGACCGGCAGACGCCATCTTGTCCTTCATGCCGGCCATGCCGGGCATCATGCCCATGATGCCGCCCATGCCGCCCATCTTCTGCATCTGGCCGAGCTGGTCGGCGAGATCGTTGAGATCGAACTTGCCGGTCTTCATCTTGGCGGCCATCGCCGCCGCCTTCTCGGCATCGATGTTTTCGGCGGCCTTCTCGACCAGCGAAACGATATCGCCCATGCCGAGGATACGGTCAGCGACGCGGCGCGGGTGGAACTCTTCCAGCTCCGCCATCTTTTCGCCGACGCCGATCAGCTTGATCGGCTTGCCGGTGACGGCGCGCATCGAGAGGGCCGCACCGCCGCGGCCATCGCCGTCCATGCGGGTCAAGACGAGGCCGGTAATGCCGACGCGTTCGTCGAAATTGCGGGCGAGGTTGACGGCGTCCTGACCGGTCAGCGCATCGGCGACGAGCAGGATTTCATGCGGATTGGAGCGGCGCTTGATTTCCGCCATCTCGAGCATCAGCGGCTCGTCGATATGGGTACGGCCGGCGGTGTCGAGGATGACGATGTCATGGCCGCCGAGCTTGGCAGCCTGCACGGCGCGCGCGGCAATATCGGTCGGCGACTGGCCGGCAATGATCGCCAGCGTATCGACGCCGGTCTGGACGCCGAGCTGGCGCAGCTGCTCCTGCGCGGCCGGACGGCGAGTGTCGAGCGACGCCATCAGGACCTTCTTCTTGTCCCGTGTCTTCAAACGAAGGGCGATCTTGCCCGTCGTCGTGGTCTTACCCGAACCCTGCAGACCGACCATCATGATGACGACGGGGGCAGCGGCATTGAGATCGATCGGCACGCCTTCCGAGCCGAGCATGGCGATCAGCTCGTCATGGACGATCTTGACGACCATCTGGCCGGGCTTGATCGACTTCAGGATTTCGGCGCCAACGGCCTTTTCACGCACCTTGTCGGTAAACGAACGCACGACTTCGAGCGCGACGTCGGCTTCCAGGAGCGCACGGCGAACCTCGCGCAGGGCAGCCGAAACATCGGCTTCCGACAGCGCGCCACGGCCGGTCAATCCATTCAGGATTGACCCAAGGCGGTCCTGGAGACTTTCAAACATCGCTTCATCCTTGTCGTTTCGAGCTTTTACGTGGTCCGAAACGTTGTGCTTTTCCTTGACGAAAACAAGACGCAAAGCCGAAAAGCACCCGAGGGCGCAACGCGCTGTCGGATGTTGACCTCCAGGATCTCCGCAAGGGTCCGGGTCGGTGGCTACAAGTCTTGTTCTTGTCGCAGATTGCGGGCGGTAAACACGATATGGGCGGGAAAGTCAAGGCGAAGCGCCAATTTCACGACACCACCCGTCTGCGGGCCTTTCAGGCGTCGCGGCCGAAATAGACCTCCACCGAAGCGATGCGATCCCCGTGGAACCGGATGACCTCGACATTGCGAAACGCGCTGCCGTCACGCTTTTCGGCCCGGTAGCGCACCAGCGCTTCGTTGTCTTCCAGCGAGATGCGCTCGATATGAATGGTACGGAAGACCGGCGGCTGAGGCCAGCAATGTTCGAAATAGGCGGCCTTGTCGATATGGTCGTCGCGAGGACTGGAAAAGGTGAAATCCTCCGTGAGCATGTCGGAGACCTCGTCCTTCCGGTTGGCCAGATAGGCTGCAAAGAGCCCCCGTACGGTTGCTTCCCTATCCATATCAACCTCCCACAACGTAGTCAGTTATAGCCCACACAACGTTCCAGCGCCAGAAATCGGTTCGAGCAGCGAGGCCATCGCCTCGAAAATGGCGTGCCGCCTCCGGATTGAAGGGATAAAGGCAGGCCCCCATGTTAAGGCGCAAAACCGGTCCAATGAAAGAGCTGCAGTGAGCCAGATCAGAAATCCCTACTATACCGGCCCCGTCTCCGATCATTTCGACGGCACCGTCTTCTTCAACCCCGAAGGAGAAGCGCCACTCGGCTTTCGCGAACTGATGCGCTGGCAGTTCGGCGGTGGACGGACAGCTTGGCCAAAAAGCATCCGCAGCCCTTTCCCCCAGGCAAAACCGGATGATCGCGTCGACGGCAACGGCCTGCGTGTCACCATGGTCGGCCATGCCACTCTGCTGATCCAGGTTGCCGGGCTCAACATCCTCACCGACCCGGTGTGGTCGCCGCGCACCAGCCCGTTTTCCTTCGCCGGACCAAAGCGCGTGGTTGCGCCGGGAATAGCCTTCGACGATCTGCCGCCGATCGATATCGTTCTGGTCACCCACAATCACTACGACCATCTCGACCTTGCCACGCTGAAGCGGCTGCACGAGGAGCACGGCCCCCACATCGTCACCCCACTCGGCAACGACACGATCATCCACCGCGCCCTTCCCGACGCGAAGATCTCTGACATGGACTGGGGCGACCAGATCTCCTTCTGGGACGATATCACCATCGATTGCGAGCCCTGCCATCACTGGTCGGCCCGTAGCGCCCGCGATCGCCGCATGGCGCTCTGGGCCGCCTTCGTGATCTCGACACCAGCGGGAAAAATCTACCATATCGGCGATACCGGCTTTCACGCCGGCATCAACTACAAGGCCGCCACAACAAAACACGGCACCTTCCGACTCGCCAACCTGCCGATCGGCGCCTACGAACCGCGCTGGTTCATGAAGGCCCAACACCAGAACCCGCAGGAAGCCGTTGAGGGCATGCTGCTCTGCAACGCATCCTACGCCGCCGGCCACCATTTCGGGACGGTGCAGCTGACCAATGAGGCGATCGAAGCGCCGGTTCAGGCGCTCGAGGTTGCGTTGAAGGATCAGGGCGTGGCGCCGGAGCGGTTCCGGGCGCTGCGGGCTGGCGAAGTGTTGGATGTACCAGTTGGCTGACCCGGCTCGGCTTTCCCAGGCGGTCTGTTGAGCGGTGGCGCAAGAATTCGCGCGGCGAGGCGGCCAGCTTCGTAGCTGGCCGCCTCGCCGAAGAGCTTATCAAGCCTCGTAGACGATCAGCAGATCCTTGGTATCGATCTGGTCGCCGGTTTTCACCAAGACTTCGGCAATCTTGCCGTCCTTTTCCGCGTGCAGCGCCGTTTCCATCTTCATCGCCTCGATCGAGAGCAGCACGTCGCCGGACTTTACCGTCTGGCCGGCTGATACCGTCACCGTCGAGATGACGCCGGGCATCGGGGCGCCGAGATGGGCGGCATTACCGAGATCGGCCTTGCGGCGGGCTGTGCTGGACGCTGCGCGGTTGCGATCCGGAACCTTGATCAGGCGCGGCTGGCCGTTGATCTCGAAGAACACCTTGACCATCCCCTGCTCGTCCGGCTCGCTCATGGCTTGATGCTGAACGACCAGCGAGACGCCCTTTTCGAGCTCCGGCAACAGTTCCTCACCGGCCGAAAGTCCATAGAAATAGGCGGGCGTCGGCAGCACGCTGACGGGACCATAGGTATCGGCAGCCAGTGCGTAGTCTGTGAAGACCTTCGGATACATCAGGTACGAGGCGAACTCGTAATCGCTGACGGTGCGCTCGATCTTCTCCTCGATCGCCTTGCGTTCCGCATCGAGATCGGCATCGGGCAGCAGCGAGCCCGGACGTTCCGTATAGGCCTTTTCGCCCTTCAGCGCCTTTTCCTGCAATGCCTTCGGCCATCCGCCCGGAGGCTGGCCGAGATCGCCCTTCAGCATGGACACGACCGATTCAGGGAAGGACACGTCCTTGCCCGGTTTTTTTACATCGGCAACCGTCAAGTCCTGAGAGACCATCATCAGCGCCATGTCGCCGACAACTTTGGAGGACGGCGTGACCTTGACGATATCGCCGAACATCTGGTTGGCATCGGCATAGGCCTGCGCCACCTGGTGCCAGCGGGTCTCGAGGCCGAGAGACCGGGCCTGTTCCTTGAGGTTGGTGAACTGGCCGCCCGGCATTTCATGCAGGTAGACTTCGGAGGCAGGCCCCTTGAGATCGCTTTCGAAGGCGGCGTACTGGTTGCGCACAGCTTCCCAATAGAACGAGATACGGCGAATCCATTCCGGATCGAGGCCCGGATCGCGTTCCGAGCCGCGCAGGGCCTCGACGATCGAGCCGAGGCAGGGCTGCGAGGTGTTGCCGGAGAACGCGTCCATTGCCGCATCGACCACATCGACGCCGGCATCCACCGCCGCCAGAACCGTTGCGGCCGAAATACCCGATGTGTCATGCGTGTGGAAATGGATCGGCAGATCTGTTGCCTCGCGCAGCGCCTTGAACAGCACCGTTGCAGCGGCAGGCTTCAACAGCCCGGCCATATCCTTCAGCGCGATCATGTGGGCACCAGCCCGCTCCAATTCGGCAGCCAGCGCGGTATAGTATTTCAGGTCATATTTCGGGCGGGCGGAGTTGAGGATATCGCCGGTATAGCAGATCGCGGCTTCGCAGATCTTGTTCTCTTCGGCGACCGCATCCATCGAGACACGCATGTTGTCGACCCAGTTCAGGCAATCGAAGACGCGGAAAACGTCGATGCCGCCCTTGGCCGCCTGGCGGACGAAGTATTTGACGACATTGTCGGGATAGTTCTTGTAGCCGACGCCGTTGGCTCCCCGCAGAAGCATTTGCAGCAGCAGGTTCGGCGCATCTTCGCGCACCTTGGCGAGACGCTCCCAAGGGTCTTCGGTGAGGAAGCGCATCGACACGTCGAAGGTCGCACCGCCCCAGCATTCGAGCGAAAACAGGTTCGGCAGGGCGCGGGCGTAGGTACCGGCGATACGGGCGATATCGTAAGTGCGCACGCGGGTGGCAAGCAGCGACTGATGGCCGTCGCGCATGGTCGTGTCGGTCAGAAGTACCCGCTTTTCGGCACGCACCCATTCGGCGAACTTCTTCGGGCCGAGCGCATCGAGCTTCTGCTTGGTACCATCAACGATCTCGCGCTGCAGACGCGGAATGACCGGTTTTGCGGCATCGGCGCTCGGCTTCGGGCGGCCCTTCGCTTCCGGATGGCCGTTGACGGTGACGTCGGCGAGATAAGTGAGCAGCTTGGTGGCGCGGTCCTGGCGCTTGACCTGCTGGAACAGTTCCGGCGTCGTGTCGATGAACCGGGTCGTATAGGTATTATCCTTGAATTTAGGATGGGTGATGATCGCTTCAAGGAAGGTCAGGTTGGTGGCAACGCCACGGATACGAAACTCGCGCAGCGCCCGGTCCATGCGGGCAATCGTTTCCTGCGGGCTCGGCGACCAGGCGGTGACCTTGACCAGCAGCGGATCGTAATAGCGGGTGATGACGGCGCCCGGATAGGCCGTGCCGCCGTCCAGACGGATACCGAAGCCCGATGCCGACCGATAACCGGTGATGCGGCCGTAATCGGGAATGAAGTTGTGCTCCGGATCTTCCGTGGTGATGCGGCACTGCAGCGCGTGGCCGTTGAGCCGGATATCTTCCTGCTTGGGCACGCCCGATTCCGGCGTGCCGATGGCAAAGCCGTCGAGGATATGGATCTGCGCCTTGACGATATCGATGCCGGTGACGACTTCGGTGACCGTGTGCTCGACCTGGATGCGCGGATTGACTTCGATGAAGTAGAATTTGCCGCTGTCCATATCCATCAGATATTCGACAGTGCCGGCACCGATGTAGTTCGTTGCTCTGGCAATGCTCGTCGAATAATTGGCAAGTTCCTGGCGTTGGTCTTCCGTCAGATACGGCGCCGGCGCGCGCTCGACCACTTTCTGGTTGCGGCGCTGGACTGAACAGTCGCGCTCGAACAGATGCACGACATTGCCATGGGTATCACCGAGAACCTGGCTTTCGACGTGACGGGCACGCTCGACCAGCTTTTCGAGATAGACTTCGTCCTTGCCGAAGGCGGCCATCGCCTCGCGCTTGGCTTCTGTCACTTCACGCGCCAGATCCTTCGGGTCGCGGATTGCCCGCATGCCGCGGCCGCCGCCGCCCCAGGAGGCCTTGAGCATGACGGGGTAGCCGATCTCCTCGGCCATCTTGGCAACGGCCGCCATGTCGTCGGGAAGCGGTTCGGTGGCCGGAACGACGGGAACGCCGATTTCGATCGCAAGATTGCGGGCGGCAACCTTGTTGCCAAGCCGGCGCATCGTATCACCGGTCGGCCCGATGAAGATGATACCGGCAGCCTTGCAGGCATCGACGAATTCCGGGCTTTCGGACAGAAGGCCGTAGCCGGGATGAATGGCGTCGGCGCCCGAGAGCTTGGCAACCCGGAGGACTTCCTCGATCGACAGATAGCTTTCGATCGGCCCGAGATCGCGGGCCAGATGTGGCCCGCGTCCGACCTGATAGCTTTCATCTGCCTTGAAGCGGTGGAGCGCCAGCTTGTCCTCTTCCGCCCATATCGCAACCGTTTTTATCCCCAGTTCGTTTGCAGCGCGAAAGACGCGAATGGCAATTTCAGACCGGTTGGCGACAAGGATTTTGGAAATGGGCAAGTCGGACTCCTCAAGACTTGAAACACGGTAATGCTGCACCGCGAAAAGAATTATTAGCGTTTCATGACTTGAAGTTCAATTTCAGAGTGACGCCGGAGAAAGATTCATTTCACATCAGGAAATCAGCCCCAGACGGAAGGAGAGAGCCACGGCGTGATGGCGATTTTTCGCGTTTAGTTTGTCCTGTATACCGTTCATGTACCAATCGACGGTGTGGGTGGAGATTTCGAGAATTTTGCTGATCTCGTTCGAGGTCATGCCATCTGCGAGATAATGCAAGGCTTCCATCTCGCGGCGGGTCATCTGCACATCGACATTGGAGACCATGTCAGCAAGCACACTCGGATCGGAAAGCTCCAGAAGGCGCCAGAACAATTTCTTGGCAATGCCGTCGAAGAGGCTCATTTCGACAGGGCTGAGATCAACAACGCGACCGCCCAGGGTCATATTGCCGAGCAGCCCGCGCCGTCCGTGGATCGGAAAGATATAACCGTCATGGAGGCCATGGCCGCGCGCATCGACCATCATGCGTTCCATACGCTTGCGATGCGGATCGGAGCGGAAGGCGACCAGCGTATCACGCCAGCGGAAGCCGCGTTGCGCGTGACCGAGGTAACGGATGGTCGGATCGATGATGACGTATTTTTTCTTGATATAGATCTGCGGCCAGCCGTCCGGCCACCGCCCGGCAAGCAGAAGGCTCAGCGGGTTTTCGTCAGGCTTCGGCTGGCGGACAATCCCGTAAAAGTCGAAACCGTAGCGGTCGAGAAGCCGTTCAAATTCCTGAACGATCTCGTCCCTGCTTCGCATTTCGTCAATCAGTGCCAAAAATTGCACCAGCAAAGTAATATTCATAAACACCCCTACAAGAAATTGCTTTCAGTCTCCGGCCGCGTCCATTGCGCCGCAACATGAATGTGCCGTTCAGCACCCATTCATGTTGCAAACGCGATAATCGTTATATCAGTCGTGAAAACACCTAACACCGCATCATCTACGAACTGCAAGGCGCGAAAAATAGCAAGCTATCAATGATCAACTTACGGTGTCTGGAGTTTCCAATCACCCTGCCGGTTTATCATAATCACGTTTGTGCGGCGAAGTTAAAAAGATGGTGTTCCGCGTCTGTGGTTCAAGAGAATTACGATGGAGGGAAGAAGACGCTCAGTTTTGGAATTTTCATTCCATCATCCCAAGATGAGAGAATGAATACTTTCCACTCCGTTCTTTTCTTCCCGGACCATTCCCCGCGATGCAAATGCTCCGTTGCTTTTTCATTGCACCGCAAACCAACTGCCCAAGAGGGATAAGACAGTGTCATTGTTCCAGGTCTATGTAAGAGCGCTTCAGTATCTTGCCGTCCATAAGCTCCGTGTTTCCGCCATCGTTGTCGCCAACGTGGTCTTGGCTGTCATCACGATTGCCGAGCCCATTCTGTTCGGCCGCATCATCGACGCGATCACCTCTAAACAGACCGTCACACCCCTTTTGTTGATGTGGGCCGGCCTTGGCGTCTTCAACACGGTCGCCTTCGTTTTGGTTGCCCGTGAAGCAGACCGGCTGGCGCATACACGCCGATCGACCCTGATCACCGAAGCCTTCGGCCGTATCATCTCGATGCCTTTGTCCTGGCACACCCAGCGCGGCACCTCCAACGCGCTGCATACCCTGCTGCGCGCCTGTGAAACGCTGTTCGGTCTCTGGCTCGAATTCATGCGCCAGCATCTGGCAACCGCCGTGGCGCTGACACTGCTGATCCCGACAGCCTTTGCCATGGACGTTCGCCTGTCGCTCGTTCTCGTCGTCCTCGGCGTGCTCTATGTCGTTGTCGGCAAGTTCGTCATGACCCGCACGAAGGAAGGCCAGGCTTCGGTCGAAGACCATTACCACACGGTTTTCTCGCATGTCTCCGACTCGATCAGCAACGTTTCGGTCGTTCACAGCTACAATCGCATCGAGGCTGAAACCCGCGAACTGAAGAACTTTACCCAGAAGCTGATCTCTGCGCAGCTGCCGGTCCTTGACTGGTGGGCACTGGCCAGCGCGCTGAACCGCATGGCCTCGACCATCTCGATGATGGCCATCCTCGTCATCGGCACCGTTCTGGTGCAGAGGGGCGAACTCGGTATCGGCGACGTCATTGCCTTCATCGGCTTTGCCGGCCTGCTGATCGGCCGCCTTGACCAGATGAAAGCCTTCGTGACGCAGATTTTCGAAGCCCGCGCCAAGCTTGAAGACTTCTTCGTGCTGGAAGACTCGGTGCGTGAGCGTGAAGAGCCTTCCGATGCCGGCGAGCTGAACAATGTCCGCGGCGAAGTCGAATTCCGCGACGTTTCCTTCAACTTTGCCAATTCGACCGAAGGCATGCGGAACGTGTCGTTCACCGCCAAGGCTGGCCAGACGATCGCCATCGTCGGCCCGACCGGCGCCGGCAAGACGACGCTGGTCAACCTTTTGCAGCGCGTCCATGAGCCGGCCGGTGGCCAGATCCTTGTCGATGGCGTCGATATCTCGACCGTCACCCGCAAGTCGCTACGCCGCTCGATCGCCACAGTGTTCCAGGATGCGGGCCTGCTCAACCGGTCGATCTGCGAGAACATCCGTCTCGGCCGTGAAGATGCATCGCTGGACGAAGTCATGGCCGCTGCCGAAGCCGCTGCTGCTGCCGACTTCATCGAAGGCCGCCAGGGTGGCTACGATACCCGCGTCGGCGAACGTGGCAACCGTCTGTCCGGTGGCGAACGTCAGCGCATCGCCATTGCCCGGGCGATCCTGAAGAATGCACCGATCCTCGTGCTCGACGAAGCGACCAGTGCGCTCGACGTGGAGACCGAGAACCGGGTGAAGGCTGCGATCGACAATCTGCGCAAGGATCGCACCACCTTCATCATCGCCCACCGCCTGTCGACGGTCCGTGAGGCCGATCTGGTGATCTTCATGGATCATGGCCGGATCGTCGAGATGGGTGGCTTCAACGAGCTCAGCCAGAGCAACGGCCGGTTTGCCTCGCTCCTGCGCGCAAGCGGCATCCTGACGGACGAAGATGTCCGCATGAGCCATGCCGCAGCCTGATAGCAGGACGAACCATCGAACGAGAAAAGGCCCCGCTCCGGGGCCTTTTTTTATACCTTCGCCGGAGCAGCCCGGGAGAGGCCGCCGATCCAGTCGAGGTAGCGGGCATAGGCGAAGTGCAGGCCGATGCCGGCCAGCACGAACAGCGAGCCCCAGAGCGGATCGCGGCCCGTCACGAACAGCAGCACCTGCCCGACCATCGCCAGGATCGTTCCAAAAATGAACACCGGCAGCGAATGGCGGCCGATCAAGACAAGCGGGTGATCGATAGGCAGGCGCGTGATCCGGCTGAAGACTGGAAAGACCGCCAACAGGTAACCGAGCGCCAGAACGTGCAGCAAGCGCGTCAGGGAGAGGAAGGTCTTGTCGAAACCTGTCAGCACCGCCGGCAGGCCGTAGGAAAAGTCGAGGTTCCACCACGACAGAAGCACCCAGAACAATGACAGCGTCACATAGCCAGCCGATATCGCCACAAGTGCCGGATGACGCACGATCGGCTTTCCAGCGCGCGCCCGCATCATGCAGATCATCCCGATGACGAACAGGAACTGCCAGGACCACGGATTGAGGAACCAGTAGCCTTCATCAAGGAAGTTGATCGGCACGATGGTGAAGATGCCGGCAGCAAGCCAGAGTGCCGCCGATGCCATGAACAACAGGAAGGGGCTGCGCCCGTGCAGCCAGAGCATTCCGGGTAACAGCAGGAAGACGACGGCATACATCGATAGGATGTTGTTATAGCCCAGCTGGTGCCCGAGCAGAACCATGGCGACAAAACCCTGTTCCGTACGATCGACCAGCGGGCGGATATTGATCTCGCTGATCAGGTCCTGGCGGTCGAAATAGAGTGCCCCACCGGCAAAGATCGCCAGCGTGATGATGCTGGTCATGATGTGGGCGATGTAAAGGGTGAACGCCCGCCGCCAGATTTTCAGGCTGAGCGCCAGACGGTTGCCGATCGTGAACTTGTGCCCATAGGCAAGACCCGCCGATAGGCCCGAGATCAGCACAAAGGCCTCGGCCGAGTCCGAGAAGCCGAAATTCTTGGTGGTCACATATTCCAGATATTGTCCCGGCACGTGATTGACGAAAATGGTGAGCAGGCAGAGCGCCCGAAAAACGTCAAGGCGGGTGTCGCGCTGGGAGGGGACGGTCTGGGTTTCTCCCACGTGTCCATCACCGCCAGGCGGCTCGGATTGCAGCTTTTGAAGCATTCAGAATGGTCTCGTCCGAGTTCAGTGCCCCTGCCCCCATCGACGCGATATTGATGCCGGCGATCAAAACAAAACCGGCCTTGCGCCTTCGGGTGCAAAGCCGGTTTCATTCGTGATCAATCGCCGGCAGCTATAGCAAAACGCCTTTATGCGCGTTTTTTGTGACAGTATTATTGACGCTGACGATCGGCTCGCCGTTTTCCGCATTTTTTGTCACGGAAATGACGTGTGCCTTGCCGTCGATGGTCAACGTCGCCGAAAACCCCTCCCAGTCCTTCGGCAGGACCGGCTGGATGATCAGTCTGTCTCCCTGCCGGCGGATACCCAGAATCCCCTCGACCGCAGCACGGTAGAGCCAAGCCGCAGACCCGGTGTACCAGGTCCAACCGCCACGTCCCGTCAGGGTGCCGTCGCCATAGATATCGGCGGCGACCACATAAGGCTCGACCCGGTAGTGATCGGCGCTCTGGCGGTCCTTGGAATGATTGACTGGATTGAGCATCTCGAAAGCGCGCCAGGCGTCTTCCGTGCGGTTTTGTGCCGCCAGCGCCAGGACAACCCAGGTTGCCGCATGGGTATACTGACCGCCATTTTCGCGAACACCGGGCGGATAGGCCTTGATATAGCCCGGGTCCTGCGCGGTACCCGATAGTGGCGGGGTGAACAGGCGGATGATCTGGTGATCGCCATCGGCCAGTTCGGCCAGCACCGCATCCATGGCTTCTGCCGAGCGGGCAGCATCGCCTTCGCCGGAGAGCACGCTCCACGACTGGGCAATCGAATCGATCCGGCACTCGCTGCTTTCGGCAGAACCCAGCGGCGTGCCGTCATCATAATAGCCGCGGCGATAGTGGTTACCATCCCAGCCGGCCGTTTCGAGCGCCTTCTTGAGGCTGGCAAGGTGTGCCTCCCAGGCGGAAACCCGCTTGGTATCGCCCCGCTCGCGCGCAATCACGAGGAAGGAGCGTAGCGTCGCCGCCAGGAACCAGCCGAGCCAGACACTGGTGCCGCGCCCTTCGATGCCGACGCGGTTCATGCCGTCGTTCCAGTCGCCGCCGAGGATCAGCGGCAGGCCGTTCTCGCCCTTGCGGGCAATGGCGAGGTCCAGTGCAAGAGCGCAATGCTCATAGAGGCTGGCACGACGCTCCGACACCGTCGGCTGATAGAAGCTGTCATGCTGGCCGGGCTCGAGAGCAGCCCCTTCGATGAAGGCGATCTGCTCGTCGAGAATGTCCTTGTTTCCGGTGACCGAACAATAGTGCTGGACGGCATGGCCGAGCCAGACGACGTCATCGGAAATCAGCGTACGCACGCCGGCGCCCGTGTTCGGCAGCCACCAATGCAGCACGTCACCCTCGACAAACTGCCGTGCGGCTGCATTGAGGATCTGCGACCGGGCAAGCTCCGGCCGGTGCACGATGAAGGCGAGCGTGTCCTGCAACTGGTCGCGGAAGCCGAAGGCGCCGCTGGCCTGGTAGAAGGCCGAGCGCGCCAGAATGCGGCAGCCAAGGCTCTGATAGGGGAGCCAGGCATTGACCATGTTGTCGAATGCCTTGTCGGGCGTTTCGATCTGCAGCACACCGGTAAAGTCCTGCCAGTAGCTGTTGGACGCTTCGAGAACCGTTTCGAATGTGTTCTTGCGGGCCTCCGCCAGATGCTTGAGCGCCTGTCCGGCATTGTCGGAATCACCGACGTAGAACGTCAGTTCACGGGTAGCACCCGGCTCCAGCGTCACATCGACCACGATCGCCGCACAGGGGTCGCCATCGGCCTCAATAGCTCCCGACAATACACCGCCATCAAGCACAGCCTGCGGGGCATAGATGCTGCCTCCTTGGCCGAGGAACTCGCGGCGGCTGGAGGTGAACCCTGACGGCATGTCGCTCGCCGCAAGGAAGGCGGTACGGCCGGAATAGTCGATGCTGTACGGATTGGTCGCCAGCACCGCACCGCTCGCTTCATCCTGATGCGACAGGATGAACGGCGCCGTCTTTGCCCGGTTGTTGCCGAGCACCCATTCGGCGTAGCCGTAGATTTTCAGGCTACGGGCTTCGCGGGTGGTGTTGTTCAACCGCAGCCGCAAATACTTGACCGGCGCAGTGCGATGCACCGTCTGGCCAACCTCGATCTCCAGCCCGTCCTGGCTGCTCTTGAACACGGAGTAGCCAAGACCATGCCGCGTTTCGAACTGAACCGACTTGCGGCGGGAGAGCCCTGCATAGGGCGACAGGACCGCACCGCTGTCCATGTCGCGGATGAAGATCGCTTCGCCGGGACGGTTGATGACCGGATCGTTGGTCCAGGGCGTCAGCTGATAGTCGCGGGAGTTG
Source organism: Hyphomicrobiales bacterium (assembly GCA_900473045.1). Taxonomy (GTDB): domain Bacteria; phylum Pseudomonadota; class Alphaproteobacteria; order Rhizobiales; family Rhizobiaceae; genus Pararhizobium. The sequence continues at coordinate 50,831 of UCKS01000051.1, forward strand.
CGGCCCCAGGTGAAGGCAGCACCTTCGGCAGCAACGTGGAAACCGAAGGCTTCATTGGAAATCACGTTGATCCACGGCTGCGGCGTCGCTTCGCCACCACGCAGACGGGTGACATATTCGCGGCCATCGGCGGAAAAACCACCATAGCCGTTCCAGAAGTCCAGCCCCTCACCGTTGATCTCGACAGTCTTGGCGCTGCTATCTTCAGGAATGACTGCCAGCAACGGTGCCGCAGGAATGTCTTCCTTGGGCGATGGTTTCGCCAAAAGATTTTCAGCGCGCGAAATCTGGTCCGAGATCTTGCCATTGCGGGCGTGGAACACCGCGCGGGATGCGGACAGAAGCGCCGACCACGTCTGCGGCTCCATGATATCACGGCGAACCGCAAAGATGTGCTGGCGCGGGCCGTCCGACAGGCCACGCAGGCGCAGGTTTTCGGCCATCGCATCCAGCGTGTGCTGCATGTCCTGCGCATATGACGAGGCACGCTCGTTGATGATCACCAGATCGGCGGTGACACCGCGCGAGCGCAGGTATTCCTGCGCCCTCAGGGCTTCCCGCGCGATGCCAAGATCGATGTCGTCATTGATGCGGACGGCAAAGATCGGGAAATCGCCCGAGATCGATAGCGGCCAGAGTGCCGATTGCGGCGCAAGACCAGCCTGCACCGTGGCAGTATCGGCGCGCAGCTGCATGTCTGGGTAGACAAGGTAGCGGCCGAGCATCTGGAAGCTTGCGGCTTCCTGCGAGGTCACGCCGACATGGCGCATCTGCACCTGCGAACGGGTCCAGGCGTGGATGACCTCATGGTTGAAACTGTCGGGATGGCGATAGCGATCGACAGCCTTGTCGATATCCTGACGGTTCGGTGCTGCGATGGTCCAGAAGATCACGCTGACCTTCTTGCCGGCCGGGACGCGCACGACGCGGCGCAGCGAGACGATCGGGTCGAGCGTATAGCCGTCCGACCCGGAAAGCTTGGCATCGGTATCGAAGGCCTGCGCTTCGGCAAGTGTACGCCCCGTGCCGATGAAGCGGCGGCGATCGGTCTCTGCCTCGGTATGGCGGGTGCTGGCGGCGTTGTCGACGATCAGATGCGCAACCTGCATATCCGGTTCGCTAGGGCTGCGCTTGTTGCGCGTGACGCGGATGACGTCACCCTTCGGATCGACTTCCGTCTTCAGGAACATCTTGGCAAACAGCGGATGGGCGCTGTCGGTGTCATCGGTGGTCAGCACCGGTTCGGCATAGGATGTCACTTCGATGAAGCGGTCCTCGGTACCGGTGTTGAGCAGGATCACCCGGCGGCCTTCGGCATCGTGCTCGGTGGCAACGATGCATTCGACTTCGCTGGTGAGATCGCCGACCGTCTTGATGAACTCGGCCTTGTCGTCGCCGAAGCGGGTCGTGGTCTTTTCACCTTCGGCACGGCGTGGTTCGGCCGTCGCCGACCACCAGTCGCCGGTGGTCGTGTCGCGCAGGAAGATGAACGTGCCGGAGCGGTCCTCGGTCGGATCGGCCTTCCAGCGGGCAACGGTCTGGCCGTTCCAGCGGGAATAACCCGAACCGGTCGCCGTCAGCATCACCGCATAGTGGCCGTTCGACAGGAATACCGTCTCGCGGTCCTTGGCCAGCGGATTGGTGATGACGCGCACTTCAGGACGCAGCAGATCTTCCTGGCCCTTGCCGAGCGATTCCGGTTCTTTCTTGGTGTTGATGATCGGAATATCGCGCGGTGCCTTCTCCTGCAGCAGCAGTTCGGCAGCTTCGATGACCGGGTCGGCGTGGAACCACTCGCGCAGACGTCCATTGAAGACGACGTTGGCCACAGCCGCGATCGACATGCCATGATGGTGGGCATAATAGTTGCGCACGACGGCGCAGGTCTTGCCTTCCGGCACGCGGGTCGGCGTGAAATCGACGGCATCGTGGAAGCCGTAGACGCCAAGCGCGCCGAGGCCACGCAGCCGCTCCAGGTTGGCGATGGCAGCCTTCGGATCGTACATGCTGGCAAGGATCGAAGCGTAGGGGGCGATGACGGCATTCTGGCCGAGGCCGCGCTTCAGACCCAATGTCGGAACACCGAAGTTGGTGTACTGATAGGTCAGTTCATGGTCGCGGGCATTGAAGGCTGCTTCCGAAATGCCCCATGGCGTGCCGAGGCGGCGGCCGTGGTTCATCTGTTCCTGAACGATCAGGTTGTTGGTCTGGTTGAGAATACCGCCCTGACGCTCCTGCATGACCAGTGGCGGCATCAGGTATTCGAACATCGAACCCGACCAGGAGATCAGCGCGCCCCGCGCACCGATCGGCACGATCGGACGGCCAAGCTTGTACCAGTGCTCGGTCGGCAGGTCGCCCTTGGCGATGGCAAACAGGCTGGTGAGACGGGCCTCGGACGCCAGAAGGTCGTAGCAGGCTTCGTCCAGTTCGTTGGCGTTGACGCGATAACCGATCGACAGCAACCGCCGTTCCGGACGGAACAGGAAGCTGAAATCCATCGTAAACGCGATATCGCGGGCCCGGTCGCGGATGACTATCAGGCGCTGGCGCAACGTTTCGATAGCGCCGAGATCAAAGACGCCGTCGGCAATATGGGCTTCGCAGGTGTTGACGAGCATGGTTGCCCATTTCGTCACTTCGCCGCTCTGCGCGCTCTTCACTTCATGATCGAGATTGACGGTGAGCTTGTGAATGTCGCGCGCCAAGACGGCAAGGTTGATCACCCGGATGGAGGCGAATTCATGCTCGCGCTTGACCGCAGCGAGCGCGTTCTGGAAGCCGGCGATCCGCTCTTCCATCAGGCGGCGCAGCGGCCGCACGGTCTTGCGATCATCCGGCAGATCGGCCAGGATTTCCGACAGGATGGAGGCGACGTCGCCGATACCGTCGAGATTGCCCTGCACATGCGCGGACGGGGCTTCGGCCCAGTCACGGCACATCGAGGATACGGCGATCAGGTGTCCGGCAAGATTGCCGCTGTCGACGGCGGAGACGTATTTCGGCTCCATCGTTTCCAGCGTATCGGTCTTGTACCAGTTGAACAGATGGCCGCGATATTTCGGCATCCGATCAACGGTGGCGACCGTTTCTTCCAGCCGGCGGATGGTTTCCTCGAAACCGATCCAGCCGAAATCACGGGCGGACATGACCGAGAGCAGATAGACGCCGATATTCGTCGGCGAGGTGCGCTCGGCGAGGATCGGATGCGGGATTTCCTGGAAATTGTCCGGCGGCAGGAAATGCTGCTCGGCGGTGACGAACTGCTCGAAATAGAGCCAGGTCCGCCGCGCGATCTTGCGCAGTTCCTCGACGACCTCGTCCGGCACGACCAGCTGGTCTTCTGTCTCGGCGGACTGGCTGACAAACCAGGCGATCGCCGGTGACAAGGCCCAGAGCAAGGCAAACGGAATACCGATGAAAGGAAGGCCGGTATCGGAAACCGCAGCCAGCAGCAGCGAAATGACCGACAGGACGGGCGCGATCCACATCGAGCGGTAATAATCAAGGATGCTGCCGCCGGCCGAACTTTGGACCTGTGCGGCGGTGCGCCATTCCAGCATCAGCTTGCCGCTGACGAAGGTCCGGTAGATCGAGCGCGCAATCGCGTCCATCATCATCGCGGCCGAGTGGGCGATGAAGACGATGCGCAATGCGACTTGCGCATTGGCCGCCTGGATTTCGGAGAGAACGGCGTGCAGATGGGCGCGTGCGACGATATCGTTGCGCCGCGGCATGATGCCCGAAATCAACGACAGCGTGGGGGCGACGAACAGGCTGAAGATCAGCACGAACTGCCAGACCAGCGCCTCCGTCGGCTCCATGTAATACCACCCCATGACCGAGGCGATCAGCCAGGCACAGGGGATCAACGAACGGCGCAGATTGTCGTACATCTTCCAGCGGCCGAGCATGCTGACGCCGTTGGACAGATTGAACATATACGGCAGAAGCTGCCAGTCGCCGCGTGCCCAGCGATGCTGGCGCGACATCTCGACCTCGTAGCGGATCGGGAAATCCTCGACCAGCTCGACATCGCTGACCAGTGCGCAATGCGCCAGCGAGCCTTCAAGCAGATCGTGGCTGAGAACCGCGTTTTCCTCGATCTTGCCCTTCAGCGCTGCCTCGAAGGCATCGACGTGATAGAGGCCCTTGCCGGTGAACGTGCCTTCTCCGGCGACGTCCTGATAGACGTCGGATACCGTGAAGACATAGGGGTCGATACCACGGTTGACCGAGAAGATGCGCTGGAATGCCGACGCATCGCTGCCGGTTGTCAGCGACGGGGTGACACGCGGCTGCAGGATGCCGTAACCGGCGGTGACCTTCTGGGTGACCGGATCGACGACCGGGCGGTTGATCGGATGATAGAGTTTGCCGACGAGCTTGGTCACCGCATCGCGCATCAGGCGCGTGTCGGAATCGAGCGTCATGACGTACTGAACGTTTTCAGGAACCGTGTTGGCGCCGGCAAGGAAGCTGGTGTCGCTGTCGCCGCGCAGAAGCAGGTTCAGCTCATGCAGCTTGCCGCGCTTGCGCTCCCAGCCCATCCAGGCGCCTTCGGCTTCGTTGTAGAGGCGGCGGCGGTGCAGCAGGTAAAAGCGGGTGCGGCCGTCATGGGCGTAGCGGGCACTCAGCGTTTCGATCTCGGCCTTGGCATATTCCAGCACATCGACATCGGCAGCTGTTTCCTCTTCAGCGCTATCGACCCAGTCGCTGACCAGCGCGAAATAGATTTCGCCCTTCGGATTGGCGAGATAGTGAACTTCGAGATTGCGCACCAGCTCATCGACATGGTCGCGCTTGGCGATCAGACAGGGGACGACGACGAGGGTTCGCGCATCCTCCGGAATCCCCTCGAGGAATTCGTATCCGACCAGCCGCGACGGCGTGACGAAGAGCGTGACCAGCGTGTTGAACAGACCGGCCGCACCTTCCGAAGCCGGCAATGCGAACAGCAAAAGCATGATCAGCTTGGCGCCGGTCGGGATTTCCATCGGGCTGACGAAAAAATAGACCGCTATCATCGCCAGAATGGTCAGGAAGATATTTGGCCCGGCAATGGCAAACCAGTCGAGCTTGCGGCCAAGCCGGATGATGGTCTGGAGGAGTGACGGACGATAGCCGATCTTTTCTTCCAGCAGGCGGCGCTGCTTGCCGACGAGGAAGCCGCCGACATTCGGCTCATGCGGCATGTCGATCGCGCTGGCCTCGGCCTTGACCATGGCAAGCGCGATCTGGGTGACTTCAAGTTCGGAGCTGCCGGAACGGCGCGCCAGCCGCTCAATAGTATTGCGGTACTTGTTGCGCGATCCGAAATCGAGGGAGGAGTAGTCCGAGCCCTCACGCAATGCGTCGTCCAACTTGCTGACGCTTTCGAACCAGACAGCCCAATCGTTGTCGTCGATTTCACGCAGGCTGCGGATGATGTTGCTCATCGTCGCATTGCCCGACGACAGACGGTTCTGCTCGGCGACCAGAGCCTCCTCGACGTCGCTCCCACGCTTTTCCAGCTGTTCTTCCAGCCAGGTGATGACGAAGCCGGAGGTCTGCGATCCATCGCGAAGCCGGTAGAGCAACTGGGCGGCAAAGGTATTGTCGGCACAGAGCGGCTCGGCTTCCGCAAGCACCGACTTGAATTTCTCGGGCGTACCCAGACGGACGATCTGGTCGGCGACGTCGTTTGCCTTGTTGCGCATGTTGCGCGACCGGTCGACGCGAATGGCGATGCGCCGCAGATTTTCGATCAGCACGAAGCGGACGATGGACGGCAACGCCCACAATTCGCCAATCTTGAAGGTCTCATGCTCCTGGAAGCCAGCGACCATGGCCGTCAGGCTTTCGCGTGAAACCGTGCTGTGGGTGTGGGCGATATAGAGCCAGGCGAGCGCCATGGTGCGCGGGATCGTCGTGCCGGCAACCGGCAGGGTGGGCAGCTGACGATAGAACTTGCGCGGAAAATCGCGCCGCACTTCCTGGATCGATTCTTCAACCAGATAATGATTGTCGAGCAGCCATTCTGCGGCAGGCGTGATCGAAGCACCAGCTTCGACATCGGTCGCCGTCACCTTGTAGACGCGGAAAATCTCGTCTTCGTTCTCGCGGTGGCGGGGACGGAACTCGAACGGAAAGAACCCTGGCAGGGACGAAACGCCGTCGCGGGCGAGCGCTGCACCGCATTCATGAAGCTCATCGATGGTGAAATAGGTCGAGCGGATCGAATCGTTGTAATCGATCGGCTCGATCTCGGCTTCGCGTTGCGGCGTGGACGGCGTGTTATGAAGGGGCATGGGTACGGGTTCTGGATCCAAGCGGTGTTGAAGGGTCCGGTTGTCGTGCCGGATGGGCGGCTGCCCTGATTTTTGGTTCTGCGCTTCCACGATCCTAGCTGTCCGTCTGCGCTCTGCCGAAAGCCATCAGGTCGCGCGCGCACGGGAAACCGAAAAGTTTGGCAATGCCCGGACGGGCTTTGGAAGGTGTGAAAACGACAGTCGCTTCGCTAACAAGGCTGCGTGGTGCAAGAAATTGGCATTTTTTAGCCGTAGTGCCAATATGTTGCAAGAAGCGCGGCCAACGTTCTGGGCGAATTCGCGTGTGCCGCGCAAAAGAAAGCGCAGCATACACTTTTTTCGTCTCAACCAATCCCGGGAAATGGTGCACAACTGCATCTTTGAGGCTGTTCATCCAGACAGGAACGCGCATCGCTGAAAAAGGTTCCACCCTCGATATTGCGTTGCAACAATAACTTAGGGCGCCGGCCAGCGCTCAACCCACCTTCTTGACGATCCACTCCCGGAACGCCTGGCTGACCGGATTTTCCAGCTTTCCCTCCGGCACGACGAGGTAATAGCTGTTTTCGGTCTGCATCGGCCGGTCGAAGACCACACGCAGCCGGTCGGCCGCAAGTTCCTGCTCGATCAGGTAGCGCGGCAACAGTGCAAAGCCGAGACCGACGATTGCGGCCTCGATGACCATTGAAAACTGGTCGAACCGATTGCCGCGATAGGCCGACTTCATCTCGCCACCATTGCTTTCGAACCATTGCGCCCACATTTTCGGCCGCGTGGCGAGGTGAAGCAGCGGCTTGTGCTCCAGTTCACCCGGATCCTTCATCGGGTTGAGAGCCAGAAGGGCCGGGCTTGCCACCGGCACGATGATCTCGCTGCAGAGGTAGCTACAGGTGGCATGCGCCCAGACCGGCTGGCCGTAATGAATGGCAAGGTCGAAGTTCTGCTCTTCAAAGTCAAACGGCTGTGACCGCGAGGCGATGTTGATCACCGTGCCCGGATGCTGATTGAGAAAGTCCGGCAGGCGCGGCGTCAGCCAGCGGCTGCCGAAGGTCGGCAGCGAAGCAACGGAGAGCGTCGATTCCGAACGCGCCGACGCCATGGCGCGAACCATCAACTCCTCCGACTGGGTCAGCAGCCGGCGCACCTCGGGTAAAAATTTCTGGCCGGCATCGGACAGAATGACCCGCTGGCGGATGCGCTCGAACAAGAGCACGCCGATCTGGCTTTCGAGGTCCTTGATCTGGCGGCTGACAGCACTCTGGGTCAGGTTCAGCTCGGCGGCGGCCTGCGTAAAGCTGCCATGACGCGCGGCACATTCGAATGCCTGCAGCGTGGTGACATCCGGGACCAGTCTTCTGCTCAACTTCATTCCAGCCTCGCATGATCATAGTCACAACCGTCGCAATCAATGCCCGTTCGCCCCATATATGATACGAATTGAGAATGATCACCGTTATCCCTTCCATACTGCGAGGCGCGTTGCCGTGAAAGAGAATAGTTTCGTATCCACCGACCTTATCCGCTCGACCTTTTCCGCAGCGATGTCGGCCATGTACCGTACCGAGGTGCCAGCCTATGGCACTTTGATGGAACTGGTGGGCAAGGTGAACGCCGAAACGCTCGCCGCCGACCCGGAACTGCAGGCGCGTCTGGAAGACACGGATTCGCTGGACCGCATCTCCGAAGAGCGCCACGGTGCCATCCGGCTCGGCACGCCCGCTGAACTCTCGATGATGCGCCGCGTCTTTGCCGTCATGGGCATGCTGCCGGTCGGCTACTACGATCTGTCGACTGCCGGCGTCCCGGTTCATTCGACGGCCTTTCGCCCGGTCGGCGATGCGGCCCTGAAGAAAAACCCGTTTCGCGTTTTCACTTCGCTGCTGCGTCTTGACCTGATTGCCGACGAAGCGCTGCGCAATGAAGCCGAACAGATCCTGTCGAAGCGTCAGATCTTTACCGATGGCGTTATCGCGCTGACGGAAAAGGCCGAGAAACAGGGTGGCCTCGACAAGGTCGATGCCGAGCATTTCGTCGCCGAGGCGCTCGAAACCTTCCGCTGGCACGACAGGGCCAATGTCAGCCCCGACATGTACCACCGCCTGCATGACGCCCACCGGCTGATCGCCGATGTGGTCTCTTTCAAAGGCCCGCATATCAACCACCTGACGCCGCGCACGCTGGATATCGATGCCGTCCAGGCGCGCATGCCCGACTACAAGATCGATCCGAAGGCGACGATCGAAGGCCCGCCGACCCGCAAATGCGCCATCCTCCTGCGTCAGACTTCGTTCAAGGCACTTGAAGAAGCGGTTTCGTTCCAGGCCGAAGACGGCAGCTGGCATGAGGGCTCGCACACCGCCCGCTTCGGCGAGATCGAACAGCGCGGCATTGCGCTGACCCCGAAGGGCCGTGCGCTCTACGACGACCTGCTTAATGCGTCGCGCAAGATCGTCCGCCCGGCCGCAGACGGCTCGAATGCGGTGGACTATGAAAAAGCGCTTTCGGATGCCTTCGTTCCGTTCCCCGATACCTGGGCCGGCATCCGCGCCGATGGTCTCGGTTATTTCGCCTATTCGCTGACCGCCAAGGGCCGCAACGCAAAGGCCGATGCGTCCACGAGCCTTGACAGCCTGATCGCTGCCGGTCTCGTTCAGTTCGACCCGATCGTCTACGAGGACTTCCTGCCCGTCAGCGCTGCCGGCATCTTCCAATCCAATCTCGGCGACGATGCCGCCCAGGAGTTTGTCGCAAGCCCGAACCAGCAGCGCTTCGAGTTCGATCTCGGCGCCAAGGTGCTGAACGAGTTCGATCATTATGCCGGTATCGAACAGGCTTCGATCGCCGATATCCGGCAGATGCTTTCGTCTGCGCAGGCGGCGGAGTAAAGCTGAAACGATGATCGACCAGAACCACGTCACAGCACTGACCGCACGTCTCGGTGACAAGGGCATTGTCACCGAAGGCAGTGACGTGGCGTCCTACCAGACCGGCGCGCGCTACGATCAGGGTCGCGCTGCCATCGTCCTGCGTCCGCAGACCACCGAAGAGGTGTCGGCGGCCGTTTCCTATTGCGTCAAGAACGGCATCGTTCTCATTCCGCAATCGGGCAATACCGGGCTTGTGTCCGGCTCAACCCCGGATTCGACCGGCGCCCAGGCCGTTCTCAGCCTCGACCGCATGACGAAGCGCTTCGATCTCGACCTCGACAACCGCTCGCTGCGCGCAGATGCCGGTTTCCGGCTCTCCGACGTAAACCAGAAGCTCGAAAAACACGGTCTTTTCTTCCCGATCGACCTTGGCGCCGATCCGCGTTTGGGTGGCATGCTGGCCACCAATACCGGCGGTTCGCGCTTCCTGAAATACGGTGACGTGCGCCGCAATACGCTCGGCATCAAGGTCGTGCTGGCCGATGAAGACGGCACGATCCTCGATCTGACCTCGGAACTGCGCAAGAACAATACCGGCATCGACTGGAAGCAGGTCTTCATCGGCACGTCCGGCGCCTTCGGCGTTATCACCGAATGCGTGCTGAATATCGAACCCCTGCCCAAACAGGTGGCGACCGCCTATCTGGTTCCGGCCAGCGGCGCCCATGTCATGCCGTTGCTGCGCGCCACGGAAGACAGGCTCGGCGCCTATCTCTCGGCCTTCGAGGGCATCTCGAAGAACTCGGTCACGGCGGCGCTCGATCATGTTCCTTCGCTGAAGAACCCGTTTCAGGGCGGCAACGTGCCTGACTATGTAATCCTCGCCGAAATTTCCCGTACCTGGGAACCGCGCGACGGCGAACAATCGCTCGATGCGGTTCTGGAAGCGGTGCTGGCCGAAATCTGGGAAACGGATGAAGCGCCGCTCGCCGATGCCTTCGTCGGTCCGGCCCATGAAATGTGGTCGCTGCGCCATGCCCTGTCGGAAGGCGTGAAGCACTCCGGAAAACTGATCGCCTTTGATCTTTCCTTTCGCAGAGGTGATATCATGGCCTTCTGCGATCGCATGAAGGCCGATATGCCGCAAGCCTTCCCGGAGGTGACGATCTGCGATTTCGGCCATATCGGCGATGGCGGCGTGCATTTCAATCTCGTCGTGCCGAAGGACAGCGCTTCGGCATCGGATATGGATTTCGAGCGGCGGCTGCGCGACTGGGTGTTTGCCATCGCCGTCCAGGATTTCAACGGCAGCTTCAGTGCCGAACATGCCATCGGTCGCAAGAACCAGGCCTATTACGACCTTTATACGCAACAGAAGATCAAGGACATGGCCCAGGGCCTCAAAGCCATCACCTCGCCGGGAGATCTCGGCGCGGTGCGCTTCGGATAGTCCTTCGACCAAGAAAACGGGAGTTTGCTCATCATGAACATTGCAACGAAGTCGGTAAATGTCGTTCAGGAAACGGCCGCCCTTCTGGAGAAGCTCGGCGTCTCCAAGGAGCTCTACACGGGCGGCGACATGGCCTCCTTCTCGCCGGTCACCGGCGAACAGATTGCCAGCCTGAAGACGGTTTCTGCCGCTGAAGCCGCTGCCAAGATCGAAAAGGCCGACGCGGCGTTTCGCGCCTGGCGTCTGGTGCCGGCGCCGAAGCGCGGCGAACTGATCCGCCTGCTCGGTGAAGAGCTGCGTGCCAGCAAGGCCGATCTCGGCCGTCTGGTTTCGATCGAAGCCGGCAAGATCACCTCGGAAGGCCTCGGCGAAGTTCAGGAAATGATCGACATCTGCGATTTCGCCGTCGGTCTCTCCCGCCAGCTCTATGGCCTGACCATTGCCACCGAGCGTCCCGGCCACCGCATGATGGAAACCTGGCATCCGCTCGGCGTCATCGGCGTCATCTCCGCCTTCAACTTCCCGGTCGCCGTCTGGGCCTGGAACTCGGCGCTTGCTCTCGTCTGCGGCAACGCCGTCGTCTGGAAGCCGTCGGAAAAGACCCCGCTCACCGCACTTGCATCGCAGGCTATCCTTGACCGTGCGATTGCCCGCTTCGGCGATGCACCGGAAGGCCTGACACATGTCCTGATCGGCGACCGCACCATCGGCGAAGTCATGGTCGATCACCCGAAGGTGCCGCTGGTTTCGGCAACCGGTTCCACCCGCATGGGCCGTGACGTCGGTCCGCGTCTGGCCAAGCGCTTTGCCCGCGCCATCCTCGAACTCGGCGGCAACAATGGCGGCATCGTCTGCCCCTCGGCCGATCTCGACATGGCGCTGCGCGCCATCGCCTTCGGCGCCATGGGCACGGCCGGCCAGCGTTGCACGACCCTGCGCCGCCTGTTCGTCCATGAAAGCGTCTACGACCAGCTCGTTCCGCGCCTGAAGAAGGCTTACACCAGCGTTTCGGTCGGCAACCCGCTGGAATCCACCGCCCTCGTCGGCCCGCTGGTCGACAAGCCGGCCTTCGACAACATGCAGAAGGCACTTGGCGAAGCCAAAGCCCATGGCGGCTCCGTCACCGGTGGCGAACGCGTCGATCTCGGCCACGCCAACAGCTACTACGTCAAGCCGGCTCTCGTCGAAATGCCGAAGCAGGACGGCCCGGTTACCGAAGAAACCTTCGCACCGATCCTCTACGTCATGAAGTACAGCGATTTCGACGCCGCCGTTGCCGATCACAACGCGGTTGGTGCCGGCCTTTCCTCGTCGATCTTCACGCTCGACCTGCAGGAAGCCGAGCGCTTCCTGTCGCCTGATGGTTCCGACTGCGGCATCGCCAATGTCAACATCGGCACATCCGGTGCTGAAATCGGCGGCGCGTTCGGCGGCGAAAAGGAAACCGGCGGCGGCCGCGAATCCGGCTCGGACGCATGGCGCGCCTACATGCGCCGCGCCACCAACACGATCAACTATTCGAAGGCCCTGCCACTGGCACAGGGCGTCTCTTTCGACATCGAATAATCGATAGGATCGGTCATGACCATCAATACCAAGGTTGAGGAGGCGGGCTTCGCGCCCGCCTCGCGGATCTCAACGATCGGCGTCTCGCAGATCCTGAAGATCGGCGCCCGGGCGCAAGCCATGAAACGAGACGGCAAGCCGGTGATCATTCTGGGCGCCGGCGAACCGGATTTCGATACACCCGATCACGTCAAGCAGGCAGCCTGCGATGCCATCCAGAGCGGCAAGACCAAATACACCGCGCTCGACGGTACCCCGGAGCTGAAACAGGCGATCCGGGACAAGTTTTCCCGCGAAAACGGCGTTTCCTACGAGCTCGACGAGATCACGGTGGCGACCGGCGCCAAACAGATCCTCTTCAACGCCATGATGGCGACGCTGAATCCCGGCGACGAAGTGATCATCCCGACGCCCTATTGGACCTCCTATTCCGATATCGTCGAAATCGCCGAGGGCAAGCCCGTCCTGATCGCCTGCGATGCAGAAGCCGGTTTCCGCCTAAAGGCCGAGCAGCTCGAAGCGGCGATCACGCCGAAGACGCGCTGGGTGATGCTGAACTCGCCGTCCAACCCTTCAGGTGCCGCCTACAGCGCCGAAGATTATCGCCCGTTGCTCGACGTACTCTTGAAGCATCCGCATGTCTGGCTGCTGGTCGACGATATGTACGAGCATATCGTCTATGACGGCTTCAAGTTCGTCACCCCGGCCGCTCTTGAACCCGCGCTGAAGAACCGGACGTTGACCGTCAACGGCGTCTCCAAGGCCTATGCCATGACCGGCTGGCGCATCGGCTATGCCGGTGGCCCGCGCGATCTGATCAAGGCGATGGCCGTGGTGCAGAGCCAGGCGACCTCCTGCCCCTCCTCGATCAGCCAGGCCGCCTCGGTCGCCGCGCTGAACGGTCCGCAGCATTTCCTGAAGGAACGCACCGAGAGCTTCCAGCGCCGCCGCGATCTGGTCGTTTCGGCCCTCAATGCCATCGAGGGTCTCGATTGCCGCACGCCGGAAGGCGCGTTCTACACCTTCTCGGGATGTGCCGGCATGCTCGGTAAGACCACGCCCAGTGGCAAGCGTATCGAGACGGACGCAGATTTCTGCGCCTACCTGCTCGATGATGTCCATGTCGCCGTTGTCCCAGGCTCGGCCTTCGGCCTCTCGCCGTTTTTCCGCATCTCCTACGCCACTTCGGAAGCGGAATTGCGCGAAGCGCTGGAGCAGATCACCAAGGCCTGCGCGGCCCTGCGTTAAGCCGGACCAGCCAGCGGCGCAATCGCGAAACACGAGCAACCCTGCCGTTCCAAACGGCAGGGTTTTCTCTGTCGAAAGAATTTTGCACCACCGGAAATTGCTGCTATCCGGTAGTCGCGGCCATCAACACGCACAGTGCCGGCACCGGACACAGACAGGGGCAACCGGAGCATGTTCTCCAGTTTACGGCAATCGACCGACATCATTGAAAAGCTGCGGAAGAATTCGTTCGAGCCCGCCCATGCCGATTATTACCGAGGCAAGCCCGGCCGCCCGCTCAATCTCATTCTCAAGGCCCGCCATGACTTTCTCTCGGTCTGGCGCAAGGGCGACTACACCGACCGCGTAACGGCCATGAACGTCTTCGGACGCCAGATCGTCGTCGTCAATTCGCCGGACGCGATCCGCTATGTCGTCGCCAAACGGCACGAGAATTTCGAGCGCAAGACGCCGCAGATGCGGCGGGCGCTGGAGTTCCTGCTCGGCGACGGGCTGTTCATTTCCGATGGCGAGACCTGGAAGCAGCGCCGGCCGCTGGTCAACGATATCGTCCACAAGAACCGCGTGCCGGCCTTCGGCAAGATCATGGAAAACACCACAAGCGAACTGGTGCACCGCTGGGAATCCCTTCCCGACGGCGCGCCCGTCAACGCTTTGTTCGAAATGGCCGGCCTGACAGCGGAAATCATTTCCCGCGCCGTCTTCGGCAATGACCTCGGCGAGGACGGCGCAAAGGCCGTCAGCGAGGGTTTCGAGAGCTACCAGTCGCTGATCGATTCCGTCAACATCGGCTATTTCCTCGGCTTCGACGAGGGTCTTCCGGTGCTGCGAACGCCCAAGCTTCGCCGGTCCGTGTCCCGCATTCACGGGATCATCGACAAGGTGGTCGAAGACCATCTGGCCGGACGTGGCGACGACAATTCGATGGTGGAACTGCTGGTGCGCCGGCAGAAGCGCAATCCGGAACTGAAGCTCGACGTGGTGGCGCTCCGCAACGAAGCCGCCACGATCTTCATGGCCGGCCACGAGACGACGGCTGCAACATTGACCTGGGCCTGGTATCTGCTGTCGCGGGCGCAATGGGTCGAGAAATCGCTGCATGAGGAAATCGCCCGCGTCTGCGGCAATCGCACCCCGACGCTCGACGATATTCCCCAACTCGACTGGTGCCGCGCGATCATCGAGGAAACCCTGCGGCTCTATCCGCCGGTACCGATCCTTGCCCGCCAGGCAAAAGAGGCCGACCGCATCGGCGATATCGACGTCAAGCCGGCATCTCTGGTCCTGATTGTGCCGTGGCTGCTGCACCGGACGGAAGCCTTCTTCAAGCACGCGCATCTCTTCAAGCCTGAGCGCTTCATGAATGGCGGCAAGGCCATTCCCTATAGCTACATTCCCTTCGCCAGCGGCCCGCGCGTCTGCCCCGGCCTGCAATTCGGTCTTCAGGAAGCGATCCTGTGCCTGGCCATCCTTGCGCAGAAATTCACGGTACGGGTGGCGGAAAACGCAAAAGTCGAGCCGCAATGCCGCCTGACGCTGCGCCCGCGCGGCGGCCTGCCGGTGACGCTGCATCGGCGCGAAAGGGTTTAGCCTTGACGGCCAAGCCAGAAAACGGCTCCAAAAACGGTCCAGCGAAACGATCTGCCTGGGTTTACCGCACGCCCGCGGGCCCGCCGCTCGCCGACCTGTTCAAGGATAGCGACCGGCGCAAGGCGGCCTTTCGCTATCACGTGACCGGTAATATCAAGAACCTGCTCGACCTGTCCGTTCATTTCGGTTTGAAAGCCGTGCCAGCCAGCATCTGCTCGGCGGCAGGCGCCCGGCTTGGGGCCTTCGTCATTCCGCGTTGGCACACGTCATCCGTCAAGAAAACGCAGAGGAACCTGAAGCGTCTTCTGCCCGACGCGACCGAGGAGGAGCGCGACAGGGTTCTGAAGCGGATCTGGCATAACCAGGGCCGCATCATGACGGAGTTTTCCATCATCGGGCGCCTGTGGCGCCACGCAACCTGGCACGATCTGCACCATTTTACCGAGGCCCACGCAAAAGGACCGGTGATCGTCGTCTGCATGCATCTCGGAAACTGGGAGATTTTCGCGCCCAAACTGGTGGAGCTCGGGCTCTCCCCGTCCGCCAACTATACCCCGCCCGCCGGCAGGGCACGCGCCTGGATTGCCAGACGGGTGCGATTGAAGCTCGGATACGGCTTACTGCCCCCCGGCAAGGATGGCATCCGGCCGGCGCTGAACATTCTGAAAGAAGGCGGTGCAATCTCGGTCTTTTGCGACGAGGGCTTTGCGGGCAAAATCCGCGGGCCCTTCTTTGGCCGCCCGCCGCATCTGGAAGGCAATCTTGCTGTCGTGGCGCGGCTTGCCCGTTTGACCGGGGCAACGATCTGCCCGTGTTATGCGGTGCGGCGCGATGGCGCGTCTTTTGATGGTTTTGCGCTTCCGCCGGTTATCCTGCCGCCGGAAAACAAACACGGCGAGCGCCTGATCGACGACGTTTTGCTGCTCAATTCGGTGATCGAGCCGGTCATCCGCGCCCATCTCGACCAATGGTATTTTATCGACAACGCACTCTGAGGTCAGCTCGCAGAGCCGTGCAATTCGGTGACCAACGCTGCAAATCGCGAGCCCGCAATCTCGAGCGGCCCACTGTTGTCGATGGTCGTCACGTCGGGCTCGTCAAAAATATCCGGCACCTGCCGTTTGAGCCGGTTGAGGATATCCTGCTCACTCTCGCGGCCCCGCGCCACGAGCCGGCTTGCCAGCACCTGCGGCGAAGCGGTGATGTTGACGATTGCGACCCTTGGAAAGGCCTGCCGGAACTGGCCAAGCACCGCCCGGCTGCCATTGGCGATCAGGATCCTGCCGGCCCGCACCTTTTCGAGTGCGTCCTTGGGAATTCCGTATTTCAACCCGTGCGCCTGCCAGGCAACCGCGAAATCACCGGCTGACAAACGGCTGTCGAAGACCTCGCCGGAAATGCTCTCGTGATCCTCGCCACCGGCATCCGACGGGCGGGTGATGACCCGGCGGACGAAGTCGATATCTTCGCGATCGGCAAAGTGCTGCGCCACGAAACCGATGACGCTGTCCTTCCCGGCACCGCTGGGGCCGACCACGACGATGATCGCGCCCGTCTGGCCCTGTCCGTGCATCAGGCGACCCGCCTGCCTTCACGCCAGACCGAGCGAACGATCGGAATGCCTTCCTGGCGCTGAACCCGGACGATATCGGCACGCAGGCCGGTGGCAATGCGGCCGCGATCATCGAGACCGACGGTGCGGGCCGGGGTCGCGGTAACCATGGCGAGCGCCTGCGGCAGGCTGACACTTTCCAGTTCATCGGACAGAACGAACGGTGCCTGGATCAGGCTGAACGGCACATAATCGGACGACAAGACGTCGAGGACGCCACGTTCGGCGAGGTCCTTTGCAGCGATGTTGCCGGAATGCGACTTGCCGCGGACGATATTGGGTGCACCCATGAGAACGCTGAGGCCAGCCGCATGCGAGGCTTCGGCCGCCTCGAAGCTGGTCGGGAATTCCGCAAGGCGAATGCCGAAACCGACCGATTCCTCGACATGGGCCAGAGTGGCGTCGTCATGGCTGGCAATGGCGATGCCGCGCTCGGCGCAGGCCTTGGCGATCTCGGTGCGATGCGGGCCGGCATATTTGGCCGACAACGCCTGCTGGCGGGCACAGAACGCCGCGAATGCCTCGTCGGAAAGGCCACGCTTGTTCTTGTAGTACAATGTGTACTGCTCCATCGTCTGGAACTGACGCTGGCCCGGCGCGTGGTCCATCAGCGAAACGAGGCCGACCTGCGGATCGTTCTCGAATTCAACGAAGTGTGCCATCACATTGTCGGTCGAAACCTCGCAACGCAGGTGAATACGATGGTCGGCGCGCAGGCGGTTTTCCTTTGCGGCCTGCGCCAAGGCATTTGCCATGTCGCGCATTTCGCCCTGCTCGAAGCCGCCATCCTCGTCCGAGCCCATGCGCAGGCAATCGAAGACGGTGGTGATGCCTGATGTGACGATCTGGGCGTCATGCGCCTGGATCGCCGCCATCTTCAGCCAGCGGACACCCGGGCGCGGCGAGTAATGGGCTTCCAGATGGTCGGTATGCAGCTCGACCAGGCCGGGGATCAGGTAATCGCCTTCGAAATCCTCACCGGTGCGGCTGACACCTTCCGAAATGTCGGCGATCTTGCCGTCGCGGATCAGGACAGAGCCGTCGAGAATGCGGTCTTCGAGGACGATGCGGGCGTTGGAGAGAACGGTTTCAACGGTCATGTCATGCCATCTTTCGTTTGGACGTGCCGCCGAGCGGCAGAAGCGAGTGAACTGTAAACGGCGCGCCGCGTTCGGGCTCGGTGAACAGCGCCAGCGAGGTAACGCCAAGAGGCTGGCCGATGAAAGGCGCAAAGACCTGCTCCAGCAGCACCTTCATCGCGGGTTGACGATCCAGGGGAACCGGGCCGGTCAGTGTCATATGGAAACGGAAGCTCTCGAAAACGTAAGGGTAGCCCCAGTCGAACAGATTGCGGCGCATGACGTCACCGAGCAATTCCGGCTTGCGGCGGGCGATATCGGCTTCTGACAACGGCGCGCGGAACGGCGAGAACCGCCGCACGGTTTCGTCGGCAAGATCCTGCAATTGCGAACAGCCGACGGCCGGCACCAGTGCGAAGAACGGCCCCAACTGTCCAAGTGTCATTTCCGGGATTTCGAACGGCCTGCATTCCTCGGAAAACGAATCGAACTCATCCAGAAGGTGCGCCTCGGTCTTGCCCGGAGCAAGCGAGAAGGGAGCCTTCAGCGTTCCGTGAAAGCCGTAGCGGCGCGGATCGGCTGTCAGGGCCGTCAGCTCGCTGGCGCTGAAATCGCCCGCAGGCTCGAGGTTTGAGGTTTCGCCGGTAAACGGGTTCGCTCCCAGCCACCGCTCTGCGGCGGCGCTCAGCGGGTCGTCTTGGTCAGGCGAGATATAGAATGCGTAGCGCACTGGTCATTCCCTGCAAGGCATCACGGGAGCGGTGACCGGACGGGCCGATTTGCCCCCGTCGCTACGCGCTTTTCGTGACATTATCGTGATCAGTGGCGGTGATCCGCCACCACAGTTCAATGTGTTTTCTGGCCCATCAGACGCGAGCGCAGAAAATTGGAGGCACTGTCGAAAATGAAGACGACGATGAGGATCAGGATAACCATATAGCAGACGTTTTCCCAATCGGAATTCGTCCGCATCGCTTCCCAGAGTTTCAGGCCGATGCCGCCGGCACCGACAGCGCCGATGATGGTCGCCGAGCGCGTGTTGGATTCCCAGAAATACAGTGCCTGGCTGGCAAAGACCGGCAGGACCTGCGGCAGGACGCCGAAGCGCTGCACGGCAAGCGGCGCAGCACCGACCGATTTCACGCCTTCACGCTGCTTGTCATCGATGTTTTCCAGCGCTTCGGCATAGAGC
Organism: Hyphomicrobiales bacterium; assembly: GCA_900473045.1. GTDB lineage: Bacteria > Pseudomonadota > Alphaproteobacteria > Rhizobiales > Rhizobiaceae > Pararhizobium. Next base: position 69,725 of record UCKS01000051.1, read on the forward strand.
TTTCCGAGCGTACCTGTATCGGTAAAGAAGATCGCCGACATGCCGGCGAGCGGTCCGGGGCCGAAGGCGCGCGTGAAAAACAACGCCCAGATCAGCATGTCGACCGACCGCAGGAAATCGAAGAACCGCTTGGTTACCTGGTTGAGCATGCCGTTGCGGGTGATGTTGCGGGCAGCCAGGAAACACAGCGGGAAAGCGATGATCGAGGCAAACAGCGTACCGACGAAGGCCATGACGATGGTCTGCAGCAGCTTGGTCCAGACATCGAGATGTTGCCATTCGGAATTGTAGAGGATGTTGTTCCAGGCGAGCGAGAGGTTGGAGCGGCTCGGATCGATGCGGTCACCACTGGTAACCAGGCTGATGACCTCACCAAACGACTTGTTGAAAAACGGCGAGTTGGTATCGAAGATGAAATTGGCCCAGCCGGGGAAGCGGTTGTGGATGCTGATCTTTTCCTTATCGACATCAGCCCATCCAGTCATGCCGAAGGCAAGCGTGATCTTTTCGCCCGGGCGCTTCTGTGTTGCCCATTCGGGCAGGGCACCTTCCGGTGTCACGCCGTTGGAATGTTCGAGATCGATCAGCAAGGTTTCGCCGCCATGAGTGGCCGCCACCTTGCCGTCGGCAACAGCGATGCTGGTCGCGCTGTTGAAATTGACGGTGGCGCGGCTGACGACTTCCTCGGTGCGGGTTTCCGTACGGGCGCCCGTATCGGCGCTGCCGCCGACAGCCGAATTCGGCGCCATGAAGCTGAAGCTCGAGCTCTTTTTCGGAGCGGCCTGCTGCGTCACGGCGGGAACATCGATGGTGCGGTCCACCATCTTCGTCTCGATCTTGACCCATTCCGGCTTGGCATCGGGGCCGAGCGGTGAATAACGCGGATAGACGACCTGCATCGTACCATCGGTGGCGATCTTGATGTCGGGCCGGACTTCGTAGGAGACCCAGTCGGCGAGGTAGGTGCCGGCAATGCCCCAATTGGCATTGACCAGAACCTGGCCGATCGAGAAAAACCACCAGCTGTAGATCATGTAGAGGCCGATGCCGGCGAAGATCAGGATCGAGCGGATGCGCTTGCTGGTCGACCCCGTCAACAGATGCGGGTGGCGGGCGGCGATCGCTTCCATCTGCGCGGTGTTCATCATCGTGTGTGCGGTCATGGTCCGCTCCTATTGCGCGAGCTGGAAGGCCTGATCGCCGACGAGACGGCGGCGCAGCCATGCGGAAAACTGATCGACGGCAATGATCGTCGAGAACAGCAGGATGATGATCGCCAGGGTCTTTGCCTCATGGCCCTGGCTGATCGACAACCGCAGCGGCTCGCCGATACCGCCGCCGCCGACGGCGCCGATGATGGTCGATGCACGCACGTTGATTTCGAGACGCAGCAGGAAATAGCTCATGAAGTTCGGCAAAACCTGCGGCACGATGCCGAACCAGACGCGTTCGAACCAGTTGCCGCCAGCGGCCCGCAGGCCTTCATCCGGCTTCATGTCGGCATTTTCGACGACCTCGAAGAACAGCTTGCCGAGCGCACCGACCGTATGGATCGAAACGGCGATCATGGCCGGGATCGGGCCGAGGGAGAGGATCGCCAGAAAGAAGCCGGCGATCACCACTTCCGGAAAGGCCCGCAGGATTTCCATGACGCGCCGCGCCAGCCCGCGAACCCAGGGATTGGGCATCAGGTTGCGCGCGGCAAAAAAGCAGAGAATGAAGCCGAAAAACATGCCGAAGATGGTGGAGAAGATCGCGATGTTCAGCGTTTCCAGCATCTTGTAGAAATATTCGGGCACATAGATGCTGTCCGTCAGGTACATCCGGCCTTCGGGGTAATTGTATTTCAGGCTGCCGTCGTCATAGGGGGAGGGCAGGTCGAACATCGCCCGGCCGATTTCCGCACCATCGCGCGGCACGAGATCGCCGACGAAATCGAAGAAATAGGGCAGGCGGTCGAAAAACTTGCCGGCATTGGTCGCATTGGCAAACCAGAGCGATCCGGACAGAGCCACGGCCAGCAGCGCAAGACCAAGGAACGTGTAGGTGCGGCGGCGGAGATTGAGCTCCTGCCAGTGGCGTTCGACCACGGCGCCATTGTCGCTCAGGGTCGTGGAAAGCGCTGACGTGGCCATGAAGTCTCCGGCAAACACGAGGCCTTGAAGGGCGTCATGCCCCAAGGCTGCTTAAACAAGGAAACGCTGGCCGGAATGGCCGGCCAGCGCTTTGGATTTTGACGATATCAGCCGCCGATGGTCGACTTGCGGGCGTCGATGATCGGCTTGTAGAAGTCGGCGTTGACTTCGACGAAGCCCTTGAAGTCGCCGCCCATGACGCCGGCAAAGCAGGCTGCATCGGTCTTCGGCAGGTCGAGCATGAACTGCTTGAACTTCGCCTTCATGTCATTGTTCATCGAGGTGCGAACGACGATCGGACCGTTCGGGATCAGCGGCGAGCGCCACAGCTCGACCAGGTCGTTCATATCGAGAACGCCCTTTTCGACCATCTTGTGCAGGTTGCCGGAGGTGTAGCCGTCCTTGAACTCGCCGATGCCCGAACCGAAGGTCGTGCCGGCATCGAAGGTGCCCTTGAGCACTTCGAGGACGAGGTTTTCATGGCCGCCGCCGAAACCGGTTTCAGCGAAGAATTCCTTGACCGGCATGCCGATCGTTTCCGGCAGTGTCACGCTCGGGATCAGGTAGCCCGATGTCGAATCCGGATCGGCAAAGCCAAGCTTCTTGCCCTTGAGGTCGGCGACGCTGGTGTAGCCCTTGTCCTTGCGGGCCACCATGATCGAGTAGTAGCCGGTGGAGCCATCGGACTGTTCAGTCGTCAGGATCGGCTCGACGGCATCAGCCTTGGCGAGGTAGATTTTGGCATAACCGGACGCGCCGAGTTCTGCATAATCGAGCGTGCCGCCGAGCAGGCCCTGGATAACGCCGTCATAGTCGGCGGCCGGGAAGAACGAGACCTTCTCGACATTCAGAGCCGCCTTCAGGTGATCGCCGAGGCACTGGTAGTTGCGCAGGCGGTCGGCTTCGTTTTCGCCACCGATGATGCCGACACGGAATTCCTTGAGGTCTTCAGCCTGGACGTGGCCGACGAGGGCAAAGAGCGCAACGGCGCTCAGAAGTGCTTTCTTCAACATAAGGGTCTTCTCCTGTTATCCCGGCGGCGCCGGTTCACATTCGGTTGCAATGGTATGCCCTTGACGCGGGCTCTCGATCCCCGAAGGCCGGTTTAAAGTCCAGCCAGTGCCAGCGGCTTGACGCCGGCGGATTTCGTGTTGTCCTGCGCGGCAGGAATATTGATGCTGGTCGACGTCATCGATTCATCGAGTTCGGCGCCCGAGCCATAAATTTCGGCGACGGCTGCCGCCGTCAGTGCCTGCGGCGGACCGTCGAAAACGACGCTTCCATGCGCCATGCCGATGATGCGCTCGCAGTAATTGCGCGCCGTATCCAGTGTGTGCAGGTTGGTAACAACGGTGATGCCGTCGCGCTCGTTGATGTCGCGCAGGGCGTCCATGACGATCTTGGCATTCAGCGGGTCGAGCGAAGCGATCGGCTCGTCGGCAAGCAGCATTTTCGGCTGCTGCATCAGCGCACGGGCAATGGCGACACGCTGCTGCTGGCCTCCGGACAGGGTGCCGGCCGGCTGAAGTGCCGTCTGCTCGATGCCCAGCCGTTCCAGCGCGCCGATCGCCATGATGCGCTCCTCGCGGGTGAACATGTTGAGGATGCTGAGAACGGTGGAGCGATGGTTGAGGCGGCCGAGCAGCACGTTGGTCAGCACGTCGAGACGCGGCACAAGATTGAACTGCTGAAAGATCATGGCGCAATCGCGCTGCCAGTTGCGAAGGGCTGCACCGCGCAGCGACGACACTTCGAGATCACCGAAATGGATGGAGCCGGACGAGACATCGTTGAGACGATTGATCATCCTGAGCAATGTCGATTTGCCGGCACCGGAGCGGCCGATGATGCCGACCATCTGGCCCTGCGGGATGTCGAAGGTAACCGAATTGACAGCCACCTTCTTGCCGAACTGTCGGGTTACATTCTTCAACTGGAACATGGGCACTCGTCCTTTTTGGCGTCGTCGGTCACAGGTATTGCCCTATGCCATAGCGGCGCTTGATGAAGGGGGAATGTCAGATTGATGTAGCTTTTGTTACAGCCCGCAATCCCTGCAAATGCAGGGCTGCGGGGCGGAAAATCACGCATTGTGACGGACCAGGAATGCGTCGGCATCAAGCATCCGGAAGTCGTTGAGTGCATCGCGCAACTTGGCGTGATCCCAATCCCACCAGGCCAGTTTCTCGAAGCGCCCGGCAATCTCCTTGCCGAAACGTTCGCGGATCAGCTTGGCCGGAACGCCTCCGACGATGGTGTAGGGCTCGACGTCCTTGGTGACCACAGCTCCCGAACCGACGACCGCACCGTTTCCGATCGTCACGCCCGGCAACACCGTCGATCCATGGCCGATCCAGACGTCGTGTCCGATAACAACCCGGTTTTCGCGGCGCCAGGCAAAGAAGTCCTGTTCCATGTCCGCATCAGGCCAGTAGTTCGAGGCGCGGTAGGTGAAATGGTGCAGCGTTGCGCGCCAGGTCGGATGGTTGGTGGCGTTGATACGAACCGATGCCGCCAGATTGGCGAATTTCCCGATCGTCGCGCACCAGATCATGCCGTCGCGCTCGATGTAGGAATAGTCCCCGAACTCGACCTCGTCGAGGCGGCAACGATCGCCCACTTCCGTATAGCGCCCAAGGGTCGATTGGCTGACGGTGGCGGTTGGATGGATCGTCGGCTCTTCGCTGAGTTTCTGGCTCATGCGGCAGCCTTTCGCGGCGAAAAGGCGGAGACGTCGAGAATGCGGTCGGCGACGGCATCGCGCACTTCCTCGTCATGGAAGATCCCGAGCACGGCAACGCCCTCAGCCTTCTTGGCGGCAATCATCTCGACGACGACACGGCGGTTCTTTGCATCGAGAGAAGCCGTCGGTTCATCCAGCAGAAGGATTGCGTGATCGGTAATGAAGCCACGGGCGATATTGACGCGCTGCTGCTCGCCGCCCGAGAAGGTGGCCGGCGGCAACTGCCAGAGTTCATGCGGCAGATTGAGCTTTGCCAAAAGCGCCGACGCTCTTTCACGCGCAACAGCTTGATCGACGCCGCGCGCCAGAAGCGGTTCGGCAACGACATCCAGCGCCGATACGCGTGGAACGACCCGTAGGAACTGGCTGACATAACCCAGCGTATCGCGCCGGACTTCCAGCACTGCGCGGGGTGCCGCCGTCGCGAGGTCAACCAGATGGCCTTGATGCTCGATCAGGATCTGGCCGGCATCGACGGCATAATTGCCATACAGCATCTTCAGGATCGAACTTTTGCCGACACCGGACGGACCGCCGAGCACGACGCATTCGCCTTGTCTCACGGAGAACGACACGCCGTTCACGACCGGCAACTGGATACCGTCACGCAGGTGCATGGTGAAGCTCTTGGCGACTTCGGAGACAACGAGGGGAGTGGCCATGACTATTTCTCCTTTTGGAGCATGGTTTGGTCCGAAAACCGGTTCCCACTTTTCGGAACCATGCTCAGACCTGCAGAATGGAGGAAACGAGAAGCTGGGTGTAGGGCTCGCGCGGATCATCGAGTACCCGGTCGGTCAGACCCTGCTCGATCACCAGACCGTCCTTCATCACCATCATCCGGTGAGACAGAAGCCGGGCGACGGCGAGATCGTGGGTGACGATGATCGCCGACAGGCCGAGGTCATGGACAAGACCGCGCACCAGGTCGAGCAGACGGGCCTGAACCGAGACGTCAAGACCACCAGTCGGCTCGTCCATGAAGACGAGGCGCGGGGAGGTGACGAGATTGCGGGCGATCTGCAGGCGCTGGCGCATGCCGCCGGAAAAGGCGCGCGGCTGGTCGTCGATGCGGTCTTCCTCGATCTCGACGCGGCGCAGCCAGTCAGCTGCCGTCGCACGGATATTGCCATAATGCCGGTCGCCGACCGCCATCAGCCGCTCGCCGACATTGGCGCCGGCCGAAACCGTCATGCGCAGGCCATCCGCCGGGTTCTGGTGCACGAAACCCCAGTCGGTGCGCATCAGGAAACGCCGCTCGGCCTCGCCCATGCGGGCAAGATCGCGGTACTGGCCGTCGCGCATATGGTATTCGACAATGCCGGAACTGGGCATCAACCGGGTGGAGAGACAGGACAGCAACGTCGTCTTGCCGGATCCGGATTCACCGACGATCGCCAGCACTTCGCCCGGCCAGAGTTCGAAGGAGACGTTCCGGCATCCGATGCGGCTGCCGTAGAATTTCGACACGTCGTTGACTTTGAGAAGCGGGACGGCACTCATTCTGCGGCCTCCTGTTGGGCGAGAAGATGACCGGCATGACCATGCTCGCGGCGATCCTCGCAATGGTCGGTATCGGAGCAGACGAACATGCGTCCGCCCTTGTCGTCGAGAACGACTTCATCGAGATAGACCTGCTCTGCACCGCACAGCGCGCAAGGCTTGTCGAAGTGCTGGATCTCGAACGGATGATCCTCGAAATCGAGGCTGACGACATCGGTATAGGGCGGAACCGCGTAGATGCGCTTCTCGCGGCCGGCACCGAACAGCTGCAAGGCTTCCGACATGTGCATTTTCGGATTGTCGAATTTTGGCGTCGGCGACGGGTCCATGACGTAGCGGCCCTCGACCTTGACCGGATAGGCATAGGTCGTGGCGATATGGCCGTTACGGGCAATATCCTCATAGAGCTTCACATGCATCAGGCCGTATTCTTCCAGCGCATGCATTTTGCGCGTTTCGGTCTCGCGCGGCTCAAGGAAACGCAGCGGTTCAGGGATCGGAACCTGGTAGACCAGCGTCTGGCCGGCGGTCAGTGCCTCCTCCGGAATGCGGTGGCGCGTCTGGATGATCGTCGCCTCGCGGGTCTTGGTGGTCACTGCGACATTGGCAACCTTCTGGAAGAAAGCACGAATGGAAACCGCGTTGGTGGTGTCGTCGGCGCCCTGGTCGATGACCTTCAGCACGTCCTTGGGTCCGAGGATCGCCGCTGTCACCTGAACGCCGCCGGTCCCCCAGCCGTAAGGCATCGGCATTTCGCGCGAGGCGAACGGAACCTGATAGCCGGGTATCGAAATCGCCTTGAGGATCGCCCGGCGGATCATCCGCTTGGTCTGCTCGTCGAGGTAAGCGAAGTTGTATGTGGCAAGGTCCGTCATTCGGCTGCCTCCTTCAAACGGGAATAGGTGGTGAGCCGCTCGGCAAGTGTGCCGGTGTGAAGCTCGAACAGGTGGTTGTCGGCATCGTGGAAATAGATCGAGCGGCCTTCACCTTCGACGCGCGGACGCGGTGGCATGAGATCGAGGCCGAGCGACTGGATGCGCTCCAGATAGGTGTCGATATCCTCGTCACGGATCTTGAACGCGACATGATTGTAGGTGCGCTCGCTCAGGCTTTCGCCCTGCATGATGGCGATCCAGAGATCGCCGATCGTGAAGAACTTTTCCGCCGACCGCGAAAACTGCATCTCATCACTGGCATAGACCTGCTTGGCGCCGAAGACTGTCTGCAGAATGTCGGTCATGCGCTCGAGATCGCTGACGACGAAGGTGATGTGGGAGAGATTTTCGATCATTCGGCCGCGTCCCGAATGGTGTCGTTTTTCTCTACCCCATTCCGTGCATCATATTCGGCGCGCATGCGGCGGACGAGATCCAGCTCGGCCTGGAAGTCCACATAATGCGGCAGCTTCAGGTGCTCGACGAAGCCAGTGGCCTGGACGTTGTCGGAATGAGAAATGACGAATTCCTCGTCCTGCGCCGGCGCGACGATGTCCTCGCCGAACTCGTCGGCACGCAGCGCCCGGTCGACCAGCGACATCGCCATCGCCTTGCGCTCGCTCTGGCCGAAGACCAGGCCATAGCCGCGGGTGAACTGCGGCGGGTTCTTGGCCGAGCCCTGGAACTGGTTGACCATCTGGCATTCGGTCACCTGGACCGGGCCAAGCGACACGGCGAAACCAAGCTCGGGAATATCGAGCTCCACCTCCACTTCGCCGATGCGCACTTCGCCGACGAAGGGATGGGTGCGGGCATAGCCGCGCTGGGTGGAATAGGCGAGAGCCAGCAGAAAACCTTCGTCGCCGCGCGCTAAGGCCTGCAGACGCAGGTCTCGGTTCAGCGGAAATTCCAGCGGCTCGCGGGTCAGGTCGCCTGGAACATGATCCTCCGGCATCTGGCCGTCACCTTCGATCAGTCCTTCGCCGGCAAGGATATCCGAAACCCGCATCATCGAGTTCTCATCCGCCGTCCGGCGCAAGGGTTCGGCCACAGGCTCATCCGTCAGAAGTGATGGGTCGAGCAGGCGGTGGGTATAGTCGAAGGTCGGCCCGAGCAGCTGGCCGCCCGGCAGATCCTTGTAGGTCGCCGAAATGCGGCGCTCGATCTTCATCTTCGCGGTATCGACCGGAACCGACATGCCGAACCGCGGCAGGGTGGTGCGATAGGCGCGCAGGATGAAGATCGCCTCGATCATGTCGCCGCGCGCCTGGCGCACGGCGAGCGCTGCGAGTTCACGATCGTAGAGCGACGCTTCCGCCATGACCCGATCGACCGCGAGGCCGAGCTGGGCGACGATCTGGTCGATCGAGATGGCCGGCAGCGACCGGTCGCCACGGCGGCGGTCGGCGAGGAGCTGGTGCGCATTGGCGATAGCGGCTTCGCCGCCCTTGACAGCAACATACATGGATCAGACCTCCCGGCGGCGAAGTTTGGTGGTGCGTGGCAGGCACAGGACATCCGTGCCGGCAACGAGGATCAGATCGACACCACGGGGAAACAGTGCGCGGTTTTCGGTCCAGAGCGTCAGGAAGATGTCCGGCAAGCCTTTGGGCGAAATCACGGCTTCATCCTTGATGCCCGGGCCGGCGGCCACAAACTCCGGTCCGCCGGTCAACGCAGCGATCTCGATGACCAGCGTGGACGAGCGATCGGGATATTCCTGCGTACCGAGTGCGAACTGGTCGAAACCCGGAACGATGCCACCGGCTTCGATGAAGACAAAACGGGCGTCCGGCTTGATATCGGTCACCGGTGCGCTGGTGTGGAAGGACAGCCAGGCGGGGACGGAGGACTGAACGAGGGTGTTTGTCAGCCATACGGGCGTACCGTCGTCGCAAAGCGTGAGAGCAATCGCTCCGGCGCCAGCACCAAGCGGTGCAGGTGGCGTGACAGATGCGCCAAGCGGCATGATCGTGCCCGGCCGGGCCATCGCGTCCATCAGCGCGCGAAACACCGACTGTGACTGGAACACCGGATCGGTGAACGCGCCGGCATAGGCGCTGGCGTGGATTTCTGTGTGAGCGCCCATCAGTTGTCTCCCCGGACCATGGTGAAGAAATCGACCCGTGTTGCCGCAGTCTGTTCGGCATGTTTGCGGTCTTCGGCATGGATGCGGCTTTCAACCGCATCGATCAGTTGGTCGACAACACTGCGATATTCCGGCCGCTGGTAGAGCGCATCGAAGATGGCGGCGAGACGCGCCTTCTCCCGGTCGTTGCCAAGCAGTTGGCCATGGCCGATTTCCCCGGAGCCAAGCCGTACCGTAGCGCGGCTGACGGTCGTCTCTCCGAGGTTGAACGGATCGCCACCGCCACCGATGCGGCCACGTACCATGACGAGGCCGGTTTCGGGACCACGCACCGGATGCACATCTGGCCTTGGCTCGATGGCCAGCCAGCTGGTTTGCAGCTCTTCGCCGGAGGCTCGGGCCAGAAGGCCCATGATCCGTTTGCGCCCGTTCACCGCCGTGCCGGTATTTTGTTTGATCGCGTCCATTGCTTCCGTCCGAAATGTCTATTACGCTAGACAACTATACATCTGATGTTTTCTTCTAGAACCGTTACGTGACGGGCTTGTGACATGAATGCGAAAAAGACAGTCGAGCGGCAGACCGGTGTCGCCCTGTGGCGGCAGATCGCCGATCTGATACGGCTGTCGATTAGCAATGGCGATCACGACCAGACAGGCATGGTTCCGCCCGAGACTGTGCTCGCCGCGCAGTTCGGCGTCAACCGTCATACCGTGCGCAGCGCGCTCGCCGCTCTTGCCGACGAGGGACTTGTTCAGGCCATCCAGGGTCGGGGCACGATGATCCAGCGGCAGGAGCGGCTGAGTTTCCCGATTTCGCGCCGCACCCGGTTTTCACAGGGACTTGGTGATCAGGCGCGGGACATCGAAGCCAAATTGCTCGCCCATGAGACCTTGCCGGCTGTAGGAGAGATCGCGACCGGATTGCAGATCGCGCCGGGAACGGCCTGCGTTCAGCTGGACCTTGTCAGCAGCGCCGATGGACGCCCGCTATCCTGCTCCACCAGTTATTTCCCGATGGAGCGCTTCGGGCAGATGGCCGAACAGTTCGAAAGGCTCGGCTCGATCACCAAGGCTTTTGCGGCGCAAGGCCTCGCCGACTATGTGCGGGTATCGACGGAACTCGTCGCCCGCCACGCCGATGCCGACGAACTGGCGCTGCTCCGGCTTTCGCCCGGCGCCATCGTCATCGCAGCAACGGCGATCAATGCCGATCCGGACGGGGTTCCCGTGCAGTTTTCCCGCACCCGCTTTGCCGCCGACCGCGTCAAGCTAAAGCTTGAAACCTGACGGCACGGAAAAGGGCGCGATACCGAAGCAAGCGCCCTCGCCAAATGTGCCGCAGCGATCAAACGTCGGCGACGAAGGTCTGTTTCTGCCTGCCCAGCCCCTCGATCCCCAACTCGACGACATCGCCGTCTTTCAGGTACTGCGGCGGCTTGAAGCCCATACCGACGCCGGGCGGCGTGCCCGTCGAAATAATATCGCCGGGATGCAAGGTCATGAACTGGCTGAGATAGCTGACCACATGGGCGACACCGTAGACCATGGTCTTCGATGAGCCGTTCTGCTTGCTGACGCCATTGACCGTCAGCCACATCTTGAGGTTCTGCGGATCGGCAACCTCGTCCCTGGTGACGAGCCACGGACCGGTCGGGCCAAAGGTGTCGCAGGATTTGCCCTTGGTCCACTGGCCGGAACGCTTGGTCTGGAAATCCCGTTCGGAAACGTCATTGATGACGCAATAACCGGCGACATGCTCCAGTGCATCCGCTTCCGATACATATTTGGCTTTTTTGCCGATGATCACGCCCAGCTCGACTTCCCAGTCGGTCGCTTCCGAGCCGCGCGGAATGAGAACGTCATCGTTCGGGCCGACGATGGCCGAGGTCGCCTTCATGAAGATCACCGGCTCCGGCGGCACCGTGGCGCCCGTCTCAGCCGCATGGTCGGCATAGTTCAGGCCGATGCAGATGAATTTCCCGGTGCCCGCAACGCAGGCACCAAGACGTGGACTGCCGCCAACCACCGGCAGGCTGTCGATATCCAGCCCCTTCGCCCAGCTCATGTCGCTGATCGCATCGCCACCGATATCGGCGATAACGCCGCTCAGGTCCCGGATCTGGCCGACCGTGTCGAGGATACCCGGCTTTTCGGAGCCCAACGGCCCGTAGCGCAACAGTTTCATCTTTTCTCCTCCCTTGAAATCCAGACAATTCTGCCGTCTGACAGATCAAAGGCGGACAGCGTTGTAAAGCGCTTTTGCCCCTGGGGTTGACCTCAGCGCGTCGGCAAATCTTGCAGTCCGGTCAGGGCTTCCCCGACAATCTCGTCAATGGTCTGATCAACGTCGACGGTCACGGCATCACGCTCGCCGGTTGGTGGCTCCAGCGTTGCAAACTGGCTGTCGAGCAGCGATGCCGGCATGAAATGACCGGTGCGGGCTTTCATACGCTTGTCGAAAACGGCGCGCGATCCCTCCAGGAAAACGAAGGCCAGACGGCCACCGGCCGCAGCCCGCAACCGCTCGCGATAGACTTTCTTCAGCGCCGAACAGGAGACGATGACCCGCTCGCCGCGCCCGACACTGTCGCCAATCAGGCTGCCAATGCTATCGAGCCAGGGCCAGCGGTCGTCGTCACCAAGCGGAATGCCGGCCGACATTTTCTCGATATTGGCAGCTGGATGCAGGCTGTCGCCCTCGATGAACCTGCAGTTCAATTTTTGCGCCAGACGCTCGCCGACCGAAGTCTTGCCGCAGCCGCTGACGCCCATGACGATCACCGGCAAGACCGGGTTTTCAGAGAGAGGTTGTGATACCGCCATCGACATAAAGCGTGTGTCCATTCACGAAAGAAGAAGCGTTGCTCGCCAGGAACACCGCCGAGCCGACCAGTTCCTCGACATTTCCCCAGCGCGCTGCGGGTGTACGCTTTTCCAGCCAGTCTGAAAACTCCGGATTATCGACGAGCGCCTGATTGAGCGGCGTCCTGAAATAGCCGGGTGCGATCGCGTTGATCTGTAGTCCGTGGCGCGCCCAATCGGCGCACATGCCGCGCGTCAGGTTTCGCACCGCACCTTTGGTCGCGGTGTAAGGGGCAATCCCGGGCCGGGCGAGTTCGCTTTGGACCGAGGCGATATTGACGATCTTCCCCCGCCCCCGGCCGATCATGAAGCGGGCAACGGCCTGGCTGACATAGAAGACGCTGGAAATGTTGGTTGCCAGCAACTGCTCCCATTTGTCGGCTGGAAAATCCTCCAGCGGTGAGCGGAACTGCATGCCGGCATTGTTGATCAGGATATCGATTGCGCCGATTTCGCTCTCGATGATGGCAACGGCCTCCGCAGCGGCGTCCCTGCTGGTCACGTCGAAGGCGGCAGCATTGGCGACATGCCCGTTGTCCCGAAGAGCAGCGACGGCCGCTTCGACCTTTTCGACCTCGCGGCCGTTGACGACGATCTCGGCACCATGGACTGCAAGGCCCTCCGCCAGGGCAAAACCGATACCCTGGCTGGAGCCGGTGATCAGCGCACGCCGGCCGGCCAGATCAAACAGCGGAAAGCTCATGCGATTGCCCTCGAGGCGGGATGTGGCGGAAGAACATCCCGCCACAATGCGTCTTCAGCCGGCCTTTGAATAGGCCTTTGCCATATCGGGCAGACGCTTGACGCGAATTTTCGATGCCTGGCCTGCTGTGTTGAAGGCAATGAAGCGCTCCCTGCACACGTCGACCATGCGGGCAGTTGCCGGTTTCAGGTAATTGCGCGGATCGAAATTGTCCGGGTTCTGCAGGTGATGCTTGCGAATTTCACCGGTGAAGGCAAGGCGCAGGTCGGTATCGATATTGACCTTGCGAACCCCCAGCGGAATGGCCTTCTGGATTTCGGCAAGCGGAACGCCCCAGGTCTGCTTCATCTGACCGCCGAACTCGTTGAACAGGTCCTGCAGATCCTGCGGAACGGTGGACGAACCATGCATGACCATATGGGTATTCGGCAGGCGCTTGTGGATTCGGGCGATGGTGTCGATCGACAGGATTTCGCCATCAGGCGCGCGGGTAAACTTGTAGGCGCCGTGGCTGGTGCCGATGGCGACGGCCAGCGCATCGACGCCGGTCTTTTCGACGAAATCGAAAGCCTGTTCCGGATCGGTCAGCAATTCCTCGCGCGACAGCTTGCCTTCGAAGCCGTGGCCGTCTTCCTTTTCGCCGGCGCCCGTTTCCAGGTTGCCGAGACAGCCAAGTTCACCTTCGACCGACACGCCGGCGGCGTGGGCGATCTTCACCACTTCGGCGGTGACGCCGACATTGTACTCATAGGACGCGATCGACTTGCCGTCAGCGAGCAGCGAACCGTCCATCATGACGGAGGTAAAGCCGTTGGTGATCGCCGAAATGCAGGTCGAGGGCTGGTCGCCGTGATCGAGATGCAGGCAGACCGGAATATGCGGATATTCTTCGGTAGCACCGAGGATCAGATGCCGCAGGAACGCATCGCCGGCATAGGCGCGGGCGCCGCGGCTTGCCTGCAGGATGACCGGAGAATCCGTGGCATCGGCGGCGCGCATCACGGCCTGGATATATTCCAGATTGTTCACGTTGAACGCGGGCAGCGCATAATTGTTTTCAGCGGCGTGGTCCAAAAGCTGCCGCAAGGTGATCAATGCCATAGTCAGAAGTCTCCCATTGTCTCAGCACATCGTTCCTGATCACGATGCGCGCACCTTATTCTCCATCTGAGCAGAAGTGCTCCCCACAAAAGCCAACTGGTATCGCGACCAGGCCTCCTGGCGAATGTGAGCGGATTTTCCACGGCACCATAATTGATGATCCGGGTTTGGCAACCGCCACAGTGGCGGAAATGCGGCCGCTGGTCGTCCGGAAACGTTACAGGTCGCATGTTACGGCAATTTATCCTGCATTTTTTTGTTCGCGCACGAAAAACAACCTGGAATTGAAATACAACCGTGACACCCGGTCCATACGTGCGCGCTTTTCGACGCGCTTGCGAAACCTCCCGGAGGACGTTGTGCACGATCACTTTCGCAGGGCGCCTTCTTGCGCACGCATATTACGTCAACCGCGGGAAAAAATCGGCAAACTTGCGCGGACGCGCGGGTCAGCCTTCCTGGAACGGCACCACACGACGCAACTCCATTAGAAAATGACGCAATTGAAATGCAACCGCGGCGCTAGAATTATCCGTCTGCGAGCGACATGGAGACATCATGGGCGACACAAAGAGCCTTGCCACTGGAAAAGATTTGGCATTCTATCGCCGCTTCACAACCAAAAAAAGGGGACGGAAAACACAATGACACTGGCAAAACTCAACCTCCGTACAGCAATGCTGCTTGGATCGATTCTCATCGGAGCGAGCCCTGCGCTTGCAGAAACCGTCCTGCACCGCGGCAATGCCGGCGAGCCGCAAACGCTCGATCCAGCCCATACTTCAATCAACATCGAAGCCTTCATCCTGAAGGACCTCTATGAAGGCCTGACCATCTATGACGCCGCAGGCAAAATCGTGCCGGGCGCTGCCGAAAGCTGGGATCTGTCGGACGACGGGCTCGTCTACACTTTCAAGCTGCGCGCCAATGCCAACTGGTCGGATGGCTCTCCAGTCACCGCCGGGGACTTCGTGTTCTCCCTTCAGCGCGTTGAAGATCCGAAGACCGCAGCCGGTTATGCCAACATCCTTTTCCCGATCAAGAACGCCGAAAAGGTCAACAAGGGCGAAGTGCCAGTCGATCAGCTCGGCGTCAAAGCAATCGACGACAAGACCGTCGAAATCACGCTGGAGCGCCCGACCCCCTTCTTCCTTGAGCTTCTCGCCCACCAGACGGCCTTGCCGATCTCCAAGGCCAGCGTCGAAAAGAGCGGCGCCGATTTCGTTAAACCAGGCATCATGGTCTCCAACGGTGCCTACAAGTTGACAGCCCACACACCCAACGACAGCCTGACGACCGAAAAGAACGCTTCCTACTGGGATGCGGCAAACGTCAAGATCGACAAGGTCATCTTCTATCCGATCGACGACCAGGCCGCTTCCGTCCGCCGCTTCGAAGCCAAGGAAATGGATCTCGCCTACAACTTCTCGGCCGACCAGCTGGAGCGTCTGCGTGGCTCGCTTGGCGACCAGGTGCATGTGTCCACGGCTCTGGCAACCTATTACTACGCCTTCGACACACGTCAGGAGCCCTATAGCGATGTCCGCGTCCGCCGTGCGCTGTCCATGGCCGTCGATCGCGACTTTCTGGCCAAGGAAATCTATTCGGGCTCGCAGCTGCCGTCCTACTCGATGGTGCCTCCGGGCATAGCAAACTATGGCGATCCGTCCAAAGCCGATTTCGCCGACAAATCGCAGCTCGATCGCGAAGATGAAGCACTCAAGCTGATGAAGGAAGCCGGTTACGGCGAAGGCGGCAAGCCGCTCAACATCGAAATCCGCTACAACACCAATCCGAACCATGAACGTGTCGCAACAGCCGTTGCCGATATGTGGAAGAACACGTTCGGCGCCAAGGTATCGATGGTCAACCTCGACGTCTCCTCGCACTATGCCTACCTGCAGGAAGGCGGCAAGTTCAACGTCGCCCGTGCCGGCTGGGTTGCCGACTACGCCGACGCCGAAAACTTCCTGGCACTGAGCGTTTCAGCGAACAAGACCTTCAACTACGGCCACTTCGAAAACAAGGATTTCGACGCCCTGATGAAGGCTTCCTATGAGGAGCAGGATCCGACTGCCCGGTCCAAGCTCCTTCATGACGCCGAGACCCTTTTGATGAAGGAACAGCCCGTCGCGCCGCTTCTCGCCCAGGCCGAACTTTGGCTGGTATCGAGCAGGATCAAGGGCTGGCAGGACAATGCCGCTAACGAGCATCTGAGCAAATTCCTCAGCGTTGCCGAATAACGGAGTCCTCACGCGCGGCAACGAAGTGTTGCCGCGCGTGACGGTCAGAGAGTAAAGCCCCATGATCTCCTTTGTCCTGCGCCGCCTAGCGAGCGCCGTGCCGACGCTATTCATCGTCGTCACAATTTCCTTCTTCCTGATGCGGTTCGCCCCGGGCGGGCCATTCAACCTCGAACGTCCGCTACCGCCGCAAACCATGGCGAACCTTATGGCGACGTATCATCTGGACCAGCCGCTTTGGAACCAGTACCTCACCTACATCGGTAATGCCGTCACCGGTGATTTCGGACCCAGCTACATCTACAAGGACAATACCGTCGCCGAACTGATCGGCAAAGGGCTGCCCTACTCGATGGAACTCGGCTTCTATGCCCTTTTGCTCGCGCTGTTTGGCGGCGTTCTCGCCGGTACAATCGCGGCGCTCAGGCAAAACAGCGCACTCGACTTTCTCATCATGTCGGTTTCGACCATGGGCGTCACGATACCGAACTTCGTCGTTGGTCCGGTGTTGACGCTGATATTCGCCATCACCCTGTCCTGGCTCCCCGCCGGCAGCTGGGGCGATGGTTCGCTGCGCTACCTGATCCTGCCGATGATTGCCCTTGCGCTGCCGCAGTTGGCGGTCTTTGCCCGGCTGACGCGCGGATCGATGATCGAGGCGCTGCACACTGACCATATCCGCACGGCCCGCGCCTACGGCCTGCCGTCGCGCACGGTGGTCATCACCCATGCAATGCGTGCGGCCATGCTGCCGGTGGTCTCCTATCTGGCCCCGGCCGCCGCCGCCCTGCTCACCGGCTCGGCCGTGGTCGAGACGATCTTCACCATTCCCGGCGTTGGCCGCTATTTCGTGCTGGGCGCAATCAACCGCGATTACACGCTGGTCATGGGCACCGTGGTGCTGATTGCCATCTTCGTTATCGTTTTCAATCTCCTGGTCGACATTCTCTACGGCCTTCTCGATCCGAGGGTTCGCCATGACTGATATCGTCACCACGGAACTGCCGCCGGAAACCGCCAGCAGAAGCCTGTTTCAGCTCGCCACCCTGCGCTTTCGCCGCAACCGCGCCGCCATGGCCGGCTGCGTGACGCTGCTGCTGATCACCCTGTTTTCGTTCCTCGGCCCCTATTTCATCAGTCACACCTATGATCAGGTGTTTCCATCCTACGTCTCGGTGCCGCCAAGCCTGGAGCCTCGGCCGGATGCGTCCAGCCTGCAGGACGTCATGGAAGGCGTCGCCGGACGCGCACGCGTCCAGTTGAAGGAGTTCGCCGTCGAAGGCCAGACGTTCACGGCCACCGTGACCTCCGGCACCCAGATCGATCCACGCACCACGCGCTATTTCGACCGGGCCAACGAATTCGACAGTACGCAGGTCGTCGCCACCGAAGATGATGGCAAAACGCTGAAGCTGACCGGCCAGGTCTCGCGCGAATACTTCCTGTTCGGCACGGATTCGAACGGCCGTGACCTGATGGCCCGCGTCATGCTCGGCGGCCAGATCTCGATCGCCGTCGGCCTGCTCGCCAGCCTGGTGTCGCTGAGCATCGGCGTGCTCTACGGGGCGACGTCGGGCTATATCGGCGGCCGCGTCGACAATGTCATGATGCGGTTTGTCGAAATCCTCTATTCGCTGCCCTTCGTCTTTCTCGTCGTCGTGCTTGTCGTGTTCTTCGGTCGGTCGTTCATCCTGATCTTCCTCGTCATCGGCGCGGTGGAATGGCTGGACATGGCCCGCATCGTGCGCGGCCAGACGCTGGCCCTGAAACGGAGGGAATTCATCGGTGCGGCACAGGCTCTCGGGCTGACGGACTGGCAGATCATCCGCCGCCACATCATTCCGAACACGATTGGCCCCGTCGTGGTCTTCGTCACCGTCGTCGTGCCGAAGGTCATCCTGCTCGAGAGCTTCCTGTCCTTCCTCGGCCTCGGCGTCCAGGCGCCGTTGACCAGCTGGGGCGCACTGATTGCCGAAGGTGCCAACAACATCCAGTCGGCACCCTGGCTTCTGATTTTCCCGGCGATCTTCTTCGTCCTCACCCTGTTCTCGCTCAATTTCGCCGGTGACGGCCTGCGCGATGCGCTCGACCCGAAGGACCGCTGATATGAATGATTCACGGGAAACAATCCTCGCCGTGCGCGACCTGAAGGTCAGCTTCACAACGCCGGATGGCGACGTGAAGGCGGTCAAGGGCATCGATCTCGACATCAAGGCCGGCGAAACGCTGGCCGTGGTGGGCGAGAGCGGCTCCGGCAAGAGCCAGACGATGATGGGGATCATGGGTCTGCTGGCCGGCAACGGCCAGGTTACCGGCTCGGCAAAGTATCGTGGCCAGGAACTGGTCGGGCTGCCGCTGAAAACGCTCAACAAAGTACGCGGCGCCAAGATCACCATGATCTTCCAGGAGCCGATGACCTCGCTCGATCCGCTCTACACGATCGGCCGGCAGATCGCCGAACCGATCGTCCATCACCGGGGCGGCACGTTCAAGCAGGCCCGCGCCCGCGTGCTGGAACTGCTGGAGCTGGTCGGCATCCCCGATGCCAAGCGCCGCATCGACAGCTATCCGCACGAAATGTCCGGTGGCCAGCGCCAGCGCGTGATGATCGCCATGGCGCTTGCCAACGATCCAGACATCCTGATCGCCGACGAACCGACGACGGCGCTCGATGTCACCATCCAGGCGCAGATCCTCGATTTGCTGAATTCGCTGCAGGCCAAGTTCGGCATGGCGGTGGTGCTGATCACCCACGATCTCGGCATCGTCAAGCATTTCGCCAGCCGCGTTGCAGTCATGCGCCGCGGCGAAGTCGTTGAGACGGGAACGACGGCCGATATCTTCGAACGCCCAAAGGCCGACTACACCAAGATGCTGCTCGCTGCCGAGCCGCATGGCCGCAAGCTTTCGCCCGGCGATAACGCACCGATCATTCTCGAGGGCACGAATGTCGCCGTCGATTATGCCACCGGCGGCGGTCTGTTCGGCAGTTCGGCGGGCGTTTTCCGCGCCGTCGACGGCGTCAGTATCCGGCTGAAGGAAGGCCAGACCATCGGCATTGTCGGCGAATCCGGCTCCGGCAAATCGACGCTCGGCCGCGCGCTGCTGCGGTTGGTGCCAAGCACAGGCCGCTATCAGTTCGGGGCGACCAACATTTCCGACTTCGGACGCTCCGCCATGCGACCGTTGCGCCGGCAATTGCAACTGGTGTTCCAGGACCCGTACGGCTCGCTGTCGCCGCGTCAGACGGTTGGGGAGATCATCACCGAAGGCCTCTATGTCCACGAGCCGCAGCTGAGCCGCGCCGAGCGCGACAAGCGGGCCATCGAAGCACTCAAGGAGGTCCGGCTCGATCCGGCGGCCCGCAACCGCTATCCGCACGAATTCTCCGGCGGCCAACGGCAGCGCATCGCCATCGCCCGCGCCATCATCCTCAAGCCAAAGGTCGTCATTCTCGATGAACCGACTTCGGCGCTCGATCGCTCGGTCCAGGGCCAGGTCATAGACCTCCTGCGCGACCTGCAGAAGGCGCACGGGCTGTCCTACATCTTCATCAGCCACGACCTGTCGGTGATCAAGGCGATGTCGGATTATGTGGTGGTCATGAAGAACGGCAAGATCGTCGAGGAAGGCGATACCGACGCGATCTTTGATGCCCCGCGCGAAAACTACACACAGACCCTGATGAGCGCTGCCTTCACGGCGTGACATCTCAAGAGCCCGGCCAACCCGCCGGGCTCCTACCGCTTTCACCGCACGTTCTTGTGGTTTCGATCCTGACAGCCTAGGCTCACGCCAAGGGAGCCTCCCGAAGGGATCGCTCCCAGACGGATAAAAAACAACGGGAATACGGGGACGGACCATGACCAGCCCATCGCTTTACGAAATCCACGATCCCCGCTTTCGCGCGCTGATCGTCGGCAGCGCCGTTCTCGAAGAACTGCATTCCGGCTGCCGCTGGGCCGAAGGGCCGGTCTGGTTCGATGACGCGCAGCAGCTTTTGTGGAGTGACATTCCAAACCAGCGCATGTTGCGCTGGGTGCCGGACGGCGGCGTCTCGGTCTATCGTTACCCCTCGAACTTCGCCAACGGCCACACGCGCGACCGCCAGGGGCGGCTGGTCTCCTGCGAACACGGCACCCGCCGTGTCACCCGCACCGAGGCGGATGGCTCGATCACAGTGCTGGCCGACAGTTTTGAGGGCAAACGACTGAATTCGCCCAATGACGTCGTTGTGCGCTCCGATGGCAGCATCTGGTTCAGCGATCCGACCTACGGCATCCTGTCGGACTATGAGGGCTACAAATCAGCCCCGGAGCAGGACAAGCGCAGCATCTACCGGCTCGACCCTGTGACCGGCGCACTGACCGCCGCCGCCAGCGATTTCCTCCAGCCGAACGGCCTTGCCTTCTCGCCGGGTGAAACCAAGCTCTATGTTGCCGACAGTGGCACCAATCCCGACGATACGGCACCGGCCCATATCCGGGTCTACGACGTGGAAGGCACGCGCCTGACCAATTCCCGCGTCTTCTGCCATCTCGACGAAGGCCGCCCGGACGGGTTTCGCCTCGATACCAACGGCAATCTGTGGACCAGCGGCGGCCATGCCGTGCATTGTTTTGCCCCGGACGGCACGCTTCTCGGCAAGATCCGTATCCCGCAGGGCGTTTCCAATCTCACCTTCGGCGGCCCGCGCCGCAACCGGCTGTTCATCACCGCAACGCAATCGGTCTATTCGATCTACGTGACGGCGACCGGCGTCCAGCGGCCGTAATGATTTCTATTCCTTGATCTCGCCCCGGTGCTTCAGCTGCTGTTCGCGGAAGAAGATGAACAGGCCGGAGGCGATGATCAGCGCCGCACCGACGACCACGGTCCAGCGCGGCGTATCGCCAAAGAACATCCAGCCGAACACCACCGCCCAGAATAGCAGCGTATATTGCAACGGCACGACGGTTGCTGCATCCGCAAGCTTCAGCGAGCGGCTGACCAGAAGATGGGCCATCATCGCGACGATGCCGAGCAGGCACAGCGCAAACAGCGCTTGCATATCCATCGGCGCCCAACCGGCGGTATTGGCACCGACGCCGACCAGCGAAAAGATCAGCGCGCCGCTCAGCTGCCAGAAGATCAGCGTCGTGTCCGGCGTCGAGCGCAAGGTCCGTCCGAGAAGCAGGGCGAAGGCAAAGGCGGCGCTGCCGACCAGCGCAATCAGCGCCGGCAGCGAAAAGCTCTTGGCCGACGGCTCCAGCGCGACGATCACCCCGGCAAAACCGATCAGGATCGCGGTCCACCGCCGCCACCCGACTTTCTCTCCCAGAAGGAACGGCGAGGCCGCCGCGACATAAATCGGCGCGGCCAGCCAGTAGGTCATCGCATCGGCAAGCGGCATATAGGCGACGGCGTAATAAAAGGCCGACGCATCGACGGCGAACAGCAGCGAGCGCAGCGCATGCAGCCAGGGCCGATCGACCTGGATCAGGCTGCGCCAGCCACGCTTGATGAAAAACGGCGTCAGCACGACCAGCGCCGCGATGCTGCGGATCGTCATCAACTGGGAAACGGAATAGGTCGAGACCAGCCATTTGCCCATGACGTCGTTGAGCGAAAACATCAACATGCCAAGCAGCATGATCAGCACGCCATTGCGCGCGTCGTTCGATGAATGGGCAATAGATGTGGTTTCGGCAGTCATGGCGGCGGTTCCGGTGGAGATGCGTGCCAGTCGCACATTCCGGCCGGGCGATCCAGTCGCGAAAAGGCATAGGTCCATCAACAATTGGAATGCCCAGTCCGGCGCGGTTTTCTCCGGCGGCCTGTTGCGCGTCAAATTAATAGAAATCCTCTATCGCCGCATGCGACATGGCATCTTGAACAGAAAGAGAAATTCCCTCAGAAGCCTCCATAGACCGCATTTTTGATCGGGTTTCTTCTATCGGCTAAGTGCCAGGGATCGCTGCGTTCATGGGCAAGACTGTTTTTATCGGCAAAGCCTCCAATGCTGCGGGCGGCTGGGGCGCTTTGAAGAGTTGCGGCAAGAGGCTTCTCGAAAGCGGCTCGCCGATTTCGGGTGCACGCGCCCTGTTGAAGGCCAATCAGCCGGATGGTTTCGACTGCCCCGGCTGCGCCTGGGGTGACCCCGCGCACGGCTCCTCGTTCGAATTCTGCGAAAACGGCGTCAAGGCCGTCGCCTGGGAAGCGACCGACAAACGCACGCCGCCGGATTTTTTTGCGGCCCATACCGTGACAGCCCTTCAGTCCTGGAGCGACTACGCGCTGGAACAGCAGGGCCGGTTGACGCATCCGATGCGCTATGACCGCGCAACAGACACCTATGTGCGCGTTAGCTGGGACGACGCCTTTGTCGAGATCGGCAAAATCCTCAACAGCTTTGATACGCCTGACCGGGCGGAGTTCTACACGTCCGGCCGCGCCTCCAACGAAGCCGCCTTCCTCTACCAGCTGTTCGTCCGGTTCTACGGCACCAACAATTTTCCCGATTGCTCCAACATGTGCCACGAGGCCAGCGGCATTGCCATGAAGCAGGCCGTCGGCGTCGGCAAGGGTACCGTGCTATTGGAGGACTTCGAGAAGGCCGACGTCATCTTCGTCATCGGCCAGAACCCCGGCACCAACCATCCGCGCATGCTCGGCGACCTGCGCCGTGCCGCCCAACGAGGCGCCAAAATCGCGGTGTTCAATCCCGTGCGCGAGCGCGGGCTCGAACGGTTCGCCGATCCGCAGGACAAGCTGGAAATGCTGCGTGGCGGCTCCACCGAGATCGCCAGCGATTATTTCCAACCACGGCTGGGTGGCGACATGGCGGCCGTGCGCGGCATGGCCAAGGCGGTCTTCGCCGCCGATGACGCAGCCCTTGCAGCGGGTGAGCCCTCAGTTCTGGATCGCGAGTTCCTGGCGCAACATACCGCCGGTTTCGACGCCTATCGTGCTGCCGCCGATGCAACAAGCTGGGCCGAGATCGAGGATCAATCGGGCCTAACACGCCTGGAACTCGAGCGGGCAGCAGACACGTATCTCGTTGCTGAAAGGGTGATCTGCACCTGGGCGATGGGCGTGACGCAACACCGGCATTCGGTGATCACCATCCGCGAGATCGCCAATTTCATGATGCTGCGCGGCAATATCGGCAAGCCCGGCGCTGGTCTCTGCCCGGTACGCGGCCATTCCAATGTCCAGGGCGACCGTACCGTCGGCATCAACGAAAAAGCCCCGGCAGCCTTTCTCGATGCGCTGGAAAGGGAATTCGATTTCAAGGCACCGCGCAAGGAGGGCCACAATGTGCTCGCCGCCATCGGTGCCATGCTCGACGGTTCGGCAAGAGCCTTTATTGGCCTCGGCGGCAATTTTGCCCGCGCAACCCCCGATAGTCCGATTATCGCCAAAGCGCTGGCGCGGCAGAAATTGACGGTGAACATCGCCACCAAGCTCAATCATTCGCACCTGATGCCGGGCGAGGTCAGCTTCATCCTGCCGTGCCTTGGCCGCACCGAGATTGACCGCAATTCCAAGGGCGTCAGCCAGATCGTCACCGTCGAGGATTCGATGAGCATGGTGCATGGTTCCGGCGGCATCAACAAACCGGCCTCGCCCGAACTGCGCTCGGAAGTCGCCATTATCGCCGGCATTGCGGCCGCAACCGTCGGCTCCGTCAAGGTCGATTGGGCCGCCCTTGCCGACGATTACGATCTGATCCGCGATCACATTGCCAATGTCATTCCCGGCTTCCAAGACTACAATGTGCGTGTCCGCAAACCGCGCGGCTTTCACCTGCGCAATGCCGCTTCCCACCGCGAATGGGAAACGCTGGGCGGCCGCGCCACCTTCTGGACCGGCCCGCTGCCCGTCGCTATCGAGCACCAGCTTGCACGCGGCCAGGACGGCGTCTTCGTGCTCCAGACTTTCCGCTCGCACGACCAGTACAACACGACGATCTACGGCATGGACGACCGCTATCGCGGTGTCTACGGCGAACGCAGCGTCGTCTTCATCAACCCGGCCGATCTGGCCGAACTTGGCGCCGAAGCCGGAGACCGGGTGGACGTTATCGGCCGGCATGACGATGGCGTTTCCCGCATCGCCAGCAATTTCCGGCTGGTGCCCTATGATATCCCGCGCGGATGCGTTGCCGGCTACTATCCCGAACTGAACGTGCTTGTGCCCCTGTCGAGCGCCGGCGACGAGAGCGATACGCCGACATCGAAATCGGTCCTCGTGTCGTTCCGCACTCAAGCAGCGACCGCAAACGCAGCCTGATGCCGGAACAGGTTACAGAGGCAGAGTTCCTGGCGCGTGTCGCTGCGATGCGGATGCAAAACCCGGCGCTTTCGCCGCTGATGGCGGGGATCGTGGCGGCTCTATTCCTGGAGATCGCCACAGACAGCCGCACCTTCGCAAAGCTATTCGGCATTGAACATGCCCTCGTTCTGCGCGAGATCAACCAGCTGACCGGTCCGGACGCGCCCATCGAAATCATCCGCCGAAATGTCCGCACACTGCGAGCACATCTCAAGCTTACGGTAAAAGGTGAGGCACTTTGCCGCCTCATCCCTTGACCTTGGCCAAAGGCTTGCTAAGTAAATATCGACTCCAGCAGCGCAGGGCATTTTCAACACGCCTGCTGAGCAAACCTGATACCGGGCCCCTCTGGCGAGAATTTACGGCGCTCTCGTGATGTCGGTATTAACCCGCAAATAAGCCGGCGGACTATAAGCAAATGACACTCCACCTCATGCGTTCTTCGCATGCCGTTCAGGGCATGTGGGATTTTTCCAGCTATTCAGCTCTCAAGCGTGCCGGATCGGAGGTGCGGCCATGACCACCGCTCCCCAGACCTCGACGCTCAGCTATTTCAAATGGTCCTTCATCGTCACCGCCGTCGGTCTTGCACTCGGCGCCTGGCTTGGCTGGACGACCACGGGAACGATCGGCGGCATGGCCACGGTCTTCTTCATCTGTACGGTTCTGGCCGTGCTGGAAATCTCGCTGTCCTTCGACAACGCCATCGTCAATGCCAACAAGCTCAAGGAAATGACACCGGTCTGGCAACAGCGGTTCCTGACCTGGGGCATTCTCATCGCCGTTTTCGGCATGCGTATCGTCTTCCCGCTGCTCATCGTCGTTATCGCCGCAAAGATCGGCCCGATCGACGCGCTGGTTCTGGCCGCAGCACGCCCGGAAGAATATGCCCGCATCATGAACGAGGCGCATCTTCCGATTGCCGCTTTCGGCGGTACCTTCCTGATGATGGTCGGCCTGAAATTCTTCTTCGACCATGAGAAAGATGTTCACTGGATCCAGGTGCTGGAACGCAACATGTCCCGGTTCGCCTCGATCAAGGGCGTTGAAATCGCCTTCGTTCTGGCAGTGATCCTGATCTTCTCTTCGCTGCTTGAAGGCGAAGAATCAACCACGTTCGTCTATTGCGCCATCTACGGCCTCCTGACCTTCCTCGCAGTCGAGGTTGTTGGCGGGCTGCTCGATGCATCGCAGCAGACGATGAATGCGGCGGCAAAGGGTGGTCTCGGCGCCTTCATCTATCTCGAAGTGCTGGATGCGAGCTTCTCCTTCGACGGCGTCATCGGCGCTTTCGCCCTGACGCAGAACCTTTTCGTCATCGCCATCGGCCTCGGCATCGGTGCCATGTATGTGCGCTCGATGACCATCATGCTGGTGGAAAAGGGCACGCTTGCCGAATATCGCTACCTGGAACACGGCGCCTTCTACGCGATCCTGATCCTCTCGATCATCATGTACGTGCAGACGCTGTTCCACATTCCGGAAGTCATCACCGGCCTGGGCGGTGCGGCACTGATCGGTATCTCGCTCTGGTCGTCGATCAGGCACAACCGCC
Source organism: Hyphomicrobiales bacterium (assembly GCA_900473045.1). Classification (GTDB taxonomy): domain Bacteria; phylum Pseudomonadota; class Alphaproteobacteria; order Rhizobiales; family Rhizobiaceae; genus Pararhizobium. The sequence continues at coordinate 95,912 of UCKS01000051.1, forward strand.
GTGAACAACTGGGCGGCGCGCATTAATACAATAGCCCGCACAAACAGAGATGCCGTCCGTCAAAAGCGGGCGGCATTTTTTATGTCCGGGTATCGCCTCGCGCAGCTGCGGCTTAAAGATCATCCAACCTTGCCCACGCCCTCCCGGCATCGCCGAACAATGCGCCTGTATGCGCTGTCTGCATCGCATTGGCCGGCCTAGCGCCGCATGGCAGCAACGTCCGCCGGTGCGTTTCCCTCATGTTCCCCCTGCAGAACGCGCATGCCAGAACGCAAAAAACCCGCCAGTTGCCTGGCGGGCTTTTCTGATTTCAGGCAGCGGCCGAATTAGCCGCGCTTGACGGAATGGAAGTTTGCCGGGTTGATACCGAGCGTATAGAGGTCGCGGTCCAGCGGACGGCGGTTGCCTTCGACTGCTGCGGCAGCGGCCGTGGCCGCGCCGAAGATGGCGATGGCATTACCGAAAAAGCCTCGGGCAGATTTACGGGCACTCATCTCTTTGCTCACTTTCCTAAGTTGTTGTGTCTTGCTGACGAGATGAATATGCGGTTTGCAACCCCCGTTTACAATGCACAGGAATTCATCCCAGCCATGCAAATAGCAAGGGCCCAGTTAACCCGTGAACTGATCTCCGATCGTTGGCGTCCAACTTTCGGAGTTCAGTTCACAGAGTCAACCGGGCCCTTGCTGTGACGATCTTGGGAGGAACCGTCAGTCTTCGTTGGCGGCAAGCTGCGAGAGCACCTGGCCACGCCCGCGCGCCCGCAGGATCAGCGGCACGATCAGCGCAGCTGCTGCAACGGCCAGCAGCACGGCTGCGACCGGGGAGGTGAACAGCACCGTAACATCGCCCTGGCTGATCGCCAGCGCGCGGCGGAGTTGCTGCTCGGCCAGCGGTCCGAGGATCAGGCCGACGACGACGGGCGCAATCGGATAGCCGAAGATGCGCATGCCGTAACCGAGAACACCGAACGCCAGAAGCATGCCGAGTTCGAACACCGACGGATTGGCGCCGATGGTGCCGAGCGTCGCAAACAACAGGATACCGGCATAAAGCCATGGCTTGGGGATCGTAAGCAGCTTCACCCACAGGCCGACCAGCGGCAGGTTGAGAACCAGCAGCATGAAGTTGGCGATCAGCAGCGATGCGATCAGCCCCCAGACGAGCTGCGGGTTGGTGGCAAACAACAGCGGACCGGGCTGCAGGCCGTATTGCTGGAAACCAGCCAGCATGATCGCCGCCGTTGCGGTGGTCGGCAGGCCAAGCGTCAGCAAAGGCACCAGCGTACCGGCCGCCGAGGCGTTGTTGGCTGCTTCCGGACCCGCCACGCCTTCGATGGCACCATGGCCGAATTCTTCCGGATGCTTGGACAGCCGCTTTTCAGTGGCATAGGAAAGGAACGTGCCGATTTCAGCACCGCCGGCCGGCATGGCGCCAATCGGGAAACCGATCGCCGTTCCGCGCAGCCAGGCCTTCCAAGAGCGCGCCCAGTCCTGCCCGGTCATCCAGACGGAACCCTTGACTGCCTCGATTTTGTCCGGCCCCTGATCGCCCTGTGCGGCGATATAGAGCGATTCACCGATGGCAAACATCGCGACCGCCAGCGTCGTCACTTCGATCCCGTCCAGAAGATCGGGAATGCCAAAGCTCATGCGGGCCTGGCCGGTCAGCTGGTCGATGCCGATGATGGCAAGCGCAAAGCCGATGAACAGCGAGGTAAGCCCGCGCAGCGTCGAATCGCCAAAGGCCGAAGACACGGTGACGAAGGCCAGAACCATCAGCGCGAAATACTCGCGCGGACCGAAAACCAGCGCCAGCTTGACGACGAACGGCGCGATGAAGGCAAGGCCGAGCGTCGCGATCAGGCCGGCGACGAACGAGCCGATGGCCGCCGTTGCCAGTGCCGGTCCGCCGCGCCCCTTGCGAGCCATCTTGTTGCCCTCGAGTGCCGTGACGATCGAGGCACTTTCGCCGGGTGTATTGAGAAGAATGGAGGTCGTCGAACCGCCATACATGCCGCCGTAATAGATACCGGCAAACATGATCAGCGAACCGCCCGGATCCAGCCGGTAGGTGACCGGCAGCAGCAGCGCCACGGTCAGCGCCGGGCCGATACCCGGCAAGACGCCGACGGCGGTGCCAAGCGTCACGCCGATCAAGGCGTAGAACAGATTCATCGGCTGGGCGGCGACGAGCATGCCCTGCAGCAGGAAATCAAATGTAGTCATGTCAGCGCCTTACCAAAACAGGTGTTCGAGCGGACCGGCAGGCAACGAGAGCTGCAGCAACCCGGCAAAGACCAGCCAGACGCCAAGACAGAGCACAATGCCGATCGGGATCGTGAACCACAACTTCCGCTTTCCAAACCCGGCCGCAGTCGCAGCAAACAACAGGCCGGTGGCGATGGAGAAACCCAGCGGCTTCAGCGTCAGCATCTGCACTGCAAGGCCGCCGACGATCCAGATCACCGGGCCAAATTCCTGACGCTCCCGTGTCGGAAAATCTCCGCGCAGCGCCTCGAATACGGTCCAGGCGGCCAGCAGCAGCAGCACGCTGGCGATCACGAAGGGAATGGTTGCCGGGCCGATGCCGGAATAGCTGGTGATCTTGGCAAGCCGCGACGTGTCCCAGAAGATCAGGCCGGCAAGACCGGCCAGGAAGACGGCAATGACAAGCGCCGCCCTGTCAGGGCGGCGTGTCTGCGTCGAAGGGGTGTTACCCTTGCTCATTGAACCAGACCAATGTCCTTGAGGACAGCTTCGGTTGCGGAAACGTCCTTGGCGAGCTGCGCCTTGAACGCGTCACCGGCCAGATAGGTATCCGTCCAGCCCTTGGTCTTCAGGGTTTCCTGCCAGCCGGCCGACTTGGCGAGCTTTTCGATATCGGCAGAAACGGCAGCCTTCTGCTCGTCGGTGAGGCCCGGAGCTGCGGCAACCATGCGCCAGTTTTCAACGACGACGTCGAGGCCGCCTTCCTTGATGGTCGGGGCGTCGATGCCGGGCAGGCGCTCTGGGCTCGACATCGCAAGCAGGCGCAGCGTGCCCGCCTTGATCTGCGATTCGAACTCGCCGTAACCGGAAATGCCGGCCGTAACCTGGCTGCCGAGAATGGCCGCAAGGGCTTCGCCCCCGCCGGAAAACGCGATGTAGTTGATCTTGGTCGGGTCAACGCCGGCCGCCTTGGCAATCAGGCCAACTGCGATGTGGTCCGTACCGCCGGCCGAGCCGCCGCCCCAGGAGACTGCGCCCGGATCCTTCTTCAGCGCTTCGACGAGATCACCCATCGACTTCAACGGCGAATCGGCGGGAACGACGATGGCTTCGTATTCGCCGGTCAGGCGCGCGATCGGGGTGACGTCGTTGAGCGATACCGGCGACTTGTTGGTGAGGATGGCGCCGACCATGACGTAGCCGCCGACGATCAGGGCATTGGCGTTGCCGGCCGACTGGCTGGCGAACTGTGCAAGGCCGATCGTGCCGCCGGCGCCCGGTACGTTCTGAACCTGAACGTTGCCGGAAATGCCTTCGGCTTGCATGACCGACTGGATCGAGCGGGCCGTCTGGTCCCAGCCGCCGCCCGGATTGGCCGGTGCGATGATGGTGTAGTCAGCGGCAACAGCCGGCAGGGCGAGCGCGCCAGCAAGAATGGATGCCAGAAAAAACTGTTTCAAAGGGTAGTCCTCCGTCAGGCGCGCTCGTTCAGTTGGCGCGCACATTGTTCATCTTTGCGGACGGGGATGGCTCACGGTCGATCAGCTGCGGCAGCTTTTGAGGCTCGCCGTAACGCCGGGTCTGGTGAAACTCCTCCCATACGCCTCGATCATCCGCCTCCACGGATAATGAAGAACTGCAAGGCACCATATGAAGCTGACATTTACCTGACATCGGGCGGGACCTTGCAGTGTTAATGTCCCTTAATTTTTGGTTTTCGTCTACTGCAGCCGCAAAACTTCGTTCCAGCGGGCAATCAGCCGCGCCCGCTTGACCTGATCGAGATAGACCATCAGGCCGGGGCTGACCGGAACCGGCTTCAATTGGCCGCCGAGCATCTCACGCATGGTGTTGGCGGTGTTGGCGCCTGCCACATCGGGACTGACGGCGGGAATCTGCAATTCGCGCGCCATGATCGTCTGGCCTTCCTTCGACATGAAGAACTCCAGGTAACGGCGGCCGAGATCCGGCGTTGCTGCCGCCTGCGGCACCAGCCCGATGCGCGACATGACGACGGTGTAATCACGTGGCAGCACGATGCCGACATCCGGGTGGCGCGAGGCCCAATCGGCGGCATAGGAGCCGAGAATATTGTAGCCGAGTACGAAGCGGCCGTCGGAGACGCGCTCGAGGATGGCCGAGCTGGTGGAATAGAGCTTGACCCCGGCCGCCCCCATGGCCTGGATCACCGACCAGATATCGCCGAACTGTTCCTGATCGCGCGCCATGAACAGGAAGCCGACGCCGGATCGCTCGATATCGTAGGTGCCTATCTTGCCGAACACCGCACTGCCATGGCGTTTGAGATAATCGACGAACTCCGCCCGGGTCGAGGGCGGCTTTTCCTTGGTGAAACTTGGCTTGTGATAGACGAAAACGGCCGGTTCGAAGGTCAGCGCATAGGCCGTATTGCGCCAATTGGCCCAGGCCGGCCAGCGCCCGCTCATCGGCATGTCGCTGCGCTGGGCATAGCCGTCGTTGCTGAGCTTCACCTGCAGGTCCATCGCCGAGGAAAAGGCGAAATCCGCAGTCCTTTCGCCCGCATCTGTCTCCTTGACGATCCGGTCGTAGATCTCGCCGGTCAGCATGTCCTCGTAGCGCACGGCCACATCCGGATTGGCGATCTGGAAACCGATGATCATCGGCCGCGCCAGGGGTTCGTCGAGCGAGGAGTAGACGACCACGGTCGGCGCCGCGGCATCGCCCGAACGCGCCGGAAACAGCGTCAGCTGGGCGGCGGCCGTCGTTGAAAATCCACAGAGAAGACAGAGAAGGGGAAGGAAACGCATAAAACGATATTGCCGCAGCGTCGGCCCGTTCACAAGCACCAGCACGCCCGATACAGTAGCTTCAGGGAGACAGCGGATTTGCGAATACTACTGGTCGAAGACAATACGGCGCTTTCGGAAGGACTTGTCGCGATCCTGCGCGGCAGCGGCTATGCCGTTGACGTCGTCCACGACGGCGCATCGGCCAATGCGGTCACCGCGACGGAAACGTTCGACCTCGTCATCCTCGATCTCAACCTGCCGGAGATGGATGGGCTCGACGTGCTGCGATCGATGCGGGCGCGGCAGAACAAGGCGGCGGTGCTGATCCTGACGGCGCGCGGCACGCAGGAAGAAAAGATCAAGGGGCTCGATCTCGGCGCCGACGACTACATGATCAAGCCGTTCGACATCAGCGAATTCGAGGCCCGCGTCCGTGTTCTCCTGCGGCGGCAGGCCGGGCTGCGCTCGTCGCTGGTCAGCTATGGCAGGATCTCGCTCGATCTCAATTCGCGCACCTTTTCGGCCGATGGCATCACCGTTGATATCCCGGCAAGGGAACTCGGCCTTTTGGAAATCCTGTTCATGCGCGCCGGCAAGGTGGTCGCCAAGGAAGCGATCATCCAGTCGCTGACGGCCTTCGATGACGATCTCAGCGCCAACGCCATCGAGCAATATGTCAGCCGGTTGCGCAAGCGCCTGGCGCCGCATGGACTGACGGTGCGCACCGCGCGCGGCATCGGCTACTATCTCGACAAGATGGCAGACGCCTGATGGCACGCCGTGCCTATTCCCTGCGCCGGGGGCTTTTGGCCTGGCTGCTGATCTCGACCGTCGTCATCGGAGCACTGGCCCTGATCGACACTTATCGCGAGGCCGTGAAGACTGCAAATATCGTCTCAGACCGGGTGCTTGCAGGCTCAGCATTGGCGATTGCCGAAAGGGTTGTGGTCGCCGAGGACGGTTCGCTGGAGGTCGATATCCCCTATGTGGCGCTCGAGATGCTGACCTCGGCAGCACAGGACCGCGTCTTCTACCGGGTCGACGGCCCTCCCGGCCAGTTCATCACCGGCTACCAGAACCTGCCTTCGGTTGCCGATCTCAACGGCCAGTCGGCCGTCTATACCGATGCGCAGTTCCGGGGCGAGCCGATCCGGGTTGCAGCCTTGGAGCGGTCCGCATCAACCGGCATCAATTCCGTCCCCTTCGTCGTTACCGTCGCTGAAACCACGATTGCCCGGCGCCAGCTGACACAGGCGATCCTTTTGCGCTCGGCATTCCGGTTGCTGATGATGATCCTCGGTGCAGCCGGCATCGTCTGGGTCGCGGTGACTTTTTCGCTACGGCCGCTGTATCGCCTCGGCGATGCCATTGCCGAACGCAGTCCCGACGATCTGCATCCGATCGACCAATCTGTGCCGAGCGAAGTCGAAGGGCTGGTCGAAACGGTCAATTCCTTCATGGTGCGGCTGCAATCGGCGCTCGATGCGCTGCGTCACTTTTCCGGCAATGCCAGCCACCAGCTGCGCACGCCGCTGGCGATCATCCGCACCCAGCTGGCGCTGTCGGCCCGCGCCACGACATTGGAAGAGGCGCAGGCCGCCGCCCGCAAGGGCGACGAAGCTGTCGCCCACGCCGAACGCATCCTGGCGCAATTGCTGCTGATGGCAAAGATCGACGCTGCCGGCTCGAAGGAGCCGCAGCCGCTCGAGATCATCGACCTGATGGCGCTGGCCCAGGAGATTACCGGCGACCGGGTGCCCGGTGCCGGTGAGGCCGGCATCGATCTCGGCTTCGAGGGTGATGGCAAGGCGCTGATCCGGGCGGAGCCGCTCTTGATCGGCGAACTGCTGCGCAACCTGATTGAAAACGCCATTGCCTATGCCGGCAAGGGGGCGGAAGTCACGGTCCGGGTGGAAACCGAAAAGAACGGTGTCCGGCTCGACGTGGAAGACAACGGCCCGGGCATCCCGCTGGAGAACCGGCAGGTCGTGCGCCAGCGTTTTGCGCGCGGCGGACGCGGGCAAGCACCGGGGATGGGGCTGGGACTTCCGATCGTCGAAGAAATCGCCGGACTGTTCGGCGGACATCTCAACCTCAGCGAAGGGCCGGAGGGCAGGGGCCTGAAAGCCTCGGTCACATTTCCAGCCGCGACAGCTGGCCCGGCCGCGGTCTCTGCCTAGCGGTTGCGACCTGTCATCAGCGAGGTCGTTTCACGGGTCTGAACGAGAAGGATCGCGTTCCAGATCATCTGGACAAAACCGCGATCAGACGGGCTCGACAGCTTGCGCTGCGAAAACATGATAAGCTCCATAGGGTTGTTGCGAGGGTGAGATAGCACCTTGCCATGTATTTCGCCAGAGGGTCAAAAGCAAATCTGCCCTGCACGGCAAGCATGGCAGATAGATCGAAAATAATCTCTGATTTATACATTTTGATCGCAAGTAAATCGAGACGATATAGTGATCTGAAATTCCGGAAATTGCCTGCTGAATCAACAGTTTGTTCCAAGGTGGAAAAATGGCGCCTCAGGGGAGATTCAGTTGCATTTTTTCACCCTAAAGGTATCGGATTTTTCAATCCGATTGGCATCAGGATGACCACGTCCCCGCCTTTCGTCGAAATGGCTTTTGGCTTTTCCCCATGTCATGCTGCGGTAAAACGGACGGGAGACAACCATGACGGAATATTTCAGGGCACTGGTGATCGACGACCGCGACGGCAAGCCGGTGGCGGGCTTTCGGGATCTGGAGCTTGCCGATCTTCCGGATAATGACGTGCTGGTCGAGGTGCTGTTCTCGACACTCAACTACAAGGATGGCCTCGCCGTTTCCGGCAAGGGTCGCATCGCCCGCCGCCTGCCGATGGTCGCCGGGGTCGACCTCTCCGGTATTGTTGTCGAATCCCGCAATCCGGACTGGAAGACCGGCGACAAGGTAGTCGTCAACGGCTGGGGCATGTCGGAGACGGAATGGGGTGGCTACACCCGGTTCCAGCGCCTGAAACCCGAATGGCTGACGCGCCTGCCGGATGCGTTCACGCTTGAGGAGAGCATGGCGATCGGGACTGCCGGATATACGGCAGCCCTTGCGATCGATGCTCTGGAAGCATGGGGGAAAATCAGGACGGATGCCCGGGAAATCCTGGTCACCGGTGCGGCAGGCGGTGTCGGCTCCGTGGCAATCACGCTGCTGGCAAAGCGCGGTTACACGGTCACCGCGTCGACAGGCCGCCCGGAAACCCACGGCTATCTGTCGGCGCTCGGCGCAACCGGATTCATCGACCGGGCTGAACTTGCCGCAAAGGGCGGCGCACTTCAAAAGGAGCGCTGGGCAGGCGCGATCGATTCCGTCGGATCCACGACGCTGGCCAACGTTCTGGCGCAGACGGTTCAGAGCGGCGCGGTTGCCGCCTGTGGTCTTGCCGGTGGGGCCGACCTTCCGGCAACCGTCATGCCGCATATCCTGCGCGGGGTCGCACTGCTCGGCATCAATTCGGTAACGGCACCGCACACAGAGCGCGACAGGGCCTGGGCTATTCTGGCGGAAAGCCTTGACCGCAAACAGCTGGCGGCAATGACGACGGTCGAGCCCTTGTCGCGCCTGCCACAGCTTGCAGAAGACATCGTCGCTGGAAAAATCCGCGGCCGCGTCGTCATCGACGTGGCGAAGTAGCGCGCAGTTCCGCAGGATTTGCCTGTCCTTACTGTGCAAGTGTTTCAGTGGCTCAATCACGAAAGACCACATGATGCGCAAGGATATCACGCAGACCAGCTACAACGACCGGCTCAACCGGGTGATGGACCATGTCTATGCCCATCTCGAGGATGACCTCTCTTTTGATCGGCTGGGCGATGTCGCCTGCCTCTCGCCATATCACTGGAGCCGGATCTATTCGGCTATGCGCGGCGAAACCATTGTCGCGACTATCCGCAGGCTCAGACTCCAGCGCGCCGCCGACCGGCTGGCCAATTCCGATCTCGATGTCGAAGCCATCGCGTCTCGCGCCGGCTATGGCTCGACCGACACATTCGGGCGTGCCTTCAAGGAAGCTTTCGGCATTCCGCCCGCCAGCTACCGCGAGAAGGGTTCGCATTCCATCTTCGAGGCCGCCAACGCAGCCAGCGACACGGCCGGATTTCCGGTTGCTATCGTGACCCTGCCGGAGCAGCGATGCGCCTCAATCGCCCATACCGGCTCGTACATGACAATCGACCACGCCATGGGGCGGCTCTTTAACGAGCTTGCGCTGCGTCGTGCCCTGCCAGACGAACCGGCCATGATTGGCGTGTTTTATGATGATCCCGATCTCGGGCCAGAGCAGTCTTTGCGCTCGCGCGCCTGCATGCCGGTTACGGAACTCACGGCCATCGACGCTCCGTTGGCAAAGACGGCTTTGCGGGGCGGCTTGTATGCGAAGTTGAGCTACACCGGCCCCTATGCGGATATGCGTAGTGCTTATCGATGGTTGTTGGGTGTGTGGCTGCCAGCCTCGGGCTACGAGCCAGACAATGCCCCGGTCTTCGAGGCCTATCTCAATGATCCCCGTGATGTGCCTCAGAGTGAGCTGCGGACGGATATCCATCTGCCACTCGAGGGTGGGGCATGACCAGCCCCGCCCTTCCCGCAGTGATCGCCGCAGCGGTCTCGCGATACCCTGCGCCGGTACAGGCGCAGCTGTTCCAGATCCGCGATCTCATTTTTGCCGTGGCAACAGAAACCGACGGCGTCGGCCCGCTCACCGAAATGCTCAAATGGGGCGAACCGGCCTATCTGACTGACGTCAGCAGAAGCGGAACGACCATCCGGCTGGGGGTATCCAGGTCGGCACCCGATCACTGCGCTGTGTTCGTCAACTGCCAGACCTCGCTGATCGGCACTTTTCGCGCTCACTTTGCCGATGATTTTGCTTTTGAGGGCAACCGCGCGCTTATCATCCCCAATGCAGGCGATTTTCCTCGGGAGCCGCTCGCGCTCTGCCTGCGTGCCGCACTGACCTATCATCGGCAGAAGACATCACACAAAATCCACCCGGCCTGACCACGCCCGCCACTTCCGTGGCAGGCGCGATACCGATGCTTACCCGGATACGGGTTGCGGGCTTTACTTCATCGTATAGACGTCGATGGAGAAATACTTGTCGTTGATCGTCTTGTAGGTGCCATCGGCACGAATGTCGGCCAGTGCCTTGTTCAGCTTTTCGCGAAGAGCGTTGTCGTCCTGGCGAAGGGCGATGCCAACACCCTCACCGACGAATTTCGGATCGGTGATCGGTTCGCCGATCAACTCGCAGCATTTGCCGTCATTGTTCTTGGTGACCCAGTCAAGCATCGGCAGCATGTCGCCGACTTCCATGTCGAGGCGGCCATTGGCCATGTCGAGATTGGCTTCGTCCTGGGTCGGATAGAGCTTGATCTCGGCATCGGGATAGACGGCAGCGATATATTCGGCCTGCGTCGTGCCGGCTTGCGCGCCGATGACCTTGCCCTTCAGCGCCTCGTTGGTGAATGCGGTAATCCCGGCACCCTTTGCCGCGACATGTGTCATCGCTGCCATGTAATAAGGATCGCTGAAGGCCACCTGCTTCTTGCGCTCTTCGGTGATGAACATAGAGGCGATGATCATGTCGTATTTCTTGGCGACCAGCCCGGGAATGATGCCGTCCCAATCCTGCGCCACGACTTCGCATTCGGCCTGCATCTTGGCGCAAAGCGCCAGACCGATATCGACGTCGAAACCGCCGATCTTTCCGGCGGTGTCAATGAAATTGAACGGAGGATAGGCACCTTCTGTCCCGATCCTGAGCTTTTCGGCGGCGTTGGCAGGCGTCATGGAAAAGGCAGCAGCACAGGCCAAAGCCAATGCGATCATGTGTTTTTTCATACGTTCAGTTCCCCTTTGGCGCACCGTTTGCCGGTGCTTGACCGAAACTCTATGCCTGAAATGCACATAAACGAAATAGATAGAGACAATAGCTGGTATAAATCCGCTTGATCGCCGACGACAGTAACTCGATGCGGAAGGGGCTAGAACGTTGGTGGCGTGTTGATCCACAGAAGCACTGTCTCGCCGTCATGGCGGTTTGACCAGGCGTGGTGACGGCGGCTGTTGAAATAGAGGGAATCGCCGGGGTTCAGATCGTGAAACTGATCGGAATCCAGGATGAACTCCACCCGGCCGGACAGCACATAGACAAATTCCTCGCCGTCATGCTTGTAGGCGCCCTCGCTGGACGCGCCCGGCTCCAGGACGAAGCGATGGCAATCCATCTGGTTGCGGCCCTCGGCCAGCAGCTGCACGGTCACGCCCGGCGTCGTGCGCGGCCAGGTCCGCCATTCGCCGGAGCGCACCAGCGCCCGCACGTCCGGTTCGTCCTCGCCGGAAAGGCTGGACACCGTGGTCGCGAAATACTCGGCAAGATTATGGAGGACGGCGACCGAAACCCCTTGCGAGGTCCGCTCCAGCGTCGAAAGCACCGAAGCGGCGATCCCGATATCGCCGGCCACCTGTTCCAGCGTCTTGCCGGCCGCGTGGCGCAGGCTCCTGAGCTTGCGCCCGACCTGCGATTGCGGCGCCGTATCGCCAACGGGACTTTGCCCCGCATCGTCGAGCTCGCCCGCTTCCAGCTCCAGCGCCTCGCGGATCGCCGCCGGATTGAGCCCGCGCTCGGCGCGAAACCAGGAAATCCGCTTCAGCTGGGCAACGTCACCCTCGCTATATTGCCGGTGACCGGTAGCCGAGCGGTCCGGCACGACCAACCCTTGTGTCTCCCACAGGCGTAAGGTCGATGCGGAGACGCCAGCAAGCCGTGCGGCTTCCGCGACCTTGTAGCGTATTTTCATGGCCTCACTCATAAGCCGTCCTGTGACATCTTCAAGCTTTGCATGCATGCCGCTGCGCCCCGGCGCCTGGCGGCAACCAGCCCGGCGGGAAAAATCCAAGCGATAACGCCTTGTGGGCAAGACATCCATTCCCGGTGCTGCTTCTCAAATCACAAAATTTGATTTGTAAACCTACAGAAAAAATATAGGATTTCAGAGAAATCTGCAACCGAAAACGCCCCACGCAACATCAGGATGACACCCGTGACCAGTTTGACCGATCGCAAGAACGCAGCCATATCCCGCGGTGTGGGCATGACCACGCAGATCTATGCTGATCGTGCCGAGAATTCCGAAATCTGGGACAAGGAAGGCAATCGTTATATCGATTTTGCCGCCGGTATCGCTGTCGTCAACACCGGCCACCGCCATCCGCGCGTGATTGAAGCCGTCAAGAAGCAGCTCGACCGCTTCACCCACACCTGCCATCAGGTCGTGCCTTACGAAAACTATGTCGAGCTTGCCGAACGGCTGAATGCCATCCTGCCGGGTGACTTCGCCAAGAAGACGATTTTCGTCACCACGGGTGCGGAAGCCGTCGAGAACGCCGTCAAGATCGCCCGCGCCGCAACCGGCCGCCAGGCTGTCGTTGCCTTCGGCGGCGGCTTTCACGGCCGCACCTTCATGGGCATGGCACTGACCGGCAAGGTCGTGCCCTACAAGGTCGGTTTCGGCGCCATGCCGGCCGATGTCTTCCACGTGCCGTTCCCGGTCGAACTGCAGGGCGTTTCCGCCGAACAGTCGCTGGCGGCCCTGAAGCGTCTGTTCGCCGCCGACGTTGATCCGAACCGCGTCGCCGCCATCATCATTGAGCCCGTGCAGGGCGAAGGCGGCTTTTATCCGGTGCCGACCTCCTTCATCAAGGCGATCCGCGAGATCTGCGACCAGCACGGCATCCTTCTGATCGCCGACGAAGTGCAGACCGGCTTTGCCCGCACCGGCAAGCTGTTTGCCATGGAACATCACGGCGTCGCCGCCGACCTCGTGACGATGGCCAAGGGTCTTGGCGGCGGCTTCCCGATCGCAGCCGTGACCGGCCGCGCTGAGGTCATGGACGCTCCAGGCCCCGGCGGCCTCGGCGGCACCTATGCCGGTAACCCGATGGGCGTTGCCGCAGCCCACGCCGTTCTCGATATCATCGAGGATGAGAAGCTGTGCGAGCGCGCCGAACAGCTGGGCGGCCGCCTGAAGCAGCGCCTCGCCGCCATTGCCGAGCAGGTGCCGGAAATCGTCGATATCCGTGGTCCGGGTTTCATGAATGCGGTCGAGTTCAACGACGTGAAGACCAATCTTCCGAGCGCCGATTTCGCCAACAAGGTGCGTCTGAAAGCGCTCGAAAAGGGCCTGATCCTTTTGACCTGCGGCGTACACGGCAATGTCATCCGCTTCCTAGCGCCGATCACCATCCAGGACAACGTCTTCGCCGAAGCCATGGACATTCTGGAAGCCTCGATCCTGGAAGCCCGCGCCTGATTTCAGGCGCCAGCCTCACGACATATCCCGTCGGGCAGCAGCGCTTTTCTGCCCGATGGACCCGGCTGCTTTTATCGGCTATCGGCATTGTCCCCGCGACGAAAATGCCGCCTGCGCTGCTTGCGCGGACCGCCAGAAAGGATCTCCGATGATCTTTACCGAGACATTGATCGCTCATGTCAGGGATCCGCATCTGCTCGGGCTGGTGAATGCGCCATGGGCGCCTGCGGCAAAGACCTTCGACGTCCATAACCCCTCGAACGGCGCCCTGCTCGCCACCCTGCCGGATATGGGCGTCGCGGAGACCCGCACCGCTGTCGATGATGCCTATGCGGCGCAATTTCCCTGGGCCGAACGACCGGCCGGCGATCGCAGCACGATCCTGCGCCGCTGGCACGATCTGGTCATCGCCCATATCGATGATCTCGCCGCGATCCTGACTGCGGAAATGGGCAAGCCGCTCAATGAAGCCCGTTCCGAAGTCCAGCACGCGGCGGCCTATATCGAATGGTATGCGGAAGAGGCCAAGCGTGTTTACGGCGAGACCATTCCCGCACCTTCGACCGACCGCCGCATGATGGTGATCAAGCAGCCGGTCGGCGTGGTCGGCACGATCACCCCCTGGAATTTCCCGGCTTCGATGGTGGCGCGCAAGATCGCACCGGCGCTCGCGGTCGGTTGCACCATCATCCTCAAGCCCGCAGAACAGACACCGCTGGTGGCTCTGGCCATGCACGCGCTGGCCATCCGCGCCGGTTTTCCCAAGGGCGTCTTCAACCTCGTGCTCGCCTCTGAGGGTGATGCGATCGGTCAGGAGCTCTGCACCAATTCGAGAGTGCGCAAGATCAGCTTTACCGGCTCCACCGAAGTCGGCCGCATCCTGATGCGGCAGTGCTCGGACCAGATCAAGAAAATCAGCCTCGAACTTGGCGGCAGCGCACCCTTCATCGTCTTTGACGATGCCGATATCGACGCCGCCGTCGATGGCGCCATCCAGGCCAAATTCCGCAATGCCGGCCAGACCTGCACCTCGGCCAACCGCATCTATGTTCAAAGCCGCGTCCACGACGAATTCGCCGCCAAACTGGCGGCCGAAGTGGCGAAGCTCACGGTCGGCGACGGTTTTTCCAAGGGCGTCACCATCGGCCCGCTGATCGATAGCCGGGCAATCGAGAAGGTCGAAGCCCATGTCAACGACGCGGTCGGCAAGGGTGCAAAGCTTCTTTGCGGCGGCAAGCGCGTGTCCGGCGCGTTCTTCGAACCGACCGTGCTGTCCAATGTCGGCAAGGGTATGCTGGTCGCCTGCGACGAAACCTTCGGACCGGTCGCCCCGATCATTCGCTTCGAGACGATGGAAGACGTCATCCTGCAGGCCAACGATACGATCTACGGGTTGGCCGCCTATTTCTACGCCACCGAACTGAAAAAGGTCTGGCGTGTCGCCGAGGCGCTCGAATACGGCATGATCGGTATCAATACAGGCCGCATGTCGTCTGAGGCCGCCCCCTTCGGTGGCCTCAAGCAGTCCGGCATCGGCCGCGAAGGCTCCCGCCACGGCGCCGAGGATTATCTGGAGATGAAATATCTCTGCATGGGGAATATTTGAGGACGCCGAATTAATGATGTGAAGGATGGTACGCAATTAATAGCTTTTCGGCGACGGCTTTGAGCCTCTTGTCCAAAGTCCAAAAGCTCACTCCCGGCATCAACGTGATTGACGCCAAGAGGTGCGCGTCAGCATAACCGATGCCTGAACTATAAATTTGTCTGCTTTCGATCAATTGCAAGACTTCCCCGTCAGACGCGACTGTCACTTCGTTCATTTGTCGCAACTGGTCTAGGAAAGCAGTCCTATCCCTCAGACTGCCAAGAGATATTTCACCCAAGATGAATGGATGCATCAATATGTTGCCGCTAGCGAGCAGTTGCGCAAACGCGCTGTCGCCAAACCGTATATGATTGATCCAGACGGATGTGTCGGCGAGGATCATGGCTGATCGTCGATCCAAGGACGCCGCCGGGGAACATCCTCCAAATCAGGTTGAGTACCACCCAACAAAGCAAGCCTGCGTGATGCCGAAACATGAACGAACATCTTGAGGGCTTCACGAACAACAGCCGATTTTTCCGTCAGCCCGCTGTAAGCCTGAGCTTTGGCCAGCAATTCATCATCAAGAACAATAGTTGTGCGCATGGCTCTACTCCCGATATGCGCATCAAAAATATCATCGATTGATGCTTATTTCAATGCCTAAGGCTTCATCCCGATCTCAGCCAGCACCTCATGCGTATGCTCCCCAAGCCTCGGCGCACCACGCTCAAGGGCAAGTTCGGCATCTGAAAACTGAATGGGCGTCCGCACGCCCGGCGCCGTCCCTGATGCCGATCCCGTATGTGGCGTATCCACCCGCATGCTACGGTGAATGATCTGCGGGTCCGAGAACACATCCGCCACCGTGTTGATCGGGCCACCGGGCACGCCGGCTGCTTCCAGCATGGCAAGCAACATATCCCGGCTATAAATCACCGTCCGCGCCGTCAGTTCCGGCGTCAGCGTGTCGCGGTTTTTCACCCGGCTCGCATTCGTCAGGTAGCGCGGATCGGTCGCCAGAGTGTCAAGACCAAGCAGTGTGCAGAACTTGACGAACTGCCGGTCATTGCCGACGGCGACGATCAGGTGGCCATCGGAAACCGGGAACACCTGATAGGGCGCAATATTCGGATGTGCGTTGCCAAGGCGGCGGGGCGATTGTCCGGAGACGAGGAAATTCAGTGCCTGATTGGCAAGTACCCCGGTCATGCTGTCGAACAGTGCCATATCGACCTGCTGGCCGGTGCCGGTGCGTTCGCGCATGTGGAGCGCTGCCTGAATGGCGATGACGCCGTAAAGGCCGGTGAAGATGTCGGCAAAGGCGACGCCGATTTTCTGCGGCTCGCCTTCGGGATCGCCCGTCAGGTCCATGATGCCGCTCATGCCCTGGATGATATAATCGTAACCGGCGCGATGGGCATAGGGGCCGTGCTGGCCGAAGCCGGTAACGGAGCAATAGATCAGCCGCGGATTCACCGTCTTCAGGCTTTCATAGTCGAGCCCGTATTTTGCCAGCCCGCCGACCTTGAAGTTTTCCAGCAGCACGTCCGACTGCGCCGCCAGCCGCCGCACTGCCTCCTGCCCTTCCTCGGTGGTGAAATCGAGGATGACGGAGCGCTTGCCGCGATTGCAGGCGTGGAAATAGGCGGCGTCCAGATGGCCGCCGGTGTCGCTCTCTATAAAGGGAGGTCCCCAAGTGCGGGTGTCGTCCCCCGCCGGGCTTTCCACCTTGATGACATCGGCACCGAGATCGGCCAGTGTCTGGCCGATCCATGGCCCCGCCAGGATGCGGGCAAGTTCGAGAACCTTCAGGCCCTTCAGCGGCGTTTCCATGCCGGCGCTCAGAAGAAGGCCTGCAGCCCGGTCTGGGCGCGGCCAAGGATCAAAGCGTGCACATCATGGGTACCCTCATAGGTGTTCACCGTTTCGAGGTTCACCATGTGGCGCATGACCTGATAATCCTCGGAAATGCCGTTGCCGCCGTGCATGTCGCGGGCCGCGCGAGCGATATCCAGCGCCTTGCCGCAATTGTTGCGCTTGACGATCGAGATCATCTCCGGCGCCATCCGGCCGGCATCCATCAGTTGCCCGACCCGAAGCGACGCCTGCAGTCCAAGGGTGATTTCCGTCTGCATATCGGCAAGCTTTTTCTGGAACAGCTGCGTCTGCGCTAGCGGACGGCCGAACTGCTTGCGGTCGAGCCCGTATTGCCGGGCCGCATGCCAGCAGAATTCCGCCGAACCGAGCACACCCCAGGAGATGCCATAGCGGGCACGGTTGAGGCAGCCGAACGGACCTTTCAGGCCTTCGACATTCGGCAACAAGGCATCTTCGCCGACTTCGACATTGTCCATGACAATTTCGCCGGTGATCGAGGCACGCAGCGACAGCTTGCCGCCGATCTTCGGGGCCGACAGGCCCTTCATGCCCTTTTCCAGCACGAAGCCGCGAATGGCATTGCCATGCGCCTCCGACTTCGCCCAGACGACGAAGACGTCAGCGATCGGTGCGTTTGAAATCCACATCTTGGAGCCGCTGAGGCGATAGCCGCCGTCGGTCTTCACCGCCCGCGTCTTCATGCCGCCCGGATCGGAGCCCGCATCCGGTTCGGTCAGACCGAAACAGCCAATCCATTCGCCGCTGATCAGCTTTGGCAGGTATTTCTGGCGCTGCTCTTCCGAGCCATAGGCATGGATCGGGTAGATAACGAGGGAAGACTGCACGCTCATCATCGAACGGTAACCACTGTCGACACGCTCGACCTCGCGGGCAACCAGGCCATAGGCCACATAGGACGCACCGACGCCGCCATAGGTATCCGGCACGGTTACGCCGAGCAGGCCGAGGTCGCCCATTTCGCGGAAGATCGAGGGATCGGTCGTCTCGTTGCGGTAGGCATCGATGACACGCGGCTGCAGCTTGTCCTGCGCATAGGCGCGCGCCGTATCGCGGATCATCCGCTCGTCTTCAGAGAGCTGATCCTCCAGCAGAAATGCGTCGTCCCACTGGAATTCCTGTCTTGCAGCCATGGCGTCCTCCCGTCACTTTCCTTCTTGTATCCGTTATGGCAAGCCGGACAGGGCGATACAAACGAAAATGCGGCACTGCCTCATGCGCTGCGGGAATGGCGGCCCGCAGGGCGTTGAAGATACAGGACAAGGAAACGGCATGGCTCACCTCGACAGGATACGCGCATCGCAGCTGATGGAAACCGCCGGGATCGACGTCCTGCTGCTGCTTTCGCCCGAAAGTTTTGCCTACGCGACAGGCGCACCCGCCGGTGTCGCCACCATGTGGCGGCGGGCTGGAGCGGTTGCGGCCATTGTCCCGGCCGATCCGGCGTTTCAGGAAGCAGCTGTCGTCACCGACCTGTTCGAAGCGGCTTTCCGCGCGTCCAGCACCATCACCGATATCCGTATCAACCCGATCTGGGTCGAAACAGGCGATATCCGGGGCATGGAAATGCGGCCGCCGGAGGAGCTGATACAGGCCGCCTGGGAAAAACAGCGCCGGCCCACCGGCTTTCAGCGCCCGGAAACCTTCGATGCCGGTCTGGGTTTCCGGCTGGCTGCAACGCTTCTAGCAGACAAGGGTCTCGGAGAAGGCCGCATCGGCATCGAGTTCGATGGCCTTTCCGTTGCCGATTTCCGGTTGCTGTCTGCGGTGTTGCCGCAGGCCGAACTCATCGATGCCTCCAACCTCGTCCGTCGATTGAAGATGATCAAATCGCCAACCGAGATTGGCCATCTGCGAACCGCCGTCGAACTGGCCGAGACCGGGATCGTCGCTCTGCGCGAAACCATCGATATCGGCATCAGCCGCGACGACCTGGCAAGCGCCTGGGAGAAAGGCGCGCGCGCTGAGGCGGCACGGCGCAGCGTTGAGAATCTCACTGGGCTCTGGGAATATGTCTCCGTCGGCCCGAACCCCTGGACCAAGGGTGGCGTCGTCGAACGCGGCGATCTGATCAAGGTCGATGTTGGCTGTTTGATTGCCGGCTATACATCCGATACCGGCCGCACCTTTGTCTGCGGCACGCCGTCCGCCCTGCAGGCCCGGCTGTTCGATGCCCTGCAAACCGCCTATGACGCGGGCCTGCCGCTGCTGAAGCCCGGCATCGCCATGAGCGAGGTGCACCGGGTGACGACCGGGGCAATGGGGAAGGCGGGCTTTCCCGGCTATACACGCGGTCATTTCGGCCATGGGCTGGGCGCCGGGCTCGGCAGCGAGGAATGGCCCTTCCTGTCGCGGCAATCGGATGTGATCATCGAGCCGGGCATGGTGCTCGCCTTCGAGACGCCCTGGTATGTTGATGGTGTTGGCGGCATGATCATCGAAAACCAGTTGCTGATCACTGCGGATGGTCACGAGATCATGAACCGGCTACCGTCCGGTCTCGTATCCCTCTGATCGCGGCTTCCCATGCCTGACAATCGCCTCGAACGTTTCGCCCACAATCTCGACTGGAACCTCCTGCGCACCTTCGTCGTGGTGGTCGAGGAGGGCAGCATCACGGCGGCGGCCAACCGGCTTTTGTTGCAGCAACCCGCCGTCAGCATGGCGCTCAAGCGGCTGGAGCAGACCGTCGGCCAGAAACTGATCGACAGGCGTCCGGGCCGCTTCGACCTGACGGAAGCAGGGGAAAAGCTGCACCGCCAGTGCCGGGATATCTTCGCTGCGGTCGTGCGCCTGCCGAATGCGCTGGAAACGGCTGGCGACGACGTGACCGGCCATGTCAGCATTCATTCCGTCAGCCATGCGCACAATCCGGCCTGGGACTGCAAGCTCGAAAGCTTCTTTCGCCTCTATCCCAAGGTAACGCTCAGCATCACCGTGGAAACCACCGTCAGCGTCATCAGCGCGGTCGAGCGCAATATCGCCACCATCGGCCTCTGCGACGGCAATATTCCCGACGCGCTCGTCAAGACGTTCCATATCCGCGAACAATACGGGCTCTACTGCGGCCGGGGTCACCGGCTGTTCGGCGTTGAGGGAGCGGCGCTGAACGACCTGCGCGGCGATCCCTACATTGCCTTCATCGCCGATGTTCTCGGCGGCCAGCATATGAATGCCATTACCGCCGTGCGCGCCATGGGTTCCTTCGGCCAGCAGGTGCGGGCGGTCTCCTGCAATGTCGAGGAAGTGCTGCGCCTGATATCGGCCAATATCGGCATCGGCATGGTGCCGGATCATCTGGCGGCACCGGGCCTTGCTGCGGGTGATCTCTGGCAATTGCCGCCCTATGACCTCCTGCCGACCACGGATGTCTTTCGCATCGCCAATCCCAACGCCATCCTCAATCCCGCCGAAGCGGCCTTCCTTCGCCATGTCGCCGACACCGAGCCGCTTGATCATAGCTTGGGGCATCAATCTGCCTGATAGTCAGCTTCGCCACTATAAATTTGAACATCGATCACCCCACCTTTAGGGTCCGGTTGCGCGAGGCGAAATCGCGGATACCGTAAAGGGCTGGGACTGACATGCAGACATTCGACGTGGCAATCATTGGCGGCGGCATCGCCGGCCTGTCGCTTACCTATTTCCTCAGCCCCCGTCGCTCTGTCGTCGTGCTCGAACGGGAAACGGCGCTCGGCTATCACAGTACCGGCCGCTCCGCCGCCGAATTCGTACTGCGCTACAATGCGCCGGAAGTCTGCGCGCTTGCCGCGATCGCCAAGGATTTCTTCGACAGCCCACCGAACGGATTTTCGGACATTCCGCTGCTGAACCAGCGCGGTGGCGTTATGATCGCCAATGCCGAAAAAGCCGCGCGCCTG
The DNA here is from genome assembly GCA_900473045.1 of Hyphomicrobiales bacterium. Taxonomy (GTDB): domain Bacteria; phylum Pseudomonadota; class Alphaproteobacteria; order Rhizobiales; family Rhizobiaceae; genus Pararhizobium. Next base: position 116,611 of record UCKS01000051.1, read on the forward strand.
GAGGAGATGTTTCGCGCCGAACTCGCCTTCACGCCGGAACTCGAGCCGCTCGATGAAGAGGAAGTGCTGGCGCGCGTACCGATCCTGAAGCCGGGCTATGCCGCTGCCGCGTTCTACGATCCCAATTTCTGGGATATCGAGGTCGAAAGCCTGCTGCAGGGTTATGTCAAAGGCGCACGCCGCCACGGCGCTGAGATCCGCGAGCGCCACGCGGTTCTGTCCGCCAGCCATAATGGCCAGGCCTGGACCATCGAAACGTCGGCAGGCCCTGTCCGTGCCAGGACAGTGGTTAATGCCGCCGGTGGATGGGCCGATCCAACGGCGGAAATTTTTGGCGTCAAGCCACTCGGTATCATCCCGCATCGCCGCACGGCCATTACCGTCGATCTTCCCGAGGGGATCGATATTTCCGCAATGCCGGAGATCAACGAGATCGACGAGGACTTCTACATGAAGCCCGACGCCGGACGGCTGTTCGCAAGCCCCGCCGATGCCACCCCCTGTGAACCCGGCGACGTGCAGCCGGAGGAACTCGATGTCGCCTGGGCAGCACACTATGTCGAGGAGGCAACCACCATCCCGGTTCGCCGCGTTGCCAAGAGCTGGGCCGGAATGCGCAGCTTTTCATCCGACAAGCTGCCGGTGATCGGCGCTGCATCTGACCAACCGGATTTCTTCTGGCTAGCGGGCCAGGGCGGCTACGGCATCCTCACCTCGCCGGCCCTCGGCGCCTTGGCGGCAAGCCTGTTGACCGGCCACCCCCAGCCGGAAAGGTTTGGCGCGCAAGCGCTTGATCCAACAAAGTTCAGCCCGCTGCGGTTAACGGTTTGATATCACCCATTACCGGCATTCTGTTGCTCCAGCCGAACGTCGGACATTGCCCGCCGCCCGAATGCGGCAGCACGGGCAATGTCCGAGCGGAAACGTGCCATTTCCTCATGCTTGCGCCCCTCATCCGGGATGCGCAGGAGATAGGCGGGATGCACGGTAACAAGCAGCGACTGTCCGGCGCCGAGCTGCAGCATCTCGCCGCGTAGATCGGTCAGCCGCTGCCGGCTGTCGGTCAGCGCCATCAGCGCCGTTGATCCCATCGCCACCACCAGCTTCGGCTTGACCAGCGCCAGTTCCCGCGTCAGCCACCATTTGCAATGCTGGACCTCGCCAACATTCGGCTTTTGGTGGATACGGCGCTTGCCGTGCGGCTCGTATTTGAAATGCTTGACCGCATTGGTGACATAGGTGCTCTGACGCTCCAGCCCGACCTCCTCAGCGACAGCATTGAACACCGCACCGGCCGGGCCAACGAATGGCCTGCCGGCAAGATCCTCCTGGTCGCCCGGCTGTTCACCGACGATCATGATCTCGGCGTCCTGCGGTCCCTCGCCGAAGACAGTCTGCGTTGCGCTGCAATGCAGGGCGCAGCGCGTACAATGCCGTGCCTCCTCGCGAAGCTCCTCAAGCGTCCCTGCCGGCGGCCGGACAATCTCCGGCTCGGCCTGGGCAATGGCCTGCAGCCGCTGGTGAAACAACGGTGCCTCGCTGGCGGCCCGTTCGGCCATGGCAATGACGCTCGCCTCGGCACCGGCAATCAGGCCCGGAATGAGCTCCGCCTCCGGCAGGTTCTTCCAGTATTTCTTCGGCATCTCCGTCATCATCATCTTCACCTTCAGGCGGGCTGGATTGAAGATGTTGGAAAAATAGGTGCGCCATAGTGTATCGGTTTGATCGGTCAGCATCGGATTTTCTGCCGGCTGCGTCGAAATCGTCAACACCTCGCCGTCCCAGGCCGCGGTCCCCTTGGGCGTGGCGATGATCCAGTCCATGTCGGTAAAGCGGCGCTGGAAGAACGGCGCGACGCGCGCAACGATATGATGATCGGGCTCGAACCACGCCAGAAAACGCCGGCGTGCGGGCCCCTCTTCGGCGTTAATCTCCTTGAAGCGGACGAAGGCCGTCATCTTGTGGCAATCGCGCCGCACGGATTTTTCCATCGCGTTCAGCTGCGCCACGTCGGCATTGGAAAGCACCTCCAAAAGCGTACGCTCCTCCTGCAGCCGAAAGAGAACCCGGTAGAGAAGCTGGAAACGCAAGGGATCGCTGTGGCAGATCACAGCTTGCGCCAATGACAGGAAAGCCTTCGGCACCGTTACGGTGGACGCTATCGCAGCAGTAGCAACAGCCGTCTCCGGCACTTCCGCAGCGGGTGCAAACAGATCGTCCGCCGCACCGTTCCTGCAACGCCAGTCGATGGTTCGCGGTTCTGTGCGCGCAAGCAGCAGAGACCGGGCAGCCTCCCGCCACTCGGTCAAATCTCCCCGGCCCTCCAGCAGAATCGTCTCCATCACAACAGCGCCAGCTGCTCGGGCTTCGGCTCGAACATGGCCCGCAGATCGGAGCGGTCGATCAACCGATGCGGCGTCCAGCCCTCGGTCACGACAAACGACTGCACTTTCTTGATCGAGACATGCAGACGCGCCAGATCCTCCAGCCGTAAACGGCGATGACGTCTGGCAGAAAGGATGCCATTGACCGCCTTCGTTCCCAGGCCTGGCACCCGCAGCAGCATCTCGCGTTCGGCCGTGTTGATATTCACCGGAAAACGATGGCGGTTGACCAGCGCCCAGGCGAGTTTCGGATCAAGCTTCAGGTCGAGCATGCCATCCGGCTGGTTTTCGGTGATTTCCTCGATGCCGAAGCCATAGAAGCGATAGAGCCAGTCGGCTTGATAAAGCCGGTGCTCGCGCATCAGGGGCGGCTTGATCAAAGGCAGGTTTTTCGACGCATCAGGGATGGGGCTGAACGCGGAATAATACACCCGGCGCAGGCCATAGCTGCCGTAGAGCCGGGCGCTGGTGCCAAGGATGACCTTGTCATTGGCCTGATCGGCTCCGACGATCATCTGCGTGCTCTGCCCGGCCGGCACGAAACGCTTGCGCCGCTTGGTCTGCAGCGTCGGATCGTTGGCAGCCTCGATCTTCAGCCGGAGTTCGCCCATCGACTTGCGGATATTGGCCGGCCGCTTTTCCGGCGCAAGCCGGGTCAGCCCCGTATCGGTCGGCAGTTCGATATTGATCGACAGGCGATCGGCATAAAGCCCGGCCTGCTCGATCAACAGCGGCGAGGCCTCCGGAATGGATTTCAGATGGATGTAACCGCCAAAATTATGGGTGACGCGCAATTCGCGGGCGATGCGGACCATTTCCTCCATCGTGTAATCCGACGAGCGGATAATCCCGGACGAGAGAAACAGGCCCTCGATATAGTTGCGCCGATAGAATTCCAGGGTCAGCCAGACGACTTCCTCGACGCTGAACCGCGCACGCTCGACATTGCTGGACGAGCGGTTGATGCAGTAGGCACAATCGTAGATGCAGAAATTCGTCATCAGAATCTTGAGCAGCGAGATGCAGCGGCCGTCCGGCGCATAGGCGTGGCAGATGCCGGAGCCTTCCGTCGATCCGAGCCCGCCGGACTTCGACGAATCGCGCTTCACTGTCCCGCTGGAGGCGCAGGAAGCATCGTATTTGGCAGCATCGGACAGGATGGCCAGTCGTTCGTTCAGCGACTTCTTCATAATTGTTCATGTTATGTTCTTATCGGTTTGGGGTCAACATGAGAAAACCCGGAAATATCGGAACGATTGGCGCAGGCGTCCGTTGTAAGCGCGAACCCTCCCCAAGCTTTCAAAAGGAGATGGCGCGATGCCGTTCATCGACAAATCGAAAATCCTCATCCTTGCCACCCATGGCTACGAACGTTCGGAACTGCGTGTTCCACTCGACGAGCTGAAAAGGCGTGGCGCCGACGTCAAGATCGCCGCGATCGACAGGGAGCCGATCAAGAGCTGGGACAACAAGGATTGGGGTGACGCGGTCAATGTCGATCTTCTGGCCAAGGACGTTGATATCGGCGACTTCGATGCGCTGGTTCTGCCGGGCGGCCAGATGAACCCGGATATCTTGCGCCACGATGAGGACGCCATGCGCGTCGTCAAGGAATTCGTCGCATCCGGCAAGGTCGTCGCCGCCATCTGCCATGCGCCCTGGCTTCTGATCGAAGCCGATGCCGCGCGCGACCGCAAGATGACCTCCTATATCTCGATCAAGACCGACATGATCAATGCCGGCGCCATCTGGTCGGACGAGCCCGTCGTTACCGACAAGGGCATCATCACCTCGCGCAACCCGGACGATCTCGACGCATTCGTGAAAAAGATCGTCGAGGAAATCGAAGAAGGCCGCCACGAGCGCCGCGCTGCCTGATCCCCAATCGACAAAGGAAACAATGATGGCTGATATATCGAAGACGAAAACCGATCCGCTACAGCAACTCTGGGACGTGCTTGGCGATATCCATGCCGGCATGCTGGGCGTTGAGGAATCCCGCCAGCACATGCAGCCGATGGCGCCGTTCGTCGAAAAGGAAAGCAATTCGATCTGGTTTTTCACCCGCACGGACAGCGATCTGATCAAGGCGGCGCGGACGGGAAACCGGGCGCATTTCTGTGTCATCAGCAAGGATCACGACTATCATGCGTGCCTTGCCGGCGCGATCGACGAGGTCAAGTCCCGCGAGCATATCGACAAATACTGGTCGGCTCCGGTGGCTGCCTGGTTTGAAGGCGGCAAGGACGACCCCTCGCTGACGATGCTTCAACTGAAGCTTGACGACGTGGCGATCTGGGCCTCGACCAACAGCACGCTGAAATTCGGCTGGGAAATCGCCAAGGCCAATCTGACCGGCAAGGAGCCGGAACTCGGCTACCACACGCAGATTTCTCTGCCGCACTAATGTTTACTATCCGCACCGACCCCTCAATGGTGCGGATGGATGCCTCGCCCGGGTCCCCTCGGGCGGGGCATTTTGCCTATAAGGAAACCCGGCCGTAACGGCCATTGCTGTAGATCAGCGAGTGTCCGTCACCTGCAACGATCGAGACCACGCGGCCGAGAATGATCGCATGGCTGTGGCGCTCAATGATCTCGTCGACTTCACAATCGATCCCGGCCAGCGCACCGCGCAGAACCGACGCACCGCTTGCCAGCGTGAACCATTCGGCCCCGTCATAGCGCTCGATCCCCTTCAAGCCGCCCTTGCCGGCAAACCGGTCGGCCACGTCCTGCTGATCGGCACTGAGGATGTTGACGCAGAAATGCCCGTAGCGGCTGATGATCGGCCAGCTGGAGGAACTGCGGTTGATGTTGACGATCATCGTCGGCGGATCGACGGACAGCGCGGTCGCAGACGTTACGGTCGCGCCGGTCCGCTCGTCGCCGACGCCGGCGGTAATCACCGAGACCCCGCCCGGCATCCGCCGCATGGCCGACTTCAAGGCATCCTCATCCGCCACATGCGGAAAGGACGGTTCCCGCTGCGGGGTGATCCGGTCGAGCGAATTTCTCAAAGCGACGTTCATGCGGGTCCACTCTTTTGCCGTCTCGTTCATAGTCCCGGATTTACGCACGAAACGAGACCCCGTCTCAAGCAAAGAATACCCGTCGTCATCGGCGATGCCGGATCGATTTTTCAATCATGATAAATTTTATAGATTATATTATTTTCCCGAAAGGGCGGCATTCTGCGACAGTTGCAAGGTGCCGGAACGCGGCGCGCCGTAATAAGTGATAAAAATCATAGACTATTGACAGGATAGGCAATTGTGTCAGGATTGTGTTAACAACCGTTAACCGATCGCAGCAAACAGCGGAGAACTGCATGTTTTATCACGGTGGAATGACTCTCGGTTACCTGACGCCTCCGGCAAAAAAGGAAAAAGCCATCCGCGTAGAAATGCCGGTTCGCCAAGCCCGCGAAGAGCAGACCGAATTCGAACAGGAACGCGATCAGGAACTGAGCCGCGCATTTTTAACTCCCTGGCACTTGTTCTACTGACCGGTTGGCTTGTCTGATTAGTCCGCCGCCGCCGAAGCCCGGCCATGATTGGCAATGCTCGAATACATGCCCGTGGTGCGGAATTCCGTCGGGCTAGCGCCGAAATAGCGGCGGAACACCTTGGCGAAATAGTTCGGATCCTCGAAGCCGGACATCACAGCCACTTCCTTCACCGACAGATGCGCCGCCTTGGTCAGAAGCTTGGTTGCGCGTTGCAGCCGCTTGCGGAGCACGAATTCCGCCGGCGGCATGCCTTCACTGGCGGCAAACACCCGTGAAAAATGCGCCCGGCTGAGGCCGGAGACATCCGCCAGCTTTTCGACAGGCAGCGGATGCTGCAAATTCGCCATGATATGATCGATGACATGCTGCATCGTCCGGTATTCCTGGCTGAAAACGGGATGCGAGCCGAAAACATCGTCGTACAGCACCATCGCCGACTCGTATGCGATGGCAGAAGCGCTGCCCGGCGCATCCGCACCGCCTGAAATCAGCCGCAGGCTGCAATCAGCAAGGTGCTCGATCGTCTCCGGCTTCAGGTTGAGGATCGGCCCGGTGGTTGCCAGGATGGCCTTGTGAACGCGCAACGCCTCCTCGCCGTTCATGGAAATCCAGAAAAACTCCCATCGGCCGTTCTGCTCCAGCCAGTAGCGGTGATTGTGCGGCACCAGGACCAGCAGCGTTTCGCCCTCCCGCACCCGATAGGTACGGTTCTCGTAGCGCAGGTTTCCAGCACCGCCGATCGTGTGCTGAAGCACGGTGAACGGCGTCTGCCCGCGCTTGCGCCCATCCCAATCATAGGCAGCATCCGTGCGGATTTCATAGCCCGTGCTGGTCGGCATGGTGTGCAGGCTGTGGCGGCCGCGCGGCAGCGAAACCGTCCGCATCACCGGTCCATTCTCGATCAGTCGTTTCAGCATAGAATTACCCATGAAAGCACAATACCTCTCTGGCGGCCTCTTTCATTATACGCATAATGCCCCTCAACAAAGCAAGATGACCGGGTTGGAGCGGCATCGACAGGGAGAGTTGGGAAGCAACATGCGCCGATGCGCCTTGTTTCCTGTGCATGGATTTTACCCTGTCCGTTTTTCCCGGCCAAACGACCAGCGACGAGGACAGCATGACCAGCTTCAAGATAGCCATTATCGGCGCCGGCAGCGTCGGCTTCACCAAGAAACTCTTCACCGATATTCTCTGCGTGCCGGAGTTCCGCGATGTCGAGTTCGCGCTCACCGATATGAGTGAGCACAATCTCGGCATGATCAAGTCGATCCTCGACAAGATCGTTTCATCCAACAACCTGCCGGCCAAGGTCACGGCCTCGACCGATCGCCGCGAAGCGATCTCCGGTGCGCGCTACATCATTTCCTGCGTCCGCGTCGGCGGCCTTGCTGCCTATGCCGACGATATCCGGATCCCGCTGAAATACGGCGTCGACCAGTGCGTCGGTGACACGATCTGCGCCGGCGGCATTCTCTATGGCCAGCGCAACATTCCGGTCATCCTCGATTTCTGCAAGGACATCCGCGAACTCGCCGAGCCCGGCGCAAAATTCCTCAACTATGCAAACCCGATGGCGATGAACACCTGGGCTGCGATCGAATACGGCAAGGTCGATACGATCGGTCTCTGCCACGGCGTCCAGCACGGTGCCGAACAGATCGCCGAAATCCTCGGCGCCAAGGATGGTGAACTGGATTACATCTGCTCCGGCATCAACCACCAGACCTGGTTCACCGATGTCCGGGTCAAGGGCCGCAAGATCGGCAAGGACGAACTGGTCGCGGCTTTCGAGGCACATCCAGTTTTCTCGCAGCAGGAAAAGCTGCGCATCGACGTTTTGAAGCGTTTTGGCGTCTACTCCACCGAGAGCAATGGCCACCTGTCGGAATACCTGCCCTGGTACCGCAAGCGGCCGGAGGAAATTACCCGCTGGATCGATATGTCCGACTGGATCCACGGCGAAACCGGCGGTTACCTGCGCCATTCGACCGAGACCCGCAACTGGTTCGAGACCGAGTATCCGCAGTTCCTGGAAGAGGCAAACAAGCCGATCGACCCGGCCCGCCGCTCCAACGAGCATGCCAGCCATATTCTTGAGGCACTAGAAACCGGGCGTGTCTATCGCGGCCATTTCAACGTCAAGAACAATGGCGTCATCACCAATCTGCCATCGGATGCGATCATCGAGAGCCCCGGTTTCGTCGATCGTTTCGGCCTCAACATGGTCGCCGGCATCACGCTGCCGGAAGCCTGCGCCGCCACCTGCATTTCCTCGATCAATGTCCAGCGCATGTCGGTTCATGCCGCCATATCAGGCGATATCGATCTGCTGAAGCTGGCCGTACTGCACGATCCGCTGGTCGGCGCCATCTGCACGCCGGAAGAAGTCTGGCAGATGGTCGATGAAATGGTCGTGGCACAGGCGCAGTGGCTGCCGCAATATGCCCATGCCGTTCCGGCCGCCAAGGAACGCCTGGCCAAGGGCACCGTAAAGACCCGTGACTGGAAGGGCGTTGCCCGCCGCGAGGTTCGCTCGATCGACGAACTGCGCGCCGAGAAGGAAGCAACGAAGTTGAAGGCTGCAAGCTGAGCTGCAGCGACGAACGTGGAAGGCCTGTTTTCCGGAGGAGGAGGCAGGTCTGGGAGTGGGCGATGCGTCGTCCGCTCTCTTCCGGCAGAGGGCAGGATGCCGTCGAGCCGGGTGCTTTTAGGAGGAGAGCCGCCCATACCGGGCCGGCCTGAAGCATGAGGGAGAAACAACGACAATGAAAAGCTTTCGCCATCTGAAAATGACCAGCGCGCTGCTTTTGGGCGTGTCGGTATTCGCCGTGACGGCCATGGCTTCCGAGCCGACCGTGGTGCCGGAGCAGCCGGCATTCCCGGCCCAGGGCAAGATCACCTATGTGCCGCGCGATTCCATCCTCGAATACAAGGCGCTTCCCGAATATCACGAGCCCGACTGGGTCACCGAGAAATTCGTCAAGACCGGCAAGCTGCCGCCAGTTGCCGAGCGCTTGCCGAAGGAACCGCTGGTCTTCAAGACCGGCAACATGCCGGATGGCGTCGGCGTTTATGGCGATACGATGCGCCATGTCATCGGCGGACGTCCGGAAGGCTGGAACTATTCCGCCGGCCAGACACAGGGCTGGGGCGGCATCGATATCGAGATGTCCGAATGCCTGACGCGCACCGCACCGCTCTATCAGGTCGAAGCCAAGGATGTGGAACCGCTGCCGAACCTCGCCAAGAGCTGGGAATGGTCGGAAGATGGCCACAAGCTTACCATGCACCTGATCGAAGGCGCCAAATGGTCGGACGGCGTTCCCTTCTCCTCCGAAGACGTGATGTTCTACTGGGACGACAATGTTGTCGATCCCAATGTCTCGCCGCTCAATGGCGCGACGCCGGAAACCTTCGGGGAAGGCACGACGCTGAAAGCCATCGATGCCAATACCGTCGAATGGACCTTCAAGGAGGCCTTCCCGCGACAGTATCTCTATTCCATGGCCTATGGCACGTTCTGCCCGGGTCCGGCACATATCCTCAAGACCAAGCATCCGAAATACGCCAAGGGCTTCACCTACGACCAGTACAAGAACGGCTTTCCGCCGGAATACCTGAACATTCCGATCATGGGCGCCTGGGTTCCCGTCGAATACCGCCCGGACGATATCATCGTCATGCGCCGCAATCCTTACTATTGGAAGGTGGACGAAGCCGGCAACCAGCTGCCCTATCTCAACGAGCTTCACTACAAGCTCTCGACCTGGGCCGACCGTGATGTGCAGGCGATTGCCGGATCCGGCGATTTCTCCAACCTTGAACAGCCCGAGAATTTCGTCGAAAGCCTGAAGCGTGCAGCGCAGGATACCGCACCGGCCCGTCTGGCCTTCGGCGCCCGCCTGATCGGCTACAATCTCTACATGAACTTCTCCGGCAACGGCTGGGGCGAACCTGACGAACGCGGCCAGGCCGTGCGTGAACTCAACCGCAACGAGGATTTCCGCAAGGCCATCACCATGGCGGTCGATCGCAAGAAGATCGGCGAATCGCTGGTCAAGGGTCCGTTCACCGCGATCTATCCGGGCGGCTTGTCGTCCGGCACCAGCTTCTACGACCGCCAGTCGACGGTCTACTATCCGTTCGATCTAGACGGCGCCAAGGCGCTGCTCGAAAAGGTCGGCCTCAAGGACACCGACGGCAACGGTTTCGTCAACTACCCCGCTGACAAGCTCGGCGGCAAGGATGTCGAAGTCGTGCTTTTGGTCACATCCGACTACAATACCGACAAGAACCTCGCCGAGGGCGTCGTTGGCCAGATGGAGCAGCTGGGCATTCGCGTCGTTCTCAATTCGCTCGACGGCAAACAGCGCGATGCGGCCAACTATGGCGGCCGCTGGGACTGGATGGTGCTGCGCAACGGTGCCGAGCTGTCCTCGGTGGTGCAGAACACCCCGCAGCTCGCCGCAACCGGTCCCCGCACCAGCTGGAACCACCGCGTGCCGGAAGGGGGGCAGCTTGACCTGATGCCGTTCGAACAGGAGCTTGTCGATATCGTCAACAAGTTCATCGGCAGCAGCGACAATGACGAGCGCACGGAACTGATGAAACAGTACCAGAAGGTCGCCACCACCAACGTCAACTCGGTCGGCCTCACCGAATATCCGGGCGCACTGGTCGTCAACAAGCGCTTCTCGAACATTCCGGTCGGCGCCCCGATCTTCATGTTCAACTGGGCGGAAGACACCATCATCCGCGAACGGGTGTTCGTCGCGGCAGACAAGCAGGGAGACTACGAACTGTTCCCGCAGCAACTGCCCGGCAAGCCCGGCGAAAAAGGCCCGATGAACTGATCCGGAAAACCCGCTCCCCAGGCCGTGCCATCAGCCTGGCCTGGGGAAATCCCAAAACACACAAGAGAACCTAACAGCCATGTTCCGATTTCTGCTTGTGCGCATCGCGTCAGCCATCCCCGTCCTGTTCGTGCTCAGCGTCGTGACCTTCGCGATCATCCAGGCACCGCCGGGAGACTATAGCGACTATATCCGGTCGCAGATGATCAACCAGGGCGGCGCGTCCTTCGAGGAAGCCGACGCTCAGGCGCAGGCCTACAAGGTCGCCAACGGACTGGATAAGCCAATGGTCGTCCAGTACGTCAACTGGATTACAGGCATCGTCACCCGCGGCGATTTCGGCCATAGCCTGTTCTACAACAAGCCGGTTTCCGAGGTCGTCGGCGAGCGCTTGCCACGCACGCTGGCCTTGGCGCTGGTCTGCCATATCCTTGCATCCATCATCGGCATCACCTTCGGCATTCTCGCCGCCACCCGCCAATACACCTGGGTCGATACCCTGCTTTCCGGCATTTCCTTCCTCGGCATGACGGTGCCGCGCTTTCTGATGGCGCTGATCATCGTCTACATCATGGTGTTTCATTTCAACGTCACCGAGATCAACAGCTTCCACTCGGCCAAATATGGCGGCGCGCCTTGGTCGTGGGACAAGTTCGTCGATCTCCTGAAACATGTCTGGCCGGTCATCGCCATCGCCACTTTCGGCGGCCTCGCCTACAATATGCGCGTCATGCGCGGCAACCTGCTCGATACGCTGAACGCCCAATATGTCGAGACCGCCCGCGCCAAGGGCCTGTCGGAACGCAAGGTCATCATGCACCACGCCGTGCCCAATGCGCTGCATCCGCTGGTGATGTATCAGGGCGTCGTGCTGCCCTACATGCTGACCGGCGAGATCGAGACCGCGATCATCTTCGCTTTGCCGACCGTCGGCCCGGCCATCGTCGGTTCCATGTGGGTCGGCGACGTCTATGTCACCGCCACCTTCATGCTGGTCCTGTCCGCAACCCTGATCGTCGGCAACATTATCGCCGACATGCTGCTGGCGCTGCTCGATCCGCGCGTCCGTCTGGGCGGAGGAGCACACGCATGAAAGCCGATGTTCAAACAACTGTCGCCGTGCCGGTCCCGGCACCTCATCATGGCAACGAGACCTATTCAGCACTGGTCTGGCGCCGCCTGAAGCGCTCCTGGACCGGCATGGCCGGCCTCATCCTCGTCTGCCTGCTGATGCTGATGACAATCTTTGCCGAGTTCTTTTCCCCGGTCGATCCCAAGCTCACCGGCGTCGCCTTCGCCCCGCCGCAGACGATCTCGATCACCGATCAGGAGGGCAACCTCGTCTGGCCGCGCACCTATCAGATCGGTGAAGGTACCGAGCTCGATCCGGTGACCTTCCAGCCGATCGTCGGCCCGGATTATGCCAACCCGCAAAATCTCGGCTTCCTCGTCAAGGGTTTCAGCTATCGGCTTCTCGGCCTGATCCCCACCGACCGCCATTTCTTCGGCGCCACCGACGGCACGCCGGTCAATTTCCTTGGTACCGACAAGTTCGGCCGCGATGTGCTGTCGCGCATCTTCTACGGCTCCCGCGTCTCGCTGATGATCGCGTTGACGGTGGTGTTCATCGTCACCGTCGTCGGCACCACGGTGGGCATGGTCTCCGGCTATTTCGGTGGCCGCTTCGATACCTGGATGCAGCGCTTCGTCGAACTGGTTCTCGCCTTCCCGCAACTGCCGCTCTATCTGGCCCTGACCTCGCTCATTCCGGTGACGGCGCCGACCCATGTCTTCCTCGCCTTCGTCATCTTCGTCATGTCGGCACTCGGCTGGGCGCAGATGTCGCGCGAGGTGCGCGGCAAGACGCTGGCACTGGCCCGGATCGAATATGTGCGGGCCGCCATGGCGATCGGCGCCACCGATAGACGCATCATCTTCCAGCACATTTTCCCCAATGTGATGAGCCACGTGATCGTCTCGGTGACGCTGGCGATCCCCAGCGTCGTGTTGCTCGAATCCTTCCTCGGCTTCCTCGGCTTTGCGGTCAAACCGCCGCTGATGTCCTGGGGGCTGATGCTGCAGGACACAGCCACCTATTCCGTCATCGGGTCCTATCCGTGGATCCTTTCCCCCGTGGCCTTCGTGCTGATCACCGTCTTTGCGTTCAATGCGCTGGGCGATGGCCTGCGCGACGCCGTCGACCCATACTGAGGAGACGACCCATGGCACTCGTGGACATCAGCACACTCGCCCCCGAACAACGGCACGACCATGCCGCAGCCGTCGGCAAACCGATCATCGACGCCCGGCACGTCGCGGTGACCTTCAAGGTCGAAGGCGGATCGGTCGATGCGGTGAAGAACGTCTCCTTCCAGCTCTATCGCGGCGAGACCATCGCGGTCGTCGGCGAATCCGGCTCAGGAAAGTCGGTAACCGCCCGCACCGTCATGGGCCTGCTCACCAAACGCGCCTCGGTCTCGGACAAGTCGAGCATCGCCTATGACGGCAGGAACGTGCTCAAATTCTCCGATCGCCAGCGCCGGGCGCTGCGCGGCAACCGCATCTCGATGATCTTCCAGGAGCCGATGAGTTCGCTCAATCCGGTCTATACGATCGGCACCCAGATCATTGAAGCGATCCGTGTTCACCAGAAGATGAGCCGCAAACAGGCGGTGGAGCGGACGCTGGAGCTTTTGCGCCAGGTGCAGATACCCGATCCGGAAGCCCGCCTCAACCAGTATCCGCACCAGCTCTCCGGCGGCCAACGCCAGCGCATCATGATCGCCATGGCGCTCGCCAACAGTCCAGACGTGCTGATCGCCGACGAACCGACGACGGCGCTCGACGTCACCGTGCAGGCTCAGATCCTCAACCTCATCCGCGACCTGCAGAAGACGCTCGGCATGGCGGTGATCCTGATCACTCATGATCTCACCGTCGTCCGGCAGTTCTCCGATTACGTCTATGTCATGCAGAACGGCGAGGTGAAGGAACACAACACCACTTCGGCGCTGTTTGAGAACCCGCAGCACCCCTATACCCGCCACCTGCTCAACTCCGAGCCGAAGGGCGTGGCCAATCCGATGCCGGTGGATTCCGCCGCCATCCTCGAGGGCCGCAATGTCCGGGTCTCCTTCATGCTCAAGCATGGCGGCTTCTTCAAGCCGCAGCTGAAGGAACTGGTCGCCGTCGACAGTCTGTCGATCAAGCTGCACCGCCATGAAACGCTCGGCATCGTCGGCGAATCCGGCTCAGGAAAGACCACCTTCGGCCAGGCGCTGGTGAAACTGCTCACGGCAGACGGCGGCGAGATCCTGTTCGATGGCCAGTCGATCGAGAAGAAGACCCGCGACGAGATGCGGCCGTTGCGCTCGCGCATGCAGATCGTCTTCCAGGACCCGTTCTCCTCACTCAACCCGCGCATGTCGGTCGGCCAGATCATCGAGGAAGGCCTGATCGTCAACAAGCTCGGTGCCACCCGCAACGAGCGGCTGGAGCGGGTGAAGGAAGCGCTGAACAGCGCCGGCCTGCCCAACAATATCCTGTCGCGCTTCCCGCACGAATTCTCCGGCGGCCAGCGGCAGCGCATCGCCATTGCCCGGGCGATCGCGCTGGAGCCCGAATTCATCCTGCTCGACGAGCCCACCTCGGCGCTCGATCTGTCGGTGCAGGCCCAGATCATCGAACTGCTGCGCAAGCTGCAGGACGAGAAAGGACTGAGCTATCTCTTCATCTCCCACGATCTCAAGGTTGTGCGCGCGCTCTGCCACCGGGTGGTGGTGATGCAGCACGGCAAGATCGTCGAAGAGGGTCCGGTCGCAGACGTGCTTACCCATCCCAAGACCGCCTACACCGAACGGCTCGTGCGCGCCGCCTTCGAAGTAGCCGCTTAAAGCAAAGAGGCCTATCCATGACGAGACAACCCAAGATCACCTTCATCGGCGCGGGCTCGACCGTGTTCATGAAAAACATCATCGGCGACGTGCTGCAACGTCCGGCCTTATCGGGCGCGAAAATCGCCCTGATGGACATCAATCCGCAGCGGCTGGAGGAAAGCGAAGTCGTCGTCAGCAAGCTGATCTCGACGCTTAATGCCAAGGCCACCATTGAGCTGCATTCCAATCAGCGCAAGGCGCTCGAAGGCGCCGATTTCGTCGTCGTCGCCTTCCAGATCGGCGGCTTTGAGCCCTGCACGGTCACCGATTTCGAAGTGCCGAAGAAATACGGCCTGCGCCAGACCATTGCCGATACGCTCGGCGTCGGCGGCATCATGCGCGGCCTGCGCACCGTGCCGCATCTCTGGTCGATCTGTGAAGACATGATGCAGGTCTGCCCCGAGGCGATCCTGCTTCAGTACGTCAACCCGATGGCTATCAACACCTGGGCGATTGCCGAAAAGTACCCGAAGATCAAGCAGGTCGGCCTCTGCCACTCGGTGCAGGGAACGGCGATGGAACTGGCCCACGACCTCGACATCCCCTACGAGGACATCCGCTACCGCTCAGCCGGCATCAACCACATGGCCTTCTTCCTGAAGTTCGAGCACCGCCAGGCCGATGGCTCCTACCGCGATCTCTATCCCGATCTGGTGCGCGGCTACCGCGAAGGCCGGGCGCCAAAGCCGACCTGGAACCCGCGCTGCCCCAACAAGGTGCGTTACGAGATGCTGACCCGGCTCGGCTATTTCGTCACCGAAAGCTCGGAGCATTTCGCCGAGTACACACCCTACTTCATCAAGGAAGGCCGCGAAGACCTGATCGAGAAATTCGGCATCCCGCTCGATGAATATCCGAAGCGCTGCATCGAGCAGGTCGAGCGCTGGAAGGGCCAGGCCGCCGCCTTCCGTTCGGCCGACAAGATAGAGGTCGCGCAGTCGAAGGAATATGCCTCGTCGATCATGAACTCGGTCTGGACCGGCGAACCCTCGGTGATCTACGGCAACCTGCGCAACAATGGCTGCATCACCTCGCTGCCGGACAATTGCGCCGCCGAAGTGCCATGCCTGGTCGATGAAAACGGCATCCAGCCGACCTATATCGGTGCCCTGCCGCCACAGCTGACGGCGCTGATCCGCACAAATATCAACGTCCAGGAACTGACGGTCGCGGCGATGATGACCGAAAATCGCGAGCATCTCTATCATGCCGCGATGATGGATCCGCACACCGCCGCCGAGCTCGATCTCGACCAGATCTGGTCGCTCACCGATGACCTGCTCGCCGCCCACGGAACCTGGATCCCGGAATGGGCTCGTGTGTCGAAGAAGGTCCAAGCCGCGTAACGCCCCTCCCCGTTGCGTGACAGGAAGCCCCGGAACAATAATTCCGGGGTTTTCCTTTTGCGCCGGGTGTGGTCGAAAGGAAGGACGCAACGCCGATATCAGCAGGAGACAACCATGTCCGCCGCCACCCTCGCCCGCCAATTGTCAGACGCCGATAACCAGGGCATTCGCCTCGCCTCCGCATCGCTCACCGAGCCCGCCACGCCGGCCGAAGCCTTTGCCGTGCAGCGTGAAACGCTCTCCCTGAACAATTGGCTGACCGGCGGCTACAAGGTGGCGATCCGCCCGGACGGAAGCTCGGTTTCGGCGCCGATGGCGCATATCACCCATGCCAGCGAATCCGGCACCGCAGGCTTTGAACGCCCGGCGGTCGATGCGCTGGAAGTGGAAATCTGCTTCGTCCTCGGCAAGGAACTCGCTGTCCCCGGCGATACGCCCTATAGCCGCGAAACCCTGCTCGATCACATCGCCACCATTTCTTCCGGCGTCGAGTTCCTCGGTCACCGTCTGGACGACGGCGGCAAGTCGCCTGCCCTCCTGTTTCTCGCCGACCGTCTCGGCAATGCCGGCTATGTCCTGGGTGAAGAACTGCCTGCGACAATGATCGAACCCGGCCAGGCCTATCCCCTGACCATCACCATCAACGGCGAAACCGTCTTTACCGGCCCCGGTAAACACCCCAACGACGACCCCGTCGCCGCCTTCCTGCTGTTCGCCAACGCCCTGACCGAACCCGTCGCCAAGGGCCGCATCATCACCACCGGCAGCCTCTGCGGCGCCATCCCGACGCCCGCCCGCGCCGCTATCGCCATCAGCGGGTTTACGACGCTGACGGTGACGGCTGCATCGACGCGCGAGGTTTGACACGATTTTATCTGACGACAAGGCTTCAGAGGCGCAGTGAACTGCTTCTCTTCACCTCAGGGTCGCAATCGGGATAACGCCAGCGAAGCCCGTTGCGGAGTGACAGGCCGACGCATTTTGTCCAATCAAATCATCGAGAATTGCCCTTTGCTCCTCTTTACGAATGGTCACTTCCCGCATTGAAGACCTGGGCGCGCTGGGCGGAAGCCTTCAATCCAGTTGACTCTGCCCCGGTAGTCAGCAATAGTTCGCCACATGGTGAACTATTCGACATCACAGATGGACCGCACATTTTCAGCGCTCGCCGACCCTACTCGTCGCGCCATTCTGTTGCGGCTGAAGGATGAACCCGGGCTTTCGATAAGCGAGCTAGCCAAACCGTTTTCGCAAAAGCTTCCTGGAATGATGAAGCATCTGGATGTTTTGACTGAGGCTGGACTGATCACACGCGCCAAAACCGGCCGCACGGTCTCGGTGAACCTTTCGGTCGAGCCTATGCAGGCGGCAATGGAATGGCTCAATCGATATGAACGCCTGTGGACGGTGAGCATCGATCGACTTGCTGCACTTGTGGAAGAGGAAGGCGAGCAATGATCAAAAATCTTCCAAGCGTAACCATCGTACGCAGAATTAAAGCCCCACCCGCCAGGGTTTACGCGGCAATTACGCAGCCCGAACTCATGCTGCAATGGTGGGGTCCGGATGCAGGGCCGACAATAAGCGCTGACGCAGACGTGCGACCGGGAGGCCGCTTTAGCATTGTATTCCGATTGCTGAACGGCGATGAGCACAATCCGACCGGGGTCTATCAGGACGTTGTTCCTGGCAGAAAGCTTGTTTTCACGTGGGAATGGCCAGGAATGCCAGAACGGGAGTCGCTGGTCACGTTTCTACTCGAGCCGTTTGATGGCGGCACCGAACTGACGCTGATCCACGAACAACTCCCGGACGAAGAAGCGCGCAAAAGTCATGAGGAAGGTTGGAACGGCCTCCTCGATAAGCTGCCAGTTTTTCTTGGAGATGCCAAATGAGCGAGTTGATCCTCACCACCTTCGATTGGGTTCCCGAAATGCCGCGCGGCTTCGTGCGCGACATAAGGGTGCGTTGGGCGCTGGAAGAGGCAGGATTGGCCTATCGGGTCGAGAGCGTTCCATTTGGCGATCGGACAGCCGAACATTTCACCCACCAACCGTTCGGTCAGGTGCCGTGGCTGACTGATGGAGACATCTCGATCTTCGAGAGTGGTGCGATCCTGCTTCATCTCGGCGAGCGGAGTGACGCGCTGATGCCTGCTGATCCGCGCGGTCGCAGTAAGGCTAAGGAATGGCTGTTCGCGGGTCTGAATTCTGTCGAGGCAGCGAGCCTGCCATGGTCCCTGTTTATCTTTTCCGGCAACACCGGCGACACGCCCGTATGGAAGCTATTTGACGGCTTCCTCCACCAGCACCGGCTTGCGCACCTGGAACCAGTGCTGGCGGGACACGAATGGCTGGCCGGGAGCTTTTCCGTGGCCGACATCCTGATGGCGGATGTGCTGCGCCTCGTCGATCGGTTCGATGGGTTGGTGAAGTATCCCGCCTGTCGCGACTATGTCTCCCGCGCGACCGTCCGCCCATCCTTTAAAAAGGCATATGCAGACCAGATGGCTCACTTTACGGCGGCAGACGCAACGCGATAAAATCCTTGACGCAGGCCATCATCTAAAACTTGCTTCATGTCTCAACTGCCGCGCGTTTCCGTGCCGTTCCGGCATACATCGCCACTCCCCACAACCAGCATCCGTCTCAAAAAATTCATCCCCGTTTATCCCCGCCCCAAGACCATGGCGTATGATGATCCTGTTTTCACCGCCGGAGTGTTTCGCGAGACGGTCGCGGGCAGGTGGGAACCGGCGCCCTGTATCGAGACCGTAACGTGCGGTCGAGATCAGGGTGATGCAGGCCGGGTGGTTCGGGAATGTTCCTCCTGTGCAGCGAGACAGTGCGTGCATTTGAAGGGGCCGGAAGCCCCGAAAAACGCCGAAGGCCACGCAAATGCGGAGCCACTTACTAAACTACCCCGAGGTTCCGCATTTGCGTGCGCCCTCCAACTGATGAGATCAACCGCACCGGTTTTCCCGGGTGCGGACGCGTTCGCGTGTTCTTTGATATTTTAGCGAATCCTCATTGAGGCTCATTGTTTGACCGCAACGGCCCCCTCACTCTCCGTCATGCTCGCCCTTGTGGCGGGCATCCAGCCACCGCGCGTCCGCGCCGTGAGAAAACTGACCAACCGCAAGGAAAAGAATCCCCTAGCGCCGCAGACGTCGCGCGCTGAATCCCGGAACACGTCCGGGATGACGGGGAAACTGGGAGCGTCACGCCAAACAAAAACGTCCGGAAAATGCCACCGTCTACCGCAACCACCCCGCATAATCCGGCACCAGCAGATGCAGCGGCGCCTCGTCCTCGTCGATGCCGGAAAATCGCGTCACCGCCGGGTCCTCGAAGATATTGTCGGTATTGTCGTCGTTGACGGTCGAGACCTCGGCGACGAAGACATCGGCACCCTCGCCCCAGAAGGCGTGCCAGTCGCCGGGCATCAGCGTCACGCTTTCGCCGGGCAATAATTGCAGTTTGTGGCCGGGCGCCAGATCGCGCCAGATACCGTCGGTCGCCACCCGGGTGCCCTTAGCGCGGTCACATTGCCCACCGGTATCGCCGAACAGTTCGATCACCAGCGTGCCGCCGCCACGATTGATAATGTCCTCGGCCTTCAGGAGATGCCGGTGCATCGGCGTCACCTGGTCCTTGCGGGCGACCATCGCTTTTTCAGCGTAAAGCATGCCGCGCCCCCGTTGCAGATCGGCAAAGCGGCCATTGCGGACGGTGAAAAGAAACAGTCCGGTCTTTTCGAAATCGCCAAGCCCGAAATCGGTGATGTCCCAGCCGAGCGATGCGCCGGTGATCCCGCCGATCTCGCTTTTGCGCGCCCGCATCTCGTCCGGCGACCAGCGCGAAAACGGTGGCAGGATAAAGCCGAACGAGTGCATGAAAGCTTCGCTCTCGCGCATGATCCGGTTGATGGCACTGCGTTTCATCGGAATGCTCATGGTTTCTCCTCAGCGAACGCCGATACCGGCCGTCAGGCCGCCATCGATCCGGTGATCCGATCCTGTGATAAAGCCGGCCTTGTCCGACGCGAGGAATGCGGCCAGTACGGCGACTTCCTCCGGTTCCCCGATCCGCCCCAGCGGATGCGCCGCGCCGAAGCGCTGGAACACCGCGTCGATATCGGCATCGTCGCCCTCGAATGTCCGCGCCGCCAGCTCGAGGATCGGCGTACGCACCGAGCCCGGACTGATCGACACGACCCGGATGCGATCGGCGGCAAAATCCAGCGCCATCGCTCGCGTCAAGGCATGGATCGCCCCCTTGGAGGCGACATAGGCGGAAACGCCGCTCTGGCAGGCGTGGCCCTGCACGCTCGATAGATTGACGATAACACCGCCGCCGCGCCTGCGCATCTCCGGCACGCCGAATTCCGCCGTCAGGTGGATCGAGCCGACATTGACCGCCATGCAGCGCATGAAAGTCTCGAACGGCGTCGTTTCTGCGGTGCCGTAGGGGTGGACGGCGGCGGAATTGACGATGATGTCGATACCGCCAAACGAAGCCACGGCTGCCGCCATGGCCCGCTGAACATCGGCGGTGACCGAGACATCGGCATGAAAGACGGTGAGTGCGAGGCCCTCCGCAGCCGCCAACGCTTCTAGCTCGGCATTGGCTGCCCGATCGATCCCGAGCGAGGCAACAGACGCTCCCTGCCGGGCCAGATGCAGGGCAACAGCCCGGCCGATGCCGGTCGTCCCGGTGACGACAGCGATCTTTCCGTCAAATTCACGCATCGCGCGTCTCCCGTCCCTTTGCGCTTTCCGCCGTCTGCCTGCCGCGCGAACCGTCAGCCGCCGGAATGAATTCCAGCCCCGCATCGAGATGCCGGTCCATATGATAGGCAAACCCGATCCGGTCGCGCTCCCGCAGCGCCTTGACGATATCGGCATGTTCGGCGGCAACGCTCTCCCGCACCAGCCGCTGCGATTTGCCCGCCAGCATCAGCCGCCCGATCACCGGCTTCAGCATGCCGTAGGTTTCCGATAGCATCCGGTTTCCAGCCGCATCCACCATCAGCTTGTGGAACTGATAATCGAGTTCGGACGCCTCTTCCGGCGATCCAGCCTGCCGGATGCGCGCGTTGAGCACGTCCATTCCGATTAGAGTCTCCTCGGTAATCCGGGTCGAGAGCAGATCGAACAGGCTCATCTCGGTCAGCCGCCGGTAGCCCTGGATATCACGGAAGGCATCGACGGAAATGTCCATGGCGAAGGAGAACAGGTCGCGCATTGCCGATTGATGCTGGTCGGTCAGGACGGCGCCGACCTTCTGGCGGGATTCGGCGACACCATAAGCCTTCAGCGTCCGGAACGCCTCGCGAACGGTGTTGCGGCTGGCATCGAACATGACGGCAAGCTCTGCTTCACTCGGCAGAACGTCGCCGACCGTCAGACCGCGTTCGCGGATCAGGCCGCGGATGTGATCCACCATTCCATCAACGGCGGAAGCCCGCGCGCCGTCCTCCATGCCATTCTCCTCCGGTCCATTCCCTTGTCTGAAACCATCATATGTCCGACATAATATCCGTATCAACTCTTCCATATTGATTTTCTGGGAATTACTGCATTAATTGTCCAACATTATAACGTGGAGATGAGGACTATGATCGAGAGTTGGCGCTGGTTTGGACCGCAGGACCCGGTCACTCTTTCGGACGCGCGACAAGCCGGCGCCCATGGTGTCGTTACCGCGCTCCATCATATCTATGATGGCCGCATCTGGACTCCCAACGACATCGCCGAGCGCATGGCATTGGTTAAAAAGGCCGGGATGACCTGGACCGTCTGCGAATCCATTCCCGTCAACTCGGCGATCAAGCGGCGCGATGGCGAATGGCGGCGCATTCTCGATGCCTGGAAACAGAGCCTTGCCAATCTCGGCAAGGGCGGCGTGCCCGTGGTCTGCTACAATTTCATGCCGGTGGTCGACTGGACTCGCACCAACCTGATGTACCCGACCGAGGCTGGCGGCTTTGCACTGCGGTTCGACATGATCGATTTCGTCGCCTACGACGTCTTCGTGCTGAAGCGCCGCGCCGCCGAAGACAGCTACGCGCCCGATGTCATCGAAGCTGCACGCCAGCGCCTGGCGCAAAAAAGCGACGACGAAATCCTCACCCTGGAAAGGAACATCATTGCCGGTCTGCCCGGCGGCGAAGACAGCCATACGCGTGAAAAGATCCGCGCCGAGATCGCCACGTTCGACGCGGTCTCCTCTGACGATATGCGCGCCAACCTGATCGACTTCCTCAAGGAAGTGGTGCCGGTCGCGGCCCAAAACGGCGTCCGGCTCGCCATCCACCCCGACGATCCGCCGTTCTCACTGTTCGGCCTGCCCCGCGTCGTTTCCACAACGGACGACATTCAAACCATCCTCGATGCAGTCAATGAGCCGGCAAACGGTATCACCCTTTGCGCCGGCTCTTACGGCTCGCGCACCGGCAATGATGTTGTCGCAATGGCAAAACGCTTCGCCGACCGCATCCATTTCACCCATCTGCGCAATGTTACCAAGGAACCGGACGGCTCGTTCATCGAGTCCGAGCATCTGGCCGGTGACGTCAACATGGTGTCACTGATCTCGGTCCTGCGCACCGAAGAACGGCGCCGCGAGACCGCAGGCCGTGCCGACAGCGTCATCCCGATGCGCCCCGACCATGGCCACCTGTTGATCGACGACCAGAAAAAGACGGTCAATCCCGGCTATTCCTGCATCGGCCGCCTCAAGGGCCTCGCCGAACTGCGCGGCGTTATTGCTGCCGTCGATCAACTGACCTAAATGAGAGAAAAGGCGCGAGGTCAGCTTCGCGCCGCCAGCCCCGCTCGCCGCGCCATGACGCGCTCAATCGCCGAAAAACCGTCGTAGATCAGCACAGCCAGGGCGCCGACGATCAGCCCGCCTTGCAGAACGAAGGCAATATTGTTGGATTGCAGCCCGGCGATGATGACCTCGCCAAGGGTCTTTGCCGCGACCGTCGAGCCGATCGTCGCCGTGGCAAGGCTGATCACCACCGATAGCCGGATACCGGCCAGGATCACCGGCATGGCCAGCGGTAATTCCACTTTGAAAAGACGCTGGCGATCCGTCATGCCGGAACCGCGCGCCGCTTCCATCACCGAGGGCGGCAAGGTCGTCAGTCCCGTCAGCGTATTCTCGAAAATCGGCAGCAGGCCATAGAGAAACAGCGCCACCAGCGTCGGCTTCTCGCCAAATCCGAGGATTGGCACAGCCAGTGCCAGCACGGCGACCGGCGGAAATGTCTGCCCGACATTGACCAGGCTGCGTGATAGCGGCAGGAACTCCGCCCCGAAGGACCGCGTCACAAGGATGGCCAGCGTTACTGCCACAATGATGGCACCGGTCGTGGCAATGGCGACGGTGCGCAGATGCAGCAACGTCAGCGTCAGCAGGCTGCCCTGATTGTAGATTGCCGGCGCATTGTCCTGCACCAGCGGTTTCAAGAGCGGATCGAACCAACTGGGTGACACCAGAAAGGCAATTAGGACGACCAGCAGCGCCGCGCGCAGAAGATGCGGGATCCATGCCCTCATTGCGGTTTTGCTGCCCGTCTGGTCAGCCCCTCCAGGGTGACCCTGCCAAGGATCGTCCCATCAGTGGCGGCGACCGGCAATGCGGCCCGCCCGCTCCAGAGCAATTCCGAAAGCGCATCGCGCTGGCTGACCGTTTCCGCCAATGGCTGTCCCTCCGCCGGTCCTGGCTCGACGGCATCGCCTGCGGTCTCGATCGACAACAGCCGGAACGGCCGCTCGCTGGTGCCGATCAGCGTCTGGACGAACGCCGTCGCAGGGTCTTTCACCAGTTCGGCGGGCCTGCCGTATTGGACAAGCGCGCCCTTGTCCATGACGGCAATCTTGTGGGCGAGGTGAAACGCCTCGTCCATGTCATGCGTCACCAGCACGATCGTCGTGCCCAGCAGCCTCTGGATGGCCAGCAGATCGGCCTGCGCCTTCGCCCGGATGATGGGGTCGAGCGCACCGAACGGCTCATCCATCAACAGCACGTTCGGTTCGGCCGCCAAGGCCCGCGCCACGCCGACACGCTGCTGTTGACCGCCGGAAAGCTCGTGCGGAAACCGGTTTGCGAATGCGGCCGGATCCAGCTGGAACAGCGTCAAAAGCTCCGTGACCTTGGCGTCGATCCGCGCCTTGTTCCAGCCGAGCAGCACCGGCACCGTGGCGATGTTCTGCGCGACGGTGCGATGCGGAAACAGTCCGTGCCCCTGGATGGCGTAGCCGATCCGGCGTCGCAGTTCGAAACCCGGCATCGAGCGGTTGTCGTCGCCATCGAGGCGGATGGCACCAGCCGTCGGCTCGACCAGCCGGTTGATCATCCGCAGCAGCGTTGTCTTTCCGGAGCCGGAGGTGCCGACAATGACCGTCACCGTGCGCGGCTCGATCGTCATCGACACATTGTTGACGACCGTTATGCCGTCATAGCGTTTGGTGATCCCGTCGATTTCGATCATGCGGTCCTGCCTCGTTCGCGCTGAGGAGCGTTCATTTCAATAAGCGCGTCGAGCACGATCGCGGCGGCGAAGGCAAGCACGACCGTCGGCACGGCACCGAGAAGCACCAGGTCCATCGCCGTCTGGCCGATACCCTGAAACACGAACACGCCGAAACCGCCGCCGCCGATCAGCGCGGCAATCGTCGCAAGCCCGATATTCTGCACCAGCACGATGCGAATGCCGGTCAGAATGACCGGCATTGCCAGTGGAAACTCGATCCCGAACAGCCGCTGCCGATCCGTCATGCCGATGCCCCGGGCAGCCTCGTTGGCCTCGCGCGGCACGCCTGCAAGCCCAACGACGGTGTTGGCGACCACCGGCAGCAGCGAATAGAGAAACAGGGCGACGAAGGCGGGGGCGGCACCGATACCGCGAATGCCGATGGCGGCGGCCCCCGGCACATTGACGGCGATCCAGCCAAGCGGTGCGATGAGAATGCCGAACAGCGCAATGGACGGGATCGTCTGGATCAGGTTCAGCGTGTTGAGCACGCCGGCCCGCAACGGCGCCACCCGGTGACAGAGAATGCCGAGCGGCAGCCCGACCAGAACCGCGGCAAATAGCGACCCGAGCGCCAGGGTCACATGCCGTCCGGCCTCCAGCCAGAAGACATCGGCGCGGCCCGAATATTCCTTGAGAATCGATAACCCATCCCACAGGCCCGACGTCAGGACCACGGCGGCCCCACCCAGCGTCATCACCAGAAGCAGAAGCCTGACCAGCGGCAAAGGCCGCATCCGCGTGATCGAATCAGCGGCCAGCAGGGCAAAGGAAAACAACAGGATCCAGAATCCGGAAGCCGGAGAAACCCGGGCGTAGCTGTTGGCTGGCGGCGTCAGGAACGTCGCGGCCATACCGATGAACACTGCAATCGCGGCGAGACCTGCCGCAGCGGCAAACAGCCTCAGACGCGTCGGCGTCTTGAGAAGAACGACCAGTGCCACGCCGGCCATCAGCGCCAGAAGCAGCATACCTGCGCCAGCGGGCAAGGCCTGGAGAATGCCTTTGGCGTCGCCCGGCACGATGCGGTTGGCACGAAAGGTCGCAAACGGCGCGGCCAGCACCGCGTAAGCGATCAACAGCGCAATGACTACGCCGAGCTTGTCGAAGCGAATGCTCAAACTGCCATCCCCATCCCATTCAGGCCGGCTCCCTTTTTGGGGACCCGGCCGTTTCACGGCAGCCTATTCCAAACGGCTTATTTCAGAAAACCGTTCTTCTTCAGAAAGTCTTCCGCAACCGCTTTTGCTGGCTCACCGCCAACCTGAACGCGACCGTTCAGGTCCTGCAGGGTGACCAGATCAAGCTTCTCGAACACCGGCTTCAGCAGTGTTTCGATCTCCGGATGGTCCTTGAGAACCGCCTCACGAATGATCGGGGCCGGCTGGTAGACAGGCTGCACCGCCTTGTCATCTTCCAGGACAACAAGGCCGGAAGGCGCGATGCCGCCATCCGTGCCGTAAACCATGGCGGCATTGGCACCGTTGGTCTGGTTGGCCGCAGCAGCGATCGTCGCCGCCGTGTCGCCGCCCGAAAGCGTGATCAGCTGGTCCGATTTCAGCGTGAAGCCATAGGTCGTCTGGAATGCCGGCAGAGCTGCGGCCGAATTGACGAACTCTGATGAGGCCGCCAGCACCACTGTGCCGCCGCCTGCAACATATTTGCCGAAATCGCTGAAGGTCTTGATGCTGCTGGCATCGGCCAGGTCCTTGCGCACCGCGACGGCCCAGGTGTTGTTGGCCGGCGACGGCGCCAGCCAGACGATCTTGTTGGCATCGTAGTCCAGCTTCTTGGCCTCGGCATAGCCCTTGGCCGCATCCTTCCAGAGCGGATCGTCGGCCTTCTCGAAGAAGAACGCGGCGTTGCCGGTATATTCCGGATAGATATCGATTTCACCCGCGGTGATCGCCTTGCGCACGACAGGCGTGGCGCCAAGCTGCACCCGATCGGTCGTCTCGATATTGTTGGCCTTGAGAACGGCAAGGATGATATTGCCGAGCACGCCGCCTTCCGTGTCGATCTTCGAGGACACGACGACCTGGGCATTGGCCGCAGCCGTGGAAACGAGCACGGCCAAGGCGGCCCCGATCAATGTTGTTTTCAGACGCACGATAGTTCTCCCTTGAAACTGTTCACAATTTCTCCCACGCCTGCACGCATTCGTCGGGGCATAAACTGCCATATGTGGCGAGGTTCGGAGAAAAATAGAGCGCAGAAAAGCGAATTTGCACAGTCGGCGGATTGTGGAGCTTGCGGAGGTTACGACGACACAACGAAATACAATATCCGCCACCGGATTGGGCCGCAGAACGGCATTCCGGATGAGCATAACAATGTCTTTGGGAAATGGCGGAGAGGGTGGGATTTGAACCCACGATACCCTTGCAGGTATGCCGCATTTCGAGTGCGGTGCGTTCGACCACTCTGCCACCTCTCCGGATATGCTGGTCGGCGCGTTTAGCGCGAGGCGGTTCATAGCGGCAGTTTTTGGCGAAGGCAAGGGGGTGGATCAAGGAAAATCAAGCGCATCCGCGTCTTTTACCTTGACAGTTTTGCCTGCTTCCAGTAATTCGCGACATCGAAGTGGTGTGGCATGTCCTCACCGCGCCGGGTTTCCATTGTGCCCGTTCACCGGCAAGGCCGACAAGGCTTTGTTATGTCCGACTGAAGAAAAAGACGGCCTCGCCTTGAGTGAAGAGCCGGAACGAACATGAAAGGATAAAAAATGTTCGCAGTCATCAAAACAGGCGGTAAACAGTACCGCGTGGCAGCCAACGACGTTCTGACGATTGAAAAATTGGAAGGCGCCGCAGGCGACAAGATTGAATTCACCGAGATCCTGATGGTCGGCGTCGGCGCCGATGCAACCATCGGTGCTCCGTTTGTCGAAGGTGCCGTTGTCAGCGCCGAAGTTGTGGAACATGGACGCGCCAAGAAGGTCATCGCCTTCAAGAAGCGCCGCCGCCAGAACTCGAAGCGCACCCGCGGTCACCGCCAGCACAACACGACTGTCCGCATCCTGGACATCGCTGCTGCTGCCGGCGCGAAGGCGAAGAAGGCTTCCAAGAAGTCCGACGACGCTGCCGCTGAAGCCGCAAACTGAGACACGGATCCAAGGTTTAAAGGAGAACACCCATGGCACATAAAAAAGCTGGCGGTTCCTCGCGCAACGGTCGCGATTCACAGTCCAAGCGCCTCGGCGTGAAGAAGTTCGGTGGCGAAGTCGTCATTCCGGGCAACATTATTCTGCGTCAGCGCGGAACCCAGTGGCATCCGGGCGCCAATGTTGGCCTCGGCAAGGACCACACCATTTTTGCACTTACGGCCGGCAATGTGAACTACCGTACGAAGGCCAATGGCCGCGTGTACGTGTCTGTAATGCCGAAAGCCGAAGCAGCGGAATAAGCCGGTAGCGCTCTTAAAACAGCCGGCGTCTCATCGACCCGGCTGACGCTTACCGTGTTCAGGCCAAGATCAAAAGGGGAGATGGGGCAATGCCCGATCTCCCCTTTTTCACGTCTTGGAGGACTGAACATGCAAAGCGAATTGTTGAGGGAGGGCCAATCACGGTCTCCCCGGGAAGATTCCCTGGAATCTTCTCAGGAACGGCTGCGGCCCCAACGGTCAAGGACCGATTGCCCGATATTGTTATCGCCCCGGCTCGTTTTGCGCGCGCCTCACGAAGACGATATCGACGCCCTTGCCCATCTTGCCAACAACGCCAATATCGCCACCATGGTTTCGCGCATGCCGCACCCGTACACGGTGGCCGATGCTGCGGATTTCGTACGCCGTACGAAAACGGGCACGATTGGCAAGTGCGTCTATGCGATTACCAAAGCGGATAATGGCGCATTTCTCGGTTGCTGCGGTATCGAGCCGCATCCGGATGGCAAGACGGCGGAGCTCGGCTACTGGCTGGGCGAACCGCACTGGAACAAGGGTTATGCCACGGAGGCAGCCCAGGCGCTGACCGACATGGCCTTCCGCACCCGTGATATCGACCAGATCGATGCGCGCTGCCGGGTCATGAACGTCGCCTCGCGGCGGGTCATCCAGAAATGCGGCTTCCAGTTCCAGGGTTCCGGCATGGTCGATAGCCTGGCGCTCGGTGGGATGATGTCGGTCGAATGGTACCGGCTCGACCGCAAGACATGGATGTCGTTGCGCAGCTGGGGAGGTCTGAGATGACCGCTCATCTGCGAGAACGGCCAAAGATTGCCGTTCGTCCCGATCCAGGCCCTTGCCCGGTCATCGAAACCGCACGGCTGATCCTGCGTCCACACAAGCTGTCCGATGCCGATGCGATAGCGGAATCGCTTGCCGACTATCAGGTCTCGCGCATGCTGTCTCGGGTGCCTGTGCCCTATCACCGGCAGGATGCCCACGACTGGCTGATCCGGCAGGGTTCGGGACTGATCGCTGGCTGGACGCTGGCGATCACCACGGGCGACGACGTCCATATCGGCTGCGTCGGCATCGAGCTCCTGCATGGCCAATGGCATCTCGGCTACTGGCTAAACCGCTACTACTGGGGCCGCGGCTATGCCAGCGAAGCGGCGCATGCGGCCATCGAGCGGTTCTTCCGGCGCATGCCGGCTATCGTGCTGCATTCCGGCGTGTTTGCCGACAATGCGGGATCGCTGAAGGTGCAGAAGAAGCTTGGTTTCGAGATCACCGGCTGCAGCCAGGTCTATGCTCTGGCCCGCAACAGCATGGTCAGCCATATCGAGACCATGATTACCGCAGGCGGTCTGCACCGGCCGTGAAGCAAGATGAAAAGCCCGCGGCGTCAAACCCGCGGGCTTTTGCTTTTCATTCAATCTCGAATCCGACGGGCAGGTGGTCGGAACCCGTGGCCTCCGCATCGATCCAGGCATGCCGCAAGCGTGGTGCAAGACCGGCACTGAGGAAACAATAGTCGAGATGCATGCGCTTGCTATGATCGGCGGGATTGATCCAGCTGTAGCTTTCGGGCGTCAGCCGGCCGAGATGTGCCAGCGCATCCACCGGGTTTTCAAGGCGCAGCGAGCGGCCGTAATAGGCGTCGCGCGTGCCGGTCATCAGGCAATATTCCGGCCCTTCCGGCTCCATGTTGAAATCGCCCATCAGCACGAAGTCTTCCGGATGCGGCAGCTCGGGAAAACCGAAATCGCCGCCGCCGCTCATGGCGCCGCCTTCGCGCGGATAGGACAGCGCCTTCTCCTTCAGATAGGCGATCTGGGCGATGCGCTCGGCCGGAGAGACATGGTCGAGGTGAACCGAATAGATCCGCAGCGGACCGGACGGGGTGATGATCAGCGCCTCGGTGGCGCCG
Source organism: Hyphomicrobiales bacterium (assembly GCA_900473045.1). Lineage (GTDB taxonomy): Bacteria > Pseudomonadota > Alphaproteobacteria > Rhizobiales > Rhizobiaceae > Pararhizobium. Next base: position 146,504 of record UCKS01000051.1, read on the forward strand.
CGCTGCAGGTTCATCGGCGATATCGTACGGGTGCGCGGCAGCGGGATGAGGCGGGTTGCGGCAATCGGAAAGCGCGACAGGATCATGTTGCCGAACTGGAAGCGGCGCTCGACGGCGCGGCCATTCTCGATCGCCGAGCCGGCGTCGATCTCGCAGGCGGGCCAGAAGGTGGAAAAGTATTGCGGCATCAGATCGCGAAAAACCGCCACAAGATCGGCGTGATCGTTGCGATGAAAATTCCGCGTCACTTCCTGCAGCGCGATGACATCGGCGCCCTCAAGACTTCTCGCAATGCGCTCGGGGTCGAATCGGCCGTCAAGACCTACGCCGTACTGGATGTTATAGCTCAAAAACTTCACGATATTCTTTGACCTCCGGAGCACGCGCCTATATCGATGGCGGCAAATACGACGGCAAATACACCAAACAGATGGCAGTGCGATGAAATTTCTCGACGAAGCAAAAGTCTATATCCGGTCCGGCGACGGCGGAGCTGGCGCTGTGTCGTTCCGGCGCGAAAAATTCATCGAGTTCGGTGGCCCGGATGGCGGCGACGGCGGCCGTGGCGGCGATGTCTGGATTGAGGCCGTCAACGGTCTCAACACGCTGATCGATTTTCGCTTCCAGCAGCATTTCAAGGCCGGCACCGGCATTCACGGCATGGGCCGCAACCGTACGGGCGCCGGTGGCGCCGACGTGACGTTGAAGGTTCCGGTCGGCACGCAGATCTTCGAGGAAGATTCCGAGACGATGATCGTCGACATGATCTCCGAGGGTCAGCGTTTCCGCCTGGCAGCTGGCGGCAATGGCGGTTTCGGCAACACCCATTTCAAATCGTCCACCAATCAGGCGCCGAACTGGGCCAACCCGGGTCTTGAAGGCGAAGAAAAGACCATCTGGCTGCGGCTGAAGCTGATCGCCGATGCCGGTCTGGTCGGCCTGCCGAATGCCGGAAAGTCGACATTCCTCGCGACGGTCACCCGCGCGCGCCCGAAGATCGCCAACTATCCGTTCACGACGCTGCACCCGAACCTCGGCGTGGCGACAATCGATGGCCGCGAATTCATTCTTGCCGATATTCCCGGCCTGATCGAAGGCGCCCATGACGGCGTCGGCCTCGGTGACCGCTTCCTCGGCCATGTCGAGCGCACCCGCGTGCTGCTGCATCTGGTGTCCGCGCAGGAAGAGGATGTGGCAAAGGCCTACAAGACCGTCAAGCACGAGCTCCAGGCCTATGGCGGAGAATTGCTCGACAAGCCGGAAATCGTCGCACTGTCGCAAATCGACGTGCTTGACCCAACCGAGTTGAAAAAGAAGCAGAAGGCATTGGCGAAGGCCAGCGGCCAGACGCCGCTTCTGCTGTCGGCCATCGTCGGCACCGGCATGACCGAAACGTTGCGCGCGCTGCGCGATATCATCGTCGCCGCGCAAACCCCGGTGGACGAAGACTGACATGACGCCGCAACGCAAACCGCTGGAAAAATACCGCCGGATTGTGATCAAGATCGGCTCCGCCCTGCTTGTGGATCGCAAGACGGGCCTGAAGAAGCAGTGGTTGAATGCCATGTGTGCCGATATCGCTGCGCTCAGAGCCAAGGGCGTCGACGTTCTCGTCGTCTCCTCCGGCGCCATCGCGCTTGGGCGCTCCGTGCTCGATCTCGCCCCCGGCGCGCTGAAGCTTGAGGAAAGCCAAGCTGCGGCGGCCGTCGGCCAGATCGCGCTGGCGCGTGCGTGGTCCGAGAGCCTGTCGGCGGACGAAATTGTTGCCGGGCAGATCCTCTTGACGCTTGGCGATACCGAGGAACGCCGCCGGTATCTCAACGCCCGCGCGACGATCAGCCAGCTCCTGAAGATGGGCGCCGTGCCGATCATCAACGAGAACGACACCGTCGCCACCACCGAAATCCGTTATGGCGACAATGATCGTCTGGCAGCTCGCGTCGCCACCATGACCGGCGCCGATCTGCTCGTGCTTCTGTCCGATATCGACGGGCTCTATACCGCCCCGCCGCATCTCGATCCGGATGCGCAGTTCCTAGCGACCATCGCAGAAATCACGCCCGAGATCGAAGCGATGGCAGGCGGCGCCGCGTCCGAACTGTCGCGCGGCGGCATGCGCACCAAGATTGATGCCGGCAAGATCGCCACGGGCGCTGGTTGCGCCATGATCATTGCGTCGGGCAAGGTCGATCATCCGTTGTCGGCAATCGGCGAAGGTGCCCGCTCCTCCTGGTTTGCGCCATCCGGCTCGCCGGTCACTGCGCGCAAAACATGGATCGCCGGGCAGTTGCTGCCAGCTGGCAGCCTGACCATCGACACCGGTGCTGAAACAGCCCTTCGTTCCGGCAAGAGCCTGCTTCCGGCTGGCGTTCGCCAGGTGACAGGATCGTTCAGCCGCGGCGATACGATTGCCATCATCGGTGCGGAAGGCCGCGAAATTGCCCGCGGGCTGGCCGGTTATGATGCCGACGAGGCCCGTCAGATCACCGGCAAGAAATCGGCGGAGATTGCCGTCATTCTCGGTTATGCCGGACGCGCCGCCATGGTGCATCGGGACGATATGGTCATGACCGCATCCGCAAAGCGGGAGACGGATGCAGTGAGGAGCGACGCTCATGCTTGATGATGCGCGAAAGAAAGAAATCCAGGAATTGATGGCCGTGATCGGCCGCCAGGCACGCGCCGCCAGCCGGCCGCTGGCCACGGCATCCGCCGAGCGCAAGCATGCGGCCCTGATCAGCATGGCCAGCAATATCGTCACCCATAAGGATGACATCCTTGCTGCCAACGCACTCGACCTCGAAAACGCCCGTGAAACTGGCGTCGCCGCCTCCTTTCTCGATCGGCTGACCCTTTCGGAAAATCGCGTGCTCGACATGGCCAATGCCATCCGTGCAATCGCCGAACTGCCCGATCCCGTCGGTGATATCATTGCCGAGTGGGACCGCCCCAACGGCCTGCATATCGAACGGGTTCGCACACCGCTGGGCGTCATCGGCGTCATCTACGAAAGCCGTCCGAACGTGACGGCCGACGCGGGCGCGCTTTGCCTGAAGGCCGGCAATACCGTTATCCTGCGCGGTGGGTCCGACAGCCTGCATTCATCGCAGGCGATCCATGCCTGTATGGTTCAGGGGCTGAAGGATGCCGGGCTTCCAGTGCATGCGATCCAGATGGTGCCGGTTTCTGACCGGTCAGCCGTCGGCGCCATGCTGACGGGTCTTGGCGGCTCGATCGACGTCATCGTTCCGCGTGGCGGCAAGAGCCTTGTTGCCCGTGTCCAGAACGAGGCGCGTGTACCGGTCTTTGCCCATCTGGAAGGTCTTTGCCACGTCTATGTCGATGCTTCCGCTGATCTGGAGATGGCGAAAAAGATCGCCGTCAACGCCAAGATGCGCCGTACCGGCATTTGCGGCTCGGCCGAAACGCTGCTGATCGACCGCGAGGCAAAGGACACATTCGTCCTGCCGCTGATCACTGCCCTCCGCGATGCCGGCTGCGAGGTCCGCGCCAGCGAGGATATCCGTGCCATGGTGCCGGGGCTGATTGCAGCGACCGAGGAAGACTGGGCAACCGAATATCTCGATGCGATCATTTCGGTGACGCTGGTCGATGGCATTGAAGGCGCAATCGATCATATATCGTCCTGGTCATCCGCCCACACGGAAGCCGTCATTGCCGAGGATCCGGATGTGGTCGAGCGCTTCTTCGCCGAGGTCGATTCGGCCATTCTCCTGCACAATGCCTCGACCCAGTTTGCCGATGGCGGCGAGTTCGGCATGGGCGGCGAGATCGGCATTGCCACCGGCAAGATGCACGCGCGCGGGCCAGTCGGCGTCGAACAGCTGACCTCTTTCAAATACAGGGTGCGCGGCACCGGTCAGGTCCGGCCGTAAGGTGCAGACGGGCGACGTCGATCCGTTCTATCTGAAAATGCCCCATGTCGAGAACGGCATGACCGTCGGTTTGTTCGGTGGCTCATTCAATCCGCCGCATGATGGTCATGTACTTGTTGCCGATATCGCGTTGCGCCGGCTTGGGCTGGAGCAGCTCTGGTGGATGGTGACACCGGGTAATCCGCTGAAGAGCCGCAACTCTCTGGCGCCACTTGCCGAGCGCATTGCGCTCAGCGAGAAAATCACTCACGATCCGCGCATCAAGGTGACAGCCTTCGAACAATCGCTCGGCCAGAGCTATACGGCGCGCACGCTGGAAAAAATCCGCGAACGAAATCGCGGCATCCATTTTGTCTGGATCATGGGCGCCGACAATCTGAAGAATTTTCATCTCTGGCAGGACTGGCAGAAAATCGCCTGCACCTTCCCGATCGCCGTCATCGACCGTCCCGGCGATACCTTGTCCTATCTGTCTTCGAAGATGGCAAAAACCTTTGATTATGCGCGCGTTGACGAAGCCCATGCGGCAAGCCTAGCATGGCGCAAGGCCCCCGCCTGGACCTTCATTCACGGGCCACGCTCACCGCTGAGCTCCACCGCGCTGCGGGCGAAATCTTGAGTGCATATCAGCAATGATTAAGCGTCATTTATTTCTCGTGTCTTGAAACCTTAGGGTATTGGTGCCTACATTTAGAGTGCGGATCGAGCGACATTCGAATCGCATCATGCCTGTTCTGTTCACCTGGAAAGGAAAACCTCTGACAACAGTACACGCGAAGGGAAATGTCACCCGCATTTTCCCGCAAAGCCCGGAACGCAGCGACGAAGCCGCTGCCCGTGCTCTTCAGCTGGTTCTCGATAGTCTCGAGGACTCAAAGGCAGAAGATATTGTCACCATCAACATTGCCGGCAAATCGGCGCTGGGAGACTACATGGTCGTGGTCTCAGGGCGGTCGAGCAGGCATGTCATGGCGATCGCCGATCACCTGATCACCGATCTCAAGGACGGTGGCCAGGGTAACGCCCGTGTTGAAGGTCTGGAGACCGGCGACTGGGTATTGATCGACGGCGGCGACATCATCGTCCACGTCTTCCGCCCGGAAATCCGCGAGTTCTACAACATCGAAAAGATGTGGGCCGCGCCGGAGATGGAAGACGGTACATTGCACTGAACGCACGGCGCCCCGACGGGGCGTTGGGCAGGAAGTGACACATTGGGATCCTGCAATGGTCGTGCAGGATAAGTTGTCCGATTGCGGCCGTTTGCAAATGAAGTCTAGCACCAGCGCTCCGCTGGGCCGATAGGAATGTGCCTCTCGCCGCAGATAAGACGGCGATGCTCTGACCGGCGTATTGAAATTAAGGAAATGACATGCGGGTTGGCCTCTTTGCCGTCGGGCGCCTCAAGGCTGGCCCGGAAAAGGACCTTGCGGCCCGTTATCTCGACCGCTTCGCCAAGACCGGCCCTGCAATCGGCCTTGAGCTCTCGCGTATTGCCGAGGTCCCCGAAAGCCGGGGATCGAGCGCCGATACGCGTAAGCGCGAAGAGGCCGCCCAACTTGAAAAGTCACTACCGGACGCCAGCCTGCTCATCCTGCTCGACGAACGCGGCAAGGCGCTTGATTCCGAAGGTTTTGCATCCCTCATTGGTTCGTTCCGCGATAGCGGCAAGCGTGACTTGACGATTGCGATCGGTGGCGCCGACGGGCTCGATCCTGCCCTTCATGTCAAGGCCGACGCTGTCATTTGCCTCGGCAAGATGACCTGGCCGCATCAACTGGTGCGTATCCTGATCGCCGAGCAGCTTTATCGCGCCGTCACCATCCTTTCAGGCCATCCCTATCACCGGGTTTGAAGAATGCGGTGTGCCGCCATCTGGATGCCGCAATTGCCACGAATGGCTGTTGGCTGAAATAGCCAAATCAGCGTAGGGTTTTTTGCTTACAGAGACGGCTGACAGCGAATGGCGGAATGACGACAGGGGCGGCAAAGCAGGCACGGGAAGAGCAGCCGGGAGACGCCGGATGGCTCTGTTTCCGCATGAGCCTTCTGGCCGCCGCTCTCCTTTTCGCCACTGGCGCACCCGCCCAAACTCCGGAGACACCGGATCAGAGCCCGCAGGTAGCAGCCGGGCAGGCTCCGGCGCAAGTCGATCCCGCTGCAGAACTTGCGGTCAAACGCGACAGCACCCGCAGCGAACTGGAAGCCCTGTCGAAGACCATCACCCTGTCGAACGATCGTGCCGCGCAATTGCAGGCCGGGATCGCCGAGCTTGAGAAAACCAGTGAATCGCTACGGACGGCACTTGTCGATTCGGCCGGCAAACGCAAGGCATTGGAACAGCAGATCATCGACGGCGAAGAGAAGCTGACCACCCTGAGAAGCAAGGAAGACGCCGTTCACGCCTCCCTGCGCGCCCGGCGCAGCGTGCTGGCCGAGGTTTTGGCAGCGCTGCAGCGCATGGGCCGCAATCCCCCGCCGGCGCTGCTCGTCACGCCGGAAGATGCGCTCGCCTCCGTGCGCAGCGCCATTCTGCTCGGCGCTGTCGTCCCCGGCATCCGTCACGAGACGGAAAACCTTGCAGCCGACCTCAAGGCGCTCGCCGGTGTTCGCAAGGAAATCGTCACCCAGAAGCAGGCGCTTGGCGACGACATGACGGCAAGGCTCGAGGAAGAGCGGCGCATGAACATGCTGATCGTTGAGAAACAGAAACTCAAGCAGCGCAGTGCCACCGAACTCGCCTCCGAACGTCGCAAGGCCGAACAGCTTGCAACGCAGGCGACCAGTCTTGAGGGGCTGATCGGCTCGATCGAGAGCGAGATCACCTCTGCACGCGATGCAGCCGCCGCCGCCAAGGCCGAAGAGGAAAACCGCCGGCTGATGTCGGAGGCCCAGCGCAACGAAGCCCGCGAGCTGGCAAACAGCACCACGCCCGACAAAAACCGTATTGCGCCTGCATATGCGTTTTCGGACTTGCAGAAAAAGCTTGTGCTTCCGGTTGCCGGATCGATCCTGCGCAAATTCGGCGACGCCGACGGCACGGGGCATTCCCTTCAGGGCATCATGCTCGAGACCAATGCAGGGGCTTTGGTGACGGCGCCATCGGATGGCTGGATCGTTTTCGCCGGTACGTTTCGCAGCTACGGCCAGATGATCATCCTCAATCCCGGCGACGGCTATCACGTCGTTCTCTCAGGTTTGGAAGGCGTGACGGTACAGCAGGGCCAATTCGTCGTCGCCGGTGAACCGCTCGGTACGATGGGTAACAAAAGAGTGGCGAGTGCCACAGCATTGGCGCTGGAAACAGAACGCCCGACGCTTTACATTGAATTCAGGAAAGACGGAAAACCGGTTGATTCCCGACCATGGTGGACCGCAGCAGACACCGGAAAGGCACGCAATGATTCGTAGAACGTCACTTGTTCTGGTCGGGGCACTCATGGGTGCAGCGGCCACGGGCGTTGTATATTCCTCCATCGTCCCGGCCGTCGCGGCTAACCCGTCAACCTATCGCGAACTGTCGATTTTCGGCGATGTTTTCGAACGTGTGCGTGCGCAATACGTAACGCCGCCGCAGGACGACAAGCTGATCGAGAACGCCATCAACGGCATGCTCTCATCGCTGGACCCACATTCGAGCTACATGAATTCGACGGATGCCGAAGACATGCGCACCCAGACCAAGGGTGAGTTCGGCGGTCTCGGCATTGAAGTCACCATGGAAGACGATCTCGTCAAGGTGACGAGCCCGATCGACGATACACCTGCTGCCAAGGCTGGCGTTCTCGCCGGTGACTTCATTTCGAAGATCGATGACGTTGATGTGCGCGGCCTCAAGCTTGAGGAAGCCGTCGACAAGATGCGCGGCGCGGTCGGCAAGTCGATCAAGCTGACCATCCTGCGCAAGGGTGCTGAAAAGCCGATCGACATCACGATCGTTCGCGACATCATCGCCGTTCGCGCCGTCAAGTTCCGCACCGAAGACGATGTTGGTTATGTCCGCGTCATTTCCTTCACGGAGAAGACCTATGACGACCTGAAGAACGCGATCGAAAAGATCAAGGCTCAGGTTCCGGCTGACAAGCTCAAGGGCTATGTGCTCGACCTGCGCCTCAACCCGGGTGGTCTGCTCGACCAGGCAATCAACGTCTCCGACGCCTTCCTGGAGCGTGGCGAAGTGGTTTCCACGCGTGGCCGCAATCCCGACGAGACGCGCCGTTTCAACGCCACACCAGGCGATCTGACCGACGGCAAGCCGGTCATCGTGCTCGTCAACGGTGGATCGGCTTCGGCATCGGAAATCGTTGCCGGCGCCCTGCAGGATCTGAAGCGCGCCACCGTTCTCGGCACGCGTTCGTTCGGCAAGGGCTCGGTTCAGACGATCATCCCGCTCGGCGAAGCCGGCGCGCTGCGTCTGACCACCGCGCTCTATTACACGCCGTCCGGCAAGTCGATCCAGGGCACCGGTATCTCGCCGGACATCAAGGTCGAACAGCCGCTGCCGCCTGAACTGCTCGGCAAGGTCGAAACAACGAGCGAGTCCAGCCTGCGTGGTCATATCAAGGGCCAAAGCGAAAATGATGAGGGCTCCGGCTCCGTTGCCTACGTCCCTCCGGAAACCAAGGACGACCTGCAGCTGAACTATGCGCTAGACCTTCTGCGCGGCAAGAAGACGGACCCGGCTTTCCCGGCCAATCCGGAAAAAGCCGAACTGAAGCCGTAACTTCCGCTGAAGATGCGGATCGCCTGATACTCTTCGCCGCCGGGCTTAAGCCGGGCGGCGGTTTCGATTCTTAAGGGAATGCCTTTTCCTGAGGCTTCCGCCATCGCAACTCAGATCGATAGAGGCCCTCTTGGGAACAGATCTCAACGCTCCTCTTGGTCAAAACCGCAAGACGCGCCCCTCAAAAGCTGAAAAATCCCGCCTGACATTCGGCCGCCTGTCGCTTGGAATTTGCGCCCTGGCGCTGATCGGCATTTCAGCCTGGGCCGTTCTGAAACCGACCGGCCTGATCCTGCCGCCGGAACCCCAGAGCGTCGCGGATGCTAGCCAGCCTGGCGAAAAGACGGCGACAGAACCGAATACCACTCAACTCAAGCAGCAGAAGACAAGCGGTGCGCTTTCCGGCGCCCATGTCGAGGAAACGCTGACCGACAACGGTTCCATCGTCACCAAATTTTCGCCCAAACAACGCGACGGCGACGGCCCCGCCTTCATCGAGGTCGGCCGCACCAGGGGGCAGGACCCGCGCCTGGCGACTTTCCCGAATGACGATCTACTGGAAGACAGCCCGCAGGGGCGGCTGCCGATCACCAGTGCTAAGGGTCTGCGGCCGATGGATCAATACGCGCGCCCGTGGTCCGGCGCGCGTGGCATCCGCATCGCCATTGTGGTCGGCGGCCTGGGGCTCAGCCAGACAGGCACGCAGAATGCCCTGCGTCAGCTTTCCCCCGATGTCACCATGGCCTTTGCCGCAACGGGCAACAGCCTGCAGCGCTGGATGCAGGAGGCGCGTCGCACCGGCCATGAAATCCTGTTGCAGGTCCCGTTCGAACCTTTCGATTACCCGGACAACACCCCCGGTCCGCACACGCTGCGCGTCGGGCTCGATTCCAAGAAGAACCTGTCCGAATTGCATTATTCGCTCGCCCAGATCACCAACTATACCGGCATCATGAATTTTCTCGGCGGACGCTTTCTCTCGGACGCCGACGCGCTGGAACCGGTGATGCGCGATATCGGCAGGCGCGGGTTGCTGTTCCTCGACGACGCGACATCGGCACAGACGCTGACCGGGACACTGGCCGGGACGATCGGCGTACCCCATGGATTTGCCGACATGGTCGTCGATGACCAGATCGACCGCACGGCAATCCTGAAGAAACTCGATGAACTGGAGCGCATTGCCAGACGCAATGGCGGTGCCATCGGCGTTGCTTCGGCCTTCGACGAAAGCGTCGCAGCCATTTCCCAGTGGATGGACGAGGCGGGCACACGCGGTATCGAATTTGTCGGCGTTTCGGCGCTCGTCAAGGATCCGCAACAGCAATAGCGTATTCGATTGAGCCGCGCGGACCCTTTGATCCGGCGTGCAAAGTAGACAGGCAAGGGACATCAGTATGAGCAAGGACAAATCAAAACCGGTAAAGGCCGACGATCTGCCTTATCGACCCTGCGTCGGCATCATGGTGCTCAACCGGGAGGGGCTGGTCTGGGCCGGGCGGCGCATTCCGGTCGGCAATTCGGAATATGACGGTTCCGGACAACTGTGGCAGATGCCGCAAGGCGGCATCGACAAGGGTGAAGACCCGCTGAAAGCCGCCTATCGCGAACTCCATGAAGAAACCGGCATGACCACCGTCTCGCTGCTGGCCGAAGCGCCCGACTGGATCAACTACGACCTACCCGCCCACCTGATCGGTATCGGCCTCAAAGGCAAATATCGCGGCCAGACCCAACGCTGGTTTGCCTTCCGCTTTGAAGGCGCCGAATCCGAAATCGCCATCAACCCGCCCCCGGGCGGCCACGAGCCGGAATTCGACGAATGGGCCTGGAAGCCGATGCAGGCTCTGCCGGACCTGATCGTGACGTTCAAACGCAGGGTTTACCAGGATGTCGTGGCAGCTTTCGGGCATCTGGCTGGCACTGCTGCGCCGCAACGGTAGATAAAGACGCGCACCTTTTCTCATCATCCAGCACCTTACCCATATGATGCTTCCCAGCGGCACTTCGGCTGCATCTGGCGAAGAGGTCGAACACAGCGCCGGCTGGCTCTTCGCCCCACAGATAAAAATTGGCGCAGTCATAATTGCCATGCGCGACAACTCTAAGCATTGGCGCATCTTGCAGGATGAACGTGAGAAAGCCCGAGTGCGAACTCGCTTCTTTTGTCCCTTTCAGCATTCAGCGCCCGCTCCGGACATCCAGAGCGGGCGCCGTCTTAAGCTCTCAGCGCGCTTATCAGATGAAAGCAAAATCGCTTGTCGACAGCGTCTTGACGTTCTGCAGGATGGCGACAAGTTCAAGGTCGAACTCCGTGCCCTTGCCGTCGGCATCGAACCACAGGCGGCCGTTGTCGCTTTCGAACAGGAAGCTGCCCTTTGTGCTGGTGGCCACCGGATCGGCGCTGACGACGAGTGTCACTGCCGTGTCTCCCGCTGCGATGCCGTAGTCGCTCTTGTCAATCACCAGCTTATCCTGGCCGCGGGTAAAGTCGGTGATGACGTCACCTTCTCCGTCGCGTCCATCGTAGTTGAAGACGAACTTGTCGTTACCCGTGCCACCCGTCAGCCAGTCGTCTCCAGCACCACCAACAAGCGTGTCGTTACCGCCACGCCCATCAAGCACGTCGTCGGATTCCTCTCCGTAGAAGGTATTGGCAGAGGCATCCCCACGGATGTCATCGTCGGCATAGCTGCCTTCAATGATCTCGACATTCTTGACCGTCAAACCGAGCGCAAGGCCCTTGTTGTTGGCCTGGGTCGTCAGATCAAGCACGACGGATGTTGCGCCTTCCCGGAACGACAAAGTATCCGTACCTGCGCCGCCATCGAAGACATCCTTGCCCCCTGCACCCGCGCTGGTGGCATCCGAACGGATGAGCCAGTCATTTCCGGCGTCGCCGAAGAGTTGGTCGCTTCCAGCCCCATCCTCCAGGGTATCATTCCCGGCCCCACCCCTGAGGATATCGTTGCCGGCGCGACCATCGAGGCTATCAGCCAGAATACCGCCCGTGACCGTGTCCTTGCCTTTGCTGCCGATATAGTCGAGGGCCTCAAAAGTGGCGAACGACGTTGCCGCATCGACATTGACAGTGCCCGTGGAAAACGTGAAGCCAATATCCTTGGTCTGCTCCGAGACATTGAGGACAACCCGGTCTGTGCCTGTACCGCCATTCGCACGATCGCCGATCCCGATATAGACCAGGTCGGCACCGTCCTCGGCATAGATCGTGTCTCTGCCGCCGGTCAGTGTTTTGCCGTCGCCATAGATCGTGTCGTTGCCGAGACCACCCCTGAGCGTATCATTGCCAAGCCCACCATTAAGAATGTCATTACCACCGCCGCCGGTCAGGACGTCATTACCGTTGCCGCCGCTGAGGTCGTCGTTCAGGCTGCCGCCGGTGAAGACGTCATTCCCGCTGCCACCGACGAGTGCAACCCTTTCGACATTCTTGACCGTCACCGGGGCATTGGTCGCAGTGACGCTGGCCGCCAGCTTGAAGGTGATACCCGCCGTATATTTGCTGAAATCGATGGAGGCGAAGTCCGTGCCCATGCCGCCATCCAGCGAGAGTTTACCGGTCGATGCAGTGCGGTAGAAGCTGTCGTCACCAGTCCCCATATCAACAGTGTTGTGACCGACTGCCCCACCACTATAAGCGTCACCGACACGGATGATGTCGGCGCCATCACCGGACTTGATGACGTTGGTACCACCATTGTCACTGATCCGGTCCGACCCTGCCCCCGACGTCAGTGTATCGTTGCCATTGCCGCCATCGAGTTCGTCCGAACCGTTGGTACCGATCAGTGTGTCGTTGCCCTCATAGCCGTAAAAGGTGACGCTTTGCGCGCCGCCGACCGATTTGACGACATCATTGCCCTTTCCGAACGACACCGCGTAGTGCTCGAAATTCTTCAAGCTGGTGCCGTCCGTCAAGGTTGCAGTGGTGCCAGTGACGGAGAAGGTCTGGCTTGCAGTCAATGACCGGCGATCGACGGTGACCTCGTCGGCTCCTATCCCGCCATCGGCACTGTCTGCGCCGCCATCGCCGAGGTTAACCTTGTCGTTGCCGGCTCCGCCATAGACTGTATCCTTGCCAAGACCGCCATCCAGAATATCATTGCCGTCAGCGCCGTTGATCCAGTCATTGCCGTCTCCCGAGAGGACGACGTCACTACCGCTACCGGTTGTAATTTTATTAGCACCGGTGCCGGTCGCATAGACCGTATAGTGATCCATACCGGTGAAGGTCGTGCCGCCTGCCAGGGTGTTGACTTCGGTCGCCGCTTTGGCGGTGAAATTTCCGGTGAAATTGCTCAGGATCAGGCGATCGCTGCCACCGGCATCGGTGATGGTATCCTTACCTTCACCATAGTAGTAACCGATCGTATCGTTGCCGGTACCACCGTCGATGATATCGTCTCCCAGGCCTCCGTCGACCGAGTCATCACCGGACTCCCCCCTCAACGTGTCATTCCCGGAATCACCCGCGATAGAGTCATCACCGGAACCGCCGTAGATTGCGTCGGCGCCGGCGCCGCCACTCAGTGTATCGAAGCTATCACCGCCATAAAGCCGGTCATTTCCGTCACCACCGGAGAGATAATCGAAGCCCTGATCGCCATAGAGAATATCATTTCCGGCATCGCCTGACAGTAAATCAAAGCCACGCCCGCCATATAAGACGTCATTGCCGTCGCCGCCTTGCAGGATATCACTGCCTCTCCCACCGGACAGTGTGTCATTACCCGCACCACCGTCGAACATGTCGGAATAATTCCCGCCGCTGATCGTGTCAGCGAAGTTGCTGCCGGTGATCATGAAGGATTCGACATTGGTCGCCTGGATGCCGCCCGTCAGCGTCTGTGGGCTGATCCAGTCCTTGATCACGATGTTGAGCTTTGCGGCAGATGAGGAATAATCGACCATCAAACGGTCGGTACCGGAACCGCCATTGGCAACATCGCCTGCTGCCGTTTCCAGTGTCCCAGCGATAATGGTGTCTCGGCCGCTGCCGCCATTGAGCTTGTCCTTACCGATGCCGCCATCGATAGTGTCGTCGCCGCTATTGCCGTTCAGCGTGTCGTCGCCGGCCTCGCCCTGCAGGTTATCCCGTTGAAACGACCCATCTGCCGTATCGTTGCCTTCGCCGGCAAAGATGTAATCGCTACCCATACCGCCGTTAATCTTGTCCATCCCGGCGATCGCCATGATGAAATCGCCGTCGATATCGTTGCCGAGCAATATGTCATTGCCCACAGTCCCTGTAATAGTCGCCATTTTCATCTCCGATTGAGGTTTGAATGCGTATCTATTTGCCAGTCCACCGGACACGGAAGTGCTGGTTTTTACTCGGCCGTAATGGATGAATATCCGCCGATAGATACTTCAAATAAATCTAATATTCATATCGCCTAATGATATTCTGTCTGACGCCTCCGTCCTGTAAGACAACACGTTCAGACGTTGCTTTAATAGAAGCGACTGTTGCTTGATGCAACGCCCGGACACTGCAGGTATAGGCATAGGCGCAACGCCATTATGTTCCCGGGGAAACAGGTGGCAGCGTATGAACGGGGAGCAGAGGAAGGGAGAGTACGTGCAAGACGCTGTCAGGAAGCGTGGCGACGTTTACGTCATCCGAAGGGGTGTGCGGAACAATAGCCCGCATCAACGGAGGGATTTCAGATGAGCCGGAAGCGCCTGTAAAGTGCAATGATATCCGGCACATGGATAGCGTGTGTGGTTCTCGTTAGTGTTAAAAATGCCCGCCGCAGAAACTGCGACGGGCATTCTTTTCGAGTGAGGGAGCTTTACTCGGCTTCGTTGGCCGGGGCTGCGTTGAGCTGGCCGTATTTTTCAGCACCGATCTTGTTGAACAGATCAAGCTGGGTTTCGAGGAAGTCGATATGGCCTTCCTCGTCGATCAGCAGCTCTTCGAACAGCTTCATCGACACGTAATCGCCAGCGTCATGACAGATATCGCGGGATTTCTTGTAGGCTGCGCGGGCGTCATATTCACCGGCAAGATCGGCCTCCAGCACTTCCTTGACCGATTGGCCAATGCGAAGCGGTGCGACCGTCTGAAGGTTGGGATGGCCTTCGAGGAAGATGATGCGCGAGACCAGCTTGTCAGCGTGCTGCATCTCTTCGATGGATTCGGCCCGCTCCTTCTTGGCAAGAAGGGTGTAGCCCCAGTCGTCGAGAAGACGATAATGGACCCAATACTGGTTGACAGCCCCGAGCTCGAGATACAGCGCTTCGTTAAGCTGCTCGATGACTTTTTTGTCGCCTTTCAAGATCCGCTCTCCTGTTTTCTTCATGGAATTGTTTGAGGCGGCTCATGAAATCAAATATCTGGTCGCCAGTCGAGGGGCGGCCGGCATGATATTGCTCGGTGGTGCGAATGATGATGTCGACGACATTGGGAAAACAGCCGCAGCAGCGGCCGCGCTTTTCCATGGCGTGATAGACTTTTGCAGGCACGATAAGCTGCCAACAGTCCTCATCAAGCATCTCGATGATGACGTTCTGAATGTCCTTATCGGTGATAAAATTGCAGCTACAAACCAGCATTTCGTCTGTCCGTGATACACAAGGCACTGAATTCAAGCCATAAAGCAAAAGCGGATATTTAGTGTCAACAAAAAATCCGGCAGTGATACCAGCGCAAACAATGGTCTTTATATTAGATCGATTCTAAACTTGATAAAAAACATCGTGTTTTCATTGATTTAGTATTAGAGATTTCTGCCTGCTATGACTTTTCGGCGGAATTCAAGTTTTCTTGAGCGGCAAAAATCCGTACAACTTTTGTTACAATGATGTGGAAATCAGCTTTGGCAGAGCCGCGCTACCAATCCAAGCTCCGCCACATGTGCCTTCCACTTAGTGAAAGTTCCGCCCTTTCGGCATGACATTTGCCGTCTCCGCACTATCGATGCGTCCCGCCTGGTCTACTGTCTGCCTAGCAGCTGAAAATCCCTCCATGCTGCTTGACCGTCTCTTCTGCCGATGATCGGCTGTCGGGCGCAGGACCTCGTCTGCGCGCTCGCATGCGCCAAAACGGCGGGCCTCACGCTGCAGCAGGCCCAGCATTGGCGTCATGTCCTCGATATGGTCGGCCACCACATGGATCACCCCGCTCTCGCACTGCAACTTGCCCCTGATTTTCACCAGCCGGGCATTCATGACGACGGACCGGTACCGGTCGAATGTCTTGGTCCACACAATGGCATTAGCAACACCCGTTTCGTCTTCCAGCGTCATGAAGATCACCCCTTTGGCGGAGCCCGGTCTTTGGCGAACCAGCACGAGCCCGGCAATGGTAACAAACTGTCCGTTCCGCACATTCAGAAGATCCCCGTTGGGCAGTATCCCCATGCCCGCAAATTCATCGCGCAGGAAGGAAACCGGGTGGGCTTTCAGCGACAGTGAAAGATAACGGTAATCCTCGATAACCTGTTCGCCCGGCAGCATGTCCGGCAAGTGGGTTTCCGGCTCCACCCGAAGGTCGGCGCGATCCGCACGGTCGAACAAAGGCAGGCTTTCTGCCGCACTCTTGGCATCCAGCCCTCGCACGGCCCAGAGTGCTTCCCGCCGCGAAAGCCCGATGGAGCCGAAGGCGTCGGCATCCGCCAGCCGCTCGATATCGGATTTCTGCAATCCCGACCGCAGCCAGAGGTCGCGTACAGAGGTGTAGTCCTGGCCGCGATTGGCGACGAGCGTGATCATATCCGGTTCCGAAAGCCCCTTCACCTGCCGGAAGCCAAGCCGGACAGCTCTCTTCGTCCTGATGACATCCCGCATGGAATCATGCCTCTGGTTGATCACGCCTGCATCGAACCCAGTTTCCTCCAGCAAACAATCCCATCCTGAAGAATTGATATCGACCGGCCGCACCGTGACGCCATGTTCCCGCGCATCACGAACCAGTTGCGAAGGCGCATAAAAGCCCATCGGCTGCGAGTTCAACAGGGCGGCGCAGAAGACGTCGGGGTAATAGGCCTTGACCCAGGATGATGCGTAGACAAGCAAGGCAAACGAGGCGGCATGGCTTTCCGGAAAGCCATATTCGCCAAAGCCCTCGATCTGCTTGAAACAACGTTCAGCAAAGTCACGCGTATACCCATTGGTGATCATGCCGTTGACCATATCGTCCCGGAATGAGTTGACCTGCCCGGAACGCTTGAACGTAGCCATCGAGCGACGCAGACGGTCCGCCTTTGCCGGCGAAAATTTCGCAGCCGTAATGGCAATCTGCATTGCCTGTTCCTGAAAGAGCGGAACGCCATATGTGCGTTCCAGAATGGGTTTCATTTCCTCCTTGGGATAATCGATCTTGAAGCCGGGAAGATGGGCTTGCCCACGGCTTTTGAGATAGGGATGCACCATATCTCCCTGGATGGGGCCTGGCCGAACGATCGCGACCTCGATGACCAGGTCATAAAATATGCGCGGACGAAGACGGGGCAGCATGCTCATCTGCGCCCGGCTTTCGATCTGAAACACTCCGATCGTATCGGCCCGGCACATCATGTCGTAGACCGGCTTGCCATCCTCGTGATCCTTGTTGCCAAGATCGGCCAGCGTCTTGCTGACACCATAGTGAGACTTCAGAAATTCAAAGGCTTTGCGCAGGCAGGTGAGCATTCCCAAGGCCAGGATATCGACCTTGAGAATGCGCAGATTATCGAGATCGTCCTTGTCCCATTCGACCATATACCGGTCTGGCATGGCCGTGTTCATGATCGGCACCACCTCATCGAGCCGGTCCTTAGTAATGACGAAGCCGCCGACATGCTGTGTCAGATGCCGGGGAAAGCTCAGAAGCTGGGTCGCATAGTGAAGAACGTTTTTGGTGACGGCATCGGACAGATCGAGACCGGCTGCCTTGGCCTCGCGTTCGGACAGATCCTCTGCCGACCAACCCCACACTGTGCTGGCAAGAGCCGACTGCACATCTTCCGAAAGCCCGAAGGCCTTGGCCACCTCGCGGCCGGCAGACCGCGCCCGATAGCTTGTCACTGCCGCCGTCAGGCCGGCATGCTCTTTGCGATAGGTCTTGTAGATATACTGGATGACCTCTTCCCGCCTGTCATGCTCAAAATCGACATCGATATCCGGCGGCTCATCCCGATCCATCGACAGAAACCGGTCGAAGAGAAGCGTACTTTTCTCCGGGTTGACCTCGGTAATCTCAAGGCAATAGCAGATGACGGAATTTGCCGCCGAACCACGCCCTTGGCACAAGATCTTCAATACGTACCGGGCATGCTGGATGATCTTGTAAACCGTCAGGAAATAAGGGGCATATTCCTTGTCGCGGATAAGCTTCAACTCGTAAGCAATCTGCGTTTTGACCTTGTCCGAAATGCCTTCCGGATCCGGGTAGCGTTTTCGAGCGCCTTCCCAGGTTAAACGTTCGAGCATGTCGGAAGACGTTTCCCCTTCGTCGCCTTCGTCCGGATAGTTGTGTTTCAGTTCATCCAATGAAAACGCGAGGCTCTTGAAAAAGGTCTGCGTGTTGGCGATGGCGTTTGGATAGGCACGGAACACCCGCGACATTTCACGTGAATCCTTGAGGTAGCGTTCCGCATTGGGTGACAGCCGGAAGCCGGCTTCGGTAATCGTCACGTGTTCGCGAATGGAAGTGACGATGTCCGACAGGGGGCGGCGGGATATGTGGTGATAGAGTGGCTGGTTGCTGGCGATCAGCGGTACGCGGTTGCGGGTGGCGAGCAGAGCGAGCGTGGCAAAAACCTCTGCATCCCGCCCATCATAGGACGGCGACAAAGCCATAAAGAACGTCTCGCGGAAGCGTTCTCTCAGACGTGCGAGGCAGTCTTCCAGTTTTTCCTGTGCCCCTGCATCGCCCACGAGGGAAGGGTCGGGAATGAGGGCAAGCATCATCTCGTCACCCCATTCGATGAGATCATCCTCGTTGAGAATGCAAGAACCTTTTTGAGCCCTAAGATTTCCGGCACTGAGCAGACGGCAGAGATGCCCCCATCCCTTCCTGGTCTGCGGGTAGGCGAGGATGTCCGGTGTGCCGTCGGAAAAGACCAGCCGGGCGCCCGGCTGAAAAGGAACGGCCTCAAGAAGCTGCTTTTTCTCCTCTCCCTTTTCGCAAAGCGTCAGATTTTCCTGAACTGTCTTCGCATATTCTTCCCTGAGTGCCTTGATCTGTGCATGGGCGCGAACCACCCCGGCGACGGAATTGCGGTCGGCGATCCCGAGGCCCGAGAGGCGCAGGATCGCGGCTTGCACCACCATCTCCTCCGGCTTGGACGCGCCTTCCAGGAAGGAGAAGTTCGACCGGGCACCAATCTCGAAAAAGGCGGCGTTGGTGCTCATGCGAAAATTCCGTGCATGAACCAGCGCGGTGGCGGCAACTGGCCGTAGAGACCCTCGCGGTAGAGCCAGAAGCGATGACCGGTATCATCCTCGAGGCGGAAATAATCCCGCGACTGCGCCTCGGCACCATCGATCCACCATTCCATGGCAAGCCGTTCCGGTCCCTGGCTGCGAGAGACGCGATGCGTCACGCGGCGCCAATGAAAGCTTTGCGGGGGGCCCTCCGGCACTTCGGCCAGGGAGACCTCTACCAGCTCCGGCCGGCGGAAAAGCCTGAGAGGCCGCTCGCTGCGAGACCAGGGGAAAACGCCTGCGACCGGTTTCTTGCCCGGCGCGAGCGTATCGATGGCCGGGATCGGTGCCACCGCCCGTTCCGGCACATGGCTTTCGCACAACTGAAAACTCTGCAGGCAATCGGCACCGAGACGGGCTGAAACGCGATCGACAAACCCTGCGAGGGAAACATCCTTTTGCCGGGTGCCGTCAAAATCCTCCTGCGGTGTATCGAAGGCTTCATAGCGCATGACGTTCAGCCGCAGGATTTCAAAACCATAGCCGGCATCGAGATCATCATGAACGGCCTGAAGGCGTTCGGAAAAGAGTGCCGCGATCCGCTTCGGGTCCCGCAATGGCTGCGAGGCGCCAGCCGCGATGCGAAAGACCCGGCCATCGATCCTAAACAGCATGAGTTCGAAGGCCCGGCCGCCGGCACCACGCTCTTCAAGGCTCGTTTTCAGCGACAGGGCGATCTGCCCGATCAGATAGAGGATATCCTCTTCCGCCTGGACGGGCTCGATCAGGCGCCGTTCGGCAGAAAGGCTGGCGACGGGGCGGCGTGGAGAGACAGGCTCTTCATCACGGCCGAGAGCCTGATCAAGCCGCAGCAGCAATTGCGCTCCGAAACGCCGTGCAAGAGGCGCCCGCGGCGCCATGATGAGATCGCCGACCTGTTTCAATCCGAGCTTCTGCAGCGCGGCGATGGTTGTTTCCTCCAGCCGCAGCGATGCGACGGGCAAGGGCGACAAGACCTCTTCGATCTGCTCGTCCATGATGACGCCACCATTGCCCAGACGGGAGACGGCCCAGGAGAGGCCCGGTGCGGAGGATACGGCGCCACGGGCATCAATTCCCATCTGGAAAAGCCGCATGAAGATGTCTTGAAGCATGGCCTTTTCACCACCGAAGAGATGGGAACAGCCGGTGATATCGAGAAACAACCCATCCCGGCCATCAAGTGCCACCAGCGGCGTATAGCGGTCGCACCAATCGGCAATGCCGTCGAGCAGGCGGCGATCGGCGGCGAGGTCTTCCTCGACGACATCGAGCTTGGGACACATGGCCCGTGCCTCCGCCACGCCCTGGTTTTTCCGAAGGCCGATCGCTTCCGCCGCCTCGTCAAGCGCCGTCAGCCGCATGGCATTGTTGAGCCGCCCGGAGCAGACGATCGCAGGTGCGTCAGGACGCCCGCTCAAGCGCCAGGGCAACCCCCAGTTCTTGCGGGAGATCCGGTCGGTTGGCAGATGCGGGAAGGCGAGAGCCAGAATGCGCTGGGAGCTTGCGCGCAGACCGAGCATGTTCTGGCTCGCGGATGGGGGAAAACTGACGGTCATGGGGATTCCACTCCAGAAGCAGGGATACGGGAGCCGGATTTCGGCTTTTCTCCAGGGTGAGACGGAAAACCGGATTGCCGATGCTGCCGCCAAGCATCGATCGATCCGGCAAAAACCGGCTGGTTGCAGGCGCTGGCTCAACCAGAAAGCGGAAGGGTGCGCTGCTTGCCTCTTCCTCTCCGGACTGACGCAGCAGGAGAAGCGGGCGTCCGGCCGCTTTTGCCCGCAGGCCGAGCCGCCGGCTTTCGGTCAGGCCGAAATGGGCCGGATTGCCCTTGACCTCCAAGATGCTGACCGAAAAGGCACCACTTTCGACGGCGGTTTCGGCAAGCCAGAGCGCCTCCTCCAGCCGGCGTGGTGCGGCATGCAGAAAGCGCTCCGGCTTCATCCCGAAATCTGCAAGCCCGAGCGCATAGGGAATGCCTGTTTCCATCGATGTGACCGTATCGCTGATCCACAGAACCGGGGCACGATCCTCATCCGACTTCCGCTGCAACAGGGCGGCAAGCGCCAATGCAAAACCGGTTGCCGCCGTTGCATCGCGCATCAGCTGCGAGCGGATTTCAGACATGCCATTAAGGGGCAATCCGCCTTCCAGCGCATGATCAAGCTCCGGTACACCCAGCGGAAGACAATGGCTCTCCCTTTGCTTTGCATGGCCGCTCTCGCCGGCCAAAGCTTGTTGCCTGGCGGTGGCGATGGAATTGCCTTCCAGCCTCGATATCTCTTCGCGGAGCGCAAAAAGGCGCTCGCGCGTCATGGGCGTCTGCACCATGACGTCACTCCAATTCAAATTGTTCCTGTTATGTTCTTATAGATTCCAGAGCTTCAAAGAAGAGTCAACGGGATTCTCTAAGAATTTATTCCTTGACAGGGGTCAACCAAATTCAACCCTCGAAAAACGCTGGGGAAATGGCTATATCAGGGGGCAAGTAAGGAGTGCCCATGGCCCGCATAGACCAGAGCGACGATTGGCGGGAACGCCACGCGCCGACAATCAGCACATTCGAATCCCTGGCACTGGAGGCCTACAGCCACCTGCCGGAGGAATTCCGGGCGCTGGCGACCGATCTGACCATCGAGATCGATGATTTTCCAGATGAGGACGTTTTCGAGGACATGGCGCTGGAAACGCCGTTTGATCTGCTCGGCTTGTTCGAGGGGCGTGGCATCGGCGAGCGTTTCACCATGGAAACCGGCGAGATGCCGAACCGGATCATTCTCTACCGCCGGCCGATCCTCGACTATTGGGCGGAGAACGAGGAGACGCTCGGCGACATCATCACCCATGTGCTGATCCACGAGATCGGCCATCATTTCGGCCTGTCGGACGACGACATGGAGCGGATCGAGGAAAGCGTCGAACATGTCGGCGGCTGAGACGGGCTAACCCGTCCCAGCAGTTTTCAGTCCATCGGGATCAGTGTTCGGACAGCTTGGTGTCGGGGGTGTATTCCTTGCCCTCGACATCCTTGACGACGGCCTGGCCGCACATCATCGCCCGGGTTTCCTGGTTCCAGGCATAGGTCGGCGAACCGTAGAGGTCCCAGCCCTTGTTGAGGGCGGCCGTGACCTTGTGGCAGAAGGTGGCATCGTCGATGGCGGTCAGCAGGCGATAGAGTTTCAAGGTTTTTTTCCTTTTATGGTGATGGCAGCGGCCTTGGCAGCCAGCCGCAGGGCCTGATCGAGGTGAAGACGCTCGACCATCTGGCCGTTGAGATTGATGACGGCTTTACCGGCATTTTCGGAAAGCGCAAAGGCGTCGATGATCGACCGGGCGTCGGCCAGGGCGGCATCGGCGATACCGAAGGCGCCATTGGCCGGGCCGATCTGGGCCGGGTGGATCAGCATCTTGCCGTCAAAGCCCATATCACGGCCCTGAGCACATTCGGCAGCGAAACCCGCATCATCGCGGAAATCGTTGAAGACGGCATCGATGATATCGAGTCCGCAGCTGCGGGCAGCGAGCAGGATCTGCATCAGCCAGGCAATCAGATAGGTGCGGCCGGGCAGGGCGTGCACGCCGGTATCCTTGCGCAGGTCGTTCAGCCCCGGCACGAAACAATCAAGCCTGCCGCCGGAGGTGCGGCCGGTTTCGGCAATCGCCGCCGCATTGAGAACGCCGCGCGGGGTCTCGATCATCGCCCAGAGACGCACGCTGTCGGGCGCATCGTTTTCCGAAAGGAAATCCACGACCGCCTGGATATCCTGCGGACTTTCGACTTTGGGCAGCAGGATGGCATCGGGCGACAGCGTCAGGGCGAAGGCCAGGTCCTTTTCACCGAACGGCGTTTTCAGATCATTGATGCGGACGATCACTTCGATATCGCTGCGGCGCTCACGCTTCAGATGATCGGCCAATGTCTGGCGGGCGGCAACCTTGTTATCGACGGAGACCGCATCCTCGAGATCGTAGATCACCGCATCGCAGGCAAGGCTGGCGATCTTGGCAAGGGCGCGGGTATTGTCGGCGGGCACGCACAGGACGGAGCGGCGCAGACGGGCAGGGTGGCGATCGTTGGGTGAAGTCATGCGGCTTTTGTGCCCGGCTTTCGCCATTTTCGCAAGGCAGGGCTGTGATACGGAAGTAGGTCTTGCAACGCGGCGCGGGCGAACCCACATTCTGGGCAACGAAAGGTGACGACAAATGCAAAGCATACGCTCTCTCCTCCTGACAATCGCAGGCATCGCGTTCACGCTGATGGCCTTCGTGTTTACCGCATCGCTCGGTCTTGCCCTGATCGGCATCGCCTCGGTCGTGATGATCGCTACGACGATTGCCGCACGGCTTGCGCCCAAGCCCGTGCATGCGACGGTCAACCGCAATTCCAGCCGCCAGCAGCGCGAACCGCGCATCTGGAATGACGGCCGCGGCACGATCATCGACCTCTAAGCGCCGGTTTGCGGGCTTTCCGGCGACCGGGAACAAGATTCTCCTTCATTTCGGCGTGAAATTGCTCTAAACGCTGGGCGGAAATTTTTCCGCCCCGTTGAAATCGAAGGCCATTGCCATGGACAAGTTCGTCAAGCTCACCGGCGTTGCCGCGCCGCTCCCCGTCGTCAATATCGACACGGACATGATCATTCCGAAGGATTACCTGAAGACGATCAAGCGCACCGGGCTCGGCACCGGGCTTTTCGCAGAAGCGCGCTATCATGAAGACGGCTCGGTCAACGAGGATTTCGTCCTCAACAAACCTGCCTACCAGAACGCCAAGATCCTGGTTGCCGGCGACAATTTCGGCTGCGGTTCGTCGCGCGAACATGCGCCGTGGGCGCTGCTCGACTTCGGGATCCGCTGCGTCATTTCGACCTCGTTTGCCGATATCTTCTACAATAACTGTTTCAAGAACGGCATCCTGCCGGTCGTGGTTTCGCCGGAGGACCTGGAAAAGCTGATGGATGACGCCTCGCGCGGTTCCAACGCCATCCTGACGGTCGATCTGGAAAACCAGGAAATCACCGGCCCTGACGGTGGCAAAATCACCTTCGAACTCGACGCGTTCCGCCGCCACTGCATGCTGAACGGCCTCGACGATATCGGCCTGACGCTGGAAAAGGCAACGGCAATCGACACGTTCGAAAAGGCCAATGCTGCCACGCATCCCTGGGCCTGAGCCTCGATGTCCAGCCCGCGCAAACTGATTTCCTCCGGCTCGCCGTTTGAAAAGACGGCGGGTTATTCGCGGGCTGTCGTGCAGGGCGACTGGTGTTTCGTTTCCGGTACGACCGGCTACGATTACCAGACGATGACCATGCCGCAGACGGTGGAAGAGCAGATCCGCAACTGCCTGAAGACGATCGAGGCGGCGCTCAACGGCGCCGGTTTCTCGCTCAAGGATGCGGTGCGCAATCACTACTACGTAACAGACGCTGCCTTTGCCGATGTCGTCTTCCCGATCCTGGGCGAGGCCTTTGGCGATATTCGTCCGGCCGCGACGATGGTGGTGTGCGACCTGATCCGCCCGGAAATGCTTGTTGAAATCGAAGTCACCGCCTTCAAGGGCTGACAACACGATCAGCCTCGACGAAGGGCGGCCCCAAGGGTTCTTCCAACCCTGCCTTTGCCAATTCCTGGTGATAATAGAGAAACACGCAGCGCCGGAAGGCGATCATCTCGCACTCGTCCTGCGTTTTTGCCATTGCAAGAGCCGCCGCGAACGCTTCCGGGGTGGCCAGCTCGACCGTATCGGCCAAAAAATCCAGCATCTCCCTAGTTTCCCCGGTTTTCATGGGGCGGACACACAGAGCTAATCCGCTTCCGGCCACTCTGCCGAGACAATGGCCATCGCGCCGGCAGCGGCGGACACGGCAGCGCAGATGATTGAGCTAGACCGTGGTCGCCACACGCAGAAAGACATCCGATGAAGGCGAGCGGGGCGGGGGCTTGATATAGGGCATGGCGGTTCTTCCTTTGATCGGCCGATCGACGGCAGCAGGCAACATCCCCGCGCGGTGTTCGCCGTGGTTTTAGACAATGG
>UCKS01000021.1 GCA_900473045.1 Hyphomicrobiales bacterium
CCGCTCGCCGGACGCTTACAACCTTTCCGACCATTCCTTGAATTTCCAGGATGCCTCTTCCCGCGTCGCCCATGCACCCGAGATCATGTGCGCAGTCCACGAGCAGCGTTGCCCCATGGTCGGTACAGATCGACTGAAGTTCGGCAATGCGGGGGCTGTCGCTGTCCATCGAGAACAGCGTTTCTGTTACAACAAGGATTCCTGCCTCTGGTTGTTCGGATCTGATCAGCGCGAGGCGCTTCTGCACTGCCGCGTTCGATAGATGTGGAAAACGATGGACTTTCGCCCCCGAGCAGTTTGCGCCTTCCTGAAGGCAAGCATGAGCGAGAAAGTCGATAACGATATGGTCGCCAGGTTGGGCAAGCATCTTCACGATACCGTATCCCGCCGTCCACCCCGTCGGAAACAGCGTTACCTCGCGGTAGCCGAGAAACGCCTCCAAGGCGCGTTCAAGCCGTAGAGACATTTCGCACCCCCCCATGAGAATCGAGGATCCTGCGCTATGGACGCCGAATTCCTCGGCGGCGGAATTGGTAGCCCGCACCAGCAAAGCATGAGACGAAAGCGAGAGATAATCCTGGCTGGCGAAATTAACCCCGGAGAAGCTCGAACCGTCTCTGAACGAGCCAGACACCGTTGGAAGAATCTTGCCTGTAGATGCCTTCTGATAAGGATCAAGACCGAGTTCGCAGCGGTCGTCCAGCCACTCAGCGACTGGTAGCCAACGACAAATGAGGTTTCGCTCGTGGCCCGCGTAGTGATCCTTGACTACCCCGTTCAAGAGACGGTCCGACGTATCATCGTCGGTTCGCGAAGTCTGTTGAGCTGGCAAATTCATACTTGGAAGGTCCCCTGAATAAAAAAGAAAGGGGTACAGATAAACAACCGTCCGTATTCACCTAAAAGGGTGAAAATTTAACTGGTTACGGCGGTTTCCCGGGCTATTGTAGCCTTTTTTAATGGCGTCAATATCGAGCTCAACTTTAGGCACCCGTGGCCGCATAAAACTTCGATGAGCACGCCACTTTTTTGAAAGGTGCTTCTACATATGCAAGAACGTGATGAAGCTTTACGCGATCGGATATACGAGGCGGCGATGATACCGGAGCTTTGGCCGCAGAGCTTCGATCTGATCAGCGCCGAAATCGGTGCCTTCTCGATGGCGCTGATGTCGATCTCCCAGGAAGGCACCTTCAGGGCGGTTTCTAGCCCCCATATCGCGGAACCTCTCGCTGAGTTCTTGCAGACCGATCTACCTTCACAAAACGTCCGGATGAAGCGTCATGTAGAGATTGGAGGGGCCACATTTATTCGAGACGTCGACATAATGACGATGGACGAGATTGATGCCGATCCCATTTACAACGCCTTCTTGAAGCCGATGGGCCTGGGGTGGACAGCCGGAGCAATCTTCCAGGAGCCGTCTGGCTCCAC
Source organism: Hyphomicrobiales bacterium (assembly GCA_900473045.1). GTDB lineage: Bacteria > Pseudomonadota > Alphaproteobacteria > Rhizobiales > Rhizobiaceae > Pararhizobium. Next base: position 1,435 of record UCKS01000021.1, read on the forward strand.
GTTGGTGTTCGACCTCCTGAGAAAGCGAGATCTCGGTGCCTTCACCTTGGCGGATATGGAAAGGCTGAACCGACTGAAGTCGGACCTCGCACGCGCGTCGTTCATGACGACGCAGCTAGGGTTCCACGAGGCGAAGACGGTCGCGAGCACGATGGCCTCACTGGGACTGCCCTCCGCCGTGCTAGGGGCAAGTGGGAGGTGCCATGCCATGAATGCGGAAATGGAAGCGTTTTCGCCGCGTATTCGCACGGGCTGGGGTGATCGTATCCAGCTTCAGAATGCCGATGCCAACAGGCTCTTCCAATTCAGTCTTCAATGTCTCAAAGAGGCGACGACGCCCGAGGTACTTTCCGTCCCAGTAGCAGCAGGGGAGCATACGCCGCCTCTCGTTATCCACCTCGTTCCTGTCAGACGAAATGCTCGCGACATCTTTTCAGCCGCCACTACGATCATGATCGTAACCACCGTCGGCACACCTGGACCTCCGAATCTATCAGTGATCTCCGGGTTGTTTGATCTAACAAGGGCCGAAGCGCGTGTAGCCCAGGAACTGGCTTCTGGTCGATCATCAGACGAAGCCGCAACGGCTTTGAACCTCAGCACCAATACCGTCAAAACTCATATGAAGGCCATCTTCCGGAAGACTGGCGTCAAACGGCAAAGTAAGCTGATGGCACTCCTCTCTGGGATAGTGCTTCCGAGCAATTCCAACGCAGGACCAGTTCGACGCGATTAAGGCACGCGGTTCACGCGGTCATGCTGCGCTATGGGATAGTCCGTTTCTTACTAATTCACCCGGCTGGGTGACGTTTAAACAATATACACATGTAGTGTCTTGATCTCGGCCTGCACGGTTAGACTGTAATGAAAGAACCATTTTTTGGAGAGATCGTAATGCAAAAAATAATATTTTCAGCATTTGGCCTGGCGTTGTTGTCGTGCTTAGCGATTGCACCATCAGTGGAAGCGAAGACCAAGCAGATTTCGCAGACGACAGAGTCTAAAACTGCATCGTGGGACGGAACATGGAGCGGAACTAGTAGCAACGGAGGCCGGAAGACTACAGTCAAGATTTCCAAAGGCAAAGTAGTGGCCTGGACAAACAACGGATTTCCGCGTGCAAAGGTGGTGGGTTCAGTTAACGGCAACAAAGTGTCGCTAGATGACCTGAACGGATGGAAGGGCACGATTACGATGCAGAGCGATGGCAAGGCCAAGATCACAGCTAGCGGCATCGGCAACAACGGCAAGCCAGCCAAAAATTCAGCGCTGTTGGTCAAGCGCTAACGGCTGAACCTGCACCACTCACAGTCGCGCCGGCTTTCCCTTCGGAGGCGGCGCTTCCTCTCGGCCTTCCCCCCATCGGGACGAAAAGGATCAACGTCATCGGGACCATCTGGAAGGCGTTGTCAGCTTATTGGCGGAAGGCGAGGACGAAGAGGCGTTCTTCAGTGCAATGGGAGCGGTGGAAGAAAATGCGGCGAGTAATCGCTTACCCGGTCGATGCCTTTCGCGCATATAGAGATGTTTCAATTCCGTTTTCATGCTTTCTGTCACAGCGCGATGAATGCATCATGCGTGACATCTACAAATTCTCCACTTAATAAAACGATCGATAGACAGATTAGGGATAGCTAAAATATGTTATTTTTTTCCAAAACCCAATTTTAAGGGTGTCGCTGATGATAATTGACGTCAACAATCTGAAACTAAAGAAATCGCATATGCTGCAGCTGTCGAACAAACCGTTGGTAGGTCTGCTGACTTTGGAGACCGAACAAGGGCAGGCAAGCTTCGAAATCGATGAAGACAGTGCCAACAGTCTTCTTGACGAGGTGCTATCGTTTTTCGGCGTACCACGCCCACTATCTGGAGAGGATGTGAATGCCGGCGGGAGATTGACAGCGATTACGACGCAAGGGACACCACGCTAACCTCATTTTGATCATTTACATCGGGCTGGCGCACGCCTGCAGAGGCTCTCGACGGGTTGCTCAAATCAGATATGATTGAAGGTGTTGCGGCGACCGGTCGAGTCTGCCCAATACGTGTCCATTCGCTACTCCGAGAGGGTCGGCGACAGTCACGAAAACGCCCTCGCCGAAATGATCAACGGTCTCGACAAGACCGAGGTCATCCATCGGCGCGCGCCATGGAGGAACTTCGAAGCGGTCGAATTCGACACTTTGGAATGGGTCGATTGGTTCAACCACCGACGCCTCCTGGGGCCCATCGGAAACATACCGCCAGCCGAAGCCGAAGAATGGTACCGCGCCATGCTCGACGAACCACCCGTGGCCGCATAAATTAAACGAAATGGCCTCCGGCAAACCCGGCGCGGTTCAGAAGGTTACTCATCATCAAGGTTTGTTCGCTTGCCGTCATCGCCTTGCTTCGTACCAGCCTCAGCGCGATAGCGCATCTTCAGAGGCACTCCATTAAAGCGTGCGCCAATTTTGATTGGTTTGCTCAATGGTTTTATCTTGCCAAGGCCACTTCCAAAAGACTTGGCTGCCGGTTCAGGTCTTGCGTCTTGGGATTGATTTTTCCGGGGCATGTTGTCTCCAAACGACCTGAGCGTCGATTACAAAGCGGCGCCGCCTTCATATCATTATTCTGGGACGCGGATAAGAGGCGCTGGCTTAACGGTCATCCAGACCAGCTGCACCCCGGGAGTTGCCCAGCAGGCTAGACAGTCCCGGCCTCAGTCGTCTGCCTGAAGGGATCTTCCCCAGAAATCGTTGATAGTATTCTACATATTTTTCGGCTGTCCGACCGTCAGGCATGATGATCAGGGACGCGCTCATCTTTGCGTATTCCGTTGACCGCCTCCCCCTATGCCCCTGTTGATGGGCGGCATCCAGATCCATCGCTAAAACTTAAACGCTAGTTTCTACGAGAGCTTTTGCACCACCCTCGTGAGAGGGGTTTTCAAATCGCAGACGCCTTCCAAAGACGCGAACGTCCCCAGCAGCTTTCATCGGTCTGCATGATATCTGTCCGAATGCAGGCTGATTGCACTCGGATATCAAGGAATCTGGAGCTCGAAGGTGATTCAAAAGAGCTCCGCTCTGGCAGCCGATGTCGTTTAGCACCTCACTTTGAAGGCTTCTTAAATAATCTATGCCATGACGGTTCCATGCCCTGGAGACTTTATGGATTTTACAACGGAACTTCGCGAGGAAATCGTCTCGTACGTCAAGCAACTTGCCGAGGGAGAGAAAGCGTTCAGTTTCTCGACCGCACTTTTGAAGCACGGTCGCCATTTCTCACCAACGTCGTCGAAGCCAAGTTGGCTCAGAGTTGGCCAGCAAAGGAATTGCTTTAACAACGCCACTACTGCCGCCGTTACACGAAGCGACCTTATTTACGCGGAAGGGTATGTATTGGAGCCTGAGCTTTCGATTCCCGTACAACATGCCTGGCTTCTGGACGCGAGTGGCGCAGTGATCGATCCCACTTATGCCGACACAACTGACCATGCGTACTTCGGGATCGCATTCAGACGTGACTTTGTGGTCGAAATGCTCCCGAAGACCAAAGGCCAAGCGGGCCTGCTCGTGAACCTCCATCTTTTAAGGCGGACCTATCGGGACCCGGCCCTACTCGAAGATGTGATCATAAGTGGGATGCCATAAACCAAAACGCTTGAGTTTCAGGGTGCACGCCCCTTGGATGCTCATTCACGTGATTGGCGGCCGCATGGCGGCCTGTACAATAGTACCCCCTACAACCGAGAAGGTAGAAAGGATTGATTCTAGCGTTACTGGCTTACCGTATCGGTACCCTTGCGCCGCTGGACATCCCAACGAAATAAGACAGCGTTCCTGCTCCGCCGTTTCGATTCCTTCAGCGATCGTATCAAGCCCGAGGTCTTTACTCATTGCTATCAAGGCTCTCGTAATCGCATTGTCCTTCGGGCACTTGGAAAGGTCCTTGATAAAACCCCGGTCGATCTTGAGCGTCGTTAGAGGGTAGCGCTGAAGTGAACTCAACGAGGCATAACCCGTTCCGAAATCGTCGAATGCGATCCCAACACCCAGGCTCCGCAAAGCGTCCATCGCGTCAAGCGATCTGCAATCGTCGCGTAAAGCGGTAGTCTCAGTGACCTCGAGCTCCAAAAGGCCGGGTGTTAGCCCATGGCTGTCGAGAGCTACGGTGACCTTCGATGCAAGAAGAGGCGAATGGAGCTGGCCGGGAAAAAGATTTACCCCCATCTTAATTCCACAACTCATTTGCCTGTTCAGGACAGAGGCTGCGCGGCATGCCTCGTTCAACGTCCACCAACCGATTTCGAGCGCCAGCGCACTTTCTTCGAGGGCAGGAAGGAAGGCTCCTGGCAATAGCAGCCCCCGTGTCGGATGGTTCCAGCGTATGAGAGCCTCAAAGCCGAATATCGTGCCAGATGCCAACCTGACCTGCGGCTGGTAGTAGAGTACCAACTCGCCATTTCGCAGCGCCGTAAGGAGTTCATCCCTCAGGGCCCGCCGGACAACCGCTTCGTCCTTCATTGTTGGATCATAGACCTCGACAGTTCCTCCGCCACCAGCTCTGGCAAGATGCATCGCGGCATCGGCACTTGCGATCAATTCCTCCCTGTCAGCACCATGCGCGGGATAACGCACGACCCCTCCGCTGACGCTGACATTGAATACCTGCCCGGCCACTTCGAAGGGTATCGAGAGCGAGGACTTCGTGGTTTGGACAATATCGGAAAACCCTGCCGTGTCGGTTGGCCGCTCTGTGAGCAAAGCGAACTCGTCCGGCCCCATTCGCGCAAGGACCGCATCAGAGGGCGCCGAGAGCGACAACCTCAATGCTACGGATTGAAGCAACGCGTCACCAACCTGATGACCATTCACTGCGTTCAGGTCTTTAAATCCATCGATGTCCAACATCATAAAGTCAAACGCGCCGCCAGAGGCGATCTTTTCCGCGACAATTGCTTCGAAACCGTTGCGATTGAGGAGACCCGTGAGGACGTCACGGCTGGCAAGCCGCCTGAGACGGGATTCGCGCTCTTTTCGGTCCGTGATATCCTTGATAACAGCCCCGGCACTCATCCTCCGGCCCACATGCCAGGAGCAAAGCGTCAGCTCGATCGGGAACTCCGTCCCGTCGCGTTTAGAGGCGGCCACTTCGATGGAACGGCCGCCGAGATTGAGCTTCTTGCCCTGGATTGCACGTGCGAACCCATTCGTGTGGGCAGTACGGAACCTCTCAGGGATCAGAATTTCGACGGATTTGCCTACCATCTCGCCAGGTTCGTACCCGAACAGCTCTGTCGTCGCCCGATTCACAAAGCGGATCGTTCCGAGCGCGTCTATCGAGACCAAAGCAAGTCCCGTAGCGTTTGCGAAGTTCGCGGCGACCCTGATATCAGATCGCGACGCCTTTTTCATTTTTGGCTTCTGCGAAACGTCAATCCACGCATTTTCGGGACATGGTTCAGCCTTAACCGTGTAGTCCGCTCTTTCGTCTTTCGCCATGCCAAGCTTCCCAGATTCCAGAGTAGGTTGCCTTCCGAAAGTTTGCCTCATCCTGCCCCGACAGCCAGGGTCTGAGCAGGGGTTCCAGGCTTATTCCGGATGTTCGCTGTCGGGCGTGTGCGTGTGGATTTTCCCGGCCGGAGGGCTGGAAACACCGGAAGGTCCGTAGAACGCCACATGAAGACCCCAGTATGCGGTCACCATCACCACGAGTGCGACAGCAAGTCCGATCGGCACGCCGGCAAGGGCCTTCTTGACGCGCGGCAGAAAGACGACTTCACGGGTGTGATCCGCCGCGATCGCGACGATGATAGCCATGATCAGCGCGTGGCCCACCATGTCGATACGGCCGAACGGGTAGACGGCGGCGTTGAAGATCACAAACAGCGTCACGGCGGAGAGACGGCGAACAAGCGGTGTCCAGATCAGGCCGAAGCCCATAGTGAATTCCGCGACTCCTGCCATCGGGATGAACACGTCGCGTGGAAGGCCAAAGGTGAGAAACGGCTTCTCGACGACCAGCGGATAAAACCAGTCAGGATATGCGAATTTTTCGAGGCTCGACCACATCAGGGCAATCGCTACACCCCATCGCAGGACTTCGAACCTGTGTTTTCTCCATTCGGGATTGCCGGAAGCCTCGAGGACGAGGTAGCCGGCCACGCCGACACCAAGCGCAAGGTAGTCGAGAAGATGGAAAACGTCGTATTCGCGGAGCGCCAGCAGCCAGAGCGCAATGATGCCGAGAGCGGCCAGAGGCTGTGTCTTCCTCGAGAAGATCAGGCCGGCGATGATTAGTTGCGACCAGGACACCCATTCCGCCCCTGTCTTGAGGTCGGGTGTAAGATAGATTCCGCCGACGGCGAATATGGCGACAAAAAATGCGCCGATGATAACGCGAACAAAATCGTCGAGCCTGCCATGAAGCGGATCGGTTGCCCGGTCCATGCCCTTTAGGATAGCTTCACCCATGAACGAGCGCTCGATGACGCGAGTCGCGACGAAGAAAACGAGCACGAGCATAAGTCCCGTCCAGAACCACGGATCGGCGAGCGTGTAAGAAATCGGGCGGGGAGGCGCGCCAACGATGTACGGAGCGAACCACTTCACGTGCGCGTCCGCACCGCTTGCCATGAGGAATGTCCCCAGTCCGCCGATTCCGGACAAGGCAGTTATCTTACCCGGCGTATTCAGTCTCGTTGTAGGCATTGCTCATTCCCTTTATTCCGAAATGGCAACAATCGCCATCCCGAAGATATGGGTAAGAATGGCTGATGAACCGCCATCGCGAAATTCGTTTGAACCACTACGTGTATATACTTAGGGACTACCAGCGGGACGGCGCTGTGGCATCGAAGATCGGTGGCAAATATCTCCAGGACCCAGCCGCAAGTGCACCGAAAGGGGAATAATGAATGCCACGTGAGGTCGCCTCCCCGAACTCAGGCGCGTTCGCTAAGGCCTGCAATCCGGCGGGGTCGCGCAAGAGGATCGACCGCCTTTCTCGAGGCCGATCGATCCCCACAAACTCAAAATCCGGGAGAGCGTGTGAAGCGTCGTGCGTCATTTCCGCCCGTCCCGCCTGTTTGTTGGAGCCGGGGCAACGGTGTGAGCCACTCTTCGTTGTTGGGCGCATGTGAAATATTATTTCTTCGCCTCGTCCGCCAGTGCTGTTAAGCCCGGCACATTGCAAACAAGGAGTTTCTGGCGGCCACCCTCCACCAGTCCCTTCGCTTCCCAAGCGCTAAGGATTCGCGACACTGTGTGAAGAGTGGTGCCTGTCATCTCGGCGATGTCCTGTCGCGAGATAGGGAAATCGATACGTATCCCAGCTGCTTCCTTCTTTCCGGCCTGCTCAACCAAACGCAGTACAGTGTGTGCAACACGCCGCTCGACCTCCTGGGTGGACATCTCACGAATGCGGGCATGAGCTTCCTCTAGGCGCTGGCCAATAGTGTGCAGTGCGGTGACCGCCAAATGTGGGTTCTTATCGATGAACTGTGGCCACAACTCCGTTGGCCAGCACAGCGCGATGCTTTCGGACACCGCGAGCGCCGTTCCGGGATAATCGACACGCTGCAAAGCCTTAGCGAATCCGAAAAGATCGCCAGGATTGACAACTCGAACAATGATCTGTTGACCGTCTGCCGTAACCTGCGTGACTTTCAACCGGCCATGCAAAAGCATAAAAAAATGATCGGCGATACCGCCTTGGTCGAAGACGACGTCCCCCGCCGCGACCCTTCTCGGCGCAGCCTGGGCAAGCAGAACGTCCACGTCGAGGTCCGTCATTTTGTTAAATAACGCGAAAGACTTCACGAGACTTCTATCGACTTTCATCGGGCATTCCTTCGGCAATGGCACCGAACCACCCTGGATGAGAAAGCCCTCCGCGCATTGCGTTCGATCAAGTGCATTGCCGATTTTTAAAGTTTCGAAAAATATTTTCTAGCAATCACCGCGTACCACCTGTCGTCCCTGATTAATCGGAACCCAAGATTCGAGGGAGGAGTGCCAACTGCGCATCCGCCACCTTTAGGGTCTCTTACGAACGAGGTCATCGGCGAGCGATGCCTTCCAACAGTAACATATACACCGCAGCCGCGGTCCTCAGAAACAAGGCTGCCAACATCGTTAAGGCGCACCTTGCGGTCGCAGGTGGTGGTCCACTCCCAGATATTGCCGCCGAAGTCGGCGACGCCGAATTCATTCACTCCGAAGCTCCCCGCTACCCGCGGCGTTGGATCGCCAAGCTTCCTCTCGGCGGCTTCGCGCTTGTAGTCTGCGAGCCAGCGTAGCGCTGGGTTTTTGTTGTCAGGATCAATACCCAACGCATCATCTGGAAATTCCTTCCCTGCCGCGAAAGCCAGTTGGCGATCACTAGGCAGGCTCCATATCAAGCCAGTCCGGCGTGAAAGCCATACGGCATAGGCCTCGGCGTCATCGTAATTGACACCTGTGACCGGAATATCCAATCCCCGCGTGACGCCCGGCTCGGGCGTTGTGCAGCCCCCATCATTTATGCATTCGGAATAATCAGACATTGCGACCTGGTATTTCATAATTGTGAGTGGCAGGGTCTCGGTTGCCTCGACCATGGGAGGATCGATAATTGATGTTCCCTTTGAATACTCTCCGTCGGCGCGGTACTTGAATGAACGCGCCTCGATCGTGACAGTCTCCGGCACGAAAAGAAGAGCATCTGTTGGAGTTGGTTTCAACAGCTCTGCCTGCCAGGCCAAGGCAAGTACTGCTGCTAATAGAAGGGCCGCTGGCGTCGCGACTGAAAGCAGCGATATGTGCTTGGCTTTGTCGTTCATTGAATGCGGCCTCCTCGGACAGTCCGCGCCTGCGGCAGGTAAAAGTGCCTGGTCTCGGAGACCCGCCTCGCAGCTTGTATATTGTTGCAGCGCTACTCCGACGTTTTGGGAATGTTGTACGCCGCTGCCACCAACGCTCCTTGACGCAAAGCAAACGGATAGCGGAAAGTTTGCTGGCGAAGAGCAAGCGACCATAGGAGCATTGCCTTCGGATGATCAGAAAGATCAGCCTTGTTTGCGCCAAGTCAAACAAGCCCAGGACGGAAGGTCATAGGATACCTCTTCGAATATGAGAGGCTACAATGATCTCCCCCCATTCAGTGAAGGCAATTACTCGTCTCGTTCCCTCCTCCTTACGAGTTGTGAGAGTTCTATCCCGACCGCGAGACGCTCGGAGAACGGTGCAATGAACTCTGCTACTGAAAATTTGGCCCCCTTGGCCAACACGCGCGTTCATGCTGCCGTGCGGGAGATCAAGTCCTTGATCAAACGGACGGACCGTGATTGCGGATGCAGTTCGGTAGTGGGTGATTTGCTAAGAAGTCTCTCCCCCAATGAACAAGGCCCCGTAGTGCGGGAACTTTTCGGCGCGGCAGTGAGACAACGGATGAAGGTGATCGCCTTGTCCGAGCTTCTCAATGATGTCACCGGTTTGTCGGAACTTCCGGACCGGGGCGAACTCGAAGAGGCATCGATGCTGTTCGAGGACATGGCGGAACAAGCTCGCCTCGGATCCCAGTTTCTAGGGGCCTTATCTGTCCATTGCACCGACAATCGCATTGCGCGTCCGAACCTTTTCTCAACGAGCGAGTCAGCACAATGATCGGTGACCTTGAAGAACGGCGACGAGTTGACCTCCTGGAATTCGCGAGTGCCGGCGGCGGCATGAGTGGTGAATGCCAAACTATCATTGAAGCCCACCTGCTACATGCGTATCGCAAGCCAGAACATGCGCGCGACTCAATGTGCGTTCCGCAGATGGCGACATCCAGCCAGCGGAGGGGTCGATGACCAGCTTTATTATCGAGGCCATCGAATTCGACGCTCGTCGAAGAACCGGGAGTTTCTTATTAAGACAACAACATGGTCAGTCACATTCGGTTACTGTTTCGCGGCGAGGGCTACTTAACGTAGCTTCACCGCCGAGAGATACTGCGGGCAGATTCCTCGAATTCGTGGGAATATTCGCAAAAATAGCAGACCGTAGACTTGGCAGTGAAGAGGGTAGGACTTATACGCTCACGGCCGAGGATGTCAGGCACTGGCTCAGGACCTGCGGCCGCACAAGGAACTGAATTCGACGGTTACGGTCGTAAAGAAAAGAGTCCAAAAATCCCATTTGATTAACGTAGTGCCGCGGTTGCCGATGAGACGACTTCTCGTGCGCCACCGTCCCACGGCCGTGCAAACTGGCGAAGTGGCAGGCCCAGAAGATCAATGGCCCTTGCCGAGATATGATGCACTATCTCGGAGACGTCCTGCGGCTTTTGATAGAATCCAGGAACAGGAGGCATCACAATGGCTCCCATTTCGGTGACAGAGACCATGTTCCTGAGATGGCCAAGGTGAAGCGGTGTCTCGCGTGCGAGAAGCACGAGCTTCCTCCGCTCCTTCAGTTGGACATCGGCCGCCCTAGTGAGGAGATTGTCGGTATTGCCACATGCGATAGCCGACAGTGTCCGCATGGAGCAAGGTACGACGATCATACCTGATACCTGAAACGAACCGCTGGCAATTTTAGCGCCAATAGCGCCAATGTCGTAAATATAGTCGCTCATCTCCAGCAACGCGGTCACCGCGAGTGGTCCCACTTCGTGCGCCAACGTCTGGCGAGCTGCATTCGAAATGACAAGATGTGTCTCGATCGACGGGTTCTGACTTAGAAGCTCCAGAACCTGGACTGCCAAGACCGCCCCCGAAGCCCCGGAAACACCTACGACAACTCTGTTAATTGATTCCATTGTTTACCCCCAGACCAAGTTCTTCCCAGATTGCGCTTACTCGTTCGACGACTGCTGGGGCCATGGAAAGGGGCTGCCCCCAGACGCGTTCAGTTTCCGGTTGTGTCTTCCAAGTGGCATCAATCCCGAGCTTTCCGCCCAATCCCGGCCTTGGTGATGCGAAATCGAGGTAATCAATCGGCGTATTGCCTAGAATCGTCAGATCACGGCTCGCGTCAAAGCGTGTGGAAACTGCCCACATGACGTCCTTCCACGAGCGAACCTGGATGTCGCGATCCACAACGATGATGAGTTTTGTGTAGGAAAACTGAGGGAGGAAAGACCACAAACCCATCATGATGCGCTGAGCTTGACCGGGGTATTGTTTGTCAATCGAAACAACGATCGCACGGTAGGAGCAGGCCTCCGGCGGAAGAAACAGATCTACGATTTCCGGAAACTGCCGCTTGATGATTGGGATAAAGAGTTCCGTCATTGCTTCCCCGAGGATCGACGGCTCGTCGGGGGGTCTGCCTGTGAAGGTCGAAAGATAGTACGGTTTATTGCGCATCGTGATCGCCGAAATGGTCACGACGGGAAACGGTTCAATCGCGTTATAGTATCCCGTGTGATCGCCGTATGGACCTTCCATTTCGGTATCGGTGCAGGATACGGTCCCTTCAATGACAATTTCAGCGTTGGCGGGAACAGGAAGCGAGGATGTCACCGCTTTGGCGATCGACTGGCGGCTGCGGCGCAGCATCCCGGAAAAATCCAGCTCGCTCATCCCTTGAGGCAAGGGCATGACCGCCGCAAGGATGGCTGCGGGGTCTGCCCCGATCGCGATCGCAATAGGCATGTCGCGACCCGTCGCCTGCCACATCCGATGATGCTGAGCGCCCCCGCGGTGCGCGAGCCACCTGATAATCAACCTGTCGTGCCCAAGCTTCTGCAACCGGTATATTCCGACATTGATGTCGCCGAAGTCTGGCGACGCAGTGATAACCATCGGCCACGTTACGAGCGGCGCAGGTTCGCCGGGCCAACAAGTCTGTATCGGCAGCATGTTAAGGTCGATCTCGCTCCCCGAGAAGACCTGCTGCTGACAAGCTGGTCGGCCCACCCGCTTGCTGCGCATGTTCATGGCCGCCTTAACATGTGGTACTTTCGAAAACGCGTCCCGAAGCGATGTAGGGGGACTGGGACTCCTCAACTCTGCAAGGTTCGCGGCAAGGTCGCCTATTCCTCCCTCGACCAGACCAAGTCCCATTTCGATCCTGCGACGAGTCCCGAATAAATTTGCAACGACGGGAATTTGACAGCGAGTGCCATCTGCTTGCAACGGGTTCTCGAAAACGAGCGCTGGACCGCCAGCGGCCAGCACCCTCCGGTGTATTTCGGTTATTTCATGGACCAGCGAAACAGGCCGCGAGATACGTCGAAGGTCGCCTTGGCGTTCCAGTTCAGCAAGGAACGATTGCAGGCACGTGAAGCAATGGGGGGCTGAAGGTGATCTCATGGATTCATCTGACGTCGAAAACCCTTTTCTTCTTTGCGCCAGCACAAACTCTCGAACATTCGACGCCCCTACCCTGAAAGCTCACCTCACATTCAGGTCAGCAATGAAGATTCTTTCCATGCTCGAATTTCCCATCATCGTCACACCCTTGTCGGTGATTCAGATTGCAGTCCGAGCGATGCTCGCGCGAATATTGGCCACACACCCCAATTTGTTCGAGCGTCTGGGGGAACACGGAAAGGCAAAGTTCTGCTTTTCGCCGACTGATGTGCCACTCAGGTTCCTGGTGCAACCTTCCGCCAAATCGGTAACCGTTGTGAGGCGGCACTCGCAGCATGTTGCCGACGCGACGGTCGAGGGGTCGCTCGGAGATTTACTCGGACTTCTGACCGGCGACTTCGATGGCGACACGCTTTTTTTCTCGAGAGCCATCACCATCATGGGCGACATGGAAGCCGTACTGGCTCTTCGCAATGCGCTGGACGACGCCGACATCAACCTTGTGGATGAAGTCATTGGCAAGCACAGTCCGCTACGTCCCTTCGCTCAGGCATTGCTGACGCACCTCATGCCTTCGAAAGGAGAACCCGGATGGAACTGATCTGTCCTGCCGGAACGCCGGCAGCGTTTGCGGAGGCAGTGTCCGCAGGCGCAGATGCGGTCTATTGTGGCTTCCGGGATGAGACGAACGCCCGCAATTTTCCTGGATTGAATTTCAGCCGCGAGGAGCTGTCGCAGGCGTTACGCATGGCGAAACCGAAAGGAGTGAAGACATTCGTCGCGCTCAATACTTTCATGAGAGCAGGCGACGAACGTCTCTGGTATCAGGCTGCCGACGACGCCGTTCGGCTCGGCGCTGACGCCCTTATATTGGCCGACATTGGTCTTATGGCCTACGTTGCCGAACGGTACCCGAAACAAAGGATTCATGTGTCCGTCCAGGCCTCTGCTTCAAACGTTGATGCAATCGCATTTCTCGTTGAGGCATTCGCTGCCAAACGGGTCGTGCTACCCCGGATACTCACCATAGCGGAAATCACGAAGCTGGCGCGCAGGGTCAAGTGCGAACTCGAGGTCTTTGCTTTCGGTGGCCTTTGCGTCATGGCCGAGGGGCGTTGCTCGCTCTCCTCGTACGCTACAGGCAAGTCGCCCAACATGAACGGAGTATGTTCTCCAGCAAGTCACGTCAAATATCGGCAGGAAGCCGGAACCATGGTCTCGGAACTAGGCGACTATGTGATCAACCGCTTTGAGGAAGGGCAGGCGGCTGGCTATCCCACACTGTGCAAGGGGCGCTTCACGGTGGATAAGGATGACGCCTACGCGTTTGAAGACCCCGTCTCCCTGGACGTTCTTGGCCACATCGACGCTCTTAGGGACGCAGGCGTTGTCGCGTTGAAAATTGAAGGACGTCAACGTGGGAAAGCATACGTCGCACAGGTCGTTTCCACAATGAAAATGGCGTTGACGGCTACGGCTGACGAAAGATCCCAGTTGTTGAAGGTTCTCTCGAGCCTGAGCGAGGGGCAGAAGACGACGTCCGGCGCACTCGACAAGAAATGGAGATAAACATGCGTACCAGCACCAGGCTGACCCTTGGTCCACTCTATTTCCTTTGGGACGAAGCGAAATGGCGCGACTTTTATTTCAGGATTGCGGATGAAGCCCAGATTGACCGTGTTGTCATCGGTGAAACGGTTTGTTCGAAACGAATGCACTTTATGGAACCCCACGTCGTGGATGTAATCGAACGTCTGACGTCATCTGGCAAGGAGGTTGTTCTTTCAAGTCTGGCGTTGGTCACGCTGGACAGGGAGGCGCAACTGGTCCGGAGCCTCGCGCAACAGGAGGAGTACGTCGTTGAGGCGAACGACCTTTCCGCACTCCACTTGCTTGCGGGAAAGCCACACAGTGTAGGGCCGCTGGTCAACGTCTACAACGGCGCGACTGCGCGCTTGCTGGTCGACCGTGGCGCAACAAGCATCTGTCTGCCGCCAGAACTGCCTTCCAAGTCTGTCTACGATATCGTGTCTGCCCTGCCCGACAGTGATTTCGAAGTCTTCGCTTTCGGCCGCATTCCGCTGGCCATCTCGGCCCGCTGCGCTCATGCGCGAGCGAAAGGCAACATAAAGGACAATTGCAAATTCGTTTGTGGAGACGAACCGGACGGTCTTTCACTTCGGACGCTCACGGGCCAGTCTTTTCTCACTCTGAATGGGGTGCAAACCGTCTCGCACACCTGCCAAGCGCTGCTTTTCGAAATTCCGGAAATGATCCAACAGAAAATCACAGGTCTGCGGCTATCGCCTCAGAACTGTGACATGGTGGCAGTGGCACAGATATACCATGACGTCATCACCGAGGCGACTGAACCAGCACACGCGCTCGAACGCCTTTCCAAGGTGTATCTGGATGTACCGTTCTCGAATGGATTTCACCACCAGCGTGAGGGCGCGGCCTGGGTTTCGAAGTTCCGAAGCTTGACCGGGTGAACGCCGAGATGCTTCGGTTCCCACTCCAGCCAAGATCGCGGTGTGGGCAAGCATTTATCAATTGGCAGTCGCATATATTGGGTTCAGATGATCCCCGACGGCGAAAGCCCGTCGGGTGTCAGTAAATGGGAGGCGATCCCTGGCGGCGTCGAGAAATTCATAGATTTGGACGGTGCATCGAGATCCCGTCGAAGTCTCAGGCTCTCAGACCCAAAGACTCGCACTCTTTCCCACCGTGTTGCACTGAATTCCAGAGAGGTTTAACGCCAGTGTGAGAAAAATATGGCCCCCGACTATCGGGAGCCACCTTGCGCGAAGGGTTAAAGTCCCGCCGGAGCGACGACTGACGTCATCAGATCGTCGTTCCAGTCTCCGGTCACGGTGAAGTGAGCGGCTGCGCCGAGTTCGAACGCTTCAATGAGGTTGTGGTTTACATAGGCGTAGATGCCGGGTTGCTCGAAGGTGTAGAAGGCTGCGCCCGCTGTGCCGCCCGGAATGAACCACGTCTCCTGGTCGATGTCAGGGGCGTTATGAAATTTTCCAGTCGCCCAGACAAAATTCCCATGCCCACCGATAAGGTGAGGACGCGTATCGCGGTTGGCCTGCGAATGAACGATGAGCACGCTCTCACCCACCGCCGCCTTTAGGGCGTTGTCCCCTGTCAGCGCGCCAACAGCGCCATTGAAAACAATGTGACTGGGCGTCAGAGTGCGCATGACTTTCAGCACATCGTCATAGGCGTCGCCAGCGGTCTCGTACTTCTTGTAAGTTCCGTCAGCGTCCTTCGGAACGTAGAAGTCCTGTTCGCCAACATAATAGACGCGGTCGTATGTGAGTTCGTTGCCGTGGCCATCCTTCAATCCGTCACGCGGTAGGACCATGATCGCACCATTCATGCCCGAGGTCACATGCCACGGCACCATTCCTGGAGGTGCGCAATGATAAACGAATACGCCGGCCTTCGTCGCCTTAAAGCGAAGAACAGTTCTCTCGCCGGGATTGACGACAGTTAGAGCACCGCCGCCAAGACCGCCCGTTGCTGCATGGAAGTCGATGTTATGCTGGAGTTCATTGGTGTCCGGATTGATCAGCGTAAGCTCAACGTAATCATCTTGATGGACTACCATCATCGGACCCGGAACCGAGCCGTCGAAGGTCATGGCGTTGACCTCGGTACCAGCATCATCCAGAATCATCTTCTGTTCCTTGATCGTCAGCGTAAACTCGACGACCTTGGGGCCTCCAACCGCCTTTTGGGTGTGCTCGTGCACGAAGGGAGGCTTCACCAGGGTGACCTTGGTACGCGGAAATTTTGACAAGTCGGCCGGAGCCATCTTTGCTGGCGCGGCGTGGTTATCAGCGCGGGCGGTTACGGCAGTGACAATCGGAGCGACGGCTCCGGCGAATGCGGCACCTGCCAAAATCGAGCGTCTTGTCATCTGAAACTGGCTGTTCATCAATCTTCTCCTAATAAGAGAGCGGAGATGTTTCGCTCTGTCCCAATCCTTGTACGTTCAGTCCCGCAGTTGATCTTTGATGTGGCACAAAGGAAATACTTTTAAACACACTCAGCTTGTCTTCGCGCAAAGAGAAGATAGTCAGCAGACGATATGTCTTCATGCAGATACAAATGAGGATCGCCGTATGTCTATCACCGAAACCGACCCGCCGAGGACGCACGGGATTCCACGGGGCCTATCTCGGACGGGGCCGGTGCTGTTCTCATACGGTTTTCGACCGTTCTTTCTTGGAGGAGCCGCATGGGCTATCATCGCGATGGCCCTATGGATCGCGACAGTTTCGGGAATCATCGACATAGGGGGGTTGTATGGATCTCATTCGTGGCACGCCCATGAAATGATATTTGGCTTCTCCTCCGCCATCCTTGCAGGTTTCCTGCTTACCGCTGTTCCTAACTGGACAGGCCGCCTCCCCGTTTCCGGCTGGCCGCTAGCAATTTTGTTCCACCTATGGCTCTGCGGGCGCGTCGCACTTCTTGTGACCGACCTCATACATCCGTGGTTTGCGGTATTCGTTGACAGCCTTTTCATGCCGACACTCCTGTTCATCTGCGCGCGCGAAGTTATCGCTGGAAAGAAGTGGAGAGACCTCAAGGTCGTCGGCGGGTTGGTGGCACTATCGCTGGCAAACTTCTATTTCCACTACGAGGTCATGGTGGAAGGTCACGCCGATTTGGGAGCCCGTCTGGCGATATCGGCTTACGTGGTTCTTGTGACTGTGATCGGTGGCAGGATGATCCCAAGCTTCACGCACAACTGGCTGAACAAGCGAGGCCGCACGGATTTCCCCGTGACATATAACAGCTTCGACGCCGCCGCGATTCTTGTCGGTATCGTTGCGCTTGCCCAGTGGGTTTTCACACCCGCTGAAATTTGGACCGCGTTGTGGGCCTTCATGGCGGCCGGGATGCAAATGGCGCGCCTTGTGCGGTGGAAAGGCTGGACGACCAAGTCAGAAACCCTCGTCGCAGTGCTGCACGTGGGGTATCTGTTCGTGCCGATCGGTTTCGCTGGCATTGGTCTCTCCGCGCTCGGTTTGTTCGATCAGGTCGCAACACTGCATGTGATCAACGTCGGCACTGTGGCGGGGATGATGCTGGCGGTGATGACGCGGGCGACGCGCGGTCATACGGGCCGCGCGTTGGCATCGAGCTGGATGACGAACCTATCCTACCTATTCATCTTTTCATGCGCAGTCGTTCGCCCCCTGACAGGCGTCTTCCAAAGCGGCACAATGACGATTTATGCAGTTTCGGCGATCTGCTGGATTGGCGCATTTGCCCTATATCTGGTTGAGTATGGGCCGATGCTCGTAAGCGCTCGTCGGAAGGCGTAGAGGATCGACACTTGCGCCGCGCCAGTTGGAAGCCCGCGAGTATCGATTGGCCTGTTCCAAGACCGACGATCATGTGCCGCTCCACTTTTGCGATAGATCAAGTCGATGCACGGCGCGATCCGATAGGATCATAGTTACTATAGGCGCGAAGGAGACCCACTATGTTTGCCGAAGATTTGATGACTGTCGACATGGCATGTGTGAATGTTGGAGCAAGCCTTGAGCGTGCGATACGACTTATGCTGGATCGAAATGTTAGCGGTCTACCTGTGCTCGACGACGCAGGAGTTATCTGTGGGATCATAACTGAGGGCGACTTGCTAACCCGCCATGACTTCCGCCCGGGTCGAAAAACGGACGTATCACAAACGGATGCTGCGTTCTTCGAAACCTATGTCAAACAACATGGGCAAGCGGTCCAGGATTGCATGACAGTAAACGTGGTCACCGCCGCTCCGGAAACGACGCTGGCGGAAATCGCATCGTTGATGCGACGTCACAACATCAAGCGAATTCCTATCCTTGCGAACGGCAAGCTGGCAGGCATCGTCAGCCGTCGAGACATCATGAAAGCCGTATCCGTCAGACCAGACACCATCGCGCCTGGTGACGAAGCGCTGCGTTTGGCGGTTGTGACCCGGCTCCAAGTCGAGTTGGGTTTTGGCAGCGACAGGGTGGATGTCGACGTCCAAAATGCGATGGTGATGGTGACGGGGGAATTCGAAACCGAGATGGCTTGCGAGGCAGTCCGGATTGTGACTGAGAATATTGCGGGAGCGAGGGGCGTGGTCGCTCGAAGGCCCGTCGCTTGACGACGGTGACTTCTTGCCACGGCAAACAGCAATTACGAAAAGTATGGCATCCATTATTTTTGATGTGATCAAAGGTGAACGAGGCGAAAGATTATCATAAGGCGTTCATCCTCTACGGTGTCATGTGCGTTTGGTCGATGAAGAAGATGGTCAAGCCGTCATTGTCGGATCTCCTCGACCCGGCTGACGGTCTGGCGTTCCCCGACATCGAGCGTGTCGTTCAACCTGACGATTGAAAGTAGATACCTCCAAAACGGTCACGGACAGACCGTCGGACCCACTGGCCCAGTTCATCCGAGATTGACAGTAGTATGTTCGCCGCCAAGCGCGAAGTGGGCTCCTATTCACGGACTATCATTCGACCATCAGGTCCGGCGACCACCCTGGCTCGTACACCAGACGCACTTCGACGATCTGCGAAATGCCTGTGTCGAGCGCGCACTCCCGGACAGCATCGACAAGATACCCTGCCGCTGGACAGCCTTTAGTCGTGGTCGTCATGTCGATCAAAATCGCACCGCCTTCCTGCCTTGCGATTTTGTAGATGAGCCCGATATCGACCACGCTGCGTCCGATCTCGGGATCGATGACAATGCGAAGAGCATTCCTTATCGTGTCTTCGAAATCTGCGGTAACCGTTGTCATTGGGCGCCCCCTGCCCGGATCATCAGCCGAAAGGTTGCGCCCTCCTCATCGAAATTGCCGGCCCACTGGTGACCGCGTTTCGTGAGTTCCGGATAAAGGAATAGCGGCTCACGTGCGAGTAGTGCGAATAAGACCTGGCCCTCTGACATTTTCTCAACCTCGGAAAGAATCCTCACCATTGGCTCAGGCGGCGGCAAATCCGATAGGTCGAGTTCCAGCGTCGGATCCGCCCACACCTCAGGTGAAATCGCTCCGTCAGAGATCACAACCACCTCCTGCTTTGGTGTGAACCTCACTTCAAAGTCACCGCCCTCGATTACCAAAACCTCATGATCGAACCCCTGCCCTGCCATGACCGCAAACAACGGTTGCGGGCGGAAGGTTGCGAATAGCTTTAAGCCTTGACCTGGAGCAAGGCCACGCACTGCTGACATGATGGCTTGGAAAGGTTCGCCACCGTCTCGCAAGATTGGCCGGACATCGAGTTCTGCGAATTGTGTCATTGGGAGCTTCCTCGTTGAATTGTTGAAATGATGAGATGGGGCCTGACCGCTCCGGCGGGCAGTCGTATCGCCGGGTTGGCGCATGCAAGGCGACGCGCCTGGACATATTCGTAGACCAGACCAATAATCGCCAGCGTTTGATACGCGCTGGCCACCCTGAACATGTTTGCAAGACTTAGGGCTAGGCAAACTGCGCCCGCTGCCACGGAGAAAAAATAGATCCAAAACCACGTGCTTGCTCTAGCTTCGTTTACGAGGTCTTGAACGCGAGGAACAGGCCGCTTCCCCATGACGGGGCCGTAACATTCCAGCCAAGTCAAAAAAGGGACGATTTTATAGAGCTGGCCTAGCCCCAGTCCCGAGAGCCAGCCAAAAACCATGAGGTGAAAGGCCGAAGCGACCAAAGGTTGAGGTTCTTCGAGGAAGAATGTGACTGTGGTAGTCAAAACGCCTGCGAGGAGAAACACCAGTGCAATGCCGCTTGCGCTGGTGTTGAGTTCCAAAACTTTCCGTCGTCGCGCGCGATAGATCGTGAAGACGTCTCGGAGGTAAACCGCCACGACGGTCAACGTCAAAGCAATAGCGACCACAAGCGTGTAGCTGAATGCCGGGGATGCCATAATGTCGAGTAATAAGGAGATGACCAAGAAAACAACTGCCGCCATACCGAGCCACAAAGCAGGGCGACCAGCAGCAGGGCCACCTTCGGGAGCCAGCATGAACATTGTGAATAGGCGGTAGCTAACACCGATCGCGGTCAGCGTCATCCAGCCGAACAAGCCAAATCCCGCATGAAAGGGTATTCCGATCTCCAAGAGCGTTGCGAAGGTCGGAGCATCCACGAGACCCGATAAAGTTGTGGCGAATGCCGACCCCATCACGACAGTTAATGCGAGCGATCCGAGGCCTAGAATAACAAGTCTACTGGGAACGCTCAAAGGGCGCGCCGAAGCAAGCGTGGCCAAAAATGACACGGTCAGTGCCCCGAAGCCTATCACTAGCAACAAGGCCCCGCACGGCAGAACCCCTGGAGCAGCGGTCACGCGGCCTCCCATTGCAAGGAAGCCTGAGATCAAGCAGGCTAACCCTACCAGGATTGTTGCCAACGCAGGGGCGGCGACCCATGCCGCCCGCAATGGTTTTGCCACAAGAACAGGCACAAACTGCAGCAGCGCGCCGCAGAACAGCAACGCAAGCCAGCCAATCACGAGCAGGTGTACGACAATTAGAGTATCCGGATCACCCAGCGCTCCGATAGGATTTCCAAATCCGGCCGTCAAAAGTATAGTCCCTATCAGGAGCGATGCCAGCGCCGCGGCGAAATAAGACATCGTCCAACGTGAAATCGCCCCTCCGATCATGGCATTACTCCTGTTTGGGAAATTGGCTCAGTTGCCGCAACAGCCGCCGCAACAGGAGCTGTCTAGCCGCTTGATTTCAACGCGCCATACTTCCGGACCAGATTCGAGATAGGCCCAGTCGAACTCGTCAGGATATCGGGACTGAATCTGCATGTGGAGCGGTCTCGGGTCGTGATCACTCGTCACATGCATGGCGCTTCCAGACTCAAGTGTCTGCAAGACGCCGAAGATCGCATTGTGCCGATACTGCGGAGAAATGGTTCGGACGTCGATGAGAGGCGGGGTTTGCAATTCGGTCATGTCGCTTTTCCGTGTTCGAGGTTGGTCGGGGCAACTGATCACCGCCCCTGGAAAGCAACATATGCCGCCGCCCCATAGCCAACTTTGTTCCTTAGCAAACATTCTCTCACGTTTTTGAAGGCGATCACTTGCGATGGATCAAAGACGCCGTTTCGTCATGCGCCTATGCGTTGAGGGAGGAGATATCGACATGATGGAGCATCCGATGACCAAGACACTGATCGAGAAGTACGGCGAAACCCGTCTGCCGCGCTACACGAGCTACCCGACGGCCCCTGTCTTCTCTCCGAAAGTCGGCCCAACCGAATGCGCGGAATGGATCAATGCGGTGCCGTCGGAAGAGAGTACCTCTCTCTACCTCCACATCCCTTTTTGTCGATCGATGTGCTGGTATTGCGGCTGTCACACCACGATCAGTGAGCGCGACCAACCGATCCTCGACTATCTTGATGTGCTACAAAGAGAGATCGCCTCTGTGGGCGAAGCACGACAGGACAAGCTCAACGTCGGCGAAATCCATTTTGGCGGCGGCACGCCAACCATCGTGAAGCCCGAAGAATTCATCGCACTGATGGGTGTCCTTAGTTCGAACTTCGCCATCGGTCCCGCCGCCCGTATTGCAGTGGAGATCGATCCGAGAACCCTCACCGTTGAAATGGCAGAGGCTTTGGGTCAAACGGGCGTCACCCGAGCCAGCCTCGGCGTTCAGAGCTTCGATCCGGTCGTCCAGAAAGCTATAAACCGAATACAATCCGAGGAAACTACCGCCGCGACCGTTGGAAGCCTGAGGGCTAATGGCATAAACGCGATCAATTTTGATCTCATCTACGGATTGCCCTTCCAAGATGTCAGATCATGCATCGACACGGTGGAGCGGGCTATCAAGATGCGACCCGACCGCTTCGCCGTGTTCGGCTATGCGCACGTCCCCGGCTTCAAGAAACACCAAAGGCTGATCGATGAGAATGCTCTGGCGGGTGCGTACGAACGAAACCAACAGGCTGAGGCTATTTCGGAGACACTGGTGAGCGCTGGGTATAAACAGATCGGCCTCGACCATTTCGCGCTCCCGGAAGATGATCTGGCGACTGCGTCAATTAACGGCCGCCTGCACAGAAACTTTCAGGGATATACGACAGACGAATGCCGAGCCTTGATCGGCTTTGGCGCATCCTCAATCGGCCGTTTCGCTCAAGGTTATGTCCAGAACGAAGTGCCACTCGGTCTCTACGCCCGGCGCATCGCAGATGGCGGACTGGCGACAGCGAAGGGATACGCACTAACGTCCGAAGATCGACTGCGCGCTGACGTGATCGAGCGATTAATGTGCGATTTCGGTGCGGACCTCGAACAGATCGCGGCATCCCATGGTTTTGATCCAACTCTCCTGTGGGACGGAAATACAAGGTTGGCGGAACTAATAGACGACGGCGTTGCCACGCTGGAGGCCGGAAAGTTACTCGTGAGCGAGCGTAGCCGCTTCATGATCCGTGCCGTCGCGTCGGCTTTCGATGCCTATTTCGAAAACGCGGGCCGAGGCTTTAGCAAGGCCGCTTAGGGGTCCAATCTACAGGGAGCACAGACGAACGGCGGCCGGGACCAATATTGATGGTGCGCTCGCCGCCGACTTTACTGCGCGACAAAGGCTGCTGACACCGTCAAGCATCTCACCCCACAATCCCTGCCATCAATAGATCCGAACGGGATGGCAAAAACCCGGCAAGCCGCCGCTTGCCGGGTTTTTGTCGCGGGCTAGGCTTTTATCTAGCCTGTCAGGCCACGATATATGGACGGCAGTGCACTTGGTAGCTTGGAAACATTTCCTACAAGAGCGAAACCGTTCCGGCCAAACATGCTCGGCAGATAGCTTCTGGCGTCTTTGTCCACGGTGACTGCGAACACATTGACCCCCGCCTTCCGGGCGTCGCTAACGGCATGCCTGCTGTCTTCCAGCGCGAAGCGTCCCTCATAGTGATCGACATCGTTTGGCTTGCCGTCGGTAAGGATAAGCAGAAGCCGCTTTCGATTAGGCTGCTTCGCCAGCGCTTGGGTGGAATGCCGTATGGCCGCTCCAAGACGAGTGTAGTAGCCAGGCTTGAGACCTGCGATCCGGCTCTCCACCCGTTCGTTCATTCGCTCGCCAAAGTCCTTGACAGTTTCGACGCGCACCCAGGAGCGGCGGCGACTAGTGAACGTCAGGATGGAATGGTTGGTACCGCAAGCGGAAAGACCGTGCGCCAGTACCAGCAGCGCCTCTTTCTCGACATCCAAGACCCGTCGGTTGTCTAGCCAGGCATCGGTCGAAAGCGAAACGTCTACGAGGATGGTCACCGCAAGATCGTTCGCCTGGGGTCTGCTAAGAAGATGTAACCTGTCGCTTCCTTCCCCGCCCGCTGCAAGATCGGCACGCATACGCACGACTGCATCGAGGTCGAGGTCATTGCCGTCTAGTTGTGAACGCAGAATTTCCCGTCCGGGCCGCAGCGCCTCGAATTGCCGTCGCACCTTGCGAACGAGACTTTGTGTATGCTCGGTCTGCCATTCCGCAGCAATTGATGCGGGAGCATCCGAGGCAAACACGCTGCAATAGGAAGGCATGTAACAGCCCTTACGGTAATTCCATTCCGGATATGTGAGTGCGGCATCGATAGAAGCCGGATCCACCGCCTCCGGCGGCAGGTCAAGGTCGAAACGAAACTTGGCCGATGGCCTTTCCTTCTTTTGACCCAACTTCACTTCGTCGAGATCATCGGCGGCCTTTTCGTCACTATCCTGCTGATCGTCGGTGGGGCGATCCACATTGACCATGTCGGCCATGGCAAGAATTTTTTCGAATCTGTTCAATATAAAGGGACTTCTATCGCTCCGCCCAGCGTCGTCTTCATCGCGCTCGCCTCTGAACCGCTTCGTCGTTTCCGACGCCGAGGCGGCATCGGTCTGGGGTTCCTCGTCTTTCAACGAAGACGGGGCCTCTCTCCTAACCTCAAACTCAGGCCAAAGCGGCACGGCCATCATTGGTTGATAACCCGGCGGCGCGACCGCCGGAAAAATGGCCTTGATGCGATCGTCCCTGTGACAAGCTCCCTCGGCAAGAAGCGCAAGGATCTCGCTCTCCACGAGACGCTCTACCGGAGGCAAGATGCTACGGGTTCGAGATGCGAGCGTCGCTTCGCATAGTGCGCCATAGCGGGCGCGCAGGCCCGGAAAACGGTGAAGAACCTTCCTTACGGTTTTCTTTGTCCCTTTGATATTTTCGACGTCGCGGCGTAGCAGATCCTGATGCTGCGGAGATGCCAGCGGCATTACGGCCATCATGGCTGCAAGCCATATATAGAGATCGCGGTTTAGGCTACGGTCTGGGTAGATATCGATGACTGGCGGGAGCATGACCGCACCAAAGTCCCGGCTCGCTCTTGCAACCCTCTCCTGGCCTAGACCGACAAGCTGCCGAAGCCGAAGGCGGTGTGATGACGTGCGGGCGTGAGCCGGAGACACTTGGACCGTTGATTCGCCGCCGAACCCTCGAAAACATGACCCAAGGATTGGTTTGAGCTCCTCGAATGTGACTGCTTGGTCGCGATAACGCGGCAGGCTTGACGTCGACCCGACTAACCGGTGCCAAGCCTTGCCAACGGTTTCCTCCAGTTCCAGAAAATCTAGCACGGCAACCTCACACGATTACAGCTTTGGCAACTTCGATCAGGGCGGACCTGACATCAGGATCGTCGGTCAACGGCTCAATCATGGCGGCAAGGACAGCTTCCCGCGCCGCCATGCCGCTATCGATCAGTGCCGCACAATAGACGAGCAGACGGGTGGAGACTTCTTCCTCAACGTCACTGCCCTTGAGAGCTCTGAAGCGATGCGCAAGATCCACAAGCGGTGCCACCCTCGCTTCGTCCAGACCGCTTTCCGTGGCGACGATGACGATCTCCTGGTTACGTGGCAGGAACCCGAATTCAATGGCTACGAACCGCTGTTTAGTTGAAGGCTTGAGTGCCTTTAGGATGTTCTGGTATCCGGGGTTGTAGGAAACGACGAGCATGAACCCCGGAGGCGCGACCAGCGTTTCCCCCGTCCGTTCCAAAGGAAGGATTCGTCTATCGTCGGTAAGCGGATGCAGCACAACGGCGACATCCTTGCGAGCCTCGACAATTTCGTCGAGATAGCAGATGCCGCCTTCGCGAACTGATCTCGTCAAAGGACCGTCCACCCACACGGTATCGCCACCCTTCAAGAGATAGCGACCCGTCAAATCGGCGGCTGCAAGATCGTCGTGGCAAGAAACTGTGGTAAGCGGAAGCCCAAGACTGGCCGCCATATGGTTAACGAAACGGGTCTTCCCGCACCCTGTCGGTCCCTTGAGAAGAAGTGGAAGCTGTCGCGTCCATGCCAATTCGAAGAGGCGGCATTCATTCGACTTGGGTAGGTAGCTCGGAATAAAGACCTCGGCCTCATTCTTTGCGGGGGAAAGCATATTCATCAGCGTCTTCCTCAAAGTTCAGAGATGAGGCTGCCCCGGCCGTTGCCGGAGCAGCAATATTTCACTCCGCAGCCTGGGCAACCAGGGAAGGATTCCGCACAGAAGCCCGCCCCGGTACGAAGAGAGCCCACAGGAACATGAGCGTAGCGATCAGCACGAAGACGCCCGAACCAAGTCTGATCCAGTAAAAGACCGCGAGCTGGTCCTGCACGTCCATGAATGCATCGCCCAGGACGCGCTGATAGTAGACCTGTACGGCTCCGGCGGCTGTCAGCGCGAAGGTCATGACGGTCATCGCAGTGCACATGATCCAGAAGCTGGCGATCGAAAGCTTCTGATTGTACGGCGCGCGGCCAAGCAATTCAGGAACCGCGTAGGCCATAAGTGCCAGGTTCAGCATCACATAGGCACCGAAGAAGGCGAGATGGCCGTGCGCCGCGGTCAATTGCGTTCCGTGGGTATAGTAATTCACAGAAGATAGTGTGTGCATGAAACCCCATACGCCAGCCCCGAAAAACGCCATGACCGAGCAGCCCTTTGACCAAAGCAGCGCTGCTCGGTTCGGGTGATTTCGTCCTGCTTTCCGCGACATGATAAAGGTGAACGCGACCATCGTGGCGAAGGGAGCGACCTCAAGGGTCGAGAAGATGGAACCGATCCACTGCCAATAGCCCGGCGCGCCGATCCAGTAGAAGTGATGGCCCGTTCCGAGAATACCTGAGAACAATGCAAGGCCGACGATGACGTAGAGCCATTTCTCCACGACCTCCCGATCGATGCCATTCAGCTTGATCATCAAGAATGCCAAAACCGACGCCATTATTAGTTCCCAGACACCTTCGACCCAAAGGTGGACGACGAACCACCAGAACATCTTATCAAGCGCAAGGTTCACGGGATTGTAGAAGGCGAAAAGGAAGAAAATCGCTACGCCCCACAGTCCAAAAATAAGGATGTTGGTGACGACCGTCTTGCGGCCCTTCAACGTCGTCAAGGTAATGTTAAACAGGAACATTAGAGCGACGACGACGATCCCGACCTTGATGATGAATGGCTGCTCCAGGAACTCGCGCCCCTCATGATAATGGAACAGGTATCCTATGACGGCGATCGCGGCTGCGGAGAGGAATAGCCAAAACTGAACGATGGCGATCTTCGTGCTGAAGAGTTCGGTTTCCGCCTCCTCCGGGAGGAGATAATAGGTGGCCCCCATGAAACCCATCAACAGCCAGACGATCAGGGCATTCGTATGGATCATTCGGATGATGTTAAAGGGCAAAATCACCGACAGTGTATTTGGCAGCGCGTAGACGGTCCCTGCGAGAACGCCGAACAGCACCTGGGCAAGGAAAAGGCCGAGCGCGCCGTAAAAATACAGCATCGCGACCCTTTGGGTTTGATATTTCATTTTGGTTGTTCCTTTCCAGTTTCATTAGCCAGCGTCGTTCGGCGGCCATTTCTGGGTCTTGATCTTGCTGGTCCACTCAAGGAAATCCGCGAGGTCATCGAGTTCTTGATCGGTGAGATTGAACTGGGGCATTTGGCGACGCCCCTCGATCCCCGATGGCTGTGCAGCCATCCATCCTTTGAGGCTCTCGCGGGCTGTTGCCGGGTCTTGCTGCCCGCCCCATCTCGTCCAGACATTGCCGACTTCAGGAGCGTAGTAGGCGCCTTCGCCCAAAAGGGTATGGCAGTTAATGCAGGAGTTCTTTTCCCACACATGTTTACCGCGGGCGACGGAGTCCGTCAGCGTGGTTTCATCCGTTGATGTCGTGCGCATGTAATAAGCGCTATGCGCGGTCAGTCCTAAGAAGATTGCGAAGAAGAATGCGGAGCCGCCGTAGAAAACATTCCGTGCTCCATTCTTTGTCAGGTAGTCAGCCATTCAGTTTCCCCTTGACCGTCGCCGCCGGCGCGCAAACGCAGCCAGCGGGATTCAATGGGCGATTAGTGAACGAGTCCGGAGCCTAGTTCTTTGTCTTTGGACAAATAAAACCGCATTATGCGGTAGCCCTGCCCAATGGTACGCAGGCACGCCGGGTCAGGGCGATGCCTGCTGCATTCGGCTCAAAGCCCGGCTGCTGCTTTGATCGCAACTGCGGAAGTGAAAAACACAGGCCAAGCCAAGAGGGCCGCTACCAACACTGGTCTGCTTCCGCGCAGGCTCATGAAGTCCAGGATGACCAATCTTGCTTTAAGAACGGTCAGGCAGAGGACAGCGATCAACGCGACGGTTGGAAGGGTTTCCTGATGCCACTGCGACGTCACGAGCGCGGCGACGATGCCCATGATGATTATCCAGTGCGAGCTGGCGAACAGTTCCGGAGCGGCTTTTTTTGCCATGATTTTATCCGAGGTAGATGAGAGGAAACATCACAAGCCAAACGAGATCGATGACATGCCATATCGTCGTGAGGATTACGATGTTGGAGCGGTCAAGCTTGCGGGCGACGAGAACGAACAGCGCTGCGATGAAGACGACATGGACGAGATGGAAGCCCGTGATTATGAAATAAAGTTCGAAGAACGAACTGAACGTGTCGTCGCCCGCATATTTGAGCTCCGCTTGATATTCGACCAGCTTTATGTAGGCGAAGACGAAACCGAGAGCCGCCGCGAGAAGTAAGCTCACCCTCTGGGCGGTCCGGCTGGCGGAGGCACGCGCGGCCAGTGCGGCCTGCCAACCGCTAGCAAGAAGAACGAGTGTGTTGACGCTGGCTAGTCTGGTCGAAAGGTGAATTTTCGCGACAGAGAAGCTTTCCGGGTGTAGCATCGACATCACCCAGAATGCGCCGAGCAGAATGCCGAACACCGCTAGTTCGCTCCAGACGAGGACCCAGAGAATGAGGTCGCCGCCGCCATCCTTCCTCGCTGGTTCGTCACTGTAGGTGATAGACATCATGCTCTCCATGCGTGTCAAAAAGATGCTCTCCTTGCACGTCAAAAAGACCATGACGTCAAAATCGCCACCGCTCTTTGTGCCAACGCAAGGACGCCAACGGTTGATTGCGGCAATGTGGCAAAACCGGGAGAACTAATAATAACCGCCCCCAAAAAGGCCTTGGAAATCTGCGGCGGCGGGACATGAGACGCTGTGCAGAGCCAAACCTCTAGCGATCACCCTACTTGAACAGCTTTTCACACCTGCAATCTCTTGTCGCAGGATGCGGTGAACAGGAGGGACACGACTTCAGGCTCGCTGCCCCAGTGCACGATAGGCCACGGAGATGGCGTGGTCCCACCACGAGCGCTGGGATGGCAAAGGATATCCCCGTCGTCTGTCGGAGAGGTCATACCGCTCTCCGGACGCATCATAGCCTTGGCAGACAATTTCGATACAATTACGGTGCGCCCATTCAGGAGCGCCTGGTCGGTCGAGCGAGCCATGACTTATATCTGATCGCTGTCGGGAACGCAGTTCGACCCGCCTGCATGGACACCTTCGAAAAGGCATTGCCGAGCCTCCCGGTCGCGACAGAGGCACTTGTAGCAAATGACGCACTCCGTGGATGCCAATGAACCGCGTAGGTGGGACTAAACGCAAGAGCAGAGATTGAGCTATCTGATCATTTAGCGTTCGGCGTGCCGTAAGTATTATTTGTGCATCGCAGCATAACAGCGCTCCAACCTGACCATGATGCAATCATAAGCAATGTCGCGCCCAGAAAAGAAAACTATGAATTTTAAATAACAAGTGTAATTTCATTTACGGCATAGCTCGACGGTGTGTGACGTAGGTAACAAGGGGTGCTGACATGGCAGAGCCTTCCTCAGATCGGTTGCCCGCCGAACATACACACTGGCGGCGGCGGGCTGAGTTCTTGACGTTTCTCGTCCTTGCGTTTGGCATCTGGCCCATCATTGCGGTCGGATTCGTAGGAAGTTACGGATTTGCAGTCTGGATGTGGCAGATCGTGTTCGGTCCGCCAGGCCCCCCCAGTCATTGAGGCCGTACGATGCGAACGGAATCCATCTCACGTCGATCTTTGCTTCTTGGGTCCTTGGCGAAAACAAGCACCGGAATTTGCCCTCCAGGCGCATCTCCGACAAGTCTTCAAGCTTGCACAGGTTGTGGCCTCTGCGCGGAGCACTGTCCCACCGGGATTATCGGGTTGATCCATGGCCTGCCGACGCTCGACTTCACCTCGGCCGATTGTACGTTTTGCGGTGAATGCAGGTTGGCTTGTCCCGAACCGGTGTTCGAGCAGGTCGCCGTCTATCGCTTCCCGCATACTGCCACTGTCACAGATGCTTGCCTTGCAAAGCAGGGTGTCGCTTGCCAGTCGTGCGGCGAAAGCTGTCCTGAGAATGCAATCCGATTTCGGCCCCGCCTCGGAGGACCATTTCTTCCTGAACTTGACGAGCAGCTCTGCACCGGTTGCGGCTCTTGTATCCAGCTCTGTCCGGCGGGCGCGATTGCAACGAAACCTCGCGAACTGGAGCTTTCGGATGTCTGAAGTGCCGTTGACCTATCACATTTCCAGCGCGGTGATCGCTACGTTGCCTCGAGCAACGGACAGTGTCCTGCTGGAACTTGCCGCGATGGAAAATGTCGAAATCCACGCACACGCAGGCGGAAAGATCGTTCTGGTGATCGAGGGAACAAGCACGGGGATGATGGGTGACTGCCTGTCGAGGATCTCGCTTCTCGACGGGGTCATTTCCGCGAACATGGTTTTCGAGCATGTCGAAACGGAGGGGGCACATACCGATGACCGGAGAACTGACGCGGCGTGAAATCCTGAAGGCCCACGCAGCCGGCATTGCCGCTGCCACAGCAGGCATAGCGCTTCCTGCCGCCGCACAGCCTGTGCCCGGTGGCGTCACCGCGCTTGAGATCAAATGGTCGAAGGCACCCTGCCGATTTTGTGGAACCGGCTGCGGCGTAATGGTCGGCGTCAAGCAGGGCCAGGTGGTCGCGACCCACGGAGACATGCAGGCGGAGGTCAACCGCGGCCTGAACTGCATCAAGGGCTACTTCCTTTCCAAAATCATGTACGGCGAGGATCGGTTGAAGACGCCGTTGCTTCGAAAGCGCGCGGGCGTCTACGACAAGGAGGGCGAATTCGAACCGGTGAGCTGGGACGAGGCCTTCGATGTCATGGCGCAACAGGCCAAACGTGTGCTGAAGGAAAAGGGGCCGACCGCCGTCGGCATGTTCGGGTCCGGCCAGTGGACCATTTTCGAAGGCTATGCCGCAACGAAGTTGATGCGGGCGGGCTTTCGCTCCAATAACCTTGATCCCAACGCCCGCCATTGCATGGCGTCGGCCGCTGTCGCTTTCATGCGCACCTTTGGCATGGACGAGCCGATGGGGTGCTACGATGACTTCGAGAATCCGACGCGTTTGTCCTGTGGGGATCGAACATGGCGGAGATGCACCCCATCTTGTGGACGCGCGTCGCCGATCGTCGGCTGGGCCATCCCCACGTGCGCGTGGCGGTGCTTTCGACATTCACCCATCGCAGCATGGACTTGGCTGACATCCCGATCGTCTTCAAGCCGGGGACTGACCTTGTCATTCTGAACTATATCGCCAATCACATCATTCAGACCGGGCGCGTGAACGAGACGTTCGTCCAGCAACACACCAAATTCGCCCGCGGTGCGACCGACATCGGATACGGCCTGCGTCCCGACAATCCGGTGGAGGTCAACGCTGCCAATTCGGCCGATCCGGGCAAGACCGAACCGATGGATTTCGAAGCCTTCAAGGAATTCGTTTCTGAGTATACGCTGAAGAAGACGGCCGAGATGACCGGCGTTGATCCGGAATTCCTCGAGCAGCTGGCAGAACTCTACGCCGATCCGGCGCGCAAGGTCATGTCGCTCTGGACCATGGGTTTCAACCAGCATGTCCGCGGTGTCTGGGCCAATCAGATGGTCTACAACCTGCATCTTTTGACGGGCAAGATTTCCGAACCGGGCAACAGTCCGTTCTCTCTCACAGGGCAGCCTTCGGCGTGCGGTACGGCACGCGAGGTCGGAACCTTCGCCCACCGTCTGCCCGCCGACATGGTCGTCACCAATCCCGAGCATCGCAAACATGCCGAGGAAATCTGGCGCATTCCCCACGGCGTTATCCCGGAAAAGCCCGGATATCACGCTGTGCAGCAGGACCGGATGCTGAAGGATGGCAAGCTCAACTTCTACTGGGTACAATGCAACAACAACGTCCAGGCCGCGCCGAACAACAGCAATGAGACCTATCAGGGTTACCGCAACCCCGAGAACTTCGTCGTCGTCTCCGACGCCTATCCGACGATCACGGCGATGAGCGCCGACCTCATCTTGCCGGCTGCCATGTGGGTGGAGAAGGAAGGTGCGTACGGCAATGCCGAACGGCGGACGCATGTCTGGCATCAATTGGTCCAGGCGTCGGGCGAAGCGCGTTCCGATCTCTGGCAGATGATGGAATTCTCCAAGCGGTTCACCACCGACGACGTCTGGCCAGCCGAGATGCTGGATGCCAATCCCGACTATAAGGGTAAGACGCTATTCGAAGTTCTGTTCCGCAACGGTGAAGTCGACCGCTTTCCTCTGAGCGAGGTCAATGCTGAATACGACAACAACGAGGCCAAAGATTTCGGTTTCTACGTGCAAAAAGGTCTGTTTGAGGAATACGCCGCGTTCGGCCGAGGACATGGCCATGACCTTGCTCCCTATGACGTCTACCACGAGGTGCGCGGCCTCCGTTGGCCTGTGGTGAATGGACAGGAGACAAAGTGGCGCTATCGCGAAGGGTATGATCCTTATGTGAAGCCTGGCGAAGGCGTGAAATTCTACGGGCAGCCGGACGGCAAGGCAGTCATTCTGGCAGTGCCGTATGAGCCGCCGGCAGAATCACCCGACGAGGAGTTCGATTTCTGGCTCGTGACAGGGCGCGTTCTTGAACATTGGCATTCCGGGTCGATGACGATGCGAGTACCTGAACTCTACAAGGCGTTTCCCGGCGCACGCTGCTTCATGAACGCCGGCGACGCCCGAAAGCGTGGGATAAATCAGGGCGCGGAAGTTCGCATCGTTTCGCGACGCGGAGAGATACGCACCCGCATCGACATTCGCGGTCGAAACCGGATGCCCTCGGGTGTCATATTCGTTCCATGGTTCGACGCCAGCCAGTTGATCAACAAGGTCACTCTCGACGCCACCGATCCCATCTCCAAACAGACGGATTTCAAAAAATGCGCGGTCAAGATTCTGCTTGCCGTTTGATGCGGCCCAAATGGATTGCAGTCGCCGCTGGGCTACTGGTGTTTGTCACGACGGCGGCGATTGCCCAGGTTGCGACCCAGACCGTTCCCCAGCTTGAGGGCCCGATGCCCGCCATGGAGACGGGCGCGGCTGCCGTCTTGCCGAAATGGGTCACCGATGACCAACGCAAGATGCGCGCCTATCCGGACCAGCCGCCGATCATCCCACATTCAATCGACGGCTATGAGCTTTCGGTCAACGCAAACAGATGCCTTTCCTGCCACAAGCGGGAATTCACCCAGGATTCCGGCGCGCCGATGATCAGCGTGACGCATTACATGACGCGAGAGGGCCAGATGATCGCCGACGTTTCACCCCGGCGATATTTCTGCACGGCATGTCACGTTCCGCAGGCCGACGTTCAACCACTCGTGCCTAGCACTTTCAAAGACATGAGTGAACTGGGTTTCAAGCCAGCAGGAAGCGAGTGAGGGCATGATCGCTTGGATCAAGAAATCTGTTCTTTGGGCTTGGCGGATCATGATCACGCCAGCGGGAACGCTCGGTCTTGGCTTCCTGACTTTGGGCGGCTTCATTGGTGGAGTCCTATTCTGGGGGGCGTTCAACACTGCCTTGGACGTGACCAACACCGAAAACTTCTGCACCTCCTGCCACGAAATGAAGTCCAATGTGTATGAAGAATTGACGCGCACCGTCCATTTCTCCAACCGTTCCGGAGTGCGCGCGAGCTGTCCTGACTGTCATGTACCGCACGAATGGACAGACAAGATCGCCCGCAAGATGCAAGCGTCGAAGGAGGTGTGGGGAAAATTGTTCGGGACGATCAACACACGGTCCAAGTTCCTCGAGCACCGCCTTGAACTGGCGCAACACGAATGGGCTAGGATGAAGGCCAACGACAGCCTTGAATGCCGCAACTGCCATTCATCGGTCGCGATGGACCTGCAGAAGCAGACGAAACGAGCGGCCGACATTCATACACAATACCTGCTTACAGGACAGGCCACCTGCATTGACTGCCATAAGGGCATCGCTCACGAATTGCCCAACATGGAGGGCATCGATCCGGGCTGGAAGATGCCGAAGGAGCTGGAAGGAAAGAAAATGGCCGGCGGCAGCAGTCCCGTCGATGATCTCCGACGCGCTATCAACAACGCTCACGCAGAGGCATTCTGACAATCGAAGCATGTCTTTAGTCGCTTGCAAGCAGGATCACTCCGCTTCGAGTTAAACGCAAGTAATCTCGCGACGATTGTCATATGACGAAGTTCGGCCCGACCGCGATCTGCCTCAAGATTAGCTGAACAAACGCATTCATCGGTCTCCCGACAGTCATGCTTCGCTTTCGACTATGACTACGCCGCCCCTGAAGAAAAGATCAGCAGGGACTGGCCACTACGCTGCATCTTTTTGATGTTCACCTGCGGAATCCTTGAACTGCAATTTGGCCAGCCGCGCGTAGGTCCCGCCTTGGCGCATGAGCGCTGCATGATTGCCCTCTTCCACTATTCTTCCATCCTCCACCACAAGGATGCGATCTGCCTTCAAAACCGTCGCCAGTCGGTGAGCGATGACGATCGTCGAACGGTTTGCGACGAGTCCGTCCAGTGCTTCCTGCACACAGGCTTCGTTCTCGGCGTCCAGCGCCGCAGTCGCCTCGTCTAGCAACAGGATCGGCGCGTCTTTCAGCAAGGCGCGGGCGATCGCTATCCTCTGTCTCTGGCCACCCGACAGGGTCATTCCGCGTTCCCCCACAACGGTCTCATATCCTTGGTCGAGCTTGGCAATGAATTCATGGGCCTGGGCCCTGCGAGCAGCCGAGATCACCTGCTCCCGCGTGGCATCAGGGCGACCGAAAGCAATGTTCTCAAGGATTGACGCTGCGAAGATGGTGACGTCCTGCGGAACGACCGAGATTTGGCTCCGCACGCTCCGAAGCGATAGTGTGCTCAGGTCCTGGCCGTCAACGGAGATGCCGCCTGCATGATATCTGTAGAAACCTAGAAGCAGGGACAGAAGAGTTGTCTTTCCCGAGCCCGACGCGCCGACCAACGCAACAGTCTCACCCGGAGCAACCGACATCGAAAAACCCTTGATCACTTCAACATCTGGGGCCGCTGGATATGCGAAATGCACGTCGGTGAACTTGATCTCGCCCCTCGTCGGCTGGCTAAGAACGCCAAGCTGTGTTTCATCGTGCTCGCCCACTTCATCGAGAAGCTCGAACACGCGATCCGCCGATCCAGCCGCCTGCGTAAGTTCGCCCCAGACCTCAGACAACGAGCCGAGCGAGCCCGCGGCGATGACGGAGTAAAGGAGAAACTGGCTTAGTGTGCCAGCAGACATCGTTCCTTCGAACACGCCGTGGGCACCAATCCAAAGAACGCCGACGACACTACCGAAAATGAGGGCGATTGCGATTGCCGTTAGTACTGCGCGAGCGCGTACTGCCTCCCTCGCCTTACCATAGGCGGTTTCCACCTCGCGGCAGTATTTCTGCCCCGCAGCGTCTTCGCCGCAGAAGGCCTGCAGCGTTCGACTGGCTGCAATGAGTTCGCTGGCATAAGCTGAGGCTCCGGCGAGGGTATCCAACGCTACCCTGGATTTTACGCGAACGGAGCGTCCAAACATCACCAGCGCAGCTACGATGAGGGGTATCGCCAACATCGCCATGAGCGATAACCCCGGACTCGTGACGAACATCATTGCAAGACCGCCGATGCACAGGAGCGAGTTGCGAAGCGCGACCGAAGCCGTCAGCGTGACGGCGGACTTGATCTGGGTGGCGTCGGAGGTCAGCCGCGAGATGATATCTCCCGAATGGTTCTCATCGAAGAATCTGGCCGGAAGGCGGACGACATGCTGGAACAGGTCCTGGCGCAGGTCTGCGACAATCCGTTCCCCGAGGGCCGTTACGAAGAAGTAGCGGAAAGCGCTGGCGAGAGCCAAAGCCAGCGCCATCACCAGCAGCATAAGGAAATAGCGGTTCATGAAAGCCGCGTCGGATTGGCTAAACCCGTAGTCGACCATACGACGGATTGCCACTGGCAGTGCCAACGAAATGACGGCCGCAGACGTCAGGGCCAGAAGCGCCCCGATCGACATAGCACGGTGCCGGCGCAGCATTGGCAAAATTCGCAACAGTGAGCCGACTCGCTTTTTCCCGGTTCGCCCGACGCCGTTGTTCTTCTGTTCACTCTGGGTTTGGCGGTCGTGCGCTGCGATCATCAAGGCCGTAGTCTCCTGTTGTTGGGATCGACCTATGCAGTCATGGCAGAATGCCGTCTTTGATCATGATCAAGCTAGCGGGCTTTTCCTGTGGCGTGAGTATCGCTTCGCAAAGGTTTTATGTCGCGAAGGCCGCGTGCTGGTGCCAGATCGGCCGCGGATCTAAACCAAAAGATGTCGATCCGAGGAGGAGCCGATGCCATATTATGAGGATGGAAGTGATCGCCTCATGCTAGTGCGGAAGGAGGATTCGAGCCGAGATTGCGTCTCAGAATGACGACGGAGGGATCATCCTCGTCGTCGTAGGCCTTGAACTTCATTTCCCGCTCAAGGTTGATTGCAGCGTGGTTCTCGCGGCTCTCCAAGGACTCAATGCTCTTGAAACCACGCTGTTCGGCGTAGCGGCACATGTGTGCGAGCATCTCCCAGCCAATGCCTCGGAGTTTGTAGTCATCACGGATGGTGACAGCCACCTCTCCGCGATCGTGATCTTCGCCTGCAAGCGTAGCGACCGCCACCACGGTCCTGTCCGAAGCCAACGCCAGGAAATTCACGACGAATGGATCGTCGGAGCGAGTCATCTCGAGAAGTCGCTCGTGGGACAACGCCTTCATGCTTGAGAGGAACCGGAAGCGCATGTCTTCCGGCGTAACGTGCTTGAAAAACTCGGCAACGGTGTCCTCGTCATTCGGCGTCGCTTGCCGAACGCGAAAGCCGAATCCTGTGCGTGTGACCAGATCGTCGTCAATTTCGGCAGGCATTTGATATCTCCTTTGTGCGAGCAAGAGGCCGCTGACCAGCGCCTCGTCCGGACATCGATTGACGCCCATTTGTCTCGATACTAACCCAAGGCTCCCGGCAGACCTTGATCTGGCGCAAACCTGGAAGATATTCTAACCCCTTCAGGGTCTCCGCCTGGCAACGGGAAAGCAAGAGGACCGGCGATCGGCGTTGTCGCTTTGGCGAGCTTGGCCCTCCGGGTCGGAGCACCGACGCGCAGGCGTCGATCGCTGAGGGATACAATCCCACCTACCGCCATGACTATTGCCCCAAACCAGATGCAGAGGATGAAAGGTTTCCACCAAATCCGGACGACGATGGCACCGTCATGGGTAAAATCGCCCAAGGATATGTAGAGCTGACTGAGACCGAAAGTGACGATGCCTGCCTCGGTCGTGGGCATTTGATGGGCATTGTAGACCCGCTTTGACGACCACACGTCTGCAACGTCCTCGCCATCCTCTTGGACTATGAAGCTTCCGCGGTCATCCTTGAAGTTTGGTCCGGCGGCATCGCTCATGCCTTGAAACTCAATCGTGTACCCGCCCGTTTCGACCGTTGCGCCGGGTCTCATCTCGACCATGCGTTCCGTCGCGAAGGTGGAAACCGCAACAATGCCGATTACGGTGATCCCCAATCCCGCATGCGCCAGTGCCGTCCCGAAGGCCGACCTGGGCAACCCTTTGAGTCTGCGAAGGACGACAGGTGCCGCGACCTTGCCCACGCCCGCACGAAACCAGAGATCGGCGACGGCCCCGAAGACGAGAAACAGGCCGGCGGCAAGTCCAAGGACGGAAAGAACAGGACCACGGTGCTCGGCATAGAAGATGGCTAACGCCAAGAGCAAGGCGAGTGCCGCCGCCCCATAGAGCCTTTGCAGGACGCCCAATAGATCACCGCGCTTCCAGGCGAGGAGCGGGCCGAATGGAACGGCGAGCAAGAGGGGCACCATGAGCAATCCGAACGTCATGTTGAAGAATGGTGCCCCCACAGAGATCTTGTCGCCCGTTAGAATTTCCAGAACCAGTGGATAAAGGGTTCCGGTCAATACGGTGCCACAGCAGACCGTCAAGATGAGATTGTTGACAACAAGTGCACCCTCTCTCGAGATGGGCGCGAAGAGACCCCCAGCAGTAAGGCCTGGTGCGCGGAAGGCGAACAACGAAAGCGACCCGCCGACGAAGGTCAGGAGAATGACAAGGATGAAGGTCCCTCGTGTGGGATCGCTTGCAAAGGCATGCACCGATGTAAGCACACCGGATCGGACCAGAAACGTTCCGAGCAACGACAACGAAAAGGTCAGTATCGCCAACAGTAAGGTCCAGATTTTCAGCGCTTCTCGCTTCTCCATGACCACCGCGGAATGCAGGAGTGCAGTCCCAGCCAGCCACGGCATGAAAGATGCGTTCTCGACTGGATCCCAGAACCACCACCCACCCCACCCAAGCTCGTAGTAGGCCCAGTATGACCCCATCGCGATACCGAGTGTGAGGAATGTCCAGGCGGCGAGTGTCCAGGGTCTAACCCAGCGTGCCCACGCAGCATCTATGCGGCCTTCCATCAAAGCTGCCACGGCAAATGAGAAGCAGACGGAAAAACCGACATAGCCCAAATACAGAAGGGGCGGATGGATCGCGAGGCCGACGTCCTGCAGCACGGGATTGAGTTCGCGGCCTTCCGCTGGAGGCATTGCGATCCTGATGAACGGGTTCGATGTCAACAGAATGAAGAGGATGAAAGCGGCAGAGATCCATGCCTGCACGGACAGCACGTTGGCCCTCAGCGTGTCGGGGAGGTTGCTCCCAAACGTGGCGACCATAGCGCTGAAGAAAGTCAGGATCAGCAACCATAACATCATTGATCCTTCGTGATTTCCCCAGACGCCGGAATATTTGTAGGCGAGAGGCATCAGCGAATGCGAGTTCTCCCAGACATTTCTGACAGAGAAGTCGGATACGACGTGTGCATACGTCAGCACTCCAAACGAAAACGCGACTAGTATGAAAAGAACAATGGAGCCTATTGGTGCGACGTCCATGAAAGACAGATCCCGCTTCCGCGCTCCTACGGCTGGCACGATCGACACGATAACGGAAGCCGCTAGCGCAAGGACGAGGGTATAGTGGCCGATTTCGATGATCATTTGCGCGTCTCCGGCCGATCAGCTTGCACCTGCTGCCAAAGACCTTGCTCTTTAAGCTTTTCAGCGACATCCCTCGGCAAATATTTTTCATCGTGTTTGGCAAGCACTGTATCAGCGATGAATTCGTGGTTGCCGCTCTCGAATGTACCTTCTGTCACCACGCCCTGCCCTTCACGAAAGAGATCGGGGAGGATGCCTGTGTATCTCACCTTCACGTTTTGCCCGGTGCCATCCGTCACGGAGAATTGCACCGTCGTTCCGTTCCCGCGAACGACACTTCCCTCACCGACCAGCCCGCCCAGGCGGATTCGTGTGCCCGCAGGTACGGGGTTGGTTGCAAGGTCTGCAGGCAGATAGAAGTAAGCAACAGACTCATTGAATGCGAACATGATCAAGAGTACTGCGGCAATGATGAAACTCACGCCCGCGCCGATCACGGTCAGGCGTTTTTGCTTGCGCGTCATTCTACCATGTCCCTTGTGGTTAAACCCAGTTTTCGTGCTTCGGCAATCAACTGCCTACCCCGCTCGCTTGACGGGGAAAGAGCGAACAGCCCACGCTTCATCGCACCCGCCGCTCGTGCACGTTCTTTCAGGACGACAAAAGCGCGGACAAGCCGTATCCAACCATTCAGATTATCGGGGTCCGCCGATAGCTTGGACTCAAGGTTCGCCACCATGCCACGGATCATGGCGTTCTGTTCATCGGGGTTTGCGCTCTCCAAGTGATCCAACGTCGGTTCAGTGTCACGAATTGGGGCCACCTCGATTTCCTTGTTCTTAGCGATATGCAGCTTTACGAGCGGCAACCAAGGCGCATCGGAGGGCGAGCCTGCTGCTATTCCTTCAAAGGCTTTCGTGGCATCCAAACGCCGACCTTCCTGCTCTAATGCGAGCGCCAGGTAAAATTGCGCGTGGGCGTTGTCTGGCTCCAAGGCCACAGACTGCTGCAACGTGGTCCGCGCCTCCTCGGTTACAACGCCGCGTGAAGTCGCCATAAGCGCTTCAGCCAAACCATCGAGGCGAATTGGGCTCGAACCGAGAAGTCGTAACGCGTTTCGATAGGCAGTTTCTGCGTCGGGAATCCGGCCCATTTTGAGGTACATCGGTGCGAGGACATCCCAGCCCAGGCCGTCATTGGGCTGTTGCCGCAGATGACTCTCAGCCCTGTCGACGAGAATAAGCAGATCATCCTCGGGGCTTTCAAGACGAGCTTCCAGTGGCCGAGAGAGCATGTCCGGTGACCCGAGTTTCACATAGAGGCCGATACTTAAAAGTGGAACAAATGCTACGATTGCGAGACTGACAAATATATTGCGGCTCGATGAAACGATGATCGGCGGGCCAATACTTTCAGTAGCCTTGAAGAGCCTCCTTGCTGCCTCAGCCCTCGCATACTCAAATTCTGCGGCGGCAAGGTGCCCCGAGCGCGCGTCCCTGTCGAGCTCCGTAAGTTGATCTCTGTAGACCAGAGCGGCGCTCGTCTGACTGCCAGCCAAGCCATCCCGCCTCCTGAAGAGAGGGTGTAGTAGCGATACTGCTGTGGCGGTGGCGATGACCGCGAATATAGCCCAAATAACCATCATGCCCGTGCGCTGTTGTTCATCGGAGCATAGCCTCACCGGCCGGACGGACGTTGATGCAGATCAATCACCAAGGATTTCGCGCGAAACAGGGCAACGAGAAACTGCCGTGAATTTGATCGCCGTCAAAGTGGGCTTCCCCAACCCGAGTTAAACAAGGTCTCAAGTTCAGCGCCTTGCCGAAAGTTGTCTCGTACGGGCACCCGAAAATGAAACCGCCGTGTGGATTGCGTGCCAGATCGCAACGAATCCATCTTTTGGAGATTCCCATGAAAAAGCTTATCCTCGCCGCGATGACCGCAGCGCTTGCAATGGCTGGTACTGCTTCTGCCCACATCACGCTTGAACAGCCGCAAGGCCTATCCGGCAAAGCCTACAAGGCAGTTTTGCGGGTGGGACACGGATGCGACGGGAAGTCGACAGTGAAAATCCACGTGCAGGTTCCCGAGGGTCTTCTGTCGGCAAAACCAATGCAAAAGGCGGGCTGGACGGCTGAGAAGATTAAGGCAAAATACGACAATAGTTACGACCTGCATGGGAAGCCTGTCGGTGAAGGCGTCAAGGAGATCGTTTGGTCCGGTGGTAACTTGGCCGATGACGAATACGATGAATTCGTCTTCCGCGCGACCGTCGCGAAGGAGCTTCCCCTCGGCACCAAGATCTACGTCCCAGTAGTGCAAGAATGCACGGATGGAGCGGTCGAGCGTTGGATACAGATACCCGCAGCAGGTAAGTCGTCGGACGACTACGACGCTCCGGCACCCTATTTCGAAATCGTCTCCGAACCTGGGTCCTGATTTCGGAAGCGGACGCCGCCCATATTTCCCCTCACCCTGCTGGGCGGCGTCAGTTTATACCATACGATAGTTGGCTAACTTGCTGACGCGCAAAGCCCCCGAAGACAGGAATTCCCGCATGACTGACGCTCAGATAGGACTTGCCGTCGCGACGCCGATTATCGTGTTGTTCGCTATCGCATTGTGCAGGATGGGGGTTCTACAACGCTACAGTGCATCTGCCGCTGTAGTCGTCTCTGTGGCTATAGCGTTCATGCTGTTCACCCAGCAATAATGCTGTCAACATTTAGGATAAGGGGCAGCCCGTGAGCGAACTGGTTCTGGCGTTCACGCTCTTCATTGTGTTGCACTCGGTCCCAGCGCTTCCAGCGATACGCGGGCGATTGATCGCGGCGATGGGGCATCGACCGTACATAGTTGCCTATTCACTAGTATCGATCGTCGTACTCGTCTGGTTGTTCAAGGCAGCCATAAGAGTCGACTACATTGAACTGTGGGAGGCTGCTCCATGGCAGGCCCTAGTCACATCGATTGCGAGTCCTCTCGGCATTTTCCTCGTAATGGCGGGATTGCTGAGTACCAATCCCTATTCAATTTCGTTCCGAAAGGAACAGACCGTGCCGGGCGCGATCGTTTCCGTGACCCGCCATCCTGTTCTATGGGGGTTTCTCGTCTGGGCACTGGGCCACCTCCCGCCGAATGGCGATTTGAGGTCCGTCATTCTCTTTGGCGGGTTTGCAGCGTTTTCGATCGGAGGCTTCATCATGCTAGAAAAACGGGCACGCAGGAAGTTTGGGATGGAGTGGAGTTCGGCGACACGAAGCACTTCCATCATTCCATTTGCCGCACGCATCTTTGGCCGTGCGAGGCTGAGGTGCGACGTGCCTCTGGTGGCAGCCGCACTTCTGACCTCGATCATCGTGGCGTGGCTTCTTGCTGGAGGTCATGCCTGGTTGGTTGGCGTAGATCCGTTGGCAATGGCGCGATCGGGGTGATACCCGTCGAAGGCAATGCTCGTTCTGTGGTACCCACTCCGTTTTGCAAATATCGCATGACTTGGATCAATGCGAGGGTTCTGATTCACAGATACCTGTGCATCATGTGAAATGCTAATCGGAATCTGGACCCGCGCATGACTTACGCCGCTTTCATTCTCGCCGTTCTGGCACTCCTCCTCTCGCCTGGCCCGACAAATACGCTGATGGGACTTTACGGGACGCAAAAGGGCATACAAGGCGTCATCCGTTTGATACCCGCGGAAATATTGGGATATCTCACCACCATCCTGCCGCTGGTCTGGCTCGGGTCTCAGGTCCCGGAGCGTTGGCCGGCGGTCGCCCTCGTGATGAAAATCGCCGCCGCCGCATGGGTGATGTTTCTCGCGACCAGGCTCTGGCAACCTCGGACGAACAGCAGCACATTACATGAGGTGACTGCCCGCCAAATCTATGTGACGACAACGTTGAACCCCAAGGCGCTTATATTCGCGCTCGTGCTCTTGCCACCTCTTGCCGCGCCCGAGTTCGCGGCAAGGCTTGCAGGGTTCGTCGTGATGGTGGTTGGGGCAGCACTGCTTTGGGGCGGCGCAGGACGGATCATCCAGACAGGTAGCAGCGGCGGCCGCAGGCTGCGTGTTATCCAGCG
Organism: Hyphomicrobiales bacterium; assembly: GCA_900473045.1. Lineage (GTDB taxonomy): Bacteria > Pseudomonadota > Alphaproteobacteria > Rhizobiales > Rhizobiaceae > Pararhizobium. Next base: position 44,544 of record UCKS01000021.1, read on the forward strand.
GCTCGCGTCCGGCTGGTTGGGCCTCATCTCTATCACTATGATCGTAAGTCTGATCAGAGCGTGATATCGAGCCGCGCGAGGCGCATCGTAACGGCTCCCCGATGCACTTTTCCTTTTTCTCCATGACCCCTTGAACAATGGCTGCGAACTGGACCTCGCGAGGAGCGTCAGTCCCTGTCCAGGGGCGAGGCTTTCAACTGCCACTATGGTCGCCGGGAAAGGCCCGCGCCGCTGGCGAGGATAGCCACGGCAGTCTAAGATAGGTGGCTGCCAGGACGGCGACAAACTGCAGAAGCGCTTCCGCGAACAGCAATCCGAGCAGCCGACTGCGATGACATGCAGGACGGCCAGTGTTTCCGGAGTGCCTACCGCGCCGATAGGCAGTCCATATACGCAGCCCATAAGAGCCAGTCTACTCACAAGGAAAGCGAGCCAAGCGGCGAAGTAAGCCGTTCCAGCGGGATATCGACGCGCCGTGCATTGACCCGCTCCATCAATTTCCGTAGCAGCAATCGAATCTCGAATTTTCGACCCGCGTGATCGCTCGTCACGTGCACGCCGAAGTCGGCCGGGTGTCGATGGTCGGCCGGAATCTGTCGCACGTCGATTTCCGGAACGCGGGTGGGGTTAGACATCAACTCTCTCCCGTTGTGAAAATAAAGGCGCGACGCGCCGGCATCTTCGCAAATAAATGACCCCCGCGTTGGCGACTTTGTCGGAGAATAACCAGATCTTCGAATAGCGCTGCCTGGGCCGAGAGAGGCGAAGCCTCGAAATCGTAATTCCCGACCGCCCCTATACCGGTCTTCCTAGCCGAATCCTCGACCCGGCCGCGTGAACCAGATCGACTGTCACTTCAGGGAAAGCCTGAATAGCCGAACCGATGGAATCCTCTTGCATAAGGCTGAAGGCGGTGGAAAGCGCGTCGGCTGTAACCGCGTCGTCCGCGACAACGGAGACGCGTCTGTACAACGCCGGAACAGCCCCCTTCCGAGGATCGATTATGTGGCCGAAATGTCCTGCTTCGTCGAAATGGAAGCCCGACATGCTCGATGTCGCAACCGCCCTGTCGACGATACGGACAATCTGGTCTGGCATCTCGGAATCCTGACTTTCGGCAAGCCCCACCCTCCACGGACTGCCATCCAGCCTGGAACCGATCGCGCGTTCTTCGCCCATGTCCACGAGACAACTGGTCACCCCGGATTCTCGAAGGGTATCGACGATCCTGTCCGTTATGTATCCCTGGGCAACGCCGTTGAGGGTGAGAGCCATTTTCCTGCCCATGACGACCTTGTCTTCGTCATGCCTGACACCGTGGAAGCCTACACGGGAAAGCGCGCGGCCGAGATCGCTTTGCGAAGGACCGGCTGGGTCAGCATCGGGTCTACTAAAGTGGTCCCGGTAGGTCTCCCAGAGCGTCTGGACGGTCGGATCAAACGCGCCGCCGGTCTTTTTCCAGAATATACGTGACGCATCCAGCAATGCGACCAGATCAGGGGGCGGAGCTATTAGGAAACCCGCCCTGTTGAGTTCGACCAGAGCCGAGTCCTCGCGGTAGAGGCTGAGGATGGCCTCGAGCCGGGCTACCTCCGCCACGACACGCTCGATGAGCCGCCCCGCCTCGGCGCGATCATGATGGTTCAGGATCAACGTCGCGGGCGCTCCCAGAGCGTACCCGTTCCAGGTCACAGGATCGCCGACCGACCTGGCACCTGTCAGCAGAGGCAGTCCCGCGACCGCGGCGAAGATCGCAATGGCCCTGCGGCGGCTGTAGGTCTTAGCCATGATCGTGTCCCTTCGTGTCTTGCTTATGCGGTTCCGTCGCGGAGCCTTGGTCCTTCGGGTTTTCGGCTTCGCCGTTACCGAGGACGTAGTCGCGCGGAACGTCTTCGAACGACTTCACCTCGCCGCCGTTTTCGACGGCGAACTTCAAGGCGGCTTCGCGGCTGGAGAACGGAACGGTCTCGCTCGCGCCCATGCCGCTTCGCAACGCACTTCCGATGACGTAGAACGCGGATTTGGCGTCTATCCAGTTTGTCTCCCCCGGCTTTTCCCAACTGGGAGCCTTGCCCATGTCCGACACATAGACGGCCGCATAGTCCTTCGGCTCTTCCGGCAGCATTGTGAACGCCAAGGTGTCACGCGCCGAGGAAAACCAGAACGGTTCGCCCACCCGCGCGTCCAGTATCACCTGGCCTTTGGGTCCCGCGTGCTCCAGGACATTCATTCCGCAGTATCGTCCGATCGCCTCGACAGTAAGCGCGAAGGGTGCGGGCGGGACCGCCTTTTCCTCCTCTTCGCACCCCGCTATCAGCAGCGTCGACACGAAAAGCGCCAGCATCATGAACTTTTTCATAGCTCTTTCCTCGAGAAGCTTGCGGCCGCCAGCGATAGTGGGAGGACAATCCAGCCAAAAAGCGCGCCGACAAGTAGGGTGGCGTTGAGCCCCGTATGCTCAGCGACCCCTCCAAGACCCGATAGGGCGCTCGCCTCACCCGAGCCCAGATTGAGCATGCGATACGCGTCGGTGGGGTTGAGAAGCAGGAGCGCATCGAGCAACCCGTTTGGCAGCGCATGCCCACCCGAGGCGACCAAGGTGCCGAGCAGCGCCATGTCATAGATCAATACGAAGAACAGCCATATGCCGATGGCCACGCCCCCCGCAGTGCTGCGCTCCCGGACACTGGCGCTGACCAGGTAGCCGATGGCGATGAACACCGCCCCGAGCAATACCGAAGAGCAAAGCATCGTGACAAAAGACGACCAGCTTGCCGGGTCGATCTCAGTACCTGTGGCGGCCAACGCGGCAGCGGCCGCTCCGTAGCCGAACAGGGTCGCGAATGCGAGTATCGCCAGGTGCCCGACGAACTTTCCGAGGATAACCTGGTTTCTGCTTACCGGATAGCTCAGCATCAGGAGCATCGTCCCCCGTTCCATTTCGCCGACGATCGCGTCGTGGGACAGTAAGAGGGCGATCAACGGCACCAGGAAGATCGTTAGGCTCGATAGGCTCACGATCACTACGTCGAGCTGATTGACCCCGACGTTGCCAGTCGGCGCGCTTCCGAGGAATGAAAGCGTCAGGGATAACGCCGCAAGCAGGAGTGTCGTCGCGAGGACCCAGCGGTTTCGAAGGCCCTCCCGCACTTCCTTGCGCGCAATGATCAAGATGTTCTTCATTGGGCCGCCCTCCGACTGTTCAGAAAGTGTGCGTAGAGATCGTCCAAAGTCGGCTCCGTCACGTGCAGGGCTGCGACATCAGCAGGATTGGCTGTCACCTCCTTCAGAAGGGAGATTTTGTCCTCCATCGTGACCTCGGTCTCGAAGGTGTCTGACCCCGTTTTCGTCCAGGCAGGGCATGAAGTCATCCTGGAAAGGGACGTGTCCCCTTCCGTCTGCGTCACGCTGATCTTCGTGGGAAGCTGTGCGATTCGTCTCAGGCTTTCAATCGTTCCGTCGGCGATCTTGACGCCTTCGTTGAGGATCAGGACACGGTCCGCGCAGTCCTCGAGCTCCGTAAGCGCATGGGATGACAGCAGGATGGTCGTACCACTTGACCGAAGGTCATCGAGCAGGTCGTAGAACCTCCGCCGCAAGGCGGGGTCTAGTCCGCTTGTCGGCTCGTCGAGGAGGAGAACACGCGGCTGACCGAGGAGAGCCTGGGCAAGTCCCAGACGTTGACGCATCCCTTTGGAATAGGTGCGGACCGGTCTGTCCGCCGCTTCCGCTGCGAGACCCACCCGCTCCAGGAGTTCCGGGGCGCTCGAAGTGTCGATACGTTTCAGTCGGGCGTAGAAGGCGAGGGTTTCGCGCCCCGTCAGAGCCATGTGGAAGGCGACGCTTTCGGGCAAGTAGCCGAGCCGCTGGCGGACCGCGAAGTCACCGCTTGCGGGGTCTTCTCCGAGGACCTCGACGCTGCCTTCAGACGGACGTATCAGACCCAACAGCAATTTGACGATCGTCGTCTTGCCTGCTCCGTTGTGACCGACCAGGGCAACGATCTCGCCTTCGTTCAACTGGAACGACACGTCTCTTACGGCGTTGACCTTTCCGTAGCGCTTTGCGATGCCGGTTACGATGACTGCGGGTTTCATCACTGAAGCACCTCACTGCGCGCCGGAGGCGCCATCAACGGGTGGCTGTCGACCACGCCGCCCGGCAGCAACGCCGGAAATTGAGCCTGCGCCCACCTGATCACCTGGACAGCAGGGCTTGTTGTCAGCACCTTCGCCTGGGGAGAAGTCCACAGGACTTTGTCCATGAGATCATTGGGGCGATACGGATTGTCCCCGACCCCGTCGCCGTCGAGATCGAACGCCTGGTTGTCGCTCCAGAAGTTTCCGCGTCCGTCGACCGACCAGTCTACGTATCGGGTCCCCGCGTACTTGACCTGGTTTCGGTTGTTGACGAAGGCGTTCCCGGTCATCACGTTACCTTCCGATCCGGCGGTGAAATGAACACCGATCGCGCAGCCGTTGAACTGGTTATCCAGGATTCGGTTTTTGTTTGCGTTGTAGATGAAGACGCATTTTTCGGGGCCTGGCCGAAACCCCGACTGGTCGCCCTCGTCCTGTGGAGCGCTGTTGTCAACCGGAAGCTCCTCGCTTGAAGCGCGTGTCCCGGCCAGAGTCCAACGGCTTTCTGGCTGCAGATGGCCGCGCACCGTATTGCCAGACACCAGCGAGTTGTTCGCGAAATTCAGGAGGAGGCCATGATCCCTGTCCCCGTCCGAAACGTTGTCGACGATCTTCAGGCGGCTTGAAAACATGATCGCATAGCCGACGAGATTTCCGATCGACACGTTTCCGCTGATCTCGCTGTCGTTCGTGTACATGTAGTGGATGGCGAAGCGGACATTGGTGAAACGGTTGCCGCTGAAGACGTTTCGTTTGCTGGCGTTGGTGGCGATCCCATCACGGCCGAAGCTGATGTCGTTGTCGAGGACCTTAGCACCGGGAGCGTTCCAAACGGTCACCCCGTTGCCGGACTCGCTCAATCGCCCGTCCGTTAGCCCGATGACCCGGTTCCGGCGGGTTAGGGATTTCGCAGCGCCGTGTACGTAAATTCCATACAGGTTTCCCGTCAAGACGTTGCCCTCGATCAAGGCCCCCGTGGCAGCCTGAGTGGCGAATATACCTGAATCCATCGCCTCGAGGTCCATCCCGGAGCCGCTGATGCCTATTCCCCTGACGATGACGGCTGGTGCGTCTATCGTTACGACGGTTCCCGTCCCGTTACCGACGATCGCAGAACCCGGGTCGCCTTCCACGGTCAGGGTTTTGCTGATGACCACTGGGCCGGAGTAGTCGCCTGCGCGCAGGATAATGCGGTCACCGGCGGACGCGTCGTCGATTATGCTCGAAAGCGTGTCGCCGTCGGACGGCGTGACGACCCGATCCGCCGCGGCGGCCGACGTGATGGCGGCCAAAAAGGCCGCCATCATTATGGTTGTCAGACGTGACATCAGACCGCCTGAGGCTCTACGAACATACGGCCCTTCATCTCCATGTGCATCGCATGGCAGAACCACGAGCAGTAGTACCAGTAGACACCTGCCTTGCTTGCTTTGAAGGTAACGGAAGCGGTAGCCTGTGGCGCAACTTCCATGTTGATGCCGTAGTTGACGATGGCGAAGCCGTGCGTCAGGTCCTCTACCTCGTCGATATTGGTGACGTAGACGGTGACCTCGTCGCCCTGCTTGACGTTGAAGGACTCCAGTCCGAACGCCGGGGCTGCCGATGTCATGTAAACGCGGACCTTGTTTCCGTCCCGGATGATTTCGGAATCGGCAAGCAGGTCGATATTGTCCTTCTTGGCCTGCTCGACCGCATCGGAAAACATGGGGTCGTCACGCTTCCAGATACTGATCGGATTGATCTTGGAGGCGTGGACGATCGTCGCGTCATGCGGTTCGGCAAACGTCGGGTTGTCGTGCACGAGGACCATTTCGTCACCTGAAATGTCAATTAGCTGATCGCTTTCGGGCTTCAGAGGTCCGACGTTCAGGTAGCGGTCCTTCGAGAACTTGTTGAGCGAGATAAGCCATTTGCCATCGGCTTCCTTGGTCTGGCCCATGGAGGTGTGGTTGTGGCCCGGCTGATAGCTGACGTCGAGCTTCTGACGGATGGGATCGACCTTTTCGCCGTTGAAAGCGCGGATAGCGTCTTCGATGTTCCATTTGCAAATCTGGCTATCGAGGAACAGCGTCGTGTAGGCGTTGCCCCGACCATCGAAGGCGGTGTGCAACGGCCCCAGTCCGAGTTGCGGCTCTGCTACCACGGTGTCGCGCGGCTTAATCTTGTCCTCGAAAAGGTCGTCGAACTTGCGAACGTCGAACACAGTGACGGTCGGAGACAGCTTTCCTGCCGCCATTGCATGAATGCCATCGGGTGCAGTGTTCATGCCGTGCGGGCCGTTGGAAACGGGGATGTAGCGGGTATAGCGCGAGCCGTGACGACCGTCTACGACGGGTACGCCGCCCATCTCCTTAAAGTCGCCGTTCTTGACCGCCTCCTCGATGCGCTTGATATTGAAGACCACGACCCAGTCCTGGTCCTTGCCCATCATCTGTTCGAGATTAACGCCGTTCTCCGAATTGTAGCATGTCGCATAGCAGTACTTGCCCTGGTAGTCGGCATCGACGTTGTCGAGATTGCCGTCCACGATGACCTGCCAGGCGACCTTCATCGTATCGCCGTCGATGGCGCTGAATACCGACCGGTACTGCTTGGGATCGTCCAGCACTTTGCCGTCGTTGGGGATCGGCACGCCGTCTTCACCGTTCGCGAACACGTAGCCGGTCCTCGGGTATTTCTGAACGCGCAGGCCGTGGACCGTATGCTGGTTCGGAAGTTCGACGATCTTGTCGCACTTCATGACGTCCAGACGAATTCGGCAGACCCGGGTGTTCGCCTTGTCGTTGGCGAAAAGGTAGCGCCCGTCATACGTCCCGTCGGTGAACGACGGATGCGGGTGGTGGAGATCGCCGTTATGATAGACTCCGCCGCTGTCTTTCAGGAACTCGACCGAGCTTGGAAGAAGGCCTTCGGTGAGGACCTTGCGGCTTTCGTTGGTCTGCCCCCAGCCCGTGGCGCTGCAGCGGTTGAATACGGGGATGCGCATGATCTCGCGCATCGACGGAATGCCCACGATGCGGACCTCGCCGGACTGACCGCCCGAGAAGAAGGTGTAGTAGTCGTCGAGCTCGCCGGGCTTCACCTCGTGGTTCAGGCCAGACTGCGCGGCCGCTTTCGCCGGCGACGCGAACCCGCCCGACATGGTCAGGGCGCCTCCTGCTGTTGCGACCCCTGCGACTGCTGCGGCTGCGGTCGAGCCAAGCAACTGCCTCCTGTTGAAGCGGTGCTGTGTTTCTTTTTCTGACATGCTCATTTTCCTTTGTTGTGGCCGGACCGGATGTCTCGCGCCGAATTAGGAAGGGGTAATGGGTTGCCCGTTATGGGTGACAACGGTCCTCGGAGGTTTCGGAGGCTGCTCTCCCCGTGATTCTGGCGTCGAAAGCGCCATGAATTTCTCTCTCTTCAACCGCTTCTGGATCATGTGCGGGCAGCGGTGATCGTCGTGATAGAGTTCCTGGCAATGCATGCAGTAGATGCACTCGTTGACGTTGATCTGGCCCTCGGGATGGATTGCCTGGACGGGGCATTCCTTCGAGCATCGCTGGCATGGCGAGCCGCAGTCGGGGTATCGCTTCAGCCACTCGAACATGCGGATGCGTCCGGGTATCGCCAACGCCGCGCCGAGGGGACAAAGGTAACGGCAGTAGAAGCGCTCGATGAAGAGGCCTGCCACGAGGAGGGCGACGGCGAAGATTACGAACGGCCAGTCACGCACGAACTTCAGGATGATGACGGTCTTGAAGGGTTCGACCTCAGAAAGCATTTCCGCGTAGGACATCGAATAGAAAGACATTCCGAAAAGACCGAGGAAGATGATGTACTTGATCGGCCACAGGCGCTCGTGCAGGCCCCAGGGAAGCCGGACCTGCGGGACCTTGAGGCGTTTGGCGACGGCGCTCAGCAATTCCTGGAGAGCGCCGAAGGGGCAAAGCCAGCCACAGAACGGCCCGCGACCCCAGAAAAGCAACCCGGCCGCTACGGCAGCCCAGAGTATGAAAATCAGCGGCGCGGCGAGGAAGAATTCCCAGCTAAAATTGGTGACGAGGGCGCTGGTGAAAGTCAGGACGTTGACCACGGAAAGCTGCGCGCCGGCATACCATCCCAGCCAGACAAGGGTGAACAACAGGTAGCCGTTTCTGACCCAGGCAAACAGTCGCGGCCGTTTGACCAGCCAGTCCTGGAAAAAGAAGATTCCGGTGAGAACCAGAAGGGCGGCAATCGTGATGCCGATCGTTACCCGGTCCATATTCCAGATGCGGACCCAGAGCGGTTGCTCGTCGGCGACGAGTTCGGCGGCGCTAGGCTTTTCCGTCGGGGGTTCGACGACGACGGCTTTCGTCGTCGTATAATATGCCGAAGGAAGCGCGTAGCCGAGATTGAAGGGAATGACAGCCTTTTCTCGAGCGCCAAGGGTTCTCTGCACCAGCAACTGGATTTCCCACGGCGCGGTCACGTCGAACATGAAGTCCGCTGGCACGACGAAGAGGCCGATGTCTTTTAGATGGGGCGCGTCGGACGGTGCAAAAGCTGCGATCCGCGTATGGTTGCGGTCACGGAACCGCACGCCCTGTTCGTTTTGCAGTAGTTCGATACGGTCGAAAATGCCACCGCGAACGTATGCAGAGCCCTTGAACGAGTAGGCACCGTCGCCGCCGATCAGGATAGCCGACTGGCCTGGTTTGAGGGCGGCAACCAGTCGTTGATACGCGGCTTCGCCCAACAGGGTTTTACCGATTGTCGGAACGCTGACGGGAGCTACGAAGAGATCGATGAAGCGATCGCCGGGATTGTCGGTCTCTGGACGGGCAACGCCATCTTGGTGTTTTGCATCGGCGAAAGCCTTGGACACCTCGCCCACGGTTAGGCGTAGGCTCCGGATCGACCCATCGCCGAGCAGGGTCTGCCAGTCGCTCGCCTTGTCTTTCGAAAGGTCCAGTTTTCTGATTTCCGGGACGGCTTCGGCGGCCAGAGCGTCGCTTTTGCCAAATCGGCCGCTGCGGATAAGCGTGACGGCAGACCGCACGACACTGTCGCTCATGACCAGGACGGTTACAGTGGCACCGCTGACAATATCAACCTGAGGCGGGCGTTCCTCGCCCGCCGCGACCCGTGCGAGGTCCTTGCCGATAAGGGAGTTCAGAACGGCGACGACTTTAGCCTGCGGTATCCCGATGAGAACAATCGGCTCGTGGTGTTCGAGAAGCTTGAACCCGTGGATCACACCCGACGCATCGATACCGACCGCGATATGGATCGGCTTGCCGGAATATCCGATCGACGTGGTGAAATCGGAATTGAGGTAGGCATAGCCCGCAAGATCCTTGCCACGGTAGACAGGTGCGACTGGCGGTTCGCCCGTCAGTTCCCCAAAACGATCCGCGCCCTCAAAAAGCTCTCCGGGTTGTACCTTCTGAATGAAGGTCGAGAGCTGGGCGGCGGCAAATGCCTGGCGCGCGTCCGAGAGAGAAACGCAAATCGCCGCCAGCAATATCAAGCCGGCAAGCAATGTTCTGGGCGTTTTACCGAAGTATCGCATCGATCCGCATCTCTCTGAAGTCGCTCAACGTCACTCCGTAACTATGCGAGTTGCGCAGATCGAATTTGTTTTAGATCAAATGTGGGCGCTTAATTTTCTGCGACATGTGAAGTCAGTTCTGAAACAGGCCAAAAGAGAGTGGACGCATATGACGACTATGAAATCAGAGTCGTGGCACTTCGACACTTTAGGAGAAATGCTTGCGATCGCCGCCTCCATGGAAAAGGAGGCCATCGACGGTTACCTCGATCTGAGCGCTCGCATGTCTGAGTTCGGCCGGCCCGATCTTGCTGAGGTGTTTGATGCCCTTGTTGCCGAAGAGACGGGTCATCTCGACAAAGTGCGCGAGTGGAGTGGCGCATCCGGGACTGTGGATACCTTGACGGTATGTGCCACCGAAACGCAGTTCGACGACGAAGGCGCAGGCATTGTCGCACCCGAATTGATCTCTGCCTACCGCGCCTTCTCCATGGCGGTTCGAAACGAAGAGCGTGCCTTCATGTTCTGGACCTACGTCTCGGCACACGCCCAATCCGGCGAGATCAGGCGTGCGGCCGAACGGATGGCACGCGAGGAGCTGGGACATGTCGCTAAACTCCGAATTGAGCGCCGGCGGGCGTTCCATCTGGAAAGAAAAGAAGCGTCGCATTCCAGACCCGACCTCCGCATTCTCGAGGGCAGGCTATCGCGCCGGCTGGAAGCCAGGGCTGAAAATGCCGAACCGAGTGAAGGGGAGATCGTGCGAGAGCATTGTCTGGCTTCGCGAGCGAGGATGAAGTCCATGGAGGAACGCGCGTTTCAAGTCGACCTCCCGCTCGATGTCGGAATCACGGGGAGCACGGATGCGGCGTTACCGATGAGCGAACACCTTCTGGACTGTTACCTGTATCTCGGCGACCATGCGGCGACCGAGCAGGATGCCGCCCGGGCCCAGGATTTTGCGGCCCAGCTTATTTCCTGTATCCATACCGTTCGCCGTTTCGCTCTCTGACGGCCCCGCGACAAGAAGCCCCGAATGCTTTGAAGTCGGCGGATCACGCCGCCAACATCAACGCCTTCGAGAAGGCGAGCCATTCTGGGGACAAGAGTCCTGTGCGTTCGGTGATCATCTGGAAGTGATCAGTTTCAGCTGTCCGTCCAGAGTTATCATATCGAAATCGGAAACAAGCACATCGACGCGAACAGCCCACTGGCAATCGCATGGCGCTTGAACGTCCCGTGCCGCCCACCGCCCCGGAGACTGCCATTTCAGCGGAACTTCGAACGCCGCGACGGAGCCATCCGCCGCCGACATCCTCAGCCTTATTTCCTGCGTGTCCAGAGAGTTGAAGTCGGCAGTCTGAAGGGATAGGTCGACATTAAAAGAAAGGTCCGGTTTCGTTGCGAACGACAGCGTCGCCATCGCAGCCGGATCATGAAGATGGATGGACGCTAGAACGGGCCTTAACGCCAGCGCCCTGGGAGGCGGCGTAAATCTCCAAAACGACGTGACGGCCAGTACGCCGACGATCAGACCGATCTCGATCGCGATCACGATTTTCATCGTCCCCGCGGCGGACGGGTGTCCTTCGAGGACTTGCCGCGTCAGGAAAATCCGGTTCCAAGCGCCCAGACCGAGCGCGAGCGCCACCAGCATCAGTTTCACGAGCAGGATGTTGCCATAGTCGGTATCGATTAGCGCTCTGGGAGACTCGACCTGGATATAGGCGAGGTAGCCTCCAGCTACGGTCATCACGGCGACCGAAAACGGAATGGCGGACGAAAACCTGCACAACGCCCTTTTCTGCTCGGTTCCAGGGGGAGTGAGCAGCTTCCACAGTCTCGGCAATGCCCCGACCCAGAAACACACGGCCGACACGTGCGCCGCGACGGCGATGAACGAAAGCCAAGGAACGCCCGCTCCCGAGGCGTGTCCCGTCAGCGCGAAAGCCAGGCCAAGTGACGCCAGCGAGACGAACGAAAGGGCGCCTCGGGCGGTCGTGTTCACCTTTGCGGCCAGTGCTAGCCCTAATGATACCGAGACAAGAGCGACCGACCGAGCAAGGGTGCCCTGCATGCCCGCGTCCCATGGTTCCGATGTCATCAGAGCGGCGAAGGAAAGACCCGTTTCCTCAAGGCCGACAAGTCCGATCAGAAGCAATCCGCAGACCCAACCGACCACAACGTGCAGGGTGAGTGTCCTCATTGGCGGCGCTTCCGAGATCCAGACAGAATAGACAGTTCCGCCCACGCCAAAGAGGCAGGCCAGGTAAAATCCGAACTTCGTGGCCAGCGTCAGGATTTTGAGCAGGACCTCGGATGCGGTGCCCTCCGCGAAACCTCCGATGACGGCCTCTTTTCCTATCGCGAAAATGAGCGAAGCTGCGACCGGGTGACCGTCCTCAGACACGGTACGCCAATTCAAGGCATAGGCTCCGCGGGCAAGCGGCTCCATGAGCCGGATGGCGATCTCGTCGCCCGAAACTTCAGTCGAGAGCGGGATTGCGTGGCCGTCCCGCCCGACCAACGTCGCCACGACCCTCGAAACGTGTTCGGAGAAGCGTAGAGTCATGACAACGGGAGAGGATCCGAGCCGCTCTCCCTGAGCAGGCGTTGATGAGACAAGGACGGCGTGGGCCTTCGCCTGGGGCGCTCCGATCAGCAAGACCCATCCGAAAGCGAGAAGTGTCACTACGGTCCAAATAAGCGGCATACGGGCACGTCCATCGCTTCGGCACATGCCCATATCTCCCGTCGCCTCAAACTACTTGTCGACGACCGTTACGGAGGGGGCCGGATGCTCGTAATCGTCAGCGACCTTGCCGGCTTCCGGAATTTCTATCCAACGTGTCGTCGCCCCGCCTGCGCATTCCTGCACGACAGGAAACGCGACAACGTCGCCGGGTTTGAATGCGTCTGTGATGTAGGCGCGGAAAACGAATTCGTCGTACTCGTCGTCGCCGAGATTTCCGCCAGACCACGTCAGCTCGCTAACGCCGCCGGTCTTTTTTTCCCCGTAGAGGTCATAAGCCTTGGCGTACTCTCCAAGCGTCTTTTCTATCTTCCATCCAGCCTTGGGCATTGGCTTTACCGAGATAACGCCTTCGGGCAATCTTACTCTTATTGCGACGGTCGCCTTACCGTCGCAACCATGGGGAACCCGCAGGACCGCTTTGTAGTTGGCCGCGGCCTTGGAGGTCGAAGTTTCGAGCGAAACGTGTGCGAGTGCCGGGATGGCGGTGACGGCAACCAACGCCATAGCCGCCAGGCAAGTCTTCATTTTGGACACTAGGTACCCCCTCGTTTCTAACATCGCCAGCATGGGCGACTGTACGGTGAAATCCGTTCGCCTTGATCAAGGTGATGGCCATGGATATTCCCGATGGAAGGACCCAACTTTGTTCTAAGTCAATCCAAACGCAGATCGTCAATCTCCTGCATTCGTCGTTTTGTTTGCTCTGCAACAAACTGGATTGGTTTCGAGGCTGTATGTTTCGGCCGGTTCGTCGATCGGGGGAACAAACGGGGGACGGGCTGGCGGCGGCACGCCCTCCCCCGTCATTTCAAGGCACACTCGTTGCCTGCTTGCGCGAACACCAACACCACAAGCGTTTTACCGCGCTCGCTTAGTATGCCCCGAAAACTTGCTGATTTGAACTGAACACAAGTCGGAAATCCACGAGAAATATTCGCATTTCCGAGATTTGTCGCGAATTTCAGAATACAACTTCAATATTATTCAATATTTCTGTTTGGCGATTTGGTCGAATTTGATACAAGCACCAATTTATATTGCAACACTATAAAAGTTTTATTGTTGTAAATCAAATTTTAATAAATTTGCACTAAAAACATGGTCGTCGACGTTCAATCTAAAAGCAACGACCGATCCGCCGTCAGTTCCCCTGCTTATGCGAAAGTGGTGTCGGGCCATTTTCAGTCCTGTTCAGGAGAAACTCATGAGACGTGTCTCTATCAAAACCACCCTTTCCTCAATTTTCGTAGCACTAGGTCTGGTGGTGGCCGGGTTGTCGGCCGGGTCGCTGAACGAGCTCGCCATAGTCAACGACAAGGTCGGCGTCGTCGTCAATGTGTGGATGCCGTCGCTTGAACCGGTGAACGACATCGAGGTCCGGCTCGGCGATATCCGTACTGCCTATAGAAGTCATATTCTGAGGCACGACACAGACGGGAAAGCCGCAGCGATTGCACTCATCAACCGGTCGGTCAAGTTGCTCGAAACGGACGCGGACGCCTACGAGGTTCTGAATTCTGATCCTTTGGAGCGCGATATGCTGAGAAGATAATTGTCAGCGTCTCCGAGTACATGCAGCAGGGAAAAAACGTTCTCGCGCTCTCTTCGGGTGGGCATGAGGATGAGGCTAACGACATGCTACGCAACATAATGGTCGCCAAAGCCGAGGCACTGAGAACTGTAGCGGGAGAACTGACCGAGCTGACCAAAACGGCTTCAAGGAATGCCTACGCCGAGGTGCAGGCTGATTTCGCCACGACTTTCTCTGTCGCGATGGCGTTGGTGATAGGCGTTCTCTTGATGATCGCTGCCGCTATCTATTTCGTGCTGAACAACGTCGCGCGCCCTATCCAGCGGAAAACGGCAGCGATGCGCGCACTTGCAAGCGGGGACTCCAAAGCATCCATCCCATTCGCGGGTCGAACAGACGAAGTGGGTGAAATGGCGGCTACCGTCGAAGTGTTCAGGAAGAACGCGCTGGACAAGGATCGACTGGAAGTTCTGGCGGCCGAGACACTTGCCAAAGCCGCAATGGAGTTCGCGACCGTCAGCCTGGCGGATGGCTTGCGGCACCTCGCCGATGGCGACCTCCGGTTCCGTCTGTCGGATGCCTTATCCCCCCAATTCGAACGACTTCGTGCCGACTTCAATTCTGCGGCGGAAACGCTGAGGGGCGCCCTTCGTGACGTCGCAACCACAACAGGGGTGATCCACAGCGGATCGCTGGAAATCAGCGAGAGCGTGGATGAGCTTTCGAGGCGGACGGAGCAACAGGCGGCTGCCTTGGAAGAAACGGCTGCGGCCCTCGACCAGATCACCGCGAACGTCACCCAGTCGGCGAAGCGCGCCGACGAAGTCCGGGAAGCCTCTTCCCAGGCAAGCCGCAGCACAGACAGCAGCGGCGCGATCGTCGCCGAGGCAGTCGACGCCATGATGAAGATCGAGCAGTCATCGCAGCAGATCGCGGGAATCGTCGGCGTGATCGACCAAATCGCGTTCCAGACGAACCTTCTGGCACTCAACGCCGGGGTGGAAGCCGCAAGGGCCGGTGAAGCCGGAAAAGGGTTTGCTGTTGTTGCCCAGGAGGTCCGCGAGCTGGCCCAGCGGTCGGCGACCGCGGCCCGTGAAATTAAGGGGTTGATTCAGAAATCGACAGTCGACGTGAAGAGCGGTGTCCGATTGGTGAAGTACACCGGGGAGGTTCTTCGAGACATCGACGGCCATGTCAAGGCGATAAACACCAATATGGAGGCAATCGCCACGTCGGCCAAGAAGCAGTCGGCTGGCCTTCTTCAGGTCAACATCGCGGTCAACCAGATGGATCAGGTCACGCAGAAGAACGCGGCGATGGTCGAAGAGACAAACGCCGCCGGCGCAGGTCTCGCTGCCGAATCCGCGCGCCTACGGGAACTCGTCGACCGTTTTACACTGGGCAACGGCTCATCGGAACGCGCCCTCGGTCAGGAGGTCGGGGGCCGCTCCAATAGCTCGCGTCCAAGGCGGATGGCGGCATGAAAAGCCGACACAAATCAGGAAATTGCTTGTTCTATGTCAAAGAGGAGGAGACCCGTGGGCTTTAGTCTACATCTATCGGTTAAGGCATTCCGCCACCAAGGAGCACGAAAATGAGAATGATTTGCAAAGCGGCATTTGGAATGGTCGCCGCACTAGCCACGATAACTACAGCCGCATCGGCTGCGGACTTCGAGGTCCATATGCTCAACAAGGGCAAAGACGGGATCATGGTATTCGAGCCGGGCCTTACCAAAGTCGCGAAGGGTGATACCGTGACCTTCATCCCGACCGACAAGTCACATAACGCCGAAACCGTGAAGGACCTTCTACCGGCAGGTGCGACAGCGTTCAAAGGCAAGATGAACGAAGCCGTCAAGGTGACGTTCGACGTCGAAGGCGCCTACGTGGTCAAGTGCTCGCCGCATGTCGGAATGGGAATGGTCGGCTTGATCGTGGTTGGCGATCCGAAATCGAATGTCGATGTCATCAAGACAGCGAAGCTACCCAAGAAGGCGCGTGATCGTCTCGACGCCGACATTGTCGCCGCTGCTATCTGACGGACGGCACGAACCGGAAAACGCCCGCGCCAACCGCACGGGCGTTTTTCGTATGAAATGGACGTGACCAGGCTTGCGCGTGGACATGCGCGCGTCCCGCGTGGTATCTGTTCCTAATAGTCCGCGCATAGCAACGGACGTTGGGAGTTGCAGGGTCAAAGGATGGTATCAGGGTTCAACGCGTACGCCCGTGTATGGTCGAAGAACCTGCAGCGTCGGAGATGGTCAGAAACCCAGAGTTACGCCTTTGCGACATCCTCCGTTCTGATAGCCCTTATGCTTCGCTATTTCCTGATGGGGGTGCTTGACGACAGGGCAATCTACATTCTTTTCGTTCCCCCGATTCTTCTTGCCTCGCTGGCCGGGGGTATCAGGCCCGGGTTGGTAGCGGTCACGCTTTCGATCTGTTCGGCCGCATACCTTAGGTCGCTCATACCTGGCGGTATCCAGGGTCCCGAAATGGTCGTGTTCGCCGTCGTCGGAGTCGCCATCGCCTATATGGCCGAATCGCTTCACGTTGCCCGTACTGACATCTCTAGGGCCGAGGAAGCCCTCGGCACTAGAGAGGCACACCTCAAATCGATTCTCGATACGGTTCTCGATGCGACAATCGTGAGCGAGCAGGACGGGAAGATCGTTTCCTTCAATGCCGCCGCCGTTAGGCAATTCGGTTATTCCGAAGATGAAGCAATCGGGCAGAACCTGAGAATGCTGATGCCGCAGCCCTATCGCCGGGAACACGACGGCTACCTCCAGAGATATCTCACTACCGGAGAAAAACGCATCATCGGTGTCGACCGTGTCGTGGTCGGACAGCGCAAGGACGGATCAACCTTCCCGATGAAGCTGGCGGTTGGTGAAATGAGCACTGGAGGGAAGAGGTTCTTTACCGGGTTCATCCGCGACCTCACCGAACTAGAAGAATCCGCGGCGAGGCTTCAGGAAACTCAGACCGAGCTTGCCCGCCTTGCACGTTTGAACGAGATGGGGGAAATGGCCTCGACGCTGGCTCATGAGCTCAACCAGCCGCTCTCTGCAATCGCCAACTACGTTCACGGTTGCGCGCACATGTTAAGGAATTCGACAGATGAAAACGCCGAGCGCCTGCGAGATGCGATGAACGAGGCCGGCCAGCAAAGCCTGAGAGCCGGTCAGATCATCAAACACCTTCGCGAGTTTGTCACCAAGGGAGAGACCGAACAGGCAGCCCACAACGTCCGAGAACTCGTTGAGGAGGCTGGCGCGCTGGCGCTCGTCGGGTCGCGGGAAAAGGGTGTGCGCACCGTGTTCGACTTCGCGTCCGGCGCTGAGCTTGTCATGGTGGACAGAATCCAGATTCAGCAGGTCCTCACCAACCTCATGCGTAATGCTGTCGAGGCGATGAAAGACACGACCCGGAAAGAGCTGAGGGTGGCAATCGCATCTGGCGACAATGGCGACGTAATCCTGCTTGTTGAGGATTCCGGACCGGGGATCGCGCCCGACATAGCCCCTGACCTCTTCAAGCCCTTCACCACGTCGAAAGCGGGCGGCATGGGAATCGGTCTCTCTATATCCAAAAGGATCGTGGAGGCACACGGTGGTGAAATGACGGTATCGCAAAGCCCTCTCGGAGGGGCCCGTTTCAGTTTTACACTGCCTGCTTATAATGGGGACGATGATGGCGACAGATGACTTCACCGTGAACATCGTGGATGACGAAGAAGCAGTCAGAAAGTCCCTGGCGTTTCTTCTGACTATGCGGGGGTTCGCTGTAAGGGTCCACGATTCAGCAGGCACGTTCCTAGATGCCGCGCCGAACCTTCGCCAGGCGGTTCTCGTCACTGACTTGCGAATGCCTGACATGAGCGGCGTTGAACTGATAAGACGGCTTGGCCCCGTCGGTCGTCGCATTCCGTCCATCGTGATCACAGGTCACGGCGACGTGCCCATGGCGGTGGAAGCGATGAAGGCGGGTGCTGTCGATTTTATCGAGAAACCGTTCGACGACATCGTCATCATTGACGCGATCCGCCGCGCCGCCGATCGCTTGACCGACCTCCATGCCGGGACTGAAACAGCCGAAACGGTGAGGGAACGGCTGACGACTCTCAGCGATCGCGAGCGTCAGGTTTTGGACCTAGTGATAACGGGCCAGCCGAACAAGGCGATCGCCTTCAACCTCGACATCAGCCCCCGAACGGTCGAAGTGCATCGATCGAACGTGATGGCAAAAATGCAGGCCCGCAGCCTTCCGGACCTCGTACGGATGACGCTCTCAATATCCCCTGCCCACCCGCAAAACGGGCGGCGGGCTTGATCTGAAATAAGACGTCGTCGGGTTCCACGCGGTTAAGTGGGTCCGCGCAAACCCTGCGCGGACAACGTTGTAGTTCTACTTGCCTCCCTCTTCGACCATTGTCGCCATAGCCCGAGACGCGGCTCTGCTCCGAACCTTTCGTTCGCGCTCGAGGCTCACGGCTAATACCGTAGGGGCATTCGTCGTTGCGGTCGGCTCGGGGGAACGTTGACACTGCCGGATGCGTGAACCTGGATGGCTCTTTACCACTTTCAGAAAGGAACGCCTGCCTCGGAGTTCTGGAACGCGGCGTTCGAGTTTCTTCTGGCCGAGGACGAATCCGCGGTTCCCAAAGGCTCTTCCTGCAGGTGTTGCTTAAACCACTGTGTGGAGCGGATTTGCTGAGTGCCGTAGCGTCGGCACGCATTGACCCGTAGTGGTACGATGTCCGCTTCGAGGCGCGGCTAGGATGCGTACACCGCAGACGCTCACTCTTCCCATGTATCGGCGGTAGCAATTATATTCGTCCGCGTGAGGTCCTCGCGGATATCTTGCGAAACTCTTGGAAAACGGGCGACGAAAGCATCAGAGGCATCAATGATCCAAATGTCCGTCGTGCCAATGGTTGCGCCCTGAATGGTCTCTTGAAATTCATCGGCCACCTCAACACCTTTGGTTGGTTGAATGTCGAATTCACCGACATCAGATTGAACGAATGGGTTGCGCTAGACTACGCGACGGCCCTTGCCAGCGCGCAACGTGACCAGAGCTGATGCAGAGCACCGACCAGATGATCGATATCGGCATCCGAATGCAGCGGCGTCGGGGTTATGCGCAGGCGCTCGGTCTTCTTCGGCACAGTCGGATAGTTGATCGGCTGAACGTAGACGCCGCAATTGTCGAGCAGCAGATCGGAGATCCACTTGCACTTGGAGGCATCGCCGACGATCACCGGTACGATATGGCTCTGATTGTCGAGATGCGGAATGCCGTTCTTGTCGAGCAGATTGCGCAGCCGACGAACGCGTTCCTGATGAGCGAAACGTTCGACCTGGCTTTCCTTCAAGTGACAGATCGAAGCAACCGCACCGGCGGCAAGTGCTGGCGGTAGAGCCGTCGTGAAGATGAAGCCGGAGGCGAACGAACGGATGAAATCGCATAGCGCCGTGGATGCAGCGATGTA
>UCKS01000009.1 GCA_900473045.1 Hyphomicrobiales bacterium
CTCCACCGCCTTACCGGCTTTACGCCGTCCATTTCAGTGAAAGAGGGCGTGCGCCGCTTCGTCGAATGGTATCGCGCCGACATGGTGGCGACAGGGGCACCAGATGATCCGAAACGGGATTAATATAATATAGACGATAGGGCGCGAGACCGGGCGCTGGTGGCGTTGGTGATGTGGGCAGCTGAGGAGTAACCACATAGGCATGGGACGTGGCGGCCGCGCCAAAGCGACTAGTCGGCAATACTCAGAAAAGGGAGGTGAAAGACTGTCCTTTTGCACTGTATCCGTCCGGCACTTGCGGATGCTTGGCCAGGCTTCTATTGCCAGCCCGCTAGTCGATGCGCGTCGATTCAGACGCTAAGATCCATCGTCAACCGTCGTCCACGTGAGCGACCATTCGGCCCTTCCGCCTTGGTTCTGGACCCTGGAACCGTGATCCGCGACCTCCATATCATGCGTGATGAATTCGGGCCGTTCACGTCCCGGTAATTCCAGAACGCGAAGTACGTCGCGGAGATCAGCGATAGTTGTCACGCCAAGGATGTCCTCTCGGCCAGGATACCTTATCGTCCAAGCGATTAGTTTCATGGGGTTGCCCCTGGCCAGTCGTTGTATGGATTGGGATCAGTTGACGGGGGCATCCGGATCATCTGCTAGGTTAGGCTCTTTCATCGGCGGCAAGCCGAAGTCCGCGAACCTGTTCACACGGTACCCGCGTTAATCTTGCTCCAGCCCTCCGGGTCTAGCCCTGCCGGGAATGAGCCGGCTATATGTTCTCCGATCGACCTTCAAGACGGGAAATCCCGCGACGATGCGGAGCAACCTGACCAATCTTCATGCCTGCCTCGAAGCAGGCTGCGATAAACTCTTCGCGCGCGACTGCAGCGGGTCTCATTCTCTTGAGCGCAAGCGTACAGACCGAGATCGCACGATCGTGCCGTTCGCCTCGATTTAGTGGCCACTCGTTCTCGAGAAAGTCCAGCGCCTCGTAGACGCCGGCGAAAGATCGCTTGAGACCATTTTGCAAACTAACTTGTAGTGGGACAGTCCAAGGAACATCACGAATAGTCATGCCTTCCTCCTATTGACCACCTCTCTGCGAGATTTCAAGCATCGTCGGGCAAAAACATTGCCTGGTACGACACCTTTAGAAAACGTTTGGTGGTCATCGTGTGAAAATGCCGATGCCCCCCAAAAGAGGCTGACGGCTTAATGTCAATTGAAATACAGCAAAAATTTTTTTTCAATCAGAAAAGGTAACTATAAATCTCTACTTAGCCTCTTTAATATATAATAAAATAACGCAGAACGGAAGGTCGATTCTGCGCAATAAAAGCAAGTTTGGTCGCCGTTTTCGAATATTTTCCCCGCACGGCAGCGATTGTGCGCGTTAACTCTGCCCAGCACGCAACTATATCTTCCGTCGCCCGCTCGATCGTCGTCCTATGGTTGAGCGCCTCTTGCGTGCGCATCGCCGGCGGCGTTTCGGCATGTCCCGGGCAACTGCTATTGCATGGCATGAGTATCACCGATGAATGACGTGATCGGCGTCGGTTGAGTGCACCACCTTCTAAGCGTAACGGTCAGCCGGTGTCCGTCCCGACTTCGACTACCTTGCCCTGGGCGGGACAGTCGGCGATCTGTGCCACGGCGGGGAGGAAGTTTCGGAATGGCTCGCGCCTCCCTCCTCCGCCGCCGCATGATGGCTCTCATTACACACATACAAGCACAGTCGAGTGAGATGGATCGCCGCATTGCAGCGTTCGACGATGAATTTAAAGCCTATGCCCGGTCGGATCAGCCATGCCGACCTCTCCCGCCGTCCCCGGCATTGCGCCTCTTCCTTCGACTGCATTGGTAGATACAGTGGGGATACGCGGACCTTCGGATGCGGCCAACACCTGGCGGCCTGGCTCCGCCTTGTGCAACGACAGATGGCAACCGGGAGCAATCCAAAATTACTCGGCGTTACCAAACGTGAAAATGGATATCTGCCAAAGTTGATCTTTCATGGTCCACCCAGCTCTACCAGTGCTTTCCAAAGCCGCGACACCTCTGGGGGCTAACAGCTACGAAGATGCAAGTTAACTTCACAGCGTCCTTCTGACGCTTGCGCCAGGTCAGCGGTACCACCTGATATACATTTCGGTTGACGGGTCGCATGTGAGCTGTATATTATATATGTAGTTTGGAATATACGGTGCTACTGTTAGGTGCCAGTATATTGGTAGCAATGTGATTTTCGTTTGGAAGCTTAAAATTCCCTGCTGGAATGTAATTTAGAATAAAGCAATAAAATAGATTAGATATTTTTTTAATATGTGGCGCTCGTCTAATGATGTGGCAAATCATATGAATTCAAGACATGGCTGAGCTGATGTTGCGCTCGCTTGGGTGAATACAAAATTTTCGGCACGTTTCTCGGGTGGAAATCAGAAAATAGTGCCGATTGCCGGATAGCCGATCCCCGCCCAGGCGCAGTCGCTCAGCCGCAGCAGTAACGAAGGACAGACTTCGGTATGCCAAGGTTTTGGCGCCTTCTGCCCGTTTCACGAAGAAATTTTTAGCTGAATTCGGTGGCAATATGTTTGGTGCAGCCTATCAGTATAAAGCGCCTCTTTTATGGGTTGGCCCAGCGATACTTTCTTGCCTGGCGGCCGGTCTTTTTGTGCTCTCCATTCGCTGGGGAATAGGGATCAGGCCCGATTCTATCTACTACCTCGGTCTTCCCAATATCGTTCATACCAATGCACCCGCCTATGCCTGGGTGCTGGATATCGTCGCCCAGATCGGTGCGCCTATCGGTCTGTCCAAAATCGACGGAGCAGCGATACTGAATTTCATCCTTATGCTTTGCAATGTCGGGCTTGTGTGGTGGATTATATTAAGGGGAACCGGCAAGGCATCTCTCGCTTTTCTCGGCGGTATGCTCTGCCTGAGCGCACCGATGTTCCTCGATCTGCACGTCACGATCCTGTCTGAAGGATTGTTTGTTTTCTGCATACTGGTGTCTCTCATCACGCTGGCGCGCTATGTCGAGACGGGAACATGGTATTTTGTTGTCATTGCCGGCCTTGCCGCAGGATTTGCGACACTGACGCGCTTCAACGGTGCGCCGTTAATCGTTCTCGGCCCACTGGCGATTGCATTTCTGTCCTTGCGGCCGATCCGCGTTCGTGCTCGCGACAGCCTCATCTTCCTAGTTGCCTCAGTCGGTATGTTGGCAGTGTGGCTTGTCTTTCAGCAGTCGTCTGACACCTCCGGACTTGGACGCGAAATGGCGCTTAACGGCGGCGTGACAGTCGGCGTGCTGAAGCAGGGCGTATCATCGTTGCTAAGCGTCTTGATGCCGCTCGGTTTGATTCCGTCCACCGTGCGGCCGCTGGCACTGGGAGCGGTAGTGATCGTCTCAGTGGTCTCAGTGGCAATCTACTTCAAGCGCTGGAGCGCGCGCCGGCACCTTAAAACCGGGAATAAGCCGTTCGAGAGCTTGCCGCTCATCGCAGCGATCTTCATTCTCGGCCATTTGATGTTTTTGGTATTGTCCCTTTTCATCGAAGCAAATCTGCCTTTGAAGCCCTCCTACATGCTTCCGGTTTACGTATCGGGCGTTGTCGCCGGCATCCTTCTCGTCGCAGGTGGCGCAGCGCTCAAACTCGGTAGACCGATGCAGCTAT
The DNA here is from genome assembly GCA_900473045.1 of Hyphomicrobiales bacterium. Lineage (GTDB taxonomy): Bacteria > Pseudomonadota > Alphaproteobacteria > Rhizobiales > Rhizobiaceae > Pararhizobium. The sequence goes on from UCKS01000009.1 coordinate 3,678, forward strand.
CGCTGACGGTAGTGGCGCTAGCACTGGTCGCCATGAACCTCCTGCGTTCCGGCATACTTATCCACGAGTTCCGCGAAGACGGGATATTCTATGCAAGCCCTGGCTGGCGCAATTCGCCGACGGTCGAGAAAGTGGCGGCGATAAGTTCGAATCTGGAAGTCTACACGAACGGCGCCGACGTTCTGAGCTTTCTCCTGCCAAGTCGGCCGGTGAGCTGGATTCCGGCCAAGTTTAACCGGAGAACAGGAAAAGATTGGCCCAACGATCCGTTCGAAGGGCGTCTTAATGCCCTACGGAAGAAGTTGGGGGACAAGCAGGCCGTTGTGGTCATTCTCAACAAGATTGAATGGCGTTTTTACATGCCAACTGAACAAACGCTTGTAGAGGCCCTGAACCTCGTGCCGCTTGCGCGGCAGGCAGACGGCACGATCTACGGTTTGAGGGATGCGGGTACAACGGGTCTCAACGCACATTTGCCCAAACAATCTAAGAATGCACAAGGGGGACAAATCTGATGGGAAACACCAAGATATTACGGCCGGGGAATGCGACCCAAGCACTTGCTTCAACACACGGCATGCCCGGAGAACTAAAAGTTGCCGTCCTGCTACCGTGCTATAATGAAGAACTGAGCGTGGGGCAGGTAGTCGAAGACCTCAGGGCCGCGCTTGCCGAATGGGACCCGACGATTTACGTTTATGACAACAACTCTACCGACGGAAGCGTAGGGGCCGCGATTGCTGCTGGCGCCATCGTCCGCACCGAACGCAGGCAGGGGAAAGGCAACGTCATTCGCCAGATGTTTGCCGGCGTCGACGCGGATGTCTATGTGCTGATGGATTCCGATGGCACCTATGAGGCGGCCAGCGCGCCTGGGTTGATACGCGAACTCGTTGCGGGCCAACTGGACATGGTGGTGGGCTCGCGCCTTGCCGCTTTCGAGCAGGAGGCATTTCCGATGGGCCATGAGTTTGGCAATCATATGCTGACCACGGCAGTGAGAATCTTCTTCGGACGCCAGATAACCGACATGCTCTCCGGCTACCGCGTCTTCTCAAAACGCTACGTCAAATCCTTTCCGGCGCTATCAACGGGGTTTGAGACAGAGACTGAACTTACTGTGCACGCGCTTCGCCTGCGTATGCCGATATCGGAGATTAAGACACGATACGGAGTGAGAAAAACCGGATCGACCAGTAAACTGCGCACGTTCCACGACGGCTTCCGTATCCTCGTTACGATTGTGAAGCTTCTGCAGAAAGAGCGGCCATTCTTATTCTTTTCAAGCATAGCCGCCGCTTCCGCGATGCTCGCGATCGGCTTGGCCGCGCCAATTGTTGTCGAATATCTCCAAACAGGGCTGGTGCCGCGATTGCCGACAGCGGTCCTTGTAACCGGGCTCATGATTGTTGCGGCGCTTTCACTCCTGAGCGGGGTCATACTTGATACGGTTACGCATGGCAGGAATGAAATCAAGCGTCTTTTCTATCTGGCAATTCCGCCGGTAGCGCAGGATTGGGCTTCTCCCTCGGTTACAGTACGAAATGTTTCAAAAACCGGGTAATACCCATGCCTGCGCCTCAGAGGACTTCGCAATTTATTCGCTTCGCCGCCGTCGGCGCCGCCGGCTTCATTGTCGATCTCGGCGTGGTTCTACTGCTGGTACAGGGAGCAGGAGTGGACCCTTATCTCGCGCGAGCTTTTGCCGTCTTCGCGGCCATACTGTTTACTTGGGTGATGAACCGGACTTTCACATTCACGGTAGAAAACTCAAGCACGTTGAAGCGGGAATTGCTATTGTACTTCGCCGTCAACATGGGTGGCAGCGTCATTAATTATGCTGTGTACTCCGCCTTTTTATGGACTGTCGGGGGCCGGTTGCCAATGGTGCTTGTGATCTCTGTCGGTCTTGGCTCCCTTGCCGGGCTTATGTGGAACTTTTCGATGTCCCGGCGTCTCATTTACCCGAACGGGCAGACCGCCAAACCCAGACTTTGAGGCGTGTTCGTCATTGGCATCTGCCGTCGGCCCAACGTTGTTCACCAGAGAACTGAGTTTGTCATCGTCAATTTAGAGACCTTCGGCTTGCAAAAATTCTCAGCTTGCAAAATTAAGGTAAGCTAAGGGCGGGACTATGGTCCTATTCGGAATTTTTGATCGGGGATGGTTCCCGGCAAAATCCTTTCTGGATATATCGAGTTGACGTTCGAGACCTATAAAAGCGCAAGCCGCAACGATAACCAATTGCTGTAGAACTAGACGTGTTGAAAAACGATGTCGGTCGCGTTCGCAGGCAGAAGAGCGAAATACTCTGGACATCATCTATCGAACTTTTCATTTTCGATACGCGTAATTCATCCCAAACAACAACACGAACGACATCGCAATATGGGCGATATTTGCGCCCATTGGCCCTATCTGCGGAACGAGTGTAAACGCGGTGATATGGAACATGATCGTGGCGAAGAGAGCAATACGCAGCAAGACGCGCTCCCTCCCCATGGCAAGTAATGCCGAATATAAAACCGTTCCAGATAGGTTCATCATCACAGCAACTGTCTGAACAATGACGAGCGGGCCTGCAGCTAGGAATTCCGGGCCGGCGGTCCAAAGCAAAACTGCATTGATCGTCAGGTAGAAAAACAGCAGTGCGGCAATCCCAAACGCGAGCAGAAGCATTTGCGCCTGCACAACAATTTTTCGGAAACTTGTTATATCATTGGCACTCCATGCCTTGGCAAGATCGGGAAACAAGACAGCCTGAACCTGCACACCGGCCTGTTGGGCTATGCGGCCGACGCGCTTGGCGATATGATAAAGGCCGGCCGAAGTCGGGTCAGTAAGATAACCGACGATAAGCGTGTCAAGTTCGCTTGCGCTCGACCGGAGGGTCGATGAAAGGTTAGATGAGATCGAGAACGAATAAAGGCCTGCAAACTTTGTAGTTATGCCGCGCATGGGCGCGAAAAGAACCCCGCCCATTCCTCGCCTTCTGAGTTCGATGAACGCAAGTAAGTTGGTATTCAGGGCACCGAGTATCTGTGCGGCCATCCACAAAATGAGAAATTCAAAAAGGCCCCACCCCGCCAGCACTCCGACAAGGCAAAAAGCAACACGCACGATGCTCGAGAGCACTTGTCCATATGCAAGAACATTGTAACGCCCGTACAGGCGCAGCACAGCCGTCGACATTCCGGTGAGCTGGAACGGAAGGACGGAGCAGAAAATAATCACGATGCGGGTCATTTCTGCCGAGATTCCGACTAGCGGCCCGGCAACAATCGCGAGCACCACAGCAATAATCCAGGCAACACAGGCGGCGGAAATATCCAGAAGTAGGCCGAACTTGAAGAGCGCTTTGAGATTTGAGACATCGCCGGCCTGCAGAGCTTCGGCACCATACTTGATCAATGGTTGCCATGACCGAACACTGACGAGCCTTTCGACACCTCGCGCGTATGCGAAGCAAATGGCAAGTATCCCGTAGTCGGATGGGCCGAGCGCCCTGGCAGTCAGCGCGAAGCCAGCGAGCGCGATAAACGAACTTGCGAAGTTGCCGGTTAGCAAGTGCGCTATGTTTTTCAGTCGAGCTAGGAAATGAGATTCTTTTTCCAGGGTCGCCTTGAGCCTCTCAAGCCTAACCAAAAAGCTTTCGGACAGACTCACAAAACTGTCTCCTTCTCAGGGCGGCGGCATGCAGACATGAGCAGCCCCATACATCGTCTTTTTCACGGAAAACAACGAAAGATTGTAAAATATATCGTCTAAAAATTATACGCGTTTCACTGTTCCGATTTATCACACATGTACACGCCATGACCATATTTGTTCTTGGTAAATGAGAGGGCGCTAAATAATTTTTTTATTTTTCTATTTGGATGTGGTAATGTCGATGCATTAGGAATTTTATTTATTTTTTAACGGGGGCAACATGGCGTTTCCGGGCACAATAAGGAATAGAACAAACAACCCTTTTTCCTTTGTAATTCTTATCATTTTTGTCATTGCATCATCTCTTGTTTTCCCTGCCGCCTCACCGGCGAACTCAGACTCGTATCGTCTGGCAGGTGGGGACATTATCTCTTTCGATTTCCTGGACGATACGGAATTGCCGGTTGAGTTGCCGGTCGCTTCGGATGGCGAAGTCCAGTTCCCGCTAATCGGAGCTGTCGACGTCATCGGTCTGACAGCGGATGAGGCCATCGAAAAACTTCGCGACGAATACAAGAAACGCGAAATCCTGACCGATCCAAAGCTCTCTCTACATGTATCGACATTTCGTCCGATCTTCATATTGGGTGAGGTGAGGAACCCCGGCTCTTTCCCATATTATCCCGGGTTGACGGTCGAACAGGCGATCGGCTTGGCGGGTGGACCTCAAACCCTTACATCAAACCCGTCAGACAGGATCATATTGCGTGCACGCCTGCGGGGAGAAATGGATGGAGCCGAAGTCCAAATCGTCAGCGAAGCAATCTACGCCGCGCGGCTTGTCGCCCAACTGCGCGGAGCAGACAAGCTTGATCTGAAGGATGCGCCTGAAATCGCACGTCCTTACCTCGAGCAGGCTTCCCTGGATGGTGTCGTGGAAATCGAGGAACGTATTCTAAAGACGGACCTTATCACGACCCAATCCCAAGTGAGGATTCTGGAGCAAGGGATTACGGAAACGCAAGAGGGGCTCAAAATACTGGATCAACTGAAAGAACAGCAGAACGATGTGGTCGCGATGAACGAAAAAGATCTTGAGCGTGTCACAGCTTTGCGTAAACGCGAGCTCAATACAGAAGCGGATTTGTCGAGAACTAAGACGACAACATCGAACGAGAAATCACGATTGCTGGAAATTTATCAGGCAATGTCCAGCTCCAGACGCGAGTTGGGTACACTCCGGCTTAATCTGGAGAAATTAAAGGCAGATCGCGAGACAAACATCCTTTCAAAATTGCAGGAGCGCGAGGTTGCGATCAAGAAGCTCGAGTCGACTCGACAATCGGCTCAAGAACAATATTTCCTGATCGCCTCCATCGCCAACGATGAGAAAAAGCGCAATCAAATTTCATTTACATACGAAGTCCGCCGTAACCAGGACGGAACGCACAAAAGTTTCGAAGTCTCTTCATTCACTGAGCTTTTGCCAGGTGACGTCTTAGCGGTGTCGATTACCGGCATGTGAAATGCGACGGCTCTCAGCTAGTTTTCGACTTCGAGTTTCAGTTTGATCGTGGAGTGTAGTGTGCCATCAAAAAGTCGCGTAGCCGCCTCTCGGTTTGTTCGTTATGAAATTATCGCGTGCTTTCAACAAAGCCAATGCGCTGAGGGAACCCGCCCTCCGATGCTGCTGGTATATGCCGAGAATGCACCCGGCCGTCGCATCACGATACTGAAACGAACAGTCACCGTAATAAGAGATCGCGGCATCGAGGCCGTTCGTCAAACACGTCTGCAATCATTGCGGCCGCAGCGATCATCATATGAAGTGCGGTTCGGTGTGATTGGATTGGAGCTTGCACCATGAGCCTCAGCGCAATCATGGGGAAAACGCTGGTTATCGCCCCGCATCCCGATGATGAGGTTCTAGGTGCCGGAGGGACGATTGCTCGACTGGCAGCTCAGGGAAACGAAGTCTATGTCGCGGTTGTTACCTGGGGAAATCCTCCGGAATTCCCTGCTGAAAAAATGGTCCAAGTGAAGTCGGAAGCAGAGAAAGCTCATCGCATTCTCGGGGTCAAAGAAACATTCTGGCTCGGCTTCCCGGCCGCGGCCTTGTCCGAAACTGCCCATTCGGCGTTGAACGCCGGCCTGTTCACTTTGGTCCAGTCGCTTTCGCCCCAAACACTTCTGTTGCCATTCATCGGCGATATGCACCTCGACCACCAGTTGACTTTCACCTCCTCCCTGGTTTCAGCGCGCCCGCATCAACAGAATTTTCCGAAGCTTTTACTGGCTTATGAGACACTCTCCGAGACCAACTGGAATGCGCCCTACCTGACACCGAGCTTCGTTCCGAATGTGTTCATCGACATAGCAGACCATCTCGAAGTGAAGATGGAAGCGATAGAGGTGTTCAAATCTCAGCTGCGCCCTCCCCCGCACGAGCGGTCTCTCGAAACACTGCGCGCACTCGCAACATTGCGCGGAGCGACGGTTATGACGACGGCCGCCGAGGCCTTCGTTCTGGTGCGGCATGTGATCTGATTTACATAATAACGCCGGCTGGACATGGCCGGTTCATATTGCTCAATCTGTGACGTGAAGGAAAAGAGCGATGGCACGTTGGCCGGTATACGATGAAGAGCAAATTCAAGACGTCATTTCTGTCCTGAAATCCGGTGAAGTCAACGCCTGGACAGGGCCGCATGTGCGGCAGTTCGAGCAGGCTTATGCAGCCTATCTCGGCTTGCGGCATGCCGTGGCACTTACGAACGGCACCGTTGCACTAGAGCTTGCACTGTTCGCGCTCGGCCTGCGGAATGGAGATGAGGTCATCGTTACGCCGCGCAGTTTTATGGCGTCGGCCGCCTGCGTTCCGTTTTGCGGAGGTGTGCCGATTTTTGCGGACATCGATCCCGACAGCCAAAATCTGACGGTCGAAACGATCGCCGCCCAAATTACCCCAAAGACGCGCGGAATTATCGTCGTCCATCTCGCTGGCTGGCCATGTGACATGGAGGGCATCATGGCCTTCGCCCGCGAAAGAGAACTTTGGGTGATCGAGGACTGCGCCCAGGCCCACGGCGCCGAAGTCCACGGTAAACCAGTAGGAAGCTTTGGCGATATAGCGGCCTTCTCGTTTTGCCAGGACAAGATTATCACAACCGGTGGTGAAGGCGGACTGATCGCCTTAAACGATGACGCGCTCTGGCAGAAGGCATGGAGCCGAAAGGATCACGGAAAATCCTACGACACCGTTTTCAACAAAATCCATCCGCCGGGGTTCCGCTGGTTGCACGAGTCTATCGGAACAAATTGGCGCATGACCTCCATTCAAGCAGTGCTCGGACTCGCCCAGCTTAGGCGACTGCGAGACTGGCACACAAAGAGAGTGCATAACGCCGCGATACTGCAAGACGCACTTAGCGATCTCGAGGCGCTGCGGACGCCAGAACCGCCGGCCGAATTTCGACATGCCTATTATCGCTTCTACACATTTGTCCGCGGTGACAGGCTGAAACCCGGTTACGACCGGGACAGGATTGTTGCAGAAGTAAACGGTGCAGGCGTGCCGTGCTTTTCGGGAAGTTGCTCGGAGATATATATGGAAAAGGCTTTCGCGGACCTCGGCTACTGTCCGGACCAGCCGTTGCCTGTCGCGCAGGAACTCGGCGAAACGAGTATGGCGCTTTTAGTGGATCCCTCGTTAGACGGGCAAACCGTGATGGAGAACGCGCGCATACTGCGTGAGATCGTGCTGTCCGCCACTCAACCCGCCTCCACATGGAAAGTAAAGGCTTGCGTCGACGAAGGGACCCGCGCCCAGCTTTAGCTCGGCATACAGCTGCGAGCCACGTATGGCAAAACACAACAAAATATGATGCGCCAGAGCGTTTGGACAATTTAGCGGTCTTACAGTGCGGTGCTTTAGTGAAGGCCGTTAATCCTTCGGGAGAAATTGCCGCGCCGAGCGGCATGCCCCCGAGGACGAAAAATAGCTAAAGTTCGGTCTTTTCCTGCGAACGCCCGACTGCTGACAGGAGGACGTCGTCCCACCGGGCTAGAATGCGTTCAGGCAGATAGTTCTGCGCAGTGATGGCGGCATTGGCGGCCATGGTTTCGCGTAGATTGACATCGCTCAGCACGGCATCGAGAGCAGCTGCAAGGGCATCGATATTCTCGCAAGGCACAAGAATTCCGTCGTCTCCGTTCGTTACCATAGCACCCGGGCCCCACTCGCATTCATAAGACACGACGGGCAAGCGGGCAGCCATCGCCTCTAGCAGGACAATCCCCCATCCTTCATATCGGGAAGACAGGACAAACACGTCCGCTGTTTCGATCCACAGACCCGGCTTAGATGTCACGCCTGGCATTTCCACGCGCTCTTGCAACCCAAGTGCATGACGTTGCGTCTCAAGCACCGTCCGGTCGTCACCCTCGCCCCAGATGACAAGGCGCCAATCGGGATGTTTTGCTGCTATCTGTGCAAACGCTTTGAGGAGAAGGTCGAACCCTTTCTGATGTGTGAGGCGCCCGACTGCTGTAAGCGTATTGTTTTTCCTTCGATCAACCCAATCCTTTGGCAGATCCACGGCGTTGGCGATCACCCAACTCCTCCGGCGTAACGTCTCTGGAAAATAATCGAGGGCCCCTTGGGTCATTGTTACCAGCCCGAAAGCGCGTGGATACAAACGCGCCTGAAACCACTTCCAGATCTTGCCGAACGGTTGGACTGCCGGATTGTTGCGCTCCGAAACAACGACAGGAACTGACATGCCGAGCGTCGCAACCAGCACCATCACATTCGTTCGTGTCAAAAAACTCAAAATGAAATCTGGCTTTGAGAGCCGGATCGCCGAACGCAGGCGCAGGACGCGCCGGCCTACAGCCGCCGCCGATCCAAACTTCGATGTCCTGCCCGGCGGAACGCCCAATCGAACGACCGTTATACCGGAATGAAACGTATAGTACGGGACGCTCTCAGGTGCCTCGAAAGTAATAATCGTTACCGTATGCTGCGAAGCGATCCAGTGATTTGCTATCAAATTGACGACATGTTCCGTACCGCCCGCTGACAATCCCGGGACGATAATGGTTATTCGCACCCCTTCAGTGTCGTTCGCCTTAAATCGCAAGACATTTGGGTTCTCGTTCACAGCACATGCTCGCTACCGCAATGTGGCCGCAACTGGCGAGATTTCGAGAGAAAAGTGCAGCCAATCATTGAGGATAACGGCCAGCGATGCGCTCTTCTGAAAGCCACTGCATGAATTCGTCGAAATAAGACCATTCACCCTCTTCCTTCATCGACCAAGCGTCACTGACCCCGACCTTTGCACCCAATTCCGCCTCTATGGAATCCGCAATGCCGTCACGATCACTGTCTACATAAGCAGCCCCTCGATCGAGAGGAGGCAACTCTCCTGGCTTGTTGACCATCCGGCCTTCGCCTGCCTGTCCATCAGGCCCCATACCGGCAATCCAGTCACTATCGAGCTTGTCGCGGGGGAACGCACCGGATCGGTTGCTCACTTCTTCATAAGCGGCTGACGCCGATATAATCTTTTTTACAGAAAGCGGGCACGGGGGCGTTGAGACGATGTAAGGCACAGTTTCAGGGGCAACCATAACAATGGATTTGGATTTGGGAGCCCACGATATATTACCCGTCTCGTAGATCTGTGGATCTTGCGATTTGTCGATCTCTTTGGAATGAATGGCGTATGTTGTCTCCTCAGTACTCGGGCCCGCTTTGAAATAGTTCCCCACATAGGAAATTGGGGTGCCGCCCGGAAACTGCGAAAACACCTCTCCCCATTCTGATCTGGCGTTAAAAAAGACGTTGTTGATAATTTCGATACAGGACTGGCCGTAGTGATTATTGTCCGGATTCCGATCGCGGTTGGATAGGCAAAGGTTTTTCAGAAAGGTGATGTTTTGCGGCGCCCGCGGGTCGGAGCCGAGCAATGTGCACTTGCTGTGTTTATTCAACCCTTCTGCAAAAATCGAATTGGCGATCGTCAGATTGGTCGTGTCAGAATGAGCGTTGATGTTTTCGTCGGTAGCCCATGAAGTTGAGACGTGATCGACATAGACAGCGGTGCTGTCCTCGACGGTCAATGCATCGACATTATTGACGGAGTTTGGCAATCGGGGGCGGATCCTCAGATGCCGGATGACGACATCATGTGTGTTTTTCACCAGAAGCGGCGTATCCCGCTTCTCGGCATTCGGCTCATCGGTCGACAGCACGATGCCTCCGCCTGGCGCCGTTTGACCGAGAATGGACAGAAACGCGTTATCCTTTCGCACGGTTAGCGACGATTTCAGTTGTATGACGCCAGAAACCCGAAAAACACAGTTACGCGGTCCTTTTGCATCGACGCACGCGCGTAGACTGCCCGCCCCGGCGTCATCGACATTTGTGACCTCGATAATCGCTCCGCCTCGCCCGCCCTGGGCCGTACGTCCAAATCCTTCAGCTCCGGGAAATGCGTCTTGTAGGTCGTGAGCCTCCACCGCGACGCCCGCTGCTATCGATACACGTGAAGTCGAAAACATCAGCAGGCTGGCAAATATTAATCGCGCCGCCAAGCGGGATGAAAAAGAAACCAAATATTGCAGCTTGCTTGGTCGCAACGCAATAACCCGCGAACCAATTCTCACCATCCCTCACAGCCCTCCGCCGCGCTACAAATATTCCAGAAAAAATAATATCTTAAAATGGCGGACGCTTATGGGCGACCGTGGCCCAAAACGACCATTATTTCGATAAAGTGCTCCTTTTTCTCGCAATAATCAATCCGGACTGCAACACGGGCATTCAATTTCTAGAAATATTCGATTATTCTCTCGACTGACGATATTTTTGAATACTATAATCTTATATATTGCGGCGATACGTAGTGGGGATTAGACTGCGTGGAAACTAAACCAATAGTTGTTGCATTTCCATTCGCGGGCGACGATTTTGGTGGAAGCGACATTTCCGCTGTTCACCTTATTTTGGCTCTCGACAGAACCAAAGTACAACCTGTTATTATGCTGCATAGCAATAACGGGGAATTTTCAAAATACTTGAACGGAAAAAACATAAAGTACGTCGGCATTAATAATGCTGATGTTTTGAGGCCTCGACACGGCAACAGTGTTCGGCAGATGGCATTGGCAGCTGCAAAATACCCGTGGACCATGTTAAAGCTTCTGCGCCTTCTGCGGCAGCATAAAGTTGACATCGTACACACCAACAACGGCTTAATTCACACAACATGGGCACTTCCCACGGTGCTGTCGGGAGCAAAGCTTCTTTGGCACCACCGCGGTGATCCAACTGCCAAAGGCGTTAACATTCTTGCGCCTCTGCTGGCGAGCCATGTCGTAACGGTTTCGAAATTTGCACAGCCATCAGCTCCTCTCATTTCATTGAAAAAACGAATGTCTGTGATCCACAGTCCTTTTGACCATCCAAAGACCCTGCCCGATCGCGACGAGTGCCGCCTGGCCGTCGTGCGCGAACTGGGCCTGCGAGAGGATACGCATTTTGTCGGATATTTCGGCGCGCTTATAGATCGCAAAAGGCCCGTTCGCTTCGTGGAGGCCGTTCATGCGTTTCACATGCAGAATCCGGACTTTCCGATCGCCGGCCTACTCTTCGGTCCGCCCGAGCAATACGGGATCCGCATGGACGGTGATGTTATGGCAGCGGCTCAGAAGCTGGGCATTTCCGATAAAATCCACCTGATGGGATTTCGTCTGCCCGTCGCCCCTTACATGTGCGCCGTCGATATCCTCCTGGTTCCGGCGGTAAACGAACCTTTTGGCAGGACTTTAATCGAAGCCATGCAGCTAGGAACTCCGGTCATAGCGACAGACCACGGAGGTAACAAGGAAGCCATCGATCATGACCGAACGGGCTTTTTGGTCCAGCCCGAAAATCCGTCCGCTTTTGTCGAGCCGATGAAAATCTTGCTGACGAACCGGGCTGAGTGGCACCGGATAAGCGAAACAGCACGAACATCGGCGCTCGCCGGCTATAGTGTCGGCCGACACGTTGACTCCATCGTGAATATCTATCGGCAGCTCGCCGGCAGAACCAAATCTGAGTGATTTTAGATGGCGGGAGTTGCTATGCAGATCAAAGACATCGATTTTCTGATCATTGGCGCGACGAAAAGTGCGACGACGTGGCTTCAACAATCCCTTCAGCAGGATGCTTCCGTTTACATGCCGGATCCCGAGCTGCATTATTTCAGCAGGAACTTTGACAAGGGAGGCGACTGGTACCTTTCACAGTTCGACACGACAGAAGCCCATTGTCTGATCGGAGAGAAGTCGAACTCCTATATGGACACTCCCGGCGTTGCAAAACGGATCAGGCAAGCGATGCCGGATGTTCTGCTTATCGCACAACTTCGCAATCCTGTGGACCGCGCCTATTCCGACTACTGCATGCTGTTTCGCCGCGGCGAAGCCGGGCGCGACGTCGCGCAATATCTGGACCCACGCAACGCAACCGGTGGCCGGTTCCTCAACGGAGGGCTCTATTACCAGCAACTGCAGCCTTATCTTGACCTGTTTCCGACGGGGCAGTTGAAGGTATTGCTATACGAAAATATCGGTACTGATCCCCAGGGACAGCTTGATACTGTCCGTCATTTCATCAAGCTGGAAACGGAATTGCCCGTCCCTCCGGTTACAAAAAAGGTGAAAGACAAGTCAGAGCCAGTCATCTCTCCCAGTCTCCGTCAGATTCTCAAGCCGCTGAAACCCATCCTCGCCCCTTTCCGTAACAGCTCCGTTATGCAGGGATTGAGATCTATCATCGCCCATGAGCCGAAATACAGTCCGCTCGAGCCGGATCTTTGCGCACGGATGGTTGAGTTCTATGCGCCGGAAGCAGAGAAGCTCGGCAAGCTCATGAAACAGGATCTCTCCGGTTGGCTTTCCGGCGTTTCCGCCATGAAAACACAGCTGCCACCAGCATCCTGACTTGCCGTGCCGCGACTGAGCCCGATGCGCAGGAAGGTTGGCTTAGTGGTCGGCGCCCCATGCGACGAAGTGAGGGTTGGCAAAATCGCAATCCGATGCCTGGCGCCTCTTCCCGTATGTCAGCGGCGCACCATCGATTAACGACGTGCGCCCGCCGGCAGCACGCAATATTGCATCGCCAGCGGCCGTGTCCCATTCCATCGTCCGGCCATATCGCGGATAGACGTCTGCAAGCCCCTCGGCGAGCAGGCAAAACTTTAGCGAGGATCCGACTGAAAGGCAGGAGGTGACGCTGTTTTCGCGCAGGAATTCCTCCGTCTGCGCATTGCTGTGGGATCGGCTTGCCACTGCAGTCAAGCTTTCACCTTTCGCGCGGCAGCGAATTTCGCCACGGTCGCAAACAACATCGTCGAGTGTGACCATAAATTTTGAGGCTCGACCTCTATAAGCCGCATAACCGGCTTGTCTTGCTGGGGCGTAGACGATGCCGATGACTGGAATTCCGTTCTCGATCAACGCGATGTTCACCGTATAGTCAGCGCTCTGGTTGATGTATTCCTTGGTCCCATCCAACGGATCGACAAGAAAGAAGGCAGTCCCGTCGATCTGAGGAGCGCGCCCGTCAGCCATCGCTTCCTCGGCGACGACCGGGACACCTGGAAATGCACGCAGCAAAGCCTTGATAATAACGGCCTCGGACTTTTGATCTGCGATTGTCACGGGCGATTGGTCGTTTTTGATCGTTGTGCCAGCATTCGATGGTTTCACGTTCAATATCGCTCTTCCCGCCTCCACGGCGGCACGTTCCAGCACGTCCAGCATCATACCCCCTTGTTCATCGTTCGCATGCAAATCCGTTCTGGTTCCCTTCCGGCGGTAATCAGCGGTTATGTTTCATCGAGAAACTTCTCGATTTGCATCGCGAGATCGAGCGGCTCATGTCCGACGGTTCGAAGATGAATCTCGGGCGATGCCGGTGCCTCATAGGGAGAGCTGATACCGGTAAAATTCTTGATCTCACCGGCCATGGCCTTTTGATACAGCCCTTTGGGATCTCGACGGGCGCATTCCTCGATCGGTGTATCGACGAAGACCTCGACGAACTCCCCCTTTTCGAACAGTTCGCGCGCCATCCTTCGTTCTGATCGGAACGGTGATATGAAAGACACGAGGACGATCAATCCTGCATCAGCCATCAGTTTTGCCACTTCCGCCGCGCGGCGGATGTTCTCTACACGTGCTTCCTGCGTAAACCCAAGATCGCGGTTCAGGCCATGCCGGATATTGTCGCCGTCGAGCATGTAAGTATGCTTGCCGCGGGCATGAAGCAATTTCTCCACGATATTGGCGATCGTTGATTTGCCGGAGCCGGAAAGGCCGGTGAACCATAGGACCATCGGCATTTGTAGCTTGAGGGCCGCCCGCGCGTGCTTGTCGATATCGGCAGCCTGCCAATGGATATTCTGTGCTCTGCGCAGCGGATGATCGATCATACCGGCGCCCACGGTGGCGTTGGTAAATCGATCGATCAGAATGAAGTTGCCCGTGTTCCGACTGTCGCTGTAACTGTCAAAGATGATTGGCGTTTGCGTCGAAATATTGCAAACCCCGACCTCGTTCATCTGAAGGGCGGTTGCCGCATTCTGCGCGAAGGTATTGATGTCGACGGTATGTTTCAGCGTTGTAACCGTTGCGCCGATGCTATCGACCTCCGTGCGGCAGATGTAGCTCCGGCCGGGAATCATCGGTTCTTTGTTAAACCAGATGACATGAGCCATGAATTGATCGGCCAGATGCGGCCGGTTTTGGGGAGCAACAAGCATATTGCCACGCGACAACTCGAGATCGTCTTCGAGAACGACCGTAACGGCCTGTCCATCGACCGCCGTTTTAACGCTGTCGCGACCGCAAAGGATGGACTTGACGCGCGACAACTGGCCCGACTTGGCAACAACGACGCTGTCGCCGACGCTGACCCGGCCTGCAGCGATTTGACCGGAAAAGCCGCGGAAATCCAGATTGGGGCGGCTTACCAGCTGGATTGGCAAACGAAACGGCTGATCCACGCGACCATCATCAACATCGATGGCTTCAAGATGCGAAAGGAGGCTCTTTCCCCGATACCAGGACATGTTTGGCGACGCAGAGACAACGTTGTCCCCAAATCGCGCCGACATCGCCACAAAGGCGACTGACCGAAAGCCCAACGTCTCCGAGAAGGACTGGAAGTCACCGCAAATAGCCTCGAACCGTTCCTGGTCGTATTGAATGAGATCCATCTTGTTGACGGCAAGGACAATGTGGCGGATGCCAAGAAGCGAAGCGATGAATGTGTGACGGCGTGTCTGGCGTAAAACGCCTTTTCGGGCATCTATCAGCACGATTGCCACGTCGGAATTGGACGCTCCGGTCGCCATGTTGCGCGTATATTCTTCGTGCCCGGGTGTATCGGCGATGACGAATTTTCGCTTCGGTGTCACAAAGAAGCGATAGGCAACATCGATCGTAATCCCCTGCTCCCGCTCGGCCTCAAGACCATCGACAAGAAGCGCGAAATCCAAGTGGTCTTCGCCTTTCGTCGTGCCGTGCTTTTTGGTGTCGCGCTTGAGTGCGGAAAACTGGTCATCAAGGATAAGCTGCGTATCATAGAGAAGCCGACCGATGAGCGTTGACTTTCCATCGTCCACTGAGCCGCAGGTCAGGACACGCAGGAAGGTATTGTTGACGCCTGCGTCCTGTTCGATCAGCACGTCATCCTCGACAAGCATCCTCATCAGAAATATCCTTCGCGTTTCTTTTTTTCCATCGACGCTTCCTCATCGGAATCGATCGCTCGGCCGTGGCGTTCGGATGTTCGGACGGTCAACATTTCGCGAATGATTTCCGGAACCGTGCGTGCGGTTGACTCAATTGCTCCGGTGAGCGGGTAACAACCGAGCGTTCGAAACCGCACCATCAGCTCTTCGACCCGGTCTTCGTTTGATAGGCGCAGCCGATCATCGTCGACCATGGTGAGCATGCCATCACGACGAACAACCGGGCGCCGTTGAGCGAGGTACAATGGCACAACCGGAATATTTTCCTGGCTTATGTATTGCCAGACATCTAGTTCCGTCCAATTTGAAAGTGGGAAAACCCGGATCGATTCACCGCGATTCACCCGCGTATTGTAGGTTCTCCACATCTCCGGCCGTTGGTTTTTCGGATCCCATGTGTGCTTGCTGTCGCGGAACGAGAATATTCTTTCCTTGGATCGGGATTTTTCCTCGTCGCGCCTGCCTCCCCCGAAAGCCGCGTCGAAACCATGTTGGTCCAGCGCCTGACGGAGTGCCAACGTCTTCATCATATGCGTGTAGGCCGTCGGTCCGGAGTCGAAGGGATTCACATTCTGGTCGATACCGTCCTGATTGGTGTGCACGAGCAGATTGAGGCCGAGGTCAGCGACCGTCTTGTCGCGAAAGGCGATCATCTCGCGAAATTTCCAGGTCGTATCGATGTGAAGCAAAGGAAAAGGAGGTTTTGCGGGATAAAAAGCCTTCAGGGCCAAGTGAAGCATGACTGAAGAGTCTTTGCCGATCGAGTAAAGCATAACAGGACGTGAAAAGGTTGCGGCAACCTCACGCATGATATGAATTGATTCCGCTTCTAGTTTATCTAAATAAGTGAGCGCCATTTTCTTACACTTTCTTAATTCGATAAAGCGTCTTTTGGTTTTAAATTTTTTAGTCGCGTATAAATCGATAAAGGACAGTATAGAGTGCAATTTATGCAGATAATTATGTTGTTTTATTTATGGAAGGTGGAGGTAACCTCAATCATGAGCGGCTCCAGCGCGCCGACGTCAAGCGGCGGCGGCGCTTAAACCAAAAGGACGACTGTTCACCTGCTGGTTTGCCGAAAAAGTTCACCACGCTGCCTAGAATGACAGGGTGATTGACAGATAGCCTGTTCAACGCATCGATCAGGTTCCGCTCCTTGGTGCGTGCGGCAGCCACGACCATGATGACGGAGTCGACCTGAGATGCCAGCCACACGGCATCTTCTTCTTGCTCCAGTGCGGGGGGATCAATGATGATAAGATCGTACAAATCCCTCAGCGCCGAATAGAGAACTTCGACACCGTTTAGGATCGGCCTGGAGGAAATGACGTCCAGGAATGGGTATGAGGGAGCGGTGGTGATAACGTTCTTGAGATCGCCCCTTCCGTCCAGGAATTTGGACAGCACCAAGTCGGAGTTCTCGACACCTAAAATGCTGCCTGCGCCTCTCGATCCCCGATCGAAGTCTATGACGATGACACGCAGCCCTTGAGTCTTGGCGGCCGCCGCCATACCAAGCGCTACTGTCGTTTTTCCGTCACCGGTGGACGGTGAACAGACCATGACGATTTTTCCGCCTGCCGAATGCTCGATCGTTTCCCAGGCCATACATAAATTTCGCATCGCTTTGGCAAATACCGAGTCTGGATTGCCGATCAAAAGCTGGTATGGCGTCTGCGAGCCGGATAGCTTCTTGGTCAGGTTGGGAACCGTGACCAGGTTCGGCCTGTTAAGCAGTTCCTCGACATCGCCAGGCTGATGGAGGCGGGTATCGAGTGCTGCCGCGATAATGACGCCGATAATCGCCAACACGACTACACCGAGCGAACCGGTTGCAATGACAAAACTCGGTGTTGGGAAAGACGGGTTCGTTGGAACTTCCGCGTAAGACGCCACAGTCGCGGACGCCTTGCGCTCGCCGCGCTCGGGATCTAGATCGCCTAACCGCAAGACAATCTGATCGTAGCGCTTCTGTTCTGCAAACAAATCCCGTTCGAATTCGCGTCGGCGGATTTCAGCCAAATTCCGGCTCTCCATCCTTTTTTGAAGCACAGCCACCTCGGTACCATATTGCTCCGTCCGCGCCGTCGCAATCTTGGCATCATTCTCAAGCTCACGAACAATACGCTCGGCTTCGTTGCCTATCATCGTACGTGTAGCCTGAAGTTCCGCATCCGCGTCAACGACAAGCGGGTGATTTTTGCCAAATTTTGATGTGAGTTGAGCGCGCAGACGTTCGAGCCGCGATTGCTCGTTGCGGAGACTGTCAAGCTGTTCAGACGTCAAAACGCGCGCGACAGCCTGCTTGTCTGTGGACGCAAGAAGCGCCTTTGTCTCGGTATATCGGGCAACTGCACCCGCTTCTTCTGTGCGCGCAACTGTTGCTTGCCCATTCAATTGCTCCATGCGAGCGCGCAACCAGTCGTCCTTTGGATCAAACGTGAGATCGCTGTTGATGGCAAAGGTTGCGATTTTGCGCTCCATATCTGCGATTTGGCCAGCGCGTTCCTCAGCCTGCGTGCGCAGGTATGCAATAGTGTTCGTGGTCGCCTCGCTAGTGACTTTCGCTGTCCATTCAACGTAATGCTCGGCGATAGCATCAGCAATTCTGGCCGCTTTTAGCGGGCTCGCCTGTCTCACGCGAATCGTCATGGCAAGGCTGTCGCCGCGGCGATTGACGGTAAACGAATTCAACAGTGACGATATCGCGCGATTACGCTGAACGCCTTCCGAAATGAGCCGCTTACGAACCATTTCCGGGCCATTTCCCGCAGCAGAAAACAATCTATCTACGATGGGCGCGAACAGCCTACTCAAAAATGCATCGGTCTCGGTGCGTATCGGCGGCAAGTAGGTGTTGTAGTCCGGGTCTTCGACGAGATCGAGAGCATCGACCACCGTTCCGGCAAATACACGCGACTGGATCACATCAAGTTCGGTCTCCATAACCGACTTATCGCGCTCCTGCTTTCGAAGCTCTACGACCGCTTCGTAGGGCCGGGCGTCATTTCGATCAAATACAATGGCGGATGACGCAGTATATATGCGCGTGTATACAAGAGATGTAATTACCGTTAGTAGTAAGCCAATTATTAGAAATGCGACAAAAAATACGATATACCTTCGCAATAGCTCCAAAATATCGTGTACGCCGCGAGCATAGGTTTGCCTCTGCGCCATCTGGTAGGTTGTTACGCTTCTGCCTTTATTTGATTTGTGCTCAAGTACCCGATCTGTGGTCAGCATTTAACCTCCAGAAATGCTTTATTTTATTGCAGAGAATGATAAGCCCAAACTCCAATAAAATAATTATAATCAATGATATGTGCAATTTAGAAAATAATAAAGCACTAAATTGGATTATTGCGCAACAAAGGTATATAGCGTATATATATAGCGTCATCGTTTCTATTATATAGCAATTATGCACGATGAATTATGCGCAAGCGAAAGCATAAGTGGCCAGCGCGCCCTAATGTCTTGCCTCTGTTTCTCCAGTTTACTGGAGATTATTGGATCCGATGGATCACGATAGGATCTTTCTGCTACGAGCTTCCCAATGCCATTCGCTCAATAAGAATGTCATTGACTAGGTGGACGTCGAATTTCTCTTGCGCCAGTTCCCGGGATCTCATCCCCATGTCGTTAGCAAGTGGCAGATTGCCCGCGAGTTCCGACATGGCGCAGGAGAGATCATCAACACTCCTAGGCTCCACCAGGTAACCATTGATACCCGGCTGGACGGTGTTGGAACAGCCTGCGAGGTTGGTAGTTATGATGGCGCGGCCGACCGACATCGCCTCAAGAATGCTGCGCGGAATGCCTTCGCGATAGTAGGACGGTAGCACGAAAACATTGCAGCCTGCCAGGTAGGGCCTGACATCGACGGTTTCGCCGAGGAAATTGAGGATGCCCTCATCAACATACTTCTTGATATCTGCCCGTGATATCCCTGCGGCCGGATTGGGATCAAAATGTCCAAGCAGTTGAAACTCCGCCCTTGGGTAGGCGCGCCGCACCCTCCGTGCCGCCTCGATATATTCGAGGATGCCCTTGTCCTTGAGCAACCGGGCGACCAACAGGAAAACGGGCCGATCCGTTGGAGGCGGCGCAAAGGCATAGTGATCAAGGTCTACACCCGACCCGGGCACAAGCTTGATTAAGGACTCGTCCGTGACCATCCGATGTTCGCGAATGTCTGCGGCATCTGTCTGGTTGTAGGCGAAGACAACATTTGCACCGGTAAAAGCACTGCGGTACAGCCAAACACTGATCTGTTTGACGATCCGGCCTTTAAGGGTAGCGGCACCATCCTGTGAAAAGACGTGGCCAAGTCCTGTCACGAGAAAGCAGCGGGAACGAACTCCGGCAAGTCTGGCCGCAATACCTCCGTAGATAATAGGCTTCATCGTATACGGGACGACCACATGCGGTTTTAACTTCAGCATCAGGCGCCAGAGCGACCACAGGGTGACGAGATCGGTGATTGGATTGAGCCCGACACGTGCCATGGGTACCTGGGCGAAATCAACACCTATCCGCGACAAACAGGCCCTCGTTCTTCCATCATCCTCGGGGCCGACTGCAGTGACAATGTGCCCGGCATCCACCATCCGCTTAAGCAACTCCAAGCGAAAGTTCGTTAGCGAGGGACTATAGCTGCACAGAACGACAACTCGCTGCCTGCGGTGCGCCGGCATAGCCTGTGGCAGCGGGCGGCGCATTTCCTCATAGCTGACATTCGTGGCTACTAACTCGCTAAAAACTGCCATGATGACTCCTGCGGAACATATCCGACTTGCAGGGTATTAGTTGATCCGCGATGCTAACGTTGCGGGTTTACCGGCAAGATCGCTGACGAGGGCCGCGAACAGAGCCTCCGGGAGTTCTGAAAGCTGTTCGCCGGCGTCCCCCCTCTGAAAGAGAGCGCCATTCAGCTGTATCTTGGCGCTCTGCTGCTTGACGTAGCCGGGAATCAAGCTGCTCATCAACGCAAGGACCATGGCTTCGTCGCCCAACTCGGCGAAACGCTCCAAGCGCGCAAAGGTAACCATGAGTGTCGACAGTTCCACAGCATGAGGGATAGCTCCCAGAACACCCGGCACCGGCGACGCCACGCGCAGTTCATTGGTGTCGAAAAGCTCTTCAAACCGCTTTTCGCCTGGGCGCAGCCCAATGACTTTGATTGCAATATCTTTGTCGGGCGTAAATCCAGCCAAACGGATCATTCTTCTGGCGATGTCGATGATTTTTATCGGCTCACCCATGTCAAGCACGAATATTTCGCCCTTGCCGATATCCCCTTCGAGGCCATAAGCGGACGCTTGCAGCGTCAGTTCGACAGCTTCTCGAATTGTCATGAAGAACCGCGTCATTTCCAGATCCGTTACGGTGAGCGGCCCACCGCACGAAATTTGCTTTTTGAAGAGGGGAATGAGCGATCCGCTGGAGCCGAGAACATTTCCAAACCGCACGGTCATGAACCGTGGGCCTGAACCAGTTTTGAACCTGTTCAGATCTAGGGCCTGGCAATAGAGCTCGGCGAGACGCTTCGTCCCTCCCATAACGCTGGTCGGGTTAACGACTTTATCCGTGGAAATCTGGACCATTGCCGTAGCGCCGTACTGCCGCGCCGCGTTGGCGACGTTCATCGAGCCGATAATATTGGTTAGCGCTCCTTCACAGGGATTGAGCTCGACCATAGGGACATGCTTGAGCGCGGCCGCATGAAACACGAGTTCCGGACGATGCAAGGCAAACATATCGTTGACTCGGTTGGCACGCCGGACGTTACATAGGTGGGCAAAACGCGTCACGCTCGGGAAGCGTTCGCTAAGCTCCATATCGATAGCGTAGAGATTGTACTCGCAGTTTTCGATGAGCACGATCGCCGCAGGTTCGCATGCCGCAATCTGCAACGTCAATTCGCTGCCGATCGAACCGCCAGCACCGGTGATAAGCACCCGGCGACCCTTCACAAGGCGCGAAATAGCATCCCTATCCAGCGAGGCTTGCGGTCTCTCAAGCAGATCCGTCAATTCGATGGATCTCAGCTCGAACCGGTTTTCACGCTTCGCGTTTTTGAGCTCGGTCATTTCAGACAGCCGGGAAACGGTCATGCCATGAGATTCAGCAGCGGCAATCAGTTGCTCGGATGCTTCATCTCCAAATGTGGAGGGTGCCTCGGTAAACACGAGGTGGCGGGGAGAGATATTGTCGCCTTTGAGTTGCGCGACGATGTCTTGAAAATCTGCAACCGCCCCAAGAATGGGTACGCTCCGCAAGGTCATGTTTTGATGCTCATTGGTTCTTTCAAGGCAGCCGACCGGCCAATGAGCGCAGTTAGGGTCGCGGCTCAGTGCGCGCAGATAAAGATCTGCAGCGCCACCTGCGCCGACAAGGAGTGTCGGAATTTGCTTGTCGGTCTTATCGACGCCCTTAAGCCCGATCCAACGGCGCGTGAGAGGAAATTCATCCACCCGGAAGCTGAGCCTGGAGGCCGAAAGGAAAGCCAGGAGCAGCAACGATTCCAGCAGTAATGTGCTACGGGGAATATCTTCAAGCCGTGTTGCAAGGAACGAAACGCAAACCAACATCAGCGTCGTGACAAAAACCGCACGAACAATCGTCCACATATCGGACACGGAACCATACCGCCAGTTTCGGCTGTACAATCCGGCAAGCGGGAAAACGAGAGCGCAAACCAGCAAATACTGCCCGCCGCCCATCAAAAGCGCCTTGATGAGTTCGGGCCGCACTTGAACAGTCTCAAACCCGTACCGTGTCACAAAAGCAATCCCGAAGGCCAAGCTCGCAGAAACGATGTCTGTTAGAAACAGCGCAAGCGACTGCCGCACTTTTCGTGCTTGAGAATATGCCAGCTTTTTAGTCAGATACAGAAGCCGAGTGGCTGCGGCAGGCAGATTCGTCACGACGTGGCCAGTCGCCATACTGTAGAAACGTTTCTTGGACGAAGTAGTATTGGCATGTAAAATCACGTCTTCGCGATCCATTATAGCCCCCTGCAAATATCCGCACGGTTTCGCGCCGCCAAACCGCAACAGCTCGCACGTGAATTAATCTATAAAATATATATATTATCCCCTCTAAAGGGATTTTTTTAGTACAACTATAATACGCCGCCACAACATAGAGTTGCGTCGCAAAATTTCTCTCTGTGAGGCTTTTCTTTCGTTAGAAAGTTCGCATAAAAAAAATATTCTGTAAAGAAGATTTTATTTCACACTTCATTATTCCATTAAGATGACGATCTATACGCTTTTCCGGTGAAACATTCATAACATATACTTTAAGCCGTAATTTCCAATGACAAATCGTTTAAAAATTTCTCTTTTAAATACGCAGAATCTCAACGATAGCAATATCTTGAGGGGGTTGGTTCTTCATTCCGGTGTGACAGATAAAAATACACGATTTTGCGGGATTAAGTGGCCTCTCCAAACACGGTAAGCTCGGGTATTGCCCTACGATCGCCTCCTGGAATTCCAGGTATTCGCCGAGCATTTCGGCCACATGGTTGATGGTAAAGACGTAGGTGGCGGTTATCAGGCTGCGTCAGCCTCAGTGAAGGCAGTGGCCGCCTGGAGATCGACGACGGAATGAAAGGCGCCGTGCTTCAAACGTCGGCGTGTCAGTTTTGCGAAGAGCCCTCGATGGCGATCAGCCATGAGGATGATGTTGGACGAAGTGGAACGTCCATCGTGGATGTCGTGCGAGCCAGGCGCGGACCTTCGGCTGTTATGGGTCGCGTAGTTGTCGAGAATGATGTGGACGGCTTTAACCTTCGGCAACTCAGCCTCAATCGCGTTGAGGAAACGGATGAACTCCTGATGCGGGTGACGCTGCATGTTACGGCCGATCACCGAGCCGTCGAGAACATTGAGGGCGGCAAACAGGGTGGTGGTGCCATGGCGCTTGTAGACATGGGCCATCGTGCTGCCCCAGGCCTTCTTCAAAGAATGTCCTGGCTGCGCCTGGTCGCGAGCGCCTGAATCTGGCTCTTTTCATCGACGGAAAGGACCATGGCTTGGGCCGGCGGCGAGACAAAGAGCCCGACGACGTCATGCAGCTTCTCGGCAAAAGCCCTGTCATTGGACAGCTTGAAGCTGCGCTAGCGGTGCCGGCGCCAGACCATGCTCGTGCCAGATTTTGAGGACCGAAGACGCCGCGATGCCAACGGCCTTTGCCATCGCTCGGACGCTCGAACGGTCCACTGCGTTGCTATTTGCTTGGGCGTTTCCGCAACGCGCGCGCGTCAATGGCTGTTGCACACGCTGGTCGCCGACATTGTCGTCGACGTCGACAACGCAGTTCGTGACATCGTGCTGACGATCTACTGGAAGCGGGGTTAGTATTCACAACTCAGCGTAGGCCGCATCACTCGACTATATTGGCGCGATAAACGCGCTGATGGAAATACCATGTATAAGGCAGTCTCTCTAGGAATACGTGCGCAATGTGACTGAGCGCCACTGAGGAAACGAATACGACTGCGCCGAAGGTTGCTATCGAGAACCAAACATCAACCGTGAAAAGATGCAGCTTAACGAATATCCATCTTACAATATAATAGGAATATGGATGGACGAGATACAAGCTATAGCTTATGGCCCCCATGTAATTTGAAAATGGATTGTGCAATAGTAGGCTGGTCAGACTGCGTGGATCTACAGCCAGATAGAAGTAGGCGACCGTAAATACCAGCGCCCCGAGCGCAGCCGGATCGGCAAAATCATATAACGCGTAATCAAATAATCCTCGGCTTGCTGAATAGCCTGCGGCAAAAAGCAGGAGCACCTCCAGTATCCGCAACGAAACGGTGTTTATCGCCAGCCTTGACTCAAATATGCGTATCAAGGCACCGGCCACGAAAAATATCGAGATGGGAAAAATCGCTAGAAAAACCAGACATGCGGCCCACGCCAATGTGGCTCCAATCGCGCTTGGTCTTTTGACAGATGCATATACGACCCAGCAGGTCAGCACGTAAAACATAACTTCGTAGCTTAGGCTCCACGCATTGGGCGTAAGCTGTTCAGTGCCAGTGAAAAGATTAATGAACAGAAGCCCAGAGACAATACTTTTAATATTATTGAGACCAGGATACTCGTTGGTGAACGAGTTCAAAGCAATGAATATTAACGTTGCGACAAAAAATAACGGATATATGCGGAGAAAGCGGCGCTTTGCGAATTCAGGAATGGAATATCTAAGTGCGCTTGGCAATATCACATATCCGCTGATCACAAAAAACAATTTTACGCCAAAGACCCCCAGGAACCACGGAGCCTCTATCGCCTGCACGTAACTTTCGTTGGCGGGGTAAATGTGACGCGCCGTTCCTCCGAGAATATGCGCCGCGAGCACCAAAATGGACGCCAAGCCACGCAAGCCGTGTGCGGCAACGTTGAATTCGCTCGCTTTTTCAGTCGACCTTGATGCGACATCCCTCAAAGATTCGTTTGCGGATGGCCGCGTCAGCATTTCATTGGCCATTGGGAAACTCGCCAAATTACTCTCAGGCAGATACCGTCTGCCGTCGGTTCAAAAAAGACGCCAAAATAGTTTATATGGCTTAGCTAGCACCCAAGAAGGTCTAGTTCAGTTGTCAAGATCTCGTGCTTTCCGTAGCACGGAGTAATCGTTGGCCAAAAAAGTCGACGCAAGAGCTATGGGCAGAAGAATTGGCAGCACCCAAAACCGGCTATAGACGTGTGGCAGTGCGTTCGCGGCGACAAAAAATACTGTTACATTCGCGAAGATCGCAGCTGCAAATGGGCGGCCGCCCGGTCGGTTCAAAACCAGAAAGGCTGGACCGAGCCCTCCCAGAAGCATCACGACGAACCCGACTGCGCTGATCATTCCGCCTTCTGTCCACAAAAGCAGATAAAGGTTATGGACCGGTGCGCCGTATTGGCTGTTCACACGATACTGATCCGCTCCAACGCCGACAAGCATTGTCTCCGACGTTAACTCCAAAGCTTCGTTGATCAACTCGATCCGGCCGTCAAAAGTGCCTGCCTTCCCGAGGTCTCCGCTTTCCAGCGCGCCAAGAACTCGTTTTTGAAAGGTGACAGGAAGGTAATCCGTCACAAAGCTTCCACCGTAAGCCAGGATTGCCGCCCCCAAAACTAGCGGCGGCAACACGCGCCGCCAACGCACTCCGATAAGTGCAAAAATGCCAAGGCCACATATGAGTGATAGAAGGCCAGAGTTGGAACCCGTCAGCAAAATCCCATAGGTCATGATTGCAACCGCTAAAAATGCAGAGGTCTTTCTAATGTGACCTGTCGTGCACAGTGCAAGGACGATGGGGACACAAAACGCTATTACGGTCGCGCATTCGTTTGTGCGCTCCATCAGACCATTAAGCCGCCCGCTGCCTGTCACAAATACGGTATTTACTTGCCCGTCGTAATGTATGAGATACACTCCATGCAGGCATATAACGACGATTGAAAGTATGTAAACTTTGCAAAACGTTACTATATCTCTTGCGGACTGACCGCTGAAGATCAACATTACTGCGAGATATGCGTAGGCATATTGCGCCACCACGATCAACGCCCGTGACGGATCGGGGGAGTTGAGGCTGCTCACCGTCAGGCCCAACAGCATCATAAAAAGCCCACCTAACCAGACCACCACGCTCTTTTTCCCAAAGGCGAAGAACGATAAATTTCCATTTTGCAACAGGATTAATAAGGCTGCGGCAAACAACAGATCGGAAATCGTGATATTTCCTGCAGTGGGGCGGATATAAACCATCGAACATAAAAAAACGCCGGCTATAATAAGTGGATAATCGAATAGACGATAAATTATCGATTGTCGTTTATCAGGCGAGTATCGAGAGAAATAAATTTCCCCGTTGTTGTCTTCACGAATATCAGCCATAATACCTACTCGTTGTATCGATGCAGCTAATTGTCGAATTTGTAGTCCTAAAATTGCGTCCGACGATATTAATGACTTCATAGAAAAAAGTTGATGCTAACAAAAGAAACCGGCAATCATAGAGATATTTAATCTTCTAAGCGCTGGGCTTGTGATCAAAAAATAGGCGGCAATAAAATTTGCGAAGATGATTAGCCATCTAAAAAAATAGAAGTACTCGCAATCACGCGCCTTAATTATAGAGATTGCCTGACGGATCTAACTGCCAAGCGATTATATTCTAATAATTGGCGGGCGTCAATTTCTTGGATCGTTTAGATTCTTAAGTATATATCTCGCTTAGATCCGTAAATGCCCATTAGTAACCTGTGATTGTCTGGATAACACCACTCTCATTCAGCTTGCTATATTCAATACTTACCGAACCTGAGATCCTGTTTATTGTATGTGGATTACGGTCGCGTATCCACCATCGGAGTACAAGATAAATTTTGTAGCGACGTTTTATCGGCAACCAACGGCCATGGCTGTGCAGTCCATGGTCTCCTCGAGCCCCTCAAGCGTTCCCGGTCACGCCCCCTCAGAAATACCTGCGTCATGCTATTTTGATGTTGCACTTACGCGCGCTATTTCCCTGTCCCAAGTCGCATCCAAATTCTCGAATACGAGGGGGATTAGCGAGCTTGAGAGACGTTTTCTGACAGACATCACACTACCGTCCAACACCGACATAGCGAAACCCTGCGTTTGTAACTTCCGCTTCGGCATAGACGTTGCGCAAATCTACAAGCACGGGTGCACGCACGATATTTTTAAGAAGGCTGAAATCAAGTGCGCGGAACTCGTCCCATTCGGTCACGATTACCAAGGCGTCGGCACCTTCCGCAATGTTGTATGGGCTTTCTCCATATGTCACGGCTTCAAGATAGCCTCGCGCAGATTCCATACCCGCAGGGTCGTAGGCGTGGACGTCAGCCCCATGATCTTGAAGAGCCTGAATGATCGACAATGACGGTGCTTCGCGCATGTCGTCGGTATTCGGCTTGAAAGTAAGGCCCAAAATTGCGACTTTCTTGTCCCGCACACTCCCCGCGCAAGCAGCGATGACCTTACGCGCCATCGCTCTCTTTCTTTTATCGTTGAAGGCAACTGTCGCCTCAATAATATCGAGTGACATCTCGTAGTCCTGCGCAGTCTTGACCAGCGCCAGAGTATCCTTTGGGAAGCAGGAGCCACCATATCCCGGGCCTGCGTGAAGAAACTTGTCACCTATCCGCTTGTCCAGGCCTATACCTTTGGCGACTTTCTGCACATCGGCGCCAACTTTCTCACAAAGATCGGCTATCTCATTTATGAACGAGATCTTCATCGCGAGAAAAGCATTACCGGCATATTTTATCAGTTCCGCTGTCCTGCGCTCGCAAACGAGGATAGGAGCTTCGTTGAGGTAAAGAGGTCGGTAGACCATTCTCATGACCTCCTCGGCGCGTTCGCTATCTGTGCCAAGGACGATCCGGTCGGGTCGCTTGAAATCGGAAATGGCCGCCCCTTCACGCAGAAACTCGGGATTGGAAACAACGTCTACATCTGCGCGCGGATTGGTCTTTTGGATTATCCGCTCCACATCATCGCCCGTTCCCACGGGCACTGTGGATTTCGTGACGACTACCGTATAGCCGGAAACGGCACGTGCAATCTCCTCCGCGGCCATATATATGTATGCCAGGTCGGCGTGACCATCTCCCCGTCGCGAGGGCGTACCCACCGCGATGAAAACAACATCCGCATCCGCAACTGACTGTGTCAAATCAGTGGAAAATCCGAGCCGCCCGGCGGCAACGTTAGTTTGGATAAGCTCGCGCAGACCTGGCTCGAATATGGGAACCTTTCCGGCGTTCAGGGCATCAATTTTTTCAGTGATCTTGTCGACGCAGATAACGTCATGGCCAAAATCTGCAAAACAGGCCCCGGAGACCAGCCCGACATAGCCCGAACCCACCATTACTAGGCGCATACGTCTTCCCTCTCGAAAATTATTTACAACTATAAATTTTATTTAAGTAATATTTAATGTTTTCGGGCCAGTTTGAGACTGGTTAACGTCTTTTCTGGCTGCAGAGAGCCGACTTTCGCTCAATCTTTCCCCCAAGATCATCACAAAAGCCGTCATAAACACAATTTGAAGGTCGATCCAGAAAGATCTGTTTCGGATATACCACAGATCGAGGTCGATCTTGTCGGTGTCTGAAAGAATAGCATTGCCGCTGATCTGTGCCCAACCCGTAAGACCTGGCTTGACCGAGCAGCGCAACGCACCACGTTCGCCAAGCGCGCGGATCGTTTCGGGGAGAATTGGGCGCGGGCCGATCAACCCCATATCGCCAACAAGTATATTCCAGAATTCGGGAAGTTCATCCAAGCGCGATCGGCGCAACAGCTTCCCGAATGCGGTTGTGCGCTCCTGATCGCTGAGGAGTTTGCCACTAGCATCCCTCTTGTCCGACATGGATCGAAACTTGATCATCTTAAAGGGGCGTTGGCCTTGCCCTGCCCTAGACTGCACGAAAATTGCGGGTCGGCCGAGAAGGAAAATGACACCTATCGCAACCAGCAGCATGATGGGCAACATCAACAGGCCGGCGACAAGTGCGAATATGATGTCGAGAATGCGGCTCATAGTATTTGGCCCCGGCAAACATTCGACTTCTTTTTATCCAATTAGAAGAGATCCGGCAAGGAATTTATTCTTTACATTCTCAGTAACTTCGGATTGACGACGGCAGTCTGTTCGTTCAATCTATCAAAGTAAAACTTATATGTTGTAAAAAGATTTGTTTATCGCCTACCGGCATGAGCAGGAAGCAAGCTTTCTGCCGTTCACCGGTCACACTCTAATTTGAATGACGCCCACTCGAATAATGGCTTGCCTGGCAACCACTTGACCAGCTGCATCCTCAGCAACGATTTCTTTAACGAGTTACATTTCACGACCTGCAGCACTGCAGGCTAAGCGGCGGAAAACAGCGCCTGCTTTCTATAGATCGGAAAAGGCATTTAAGCCGTTATCAGACGACCTTCCTTCGACCGAAAGGACCAATGGTGTGTGGAATTGCGGGCCTCATAGACTACTCGGGACGCCAACGCG
Organism: Hyphomicrobiales bacterium; assembly: GCA_900473045.1. GTDB lineage: Bacteria > Pseudomonadota > Alphaproteobacteria > Rhizobiales > Rhizobiaceae > Pararhizobium. The sequence continues at coordinate 33,204 of UCKS01000009.1, forward strand.
AGGTGTCGACTGCGACGCTGGGGCTGATGGCCAGTGCACTTGCGCATCGCGGGCCTGACGCGGATGGGATCTGGCTTGCAGAAGATGGCCATGTCGGCCTTTGTCATCGCAGGCTCTCCATCATTGACCTGTCACCGGGAGGTGCCCAGCCTATGCACTCCGAAAGTGGCCGATACTCGATTGTCTATAATGGAGAAATCTACGGCTTTCTCGGGCTTCGCTCTGAGCTGCAAGCGCACGGAGTGCAATTTCGCGGCCATTCCGATACGGAAGTACTTATAGAGGCTGTCGAATTATACGGCCTGGAAAGCGCCCTGCAGCGCTGCAACGGCATGTTCGCCTTCGCCCTGTATGACAGCGTCGAGCGCAAAGTCATATTTGCCCGCGACAGAATTGGTAAGAAGCCCCTTTATATAGGGATCTCCGGCGACGCGGTGGCTTTTGGATCAGAACTGAAAAGCATCAGAAAACACCCGTCCTTTCAATCTGCGGAGATAGATCGTAATGCGGTAGCATTGTATCTCAGGTACAACTACGTTCCAACGCCGTATTCCATCTACCAGAACGTTTTTAAATTGCCGCACGGTTCTTGGGTCAGCATCTCTGTCGACGAACCTCCCGCCTCCATGGCTGCCGTACTGGCTTCAACAAAATCATACTGGGACGCGTTTGATGTGGTCGAACGCGGCTATGCGCAACGCATCGCCTCCGAAGAGGAGGCTTTGGACCTTCTCGACAGCTCATTGAAAACAGCAGTCAGTGAACGTATGGTATCAGATGTTCCTGTTGGCGCGCTCCTGTCCAGCGGCATTGATTCCTGCCTGGTGTCAGCCGTAATGCAGGAAGTCTCCACCTCGCCGATCAAGACCTACACAGTCCGCTTCGTGGAGAAACAGTACAACGAAGCGGATGCTGCGTCAGCCGTTGCTCGCCACCTGAGAACGGACCATACCGAAATCACGGCCGAACCGGAGATTGCGCTGGGACTTATCGCAGACTTGCCTGATGTTTATGACGAGCCTTTTGCCGATCCATCACAAATCCCGACGTTACTCGTTTCCAAACTCGCGCGTAGAACGGTAACCGTCGCTCTTTCCGGCGACGGCGGAGATGAGTTCTTTGGCGGTTACAAGCGCTACCAGCGAATGGTGACTTTTGACCGCTTGGCGAAACTAACGCCCGCTGTTGCGCTCCGGGCAGTGAAATTCGCACCTGAATGGCTGCTTGACGCCGCAGCTCCCCTTGGCCGCCACGCTCTCCCCGTCGCTTTGCGCGACGAGGCCACCGGCAGCCGTGTGAAGCGGCTAGCCGAGTTGCTCCAGATCCGTGACACAGACGACCGTTATCTGAATTTTGTTTCTCAATGGCCGGATGCAGCTGACATCGTCATCGGTGGGCGCGAACCACCTACAGCTATGTCGTCCAAGCGAATCCCGCCAGCTCTCGAGCCGGTAGACAGGATGATGTATCGGGATATGGTTGCCTATCTCCCCGATGATATCTTGGTGAAACTGGACAGGGCCTCAATGGCTGTCGGCCTTGAAATGCGCGCGCCCCTCCTCGACTACCGTTTCATCGAACTGGCGTGGCGTTCACCGCGGACCCTATGCTTTTCTGAGGGCCAAGGCAAACGGGCACTGCGCAAACTGCTGGCCCGCCGGCTGCCCGACACGCTCATGAACCAGTCAAAACGAGGGTTCGGAATCCCGCTCAACGACTGGCTTCGTGGTCCGCTGCGCGGCTGGGCGAGCGACATGCTGGCTCCGTCTCGCTTGCGTCGCGACGGCATCTTCCGTGTGGAACCTATAGAGGCACGATGGAAGGAACATCTGTCAAGCACCCGGGATTGGGGCGCGCATTTATGGACAATCCTGATGTTCAATTCCTGGCTGGACCGTTGGGCCAGCCAGGAATAGGCATTCGAGCCACGCTGAGAGGATGGTGCGCTCGGCGTTAGCCCCGATGTAAGGGCCAGTGTCTAAGTGGACCGTCCACGGACTTCAAAGCCCTGGACATATCGCCGCTCGAACTGCACTTATGACAACATAAAGTCCGCACGGCTGAAACTTGCAGCCGATAGATTGCCTAGCGGGTCATCGATGACGACCGAGAACGCGTGGCCGGATGAGTCGTGGCCCTTGATGATGACATCGCCGCTGGTATCATTGTAGGCATAAAGCGTACCGTTTGCGCCCGAGCTCGAATATTGGCTCACTCCGAGCTTTTCAAAGCTCAGCGTATCGATGCCGTCCTGAAAGTCCTTGACTGTATCGACGCTGGACAGAGTACTGGCGCCCTTGAAGGAGAAACGGTCGGCGCCGGCGCCCCCCCAAAGGGTATCGGCACCACCCTCGCCAATCAGCACGTCATTGCCGGCATCGCCGCGTATGGTGTCATTTCCGTCGCCGCCATAGAAGCGATCGTTTCCGTCGCCTCCCCTCAGGTCGTCGTTTCCGCCTTCACCGCTTATGGCATCGTCCCCCGCATCGCCAAAGGCCAGGTCGTGTCCGCCGCCAAGCTCGATGCTGTCATTTCCGTTACCGCCATGTGCTTCGTCCTTGCCGACTTCGGAATCGATCATGTCGTTGCCGTCGCCACCATTCAGGTAATTATTGCCATCTCCGCCATCGACCCGGTCATCGCCGTTGCCACCATAGACTTTGTCGTCGCCCGCTTGTCCCTTCAGGGCGTCGTTACCGTCCTCTCCATAGATGGTGTCATTGCCAGCACCGCCGCTAACGGCCTGCTGCGTCAATTTCCCTGTCGCGGGATCAATGCGGTTGCTGAAACCATCATTTCCGGTTCCTGCATAGATGAGGTCGTTTCCGGGGCCGGCATCGATATACTCTTCCCCCGAGCCGCCATAAATCTTATCGTTTCCAGCGCTGCCCAGCAGGTGGTCGTGGCCGGCGCCGCCCTCCAGGATGTCGTCGCCATCCTCACCTTCGAAAATGTCGTTTCCAAGTCCTCCAAGAAATCGGTCATTTCCCGGCCCGCCGTCAAAGGTGTCGTTTCCGTCGCCGCCTTCGGCGTAATCGTCACCCTTACCTGCTTTAAAGAAGTCGTTCCCGAGCCCACCATAGAGCTTATCGTTGCCATTGCCGCCTTCAAGAATGTCATTGCCTGCGTCGCCGTACAAAATGTCGTTGCTATCGTAACCGTAAATGGTGTCCGCAGCGCGCGTCCCCGTCAACGTGTTCGCGAGATTGGTTCCTTTGAGAATCATGACTACCCCTTCGGTTTGTAGGAGCGGCGCTCGTAGGAACGGAATGAGGCGCAAAGGAGGCCTGCGTCAATTTCACAACCGTTAATGGTAACTACAGTTCATACCCGCCAATGTCTAACTATGGTTAAACGGCATGCAATTCACGTAATAGGCGCATAACGGCAGCAATATTTAAACAATTTAAATTCTCTCATTGGGCCTAAGTTACTGAACTATCTGACGAAGCTTGAATTTTTGTTCCGATCCGACCGAGCGATAACTGAATTTGTTCAAAAATCCTGCGATCGATTTCTATATTTTATTCAAGAAATCTAAATACTTCGTTTCTATGGCAGACAATGTGTACTCTCGCTCGATGCGTTGTCTGGCATTCAGCGCGTATTGTGCGTAGGCGTCGCGGTCAGTATCGAGCAGTGTCCGCAGTGCACGAGCGAGTGCCTGCGGATCTCTCGCCGGCACCGCGATCCCGCCGTTTCCGACGACGATTGCAGCATCGCCGACATTGGTGGTCACAACAGGCTTGGCGAAGCTCATGGCCTCCGCGATGACATTGGGAAACCCCTCTGTCCGCGACGACAGCGCCAATATGTCTATGCCTTGATAGAAGCCAGCCATGTCGGCAATCTCTCCCTGAAGCTCGATCAGCTCAGACGGCAGAGCGGCGTCGGCAATCAACCGCGCAACAGCGGGGTTGTCCCATGAAAGGCCGTGGCCAGCAGCCTTAAAAATCACATCTGGATGTGTTTGCGAGACCAGCCCGGCCGCTTGGAAGAACGTTGCATAGTCTTTTTGCGGGTGAAAGCGGGCAGCTATACCGATCCGTTTCCGGGCGCTAGGCGCGGTTTCAACAAGCGGCGGGAGATCGAAACCGTTCGGAATAACAACGGCGTTCTGATTGCTGAAGCCATAAGCGCCGTGCAACTCCAGCGCTCGGGAGGAATTGTAGATGAAGCCGGTAGCACGGCGCGACAGCTGCCTGGAGACCGCGATGGCGATACGCGAACTGCGCGACAACGACGCCGGATCGTCCAACGATTGACGGACATTCCAAAACACTGGCGTATCCCGTCGCGAAAGGCCTACCGCTACCGTGCCTGCAATCATCGCATGATACATCCAACAGAGTACCGCTTTGGGCCTTTCGTGCCGAATCAGCTTTGCCAATTTATAGATCGCACCCGGCAAGGCCGTTGGAGATACGGCCTCCAGTTCGACGTAGGTAACTCTCGGATTATTGGCGAGGTCACGATTGCGCGCCGATATTCCCATGAGAGATACAACGATTATTCGGTGGCTTTCTGAAATCCGCAGCAAGCGTGTGAGCATCGTCTCGGCGCCGGCGCTCGCGGTGAAATTGGTTATGATGTGCATGATCATCGTTGCGGTCCGTTCAATATTCAAACACGTCGGTCGTTTTCGACACCCACTTTGCAAGTAGATGGGCCGCTGGCCTTGCTTCGCCGAATGCCCAGCTAAATGTCATCACGCAGAGGACCATCAACGAGGCAAAGACTTTGCTCCAATCTACAGCATAGAAGGCTATTTCTGGGGTAACCGATTACGAAAACTATATTAGTTTCGGTATTGGGAGAATAAGGGGCTTGGTGGGAATGTCCATTGGTTGCTTTGCATCGGAATTGCTGGACAGTGTCGAGCCGGTGGTGTTTCATGCACCTAAATTAGAAATACGTAAAACTAAGTCCTTTTTATCGTTGTCAAGGCCCCGACCAAAGCCCTCGCGTCAATGCGATGCGGATTTTGAACTCGTTTCTCATAATGGGTGAGGCTTGAGGCGCCTGAAAACCTTTTTGGGAGTACTAAATGATCCGCATTGTTCTTGTTGGGGCCGTTGAAAGTTCGAAAGTCGCTTTTGACGCACTCGTGAGTGCTGGTAAACCACCCGTTCTCGTCGTAACGCTCCCTAAAGATGCAGCTGATCGCCATTCCGATTTCACCGATATCGGTTCACCTGCAGCTGCGATCGGAAGTGAGGTTTTCTACACCACGAATATAAATGCTCCCGAAACCCTAGAGGCCATCGAGAGCGCAAAACCCGACGTCACCCTCGTCGTCGGTTGGTCGCAGATTTGCAAAGCTCCGTTTCGCGCGATTGCTCCTTTAGGCAGTATCGGTTTTCACCCGGCAGCGCTGCCTCGATTGCGTGGACGAGGCGTCATTCCCTGGACCATTCTGCTTGGTGAAAAAACTGCTGGTTCCACCTTGTTCTGGCTCGACGAAGGTACAGATTCCGGTCCTGTGCTGCTGCAGAATATCTTCCACGTTGCGGCCGACGAAACAGCGCGCAGCCTCTATCTCAAACATATGCTCGCAATAAACGAAATGGTTCCGGAAGCTATTCGGTTGGTCGAGACAGGAAAGGCCCCTAGAATTGAGCAGGACCAAAGCCAGATATCTTATTGCGCAAAGCGTACGCCTGATGACGGCCTGATCGATTGGCGTCTGCCGGCTGCGCAGATCCTCACGCTCATTCGGGCTGTGGGCGATCCATATCCCGGTGCTTACACATACTGCAACGGGCTCAAACTTCACATTGACGCTGCTGCGCCAGCTGCGGAAACCCCACACTACATCGGCCTAGCAGGTCAGGTACAGGCACGCACGCCGCACGGCTTTGTGGTCATGTGCGGCGATGGGCTCTGCATCGAAGCCTCTCATTGGAGATCAGAAAGCGGCATGCTTCCCTCTCTGCACGGTAAGTTGCACGGGCAGCCGATCCCTACCGTATAGTCTGCCAGGGGTTTAGGAGAGGATCGCCATCAGAAAGGGCGATCACAGCCAAGCCATGCGTGGTCGCAGAATGTTTTCCCGGCTTTTGGCACCCTGTTAAAACCTGCTTTTCCCCTTTTTGCGCATTGCCTGCGCGGAGTGCGCTCACTCCGGCGCCGTGGAATTTTTGCACGATCAATGTTGCAGGCCAAGTATGCTTAATTAAAAATGAAGAATTTAGTGAAATAAGAGATAAGCATCGGAAACCTGGATGTTTGGTAAACGAATGCTAACGAGCAAACAAGCCGCAACATTCAAGGCGATCCGATGGGATATTTGAAGACATTGCTGCCATCGATGGTGATACTGCTTAGCAGCTGCGTCGCCGGCCCCGATCATCAACCACCCGAAACCGCCTTGCCCTTGAAATATTCCGAAACAACGGCTCAGAGTAACGCCGACGTCGGTTTCAATCGTTGGTGGGAGAGCTTTCGCGACAAGCGTCTCACAGCGCTGGTCGAGCAAGGCATAGCGCAAAACCTTGACGTGCTTCAGGCAATGGAACGCATTCAAGCGGCTCAATCCACGGTCGTCGCTGCCGGCGCCGGTCGATTGCCGCAGGTAGGCGCCGGTGCACAAGCAACGCTTGCCGGCACGGATGGATCGTTTATTCGCAACAGCACCTCGGAGAAAACGGTTTCCGCCAACATCGGAACGTCATGGCTTCTCGATCTCTTTGGCGAGTACAGGCGCTCTGTCGAGTCCGCAAATGCCTCACTTGACGCCGCCTATAACGATATAGGGGTGGCAAGACTGGCTTACCTTTCGGACCTGGCGGCGTCTTATATCGACGCCCGGTTCTTCCAGGAGGCCTTGGTCCAGACACGGATAAGTCTTGCATCACGTCGATCGACATTGAAACTGACGGAAGACACTCGCCAGGCCGGTTCAGCATCAAGCCTTGACGTTGTGCAGGCGGAAGGCCTGGTTAACCAGACGCTTGCCGAACTACCGCCCCTTGAGGCCGGCTTCCATCGCGCCGCGAACCATATCGCGACACTCCTTGGGCTGCCCGCAGCCAGCATCACCGACAGTCTTATCAAAGGCGCGACACAACCGGTTGCTCACTACTCCATAAAAACTGGCGTGCCAGCGGATCTGATCCGCAACCGGCCGGATATACGCAAGGCGGAACGCCTCTTGGCCGCTGCGACGGCTGATATCGGTGTTGCCGAGGCCCAACTCTATCCGAGCATTAGGCTTGGCGGCACGATCAATGGCGGCCGCCTCGTCACCAGTACGGCAACCGGCGGGTTGACGGGCTGGTCGTTCGGCCCGGAAATCAATTTGCCGATCTTCAACGGGGGCGCGCTCAGGGCTAACGTGGAAATCGCCAAATCGGTGTCGGCCCAGCAATATCTCGCATGGAAACAAACAGTTCTGAACGCAGTCGAAGAAGTCGAAAACGCTCTCGTTGCCCTGCGGCAGGATGCGCAAACGGCAGCAGCGCAGAGAAGAGTTGTTCAGTCCTATGAACAAGCACTTTCTTTGGCGCGGGAAAGCTACCGCGGTGGCGCCACAACCATTCTCGACGTGCTCGACGCCGAACGCAATCTTTCGATCGGCCGCCTTTCACTTGCGCAAGCGATACGTAACCTCGCCCGGGATTATGTCACGCTGAATGTGGCGGTCGGCGGCGGATCTGAGATTTCTTCCGATGCGGCGCGCGCATCTCCTGCCAAAAGCTAAAAGCGCTGAATTGGCCGAACTCGGGCATTGAGATGGGTTAAATCCGTCCCGCACCGACAAACAATGTCGATGGCGATGAGAGAGAGATGAGAGAAGATGGCATCGTCGCGTCAACAGCTGCGCGGCATTGCGCGCTCCTCACCGTATAGATTATGTAGGCATGAAGGGCATGCCAACCTTGGACTGTCACCAGAAAAAGCCAGCCGAAGTTTTAATTTATTAGCACTCTCTTATGTATAGGTCGAACTCCATTTTTGGGGAGAACGGGGACGTTTCGTGAACAAGCGGAGAACCTGTACACATTTGAGGGCTTCGTGGGCGCCGATTAATCTAACGATGGCAAGCGAGGAGCCAATCACCAGGTTTAAATTTGTGAGTTCATGCCGAAACGGAACTCGAGGTTTCGAGAGGCCAATCGGCACGCCTGATTTGCGTCAGGAGCTTCTTGCGGAAGACTTCGATGGGGATTTTCTATTCGAGGCATTTGCGTGGTGTCCCGGTCAAATGATTGCAGATCTCGGTGACATCGCGTCGCTGAGAGACAGTGGATCCACCTCTCGAGCTAGCAATTTCCGGGCCCGATGACATAGAACCTTATAGTCACGGTGTACGATCGTTGTCCGGAGCAGACCGCCCAGCGCAAGAAGCTCGTTGACCTGCTTGGCAAGGCCGGCCGCATCCAGCTTGCCGAAGTGAGAAACAACGATCCGAGCGATGACGAAAGCCAACGCCAATATGAAGCGGTTGAAGACGATCCCCGGCATCGGCGAGTTCTTCGCCCGGCTGCTCGGTGCGGAGATTGACGGTATCAGCCGCTTCCGCAATGCCAAAAAGCTTGCCGCCTATGCTGGGCTTTTGTGCCGTCGACCTGTTCGAGCGGCGGCAAGACCTATCATGGCAAGATCATCCGCAGCGTCGAGCTCAATACGACCACCTGAAGATCAGATCAACAAACAAGGCGCGGGTTGCCATCGCGCGCAAGCTTTTGACGATTGCCTTCCAGATCCTGCGTGACCAGGGCGCCTACAAGCCCTTATCCCGCACTTCCGAAGTCTGCTCCACGCGATCCCCAATCCAACGTGTCAAGACACTGCGAATGTTTCATGAAAACGATACTGCATTCCACTTCTCGAAGTCTATTGATGCTCGGCGAAAGACAGTGTAGCCTAGTCCCAACTAGACGTTCTAGTCTTCTTTAGGGAGCTGAAGTAGTGACGTCGTCAATAGCAGCGAATTCTGACTTTCCGCAACTGGAAGTTCATGCAGGAGCTACGTCGCTCGGACTTGAATTACCGATCGTGGCCCGATTTTATCAGCAGATGATGCTGATCCGCCTCGTCGAAGAACGTTTGCTCGATCTTTTTTCCCAGGGTCTTTTGTTCGGCACGACGCATACCTCGATTGGTCAGGAGGCGAACGCGGTTGGTGTGATCAACGCCCTCGACCGGTCTCGGGATATCATCTGGAGCAACCACCGCTGCCATGGTCACTTCATCGCCTATTCGGGTGAAGTTGAAGGACTGATAGCGGAGATTATGGGGCGCGTAACCGGTGTTTGCGGAGGACGCGGCGGGAGCCAACACCTGTGCTTCCGCAACTTCCATTCAAATGGCATCCAGGGAGGTATTACTCCCGTGGCTGTCGGGACCGCGTTGGCGCGGAAGGAGGATGGTTCCGTTGCCGTCGCTTTCCTCGGCGATGGTACGATGGGCGAAGGTGCCGTATACGAAAGTCTGAACCTCGCGGCCGTTTTCGGTGCCCCCGTTATCTTCGTAATCGAGGACAACGAAATCGCACAAACGACCCCCAAGGCTTTGACCGTCTCGGGCTCGATCGTGGCCAGGGCCGAGCCATTTGGCATCCGGACGTTTGCTTATGATGGTAGCGATCCCGTCGCGATATTTGAACTTGCCCAAGAGGCCGTGAACTATGCACGCGCAGAATCCCGTCCTTGCTGGCTCTATTTGCGGACCGAACGCATAGGACCGCACAGCAAAGGGGACGACACGCGTTCTGCCGTGCGCCTGGAGCAGGCGCGAGCGCGGGACCCCATCCCTCCAATGCAGCGGCGCGTGACGAACGCCGAGGAGATCGATGCCTTCTGTCGATCAGTTGTGGACCACGCCGTCGAATCTGCGACTGCGGCTCTTCTGGCGAGAGGTTGACCCATGCGCGTTGTCGAATCGATCAATCGCGCACTTCACGACCTTATGGAAGCCAACCCCCGCCTGATGATCATGGGAGAGGACGTTCTCGATCCCTACGGCGGGGCATTCAAGGTCACCAAAGGTTTATCTACGGCCTATCAGGATCGTGTCTGGACTACGCCGATTAGCGAGGGTGGTATTGTCGGGATGGCGACGGGTATGGCCCTGAAGGGCAAGCCCGTGATCGTCGAGCTAATGTTCGGGGACTTCATTGCTTTGGCCGCCGACCAGATCATCAACCACGCGGCCAAGTTCCGCTGGATGTACAACGACCAAGTTGAGGTTCCCGTCATTGTCCGGGCTCCGATGGGCGGGCGGCGCGGCTACGGGCCGACGCACTCGCAAAGCCTGGAAAAACACTTCTGCGGCGTACCGGGCCTCACGGTGCTTGCCATGCATGAGTTTGCAGATCCCGGCATGTTACTGCACCGGGCTTTCGCTGCCCGATCCCCTCACCTGATCATCGAAAACAAGGTGATGTATGCCAGGCCTGTGCTGGGTGCTGCCGCACTTCCCAGCCCGCCGGATGCAGACATTGCAATCGTGACCTATGGAGGCTGCGTCGAGCACGCGGTTGCGGCGGCAAACAAACTTGTCGCGGAGGAGGAAATCGCGACCACTGTAGTTGCCGTCGAGCAATTATCCCCCTTTCCTGACGATGATATTCGGCGCCAGATCGGCAACTGCACTCGTGTGCTTGCCTTGGAGGAAGGCGCACCGGGCTGGGGCTTCGGGTCGGAGTGCGCCCGCGCGTTGATCGGTAAGGTAAAGCACTTCATCGCATTGACCGGTCCGGACCACCCCATTCCGTCAAGTCGCGAGTGGGAAGACGATGTGCTGCCGGGCGTGAGCGATATCCAGGCGGCTTGTATTGATCTTTTCAGGAAGGGTTAAGCTTGTATGAGCGTGCTTGTTGAAGCCCCACGGGTTAACGCCAACGAAGACCATCTGCAACTCATCGATATACGTGTACAGCAAGGCCAAAGGATGGAGCATGGCGACATTCTTTTTGTCCTTGAGACCACAAAAGCTGCCGTTGAGGTTTTTGCTCCGGAGGCCGGAGTTGTCGGCCGGCTCGACGTCAAGGTTGGTGATTTTATCCCCGTCGGTGCGCTGCTATGCGAATTGATCACCGACAATACGAACACCGGGTCCGTAATCCCCGGCGCGGCCATTGAAGATGCCAAGGAGATAGCAATAACCGCTAAAGCCCGTAAGATCGCATCGGAATTCGGGATCAACCTGGCTGATGTCAGCCCTCTCGACGGCCGCATCGGCGAAGCCCAGGTGCGCGCGGCGGCCAGCCAGCGATCCAGTACAGTCCACACCGCACTGGCCGGGCTCGCGTCTGCAGTGCCGGCCGGGTCAGCGCGCCGGGCTGTGATCATCGGTGGTGGAGGCCACGCCGCCTGCGTAATAGATGCCCTCGATGGCTCTGGGTATGAAATCGTCGGCTGCACCGATCAAGCGCTGCCCATCGGCCATCACGTCTGCAGCGGCATTTCGGTGATTGGAAAGGAAGATTGCCTCGAGCGTTTGTTTGGCGAGGGCACGGCTTACGCCTTCATCGGGATAGGCGGAGCCCAATCCAACGAGCAGAGACGGGCAAAGTTTGAACGCGCCACCGCCATAGGTTTCGTCCTGCCACCTGTCATCCACCCGTCCGCCATCGTTTCCAAGGCGGCGGTGATCGGGCATGGGTGCCATGTTCTCGTCGGCGCGACCATCGGGCCGCGCTGCACGATCGGGACCAACGTTGTCGTCAATCAGGGGACAATAATCTGCCATGACAGCATTGTTCTGGATCACGCCCATCTGACACCAGGCGCAATCATCGCCGGTGGGGTGAACATCGGGCCAATGACAGTCGTAGGCATGGGGGCTACGGTTCTGTTGGGTGTCCGGATTGGTGCCAACTGCTTGATCCACAACGGCGCGCACATCAGCGCCGACGTCGGCGATAACACCATCGTAGACGCTCAGGGCCGGCGATACCTCCCCTAAATTGGTTCCTTTTTCGATTACGCGGCCTTTGGAATAAACTGCTCAAATAAGAAGCCGCGGAAGTTCGCGCGGTGTCAGTTGAGGCGACACTTAATCCCTTGACACAGGAACTGGAGCGAATGAGCTGCCCAGGCGTCTCACAGAGACCTGAAATGATGCTCGACCTGCTGGGCGTTTTTGGCGTGACGCCGAGCGTAGCGAGAAGCGTTTATCGTAGGTAAAAGCTTGATAACGATCCTGCGTAAGCGTGTCGTAGAGGGCCATGGCCATCGCGAGGCAGCCCGGCATTTTCGGGCCTCGCCGCGTTTCGGCAACGATCTGATGCGCCATCTCCAGCCCATGAATCCGGATATTCCTGAGCACTAGGGTTTGTGCAAGAGCGGATGCTGAGAGCTGGCTCGGTTTTCGCTAAGTGGATTTCCGCCTCGATTATGCCGCCACCATCATTGGTGCCAGCGCGTTGAAGTAGGCCTGATCCGGCGTCTGCCAGTCAACGGATGAATGTGGGCGTCGGCTAATGTAGAAGTCCAGATATCGACCAATGCCGACGCGGGCCTCGGACACGGTCTTGTAAACGTGGTGGTAAACTTCCTCGTATTTGATCGAACGCCAGAGCCGCTCAACGAAGACGTTGTCTCGCCATACGCCCTTGCCGTCCATCGATATGGCGATCTCCGCCTCGGTGAAGTCCATCGCGCCGACTGCGTCAGAAAAACTTACCGTTTTGATTAAGGCATCGTCATATTGGGGATTTCTGCTTTCATTTTTTGAAGCCACCGGTCACCCCAAGCCGAGCAAAGAAAGGACCGGTATCCCGGAAAAGTAGCACAAATGCGCGGTCAGCCCCGACGTCGAAGCGCCGTTGTCATGGCGGAAATCGGGCGATCGTCTTGAAGTCGGGAGCGAGCCATAGCATTAGCCATATTGCCTCAACATCGCGCAGGCAGGCACGCCCAGACGCAGCAACGAAAGAACCTCGTTGAAACAGTCCAGATGTACCGTTTGAAGAGATCGCAAGGATCAGAGTGGGACGTCCGGTCGAAGCGGGAACTGCCCGGTCTAAAAAAGCGTCGATCGCCCGCACCGCTCATTGGCCGAAACGTAATCCTCAATCCGAGCAAGTAGCAGCATGCTGTGATACCGCTCGTCTCCTGCGATGAAACGCATGAAAATGGCGGCCCTGTTCGCGATGTGGCTATTCAATCTGATTTGCTCGACTTCCACAAAGTTGTCAACCAGGGGTCTGTCAGCCGTCCTAAGCCGCACACATTATTCCTATTTCGTTTCAGGCGCTTGTCGCAGCACGTACGCTGCGACCTGACAGGATGCTGACGAACGCACTCAGTGGCCTGTCAGTTACAGGGTGGCAGTCTCTCCCCGTCCCGAAACAAGGAAAAGGATGAAGACATGAATAGCGCATTTAAGAAGATGTTACTCGTTTCGACAATTGGCGTTCTCAGCGTTGCTGGAGGACCAGTAACGTCCTCTGTCCTCGCGCTTGGTCCCAGCCATCCCCTCGCTGCGACCGCGTTGGCAGACAGCGGAACCATCAGCGGCTTCGGGGCTGGCGCGAATGCCGGCTATGATACGAGCACCGGCACCGGCACCGGTACCGGTACCGGTAACGATAACGGTACAGGCGGTGCAGGCAGTGACACTGGCACAGGTGGTGCAGGCAGTGACACCGGCACAGGCGGTGCAGGCAGTGACACCGGCACAGGTGGTGCAGGCAG
>UCKS01000023.1 GCA_900473045.1 Hyphomicrobiales bacterium
AAATGTCCGCGGGCTTTTCGACGTTCTGGGGAAGTGCAAAAGGGACGGCGGGCGAATGGCAGACCAAACTTTTGACCGGACTGTCACTGATCCGGACCTGCCGGCACTGCATTACCGCTTCTCACTCAAATACGGCTTACCGCATAACCCCCCAAATGACGGACGTGACGAGGATGGACGGTGAGCAGGGTAGGGGGCAGGTTAGCTGTGCTGGTTGCCGAAGGGGGAAGACGTCCAGCAATTGCAGCGCTGTATCCTGGGCTAAACAACGCAACGACGCTGGTTTTTGTCTATCCTGGCTTGGGCGATATTCAGCCGGAAAGGCCGTAGGCCTTTTCGAGGGTTTCCCAATTTTCGTCCATGGCATAGGTCGGCGAAAAGAACGGTATGCTGAAATGGCCAAAGCGGATCGACAGTTGCCGCTCGGCGGCATCGGCAGTCTTGCCGGCGATCTGGTTGAGATAGAGCACGGCGGCAAGGCCGGTGCGGTCAGCACCGGATTTGCAGTGGATCAGGATAGGCTTCGGTGCGTCGCGCAACAGGGTGACGAGAGTGTTTGTTTCCTCAAGTGTCAGAGCTCTGGTTGCGGACATCCTGAAATCGACATGTTTGATCCCGAGGCCGCGGGCCGCAGCGACTTCGTCCTTATACCAGGCAGCCCCCTGGCTGCTTCCGCGCAGGTTGACGATGGTCCTGATGCCGTAGCGCTTGGCATAATCGGCCACCTGCAGGGCCGTCGGCTGGTTGGAACGATAGAGCGCGCCCGGCACGACTTCGGCAAAATTGCCGGTGATCTGAATGGCGAACAGATAGGTTCCAAGCCCTATCGCTGCGGCGCAGCCGACCAGTCCAGCCCGCTTCAAAAATCTGTGCATCATGTCACCAGCGATCTCTTCGATGCGATCACTTTTGACGGTCTGGCTGACAACAGCCTGAACAGCATGCGATGATCGTCGAGGGGATGGTGCGGCGGCGCTCAAAGAACGAGGAGAGACGACTGCAGTCAGCGCGTCGAAATTCTCCTTCGGTTCCGGTCCGGTAATTGACGTTGTGAAATATATTTCAATGTATGAATTATATTGACAGTGCGCTGCCGTTGCGATTATCTACCCATACCGGACTTCGAGGAGGAACTCCGGTCTTCATTGGATCATCGGCCGCCGTTCAGGCGCCGCCGGGTATTTGGGAGGGGCTTCGGCCTCAAGGAGGAAACTTGCGCAAATTTCTAAGCACGACCGCACTGGCGGTCCTTGCATCGACGCTCTTCGCGAGCGCTGCCAGCGCCGAAACGGACAATCCGTTCCGCTGCAAGCCGGGCGAAAAATACGTCATGAACGTCATGGTCTCGGGCGTCGAATACTGGTTCCCGGTCTATGAAATGTTCAAGCAGGCCGGCCAGCAGTTCGGTTGCGAAACCGCCTATACCGGCACGCCGGAATATGACGTCAACAAGCAGATCGCCAGCTTCGACCAGGCATTGGCCCAGAACCCGGCCGGTATCCTCGTCCACCCGATGAACTCCGACCCGTTCATCGAGCCGATCAACCGCGCCATCGACCAGGGCACGGCCGTCGTCACCTTTGCAGCCGATGCGCCGCTCTCCAAGCGCATCTCGTTCATCACCTCGGACAATAGCCGCGAAGGCACCTATGCCGCCGACGCGATTGCCGAAAAGATGGGTGGCAAGGGCGAATATGCCGTTCTGGAAAACCCCGGCCAGGACAACCACGACAAGCGCATCGCCGCCTTCATCGCCCGCATGACGGAAAAGTATCCGGACATGAAGCTGGTCGGCCGCGCTGCGTCCAACCAGGATCCGACCAAGGCCTATCAGGCGCTTTCGAGCCTCATCCAGGCCAATCCCAATCTCGGCGCCGTGTTCATGCCGGAGGCCAACTCGGCCATCGGTGCGTCGCAGGCCAACAAGGAAAACGGCGGCAAGATCCTGGTCATGTGCGCCGACGTCAACGCCAACATTCTCGACATGATCAAGGCGGGCGAAGTGTTCGGCTCGATCAACCCGAACCAGGGCATGCAGGGTTACATGGGCTTCATGCTGCTCTGGCTTGCCAAGCATCCGGAACTCATCGATCCGATGAACGACGCCAAGCGCGCCGGCTTCAACCCGATGAGCATTCCGTTTGTCGATAACGGCCTGTCGATCGTCACCGCCGACAATGCCGACGACTTCTACTGGGACAAGTACCTGAAGCGGCGGGGCACGAAGGGCATCGAGGAGTAATAAGCTCTTTGTGCCGGCTGTCCGGGAGCATGATCTCCCGGACAGCCACCGCAAGCGTTAGGGAGGAGACTATCATGGCGCCGGTCCCGGTTCTAGAAATCCGCAATGTCAGCAAGCACTTCGGTGCAGTGAAGGCGTTGACGGACGTGAGCTTCAGCCTGAAGAAGGGCGAGGTTCATGCGCTTTGCGGCGAAAACGGCGCGGGCAAGTCGACGCTGATGAACATCATTGCCGGTGTGCTGCAGCCGACCGAGGGCGACGTGCTTGTCGATGGGGCTGTGGTCAAGGTGACGTCGCCGGCCGTGGCGCAATCGCTCGGGCTCGGGCTCGTGCATCAGGAAATCGCGCTCTGCCCCGACGCGACGGTGGCGGAAAACATGTTCATGGCCGCCACCAACCGCCGCCGCTCGCCTTTCATGAACTATGGCAGGCTGGAGCGGGACGCGCAGGCCGTGATGAACCGGCTGGCGCCGATCGACGTGCGCCAGAAGGTGGTCGAACTGCCGATTTCCAGCCAGCAGCTGGTCGAGATCGCCAAGGCGCTGACGCTCGATTGCCGCGTGCTGATCTTCGACGAGCCGACGGCGGCGCTGACGGAATCGGAGACCCAGGTGCTGTTCGGGATCATCCGCGACCTGAAGGCACAGGGGATCTCGATCATCTATATCAGCCATCGCATGGCCGAAATTTTCAGCCTTTGCGACCGGGTCACCGTGTTTCGCGACGGGCGCTATGTCTCGACGGAGAATGTCGCGGACCTGACACCGGATGATATCGTGCGCCGCATGGTCGGCCGCGAGATCACCCAGCTTTATCCGGAAAAGCAGGCGCTGGCGGAACGGACGGACGAAACCATTCTCAGCGTCCGGGATCTCGGTGATGGCGACCGCTTCAGTAATGTCAGCTTCGAATTGCGCCAGGGCGAAATTCTTGGCGTCGGCGGGCTGATTGGTTCGGGTCGCACCGAAATTGCAGAGGGTATATGCGGATTGCGTCCCGTGACCAAGGGCGAGGTAGAGCTGCACGGAAAGCGGCTGCGGGCGAAGTCCTATGCGCAGGCCGTCAAGGCGGGCGTCGTCTATCTTTCGGAGGACCGCAAGGGGTCCGGTGTTTTCCTGGAACTGTCCATCGCCCAGAACATTGCCGTTCTCGACCTGAAATCGCTGACCGGGCCGCTCGGCCTGTTGAATTCCAAGGCGGAAGCCGATCGTGCGCGGGATTTGACCAAGCGGCTTGGCGTGCGGATGGGCGGCATCGGCATGCCCGTCTCGTCGCTCTCGGGTGGCAACCAGCAGAAGGTGGCGATTGCCAAGCAGCTGGCGGTCAATCCCAAGGTTATCCTGATGGACGAGCCGACGCGCGGCATCGATGTCGGCGCCAAATCGGAAATCCACCGGCTGTTGCGCGATCTCGCACGCTCCGGCATCGGCATCGTCGTCATCTCGTCGGAGCTGCCGGAACTGCTTGGCCTTTGCGACCGGGTGCTGGTGATCCGTGAAGGCAGGGTTGCCGGCGAGGTCGAGGGTGAGACGATGACGGAAGAGGCGATCATGCGGCTCGCGTCGGGCGTCGGCGGTCACAACAATTCGAAGGCATCAGAGCATGCCGCATAAAGAACAAGCAGGGGCAGGAGACAAGGTCATGGCGGACGCTACAGCGGCAACGGCACATCAGGCACGCGCGCCGAGCTGGAAACGGCTGGGAACGATGCGCGAGGCGGGACTGATCGCGATCATCCTGGCACTCTGCATCGCCATGAGCTTTGCCTCGCCGCACTTCCTGACGCTCGGCAACTTCCGGGCGATGATGATGTCGTTCTCGGTCGAAGGCATCGTCGTCGTCGGCATGACCATCCTGTTGATCGTCGGCGGCATAGACCTGTCGGTCGGATCGGTCGTCTGCTTCTCGATGGTGCTGTCCGGCTCGCTGTTCCTGATGGGGCTCGATCCCTGGAGCGCATCGCTGATCGGCATCATCGCCAGCGGCCTGATCGGCTGCGTCATGGGCTTCTTCGTGACGGTGGTGGGCTTGAACCACTTCATCACGTCGCTGGCGGCGATGGTCATCGTGCGCGGTATCTGCCTGATTATCACCAAGGGCACGCCGCTGTCGCTGTTTACCTTGCCGCCTTCGTTCAAGGTGGTGGGGCAGGGCACGTTCTACGGTGTTCCCTATGTCATCCTGATCTTCGTCGCCATCGTCGTGCTGTTCGATTTCCTGCTGCGGCGGGCAACCGCCTTCCGCAAGGTGTTCTACACCGGCAGCAACGAGAAGGCGGCGCTCTATTCCGGCATCAAGACCAACCAGGTGAAGTTCTGGGTGACGGTGCTCTGCGCGACGCTGTCCGGCGTTGCCGGCGTCATCTACATGTCCCGCTTCGGTGCCGCGACCCCGACCTTCGGTGTCGGCATGGAACTCAACATCATTGCAGCCGCAGTAATCGGCGGCGCCTCGCTGAATGGCGGCTCCGGTACGATCCTTGGTGCGATCCTCGGGATTGCCCTGCTCTCGGTCGTCACCAGCTCGCTGATCCTGCTCGACGTCTCGGTCTATTGGCAAGACATGATCAAAGGCTGCATTCTGCTCGCCGCCGTCTCGATCGACCATTTCCTGCACAAGCGGAAGGCTGCCTGATATGCCCATTGCCAAGCTCAAGCCCGCCAATGCACCGCGCGAGGAAATCGTCATCGCCCGGCAGATGCACCAGGCCCTGGTCCTGCACTTTCTCGAAGGGTTGACCCAGGCCCAGATCGCCGACCAGCTCGGCATCTCGCACGCCACCGTCAACCGGCTGATCAAGCGCGGCCGCCAGCTGGGCCTGGTCGAGATCAAGATCAAGTCGCCGGTCGAGCCGCTGGTCGATATGGAAGAACGGCTTCTGGCGCTCGGCGGCATCGGCCGCGCCGTGGTGGTGCCGACGGTATCGGACAATCCGCAGACAGCACTTCAGGCGGTCGGCGAAGCGGCGGCAAGGTTGCTTTTGGAAGAGATTATTGACGGCGATACGATCTGCATCACCGGCGGCAAGGGCGTCAGCGCCGTCGTGGCCGGATTGCAGGCGCAGCGGCGCTTCGATATCGAAGTGATCCCGGCGACCGGTTGCGTCCAGGGCAAGCACTATACGGACGTGAACCACGTTTCGACGATGATGGCCGACCGTCTCGGCGGCCGCTCCTACCAGATCCATGCGCCGCTGTTTGCCGATAGTGCGGCCGAGCGCGGCATGCTGATCAACATGCGCTCCGTCGCCGATGTGTTCAAACGGGCGCGCGAGGCGAAGATCGCGGTGGTCGGTATCGGTTCGATCCTGTCGGATGACTCGAGTTACTACGACCTGCATCCGTCATCGAGCACCGACCGCGCGGCAATAGAGCGCTCCGGCGCAACCTGCGAATTGCTGGCGCATCTGCTCGATAACCAGGGTCAGGTCTGCGACTACAGCCTCAACCGGTCGCTGGTGTCGCTGACGTTGCCGGAATTTGCCTCGATCCCCACCAAGATCGGTGTGGCGAGCGGGCCGAACAAGGCCGGGCCGATCCTCAGCGTTCTGCGCGGCAATCATCTGGATACGCTGGTGACCGACGAAGCCACGGGTGCGCGGGTATTGGCATTGGCGAATGGCGAAGGAAAATGGGCATGAGCGGACAGCAATTGACACGCGAAATCGGCAAATCCGGCGTTTCCGCCTCGGCGGTCGGGTTGGGTACCTGGGCGATCGGCGGCTGGATGTGGGGCGGGACGGATGAAAACGAATCCATCGCCGCGATCCAGGCTTCGCTTGAGGCTGGCGTGACGCTGATCGATACCGCACCGGCCTACGGGCTGGGGCGCTCGGAAGAAATCGTCGGCAAGGCACTGGCTGGCCGCCGCGACAAGGCTGTCATCGCCACCAAATGCGGCCTTGTCTGGCATACGCAGAAGGGCCGGCACTTCTTCGATCAGGACGGCAAGCCGGTCCACCGCTATCTCGGCCGGGATGCGATCCTGCACGAGGTCGAGGAAAGCCTGAGACGGCTCGGAACCGACCATATCGATCTCTACATCACCCATTGGCAGGACCCGACGACGCCGATCGAGGAGACGATGCGGGCGCTGGAAGACCTGCGCACATCCGGCAAGATCCGGGCGATCGGGGCGAGCAATGTCAGCAAGGACGATCTCGACGCCTATATTGCGGTCGGTGGTCTCGATGCGATCCAGGAACGGTTCAGCATGATCGATCGCGAGATCGAGGCGGACCTTCTGCCGCTGACCAAGGCCAATGGCATTGCAACACTGAGCTATTCGTCGCTGGCGCTGGGGCTTTTGTCCGGCGCCATCGGTCCGGACCGGGTGTTTTCCGGTGACGACCAGCGCAAGGACAATCCGCGCTTTTCGGTTGGGAACCGTGAGAAGGCAACGGCGCTTGCCGATGCCATCCGGCCGGTCGCTGACAAACACGGCGCCAGCATCGCCCAGACGGTGATTGCCTGGACGCTGGCCCAGCCGGGCGTGACCTTTGCGCTGTGCGGTGCGCGTAATCCGGCACAGGCTATCGACAATGCACGGGCCGGGACCATCCGGCTGGAGGCGGCCGATCTTGCCGCCATCGATACGGCCATAGCGGCGAAACTGACTGATATGGACAGGTAGCGGATCGCCATCATGGAACGTCAAGAGATTTTGGACGGGCTGCGCCAAAGCCCGAAGGTGGACGTGTGTGTCATCGGCGGCGGCATCAACGGCATCAGCGTCTTCCGGGAGCTGGCGCTGCAGGGGCTGAATGTGCTGCTCGTCGAGAAGCACGACTATTGCTCGGGCGCTAGTTCGGCGCTGTCGCGCATGGTGCATGGCGGGCTGCGCTACCTGGAGAACGGCGAGTTCAAGCTGGTGCAGGAATCGCTGGTCGAGCGCGACCGGCTGTTGCGCAACGCGCCGCATTATGTCGCGCCGCTGCCGACGACGGTGCCGGTGTTCGATATCTTTTCCGGTCTCGGCAATGGCATCGTCCGGTTCCTCGGCCTCAGCCGCCGACCGAGCCGCCGGGGGGCGATCGCCATCAAGGCGGGTCTCAGCATCTATGATTTCCTGACGCGCAAGCGGGCGATGATGCCGCGCCACCAGTTTCGCGGGCGGCGCACGACGCTGGAAAAATGGCCGGCTCTTCATCCCGGCATCAAGAGTTCTGCCACCTATTTCGATGCCTGGGTCAGCCATCCGGAACGGCTGGGTATCGAGTTGCTACAGGATGGTCTTTCGTCAAAGGTCGGCGCTGCGGCACTGAACTATGCGCAGTTGCGCCGGACGGAGAACGGCCAGTATCGGGTGGAGGACCAGATCGGTGGCGCGTCCGTGGCCGTGGAGCCAACGTTGATCATCAACGCCACCGGCGGCTGGATCGATATCGCCAACCAGAGCCTGTTTTCGTCGGAGGCGCGGCCGGCCCCACTGATGGGCGGCACCAAGGGTTCGCATCTGATCATCGACAATGACGCGCTGCGCGACGCGCTCGCCGATCACATGATCTATTACGAGAACGAGGACGGGCGGATCTGCATCCTCTTTCCCTATCTCGGCAAGGTTCTGGTCGGCTCCACCGATATTCGCGTCGACGATCCGGAAACGGTGCGCTGCGAGGCGGATGAACGCGATTACATCCTGCAATCGCTCGCCTTCGTGCTGCCGGATATCAAGATCAAGCAGCACGAGATCGTCTTCCAGTTTGCCGGCGTGCGGCCGTTGCCCGCCAGCAACGACAGCTTTACCGGCCGCATCCCGCGCGATCATTTCTGCACGGTCGTCGAACCCAAAGACGGCGGGCCACCAGTGTTGTGCATGATCGGCGGCAAGTGGACAACGTTCCGGTCGTTCGGGGAAATGGCGGCCGACATGGCGCTGGCACGGCTCGGCAGGCAGCGGCGCGTTGCGACAACCGACAGGCCGATCGGCGGCGGGCGGGCGTTCCCTGCCAATGCGCCGGTCTGGCTTGCCAGCGTCGCCACAGCCAAGGGCATTTCCGGCGCGCGTATGGCCGAGCTGTTTGGCCGGTACGGCACGGATGCCGAGGCGGTCGCCGGTTTCATCGTCGCAGGCCTGGATACGGCGCTACCACATGCCGGTTACTCGGTGCGTGAATTGCAATTCCTGATCCGCGATGAAGCAGTCGAACATCTCGACGACCTGCTTTTGCGGCGCACGACGCTGGCCGTCTCGGGCGAACTCTCGCTCGACATGATGGACGCGGTGCTCGATCTCCTGGCGCAGGAAAAGCGCTGGACGATGGCGCAACGCGGCAGCGAGCGCACCCGGTTTCTCACCCTTCTCAACGGACGCCACGGCGTCGATGAAGACATGCTTTCCGCAAGGAACGAACCAAGGAGTACACAATGCGAAACAACAGCAAAGTCCGGATGAACCGGCTGTTCGGCAATGGCCGCTGCCTCGATGTGGCGATTGATCACGGCGTCTGCAACGAACCGTCCTTCCTCAACGGCCTGGAAGACATACAGGCCGTGGTCAAGGCGCTGGTTTCTGCGGCACCGGACGCGATCCAGATGAACTACGGCCAGGCCGACCTGTTGCAGGACGTTGCCGGCAAGGACAAGCCGGCACTGGTCATGCGTATCGACATGGGCAATCCCTATAACCGCATCCGTCACCGCGACATGTGGGCGGTGCTGCAGAACGAGGCCGAGCCGCTGATCGGCGCACTCGAGATGGACGCGGCCTGCGTCGTCGTCAACCTGTTCATGCTGCCGGACGAGCCGGACCTGTTCCGCCAGTGCGTACAGAACATTTCCCGCGTCAGGGCCGATTGCGACAAGTATGGCATGCCGCTGATGATCGAGCCGCTGGTGATGCAGCCGGTCACGGAAAAGGGCGGCTACATGGTCGATGGCGATGCCGACAAGATCGTCACGCTGACGCGTCTGGCCCGCGAAATGGGCGCCGATATCGTCAAGGCCGACCCGACCGACAATGCCGAGGATTTCCACCGTGTGGTGGAGGCGGCGCGCTGCCCGGTTCTGGTGCGCGGCGGCGGCAAGGAGGATCTGCGCGCAGTGTTCGATAAATCCGCGGCCTTGATGCGGCAGGGCGCAATGGGCATGGTTTACGGGCGCAACATCTATCAGCACGCCAATCCGAGTGCCGTGGTCCGCGGTCTGATGGCGATCATCCATGAGAATGCCAGTGGCGAACAGGCTTTTGCGCGTTATCAGCAGGGCTGATTGCTCGAAATTCTCTCTTCTCCCCAGCGGGGAGAAGTGCCTGGTGTATGCGAGGCGATGAGGGGGCGGCGAATTCAGAGCCTGCCGCCACCTCATCCGGCCCTGCGGGCCACCTTCTCCCCGCTGGGGAGAAGAGGGATCGGCGCTGGGCTTTCTGGACGAACCGCGCAAAACTGTCAGAGCCTTGGGAGGGGTTCAGAATGAAAGAATATCTTTTGGGGCTCGACGCCGGAAACACCGTCATCAAGGCGGTGATTTTCGACCGGGCCGGCAACGAAATCGCGGCAGCGTCGGAAGAAGGACATAGCCGCATGCCGAGCCCGGGGCATGTCGAGCGTGGTCTCGACGAACTCTGGACCAATGCGCGGCAGGTTATTCGCGCCTGCATCGAAAGGGCGAAGATCCGGCCGGAGGAGATCGCCGCGATCGGTTGCGCCGGGCATGGCAACGGTCTCTATGCGCTTGATCGCGACGGGGCTCCGCTGCTCGGCATCCAGTCGCTCGATACGCGGGCGTCCGGGCTGGTCGATGAATGGCGGCAGACCGGCGTCGGCGAGCGCACCCAGCCGATCGCCCGGCAGCGGCCGTGGCCATCGCAGACGCCGACATTGCTTGCCTGGCTGAAACGCTACAAGCCGGAGCAATTCAACCGGATCGGCACGGTGTTCTTTTCCAAGGATTTCATCGTCAACCGCCTGACCGGGGAGCGCGTCAGCGAAGTGTCGGACATGTCCGGTGCCGGCCTGCTCGATCTTGCCACACGCCGCTACGACAAGACACTGATGGAGGCCTATGGCCTCGGTGATTGTTTGGACCTGCTCCCGGCTCTCATCGAAAGCGCCGACATTGCCGGCACGGTGACGGAGGAGGTCGCAAAGCAGACCGGGCTCGCCGCCGGCACGCCTGTGGTTGGCGGACTGTTCGACGTTGTTGCCTCCGCACTCGGCTCGGGTGTGACGCGCACCGGCAGTGCCTCGATCATTGCCGGCACCTGGAGTATCAACCAGGTGATCATCGACGGTCCGGATCTCGACGGACCGGTCTTCATGTCCTCGACGTTCGATCGCAGCCGTTACATGGCGATGGAAAACAGCGCCACCTCGGCTGCCAATCTCGAATGGCTGGTCAGGGAGTTCTTCGAAGGCGAGCACGCGGAAGGCGTTTCGCCCTTCGATGCAGCTTGCGCGCTGGCCGGCGCGGTCGAGCCCACGGCAGACGACCCGCTCTACCATCCCTATCTCTACGGCGCCCAGCAGGATGGCCATGCGCGCGCCGGTTTCTACGGCATTGCCGGCTGGCACACCAAGGGGCATCTCGTTCGCGCGCTGCTCGAGGGCGTCGCCTTCGGCCATCGCGCTCATATCGAGACGATCCGCAAGGCCGGTGCCGTGTTCAACGAGGCGGTGCTGTCAGGGGGCGGATCGCGCAGCCTGATCTGGCCGCAGATCTTTGCCGATGTGCTCGGCGTTCCCGTCACCGTTGCCCGCTCGCGCGAAACCGGTGCCCTAGGGGCCGCAATTGCGGCGGGAACCGGCGTTGGTATCTTCGCTGATTTTGAAGCCGGTGCGGCGGCGATGGTGCAGACCGAGCGGCATTATCGTCCGAACGTCGCGCTTGAGGCACATTATTTCAGGCGCTACGCTCTCTATAACGATATCGCTGAAGCCATGGCACCGCTCTGGCGGCGTCTGACGGCGGTTGAGCCTGTTGTTGCTGGAGTGGCGGCGTGACCATGCGTGTGAATGATGCAGCGATCGATGCGGGAAGCTACGACTTCATCGTCGTCGGTGCCGGGTCGGCGGGATGTGTTCTGGCCAACCGGCTCTCGGCCGATCCGAAGAACCGCGTACTTTTGCTCGAAGCCGGCGGCAGCGACCGCTATCATTGGGTGCATGTGCCGATCGGCTATCTCTACTGCATGGGCAATCCGCGCACTGACTGGATGATGAAGACGGCGGCGGAAGCCGGGTTGAACGGCCGGTCGCTGCCTTATCCGCGTGGAAAAGTGCTGGGCGGCTGCTCGTCGATCAACGGCATGATCTATATGCGCGGGCAGGCGGCCGACTACGATGGCTGGCGGCAGGCGGGCAATTCCGGCTGGGGCTGGGACGACGTGCTGCCCTATTTCCTCAAATCCGAGGATAATTATCGCGGCAAGTCGGGGATGCACGGCGCAGGCGGCGAGTGGCGGGTGGAAAAGCAGCGTCTGTCCTGGCCGATCCTCGACGCCTTTCGCGATGCCGCCGAAGAACTGGGCATTCGCAAGACCGACGATTTCAACGATGGCGACAACGAGGGCTCGGGCTATTTCGAGGTCAACCAGCGCGGTGGCCTGCGCTGGAACACCACCAAGGCATTTTTGCGCCCGGCAATGAAGCGGGCCAATCTGCGGGTGCTGACAGGAGCGGAAACGGAGCGGCTGGAGTTCGACGGCCGGATGGTGACCGGCGTGCGGTTCCGGCTGAACGGGCAGACCCATCTGGCCCGCGCCAGCCGGGAGGTCGTTCTGTCCGCCGGAGCGATCAATTCGCCGAAAATCCTGGAGCTTTCCGGCGTTGGCCGTCCGGATGTGCTGGCGGCTGCCGGATTGAACGTCGCCCATGAACTGCCGGGTGTTGGCGAAAACCTGCAGGACCATCTGCAGATCCGCACGGTCTTCCGGATCGAGGGCGCCAAGACACTGAACCAGCTCTATCACAACCTCTTCACCCGGGCGGGCATGGGGCTCGAATATATGCTGCGCCGGTCCGGACCGCTGTCGATGGCGCCAAGCCAGCTCGGCATCTTTGCCAAGAGCGATCCGGCCTTGGCGACCGCCGATCTCGAATATCATGTGCAGCCACTCAGCACCGACCGGCTCGGCGAGCCGCTGCACAAATATCCGGCCGTCACCGTCTCGGTCTGCAATCTGCGGCCGGAAAGCCGGGGGACGGTGCATGTCGGCGGGCCGGAGCTTTCTGTAGCCCCGGACATCCGGCCGAATTATCTTTCGACCGCCGGCGACCGGATGGTTGCGACCAACTCGATCCGTCACGCCCGCCGTCTGATGGAAACGGGTGCCATCGCCAAATACCGGCCGCAGGAAATGCTGCCGGGCACGGAATACCAGAGCGACGAAGACCTGATCCGCCGTATCGGCGATATCGCCACGACGATCTTCCACCCGGTCGGCACCTGCAAGATGGGCAGCGACACGATGGCGGTGGTCGATCCGCAATTGCGGGTGCATGGGCTCTCGAAACTGCGGGTGGTCGATGCCTCGATCATGCCGACGATCGTTTCGGGCAATACCAACTCGCCGGTGATCATGATTGCGGAGAAGGCGGCGGAAAGTATTTTGTCGAGGGCTTAGTCAGCATATGGCCTTCGGCGTCTTCCCTCTTCTCCCCAGTGGGGAGAAGGTGGCCCGCAGGGCCGGATGAGGGGGCAGGCACTCAGAATGTGCCGGGCCGCCCCCTCATCGCCTCGCATGCGCTCGGCACTTCTCCCCGCTGGGGAGAAGAGGGAGATCGTTTCCAGGCCCTCTTTCCAAATTCGATAGTCTTGGAGCTCGTAGAGTAAAAAGACCTTTCAGCCCAATGACTTGGCCTGGCTGGATCTCTGTGACGAGCACAGAGATGACGGAGGTTTTGGTGATCGCCTGGGCTCCCAAATGACCTTTCAATTGAGGAATGCCCTTGTCAGCTTATCTGGCGGCGCGGACTCACGTCCGCACCACCGTTTCCGAATGTTCAGCCTTAGATATGCTCAGCGAAAACCGAGAAATCGCTGCCCTCGAAATCGGTCGAGGCGCTGACGGCGGCCCAATCCTCGGCGGCTTTGCTGCGCGCGGCTTCGGTCTGCTTGTACATATAGAGGGCATCGCTGCCGAGCAGCAGGTGCGCGGGAAGATCGGTGCGGCCGGCGAGGTCGATGATCACCTGGGCGATCTTGTCCGGATCGCCGAATTCCTTGCCGACATAGGCCGCGAGCAGGGCCGTTATTGCCCCGACGCTCGGTTCGTAGTCCGGCAGGATTGCCGGAACGTTGCCACGCGCCACGTGGCCCCAGTTGGTGCGCATGCCGCCCGGCTCGAGCGCGATGACCTTGACCCCGAAGGCTGCCGCTTCCATCGCCAGCACTTCGGTAAAGCCGCCGACCGCCCATTTGGCCGATTGGTAGGCGCTGAGGCCCGGCGTTGCGATGCGGCCGCCGACCGAGGAAATGTTGATGATATGCCCCGAGCGCTGGCCGCGCATGACCGGCAGGGCGGCGCGGGCGAGATTGACGACACCGTAGAAATTGGTGTCGATCTGCGCCTTGAAGGCTTCGGCCGTGGTCTGCTCGAACGGTGCGACATTGCCGTAGCCGGCATTGTTGACGAGCACGTCGAGCGTCCCGAATGTGTCGACGGCGCGCTTTACAGCCGCCTCTGCGGCCGAAGCGTCCGTGACATCGAGTGCTGCGGTCACGACTTGGTCCCCGTACTTGTCCTTGAGGGCGGAGAGGCGTTGCGGGTCCCTCGCGGTGGCGACGAGGCGGTCGCCGTGTTCAAGGACTGCTTCGGCGATGTTGCGGCCAAGGCCGTTGGCGCTGCCGGTAATCAACCATACTTTCGACATGTCGTTTTCCTTCGGTGTTAGAATAATGAATGATTAATCACTCATTATTGAGGTGAAAAATAAGGGCGCTATCGGGCAGCGATGGCCCCCCAGAAAGCGTCGAAGCCGGCGTTCTTGTAGGTATCCGTTTTTACCGGATCGCCGGCGATGAATTCGAGGACCATTTCGGCCAGGGATTCGATAATGCCGCCGACGAAGGCGATCGGCTGAGGGCGCAGAACGCCGGTGGCAAAACCCTCGTTCAGCATGGCTTCCATATCGCGAAAACCTTCAGCGCCGGCCTTGCGGGTGGCTTCGGTGATCTTGCCGGACACGGCCAGCTGCCGCATAGCCCTGCGTTTTGCCGGGCTGATGGCGCCCCAGTCGATGGAGCGATCCCATAGGTGACGGCAGCGATCCTTGATGCTGGCACCATCCGGATAACCGTCGATCAGCATCGTCCTGAACTCGGCCTTCAGGTGAAGGTAGAGATGGTTGAGCAGATCGTCCTTATTGCTGAAATAGGTAAACAGCGACCCCTCGGCGACACCGGCGCCCTTGGCGATCCTGGCAGTCGACGCACCGGTGCCGAGGGCAGCCACGGCTTGCGTAGCGGCATTGAGGATGGCGTTGCGTTTGTCTTCGCTTAAGGGGCGGGCCAAGGAATTATCCGATGAGTGAGTACATACTCAGTTATATGGGGATGGATATCCCGGTGTCAAGGGCTGCGCGGGGCGTCGTCAAAACTTCGATAGGCCATGCGCTTGTAGGCCTCGATCAGGACGCGGCCTTCCGTCTCTCCGGTCGAGATCGCCAGCCGCATGACGCACTCGCAGAGATACATCACCAGCAAGGCCGACGCCTGTAGCTTGCCGACGTCTTCCGCCGGCAACGCGCGCTTCAGCGCTGTGGTCAGAAGGATGGCATTCTGCCGGCTCGCTTCAAGCTCGATCTCCCGCAGGGTCTTGTCGGCCTGCATCGCCGACCAGATGTCGCGGATTACCGGTTCGGCCAGAAATATCGCGTAATATTCGTCGATCAGCGCCGAGAAGGCGTGCTGCAGGTCTTCGATCGTCTTCACATCGGCGAGGCCATCGGTGATGCAGGTGCGCGAAATGGCATTGTAACGCTCGGCCAGTGTGCGGATGATCGCCGCCTTGTCGGGAAAATACTGGTAGAGCGAGCCGATCGAAATGCCGCTCAGTTCGGCGACCTCGCTCATCCGCATCGTGTCGCTGCCACGCTCGGCGATCAGCCGGGAGGCGCTCATCAGAATATGCTCGACCCGTTCACGGCTGCGCTTCTGCGTCGGCGATTTGCGCATTGCCCCATCCTCTTCCGGCGCCGGCGCGGGGGCTGTCTGGTCCAGGGCCAAGATCTGTCCTTCCAAGATTCTTTGGTCGATATTTCGCTTGACGATCAAAATACGAGGGTTTATCACATTTAGCAAATGTGAGGACTGCTCATATTTATGGATATCAACAGGAGCGCGGTGATGGGCAGTGAAACGATTTTGATCCTGGGTGGCAGTGGCAAGACCGGGCGCCGCGTGGCGGAGCGTCTGATGGCACAGGGAAAAGACGTGCGGCTTGCGTCGCGATCGACGGTCCCGGCGTTCGACTGGACCGATCCATCGGGCTGGGCCGCAGCGCTTGAAGGCGTCGATGCCGCCTATGTCAGCTATCAGCCGGACCTTGCTGTGCCTGGTGCTGTCGAGGCGATTGGCATGCTTTGCCGGTTGGCAGCTGAAAAGGGTGTGAAGCACCTGGTCCTCCTGTCAGGGCGCGGAGAAGATGAAGCGCAGGCGGCAGAACAGGCATTGAAGCAGTCCGGCGTTGGCTACACCATTATCAGCGCCAGCTGGTTCTTTCAGAACTTCAGCGAGGCTTTCCTGCTCGACGGAATTCAGGCGGGCGAACTGGTCCTGCCCATCGGCGATGTCAAGGAACCGTTCATCGATGCCGATGATATCGCCGATGTCGCGGTTGCGGCTTTGACGGAGCCGGGACATGTGGGCAAGATCTATGAGGTGACCGGTCCGCAGCTCATGACATTCGGCGAGGCGGTGGCGGAGATCGCCCGGCAGACGGGACGCGATATCCGCTTCACCACCGTCGATATCGATGACTATGCCGCCATGCTGGAACAGGCGCAGATTCCGGCAGATTATATCTGGCTTGTGCGGTACCTTTTCACCACCGTGCTGGACGGCCGCAACGAGAGCGTGACGGATGATGTCCTGCAAGTCCTTGGCCATCCGCCGCGCGGCTTTGCTGATTTTGCGCGTGAGGCTGCTGCAACCGGTGTCTGGGAGGGCCTGAAATGATTGCCGCACTTTTTCCCTGGCTGATCTTTTCGGCCGTGATCGGGGCGGGGTTGAATGCGGGCCTGTTCTTCATCTTCTCGGTCTGCATCATGGCCGCGCTTGCGCGGTTGCCGGCCGAGCAGGGCATTGCTGCCATGCAAGCAATCAATGTGGTGATCCTCAATCCCTGGTTCCTGCTGGCCTTCATGGGAACGGCAGTGCTGTCGCTCGTCCTCGTTGCCGGCGGTTTGGTCTATGGCGGCCCGGCGCGTTTCTACCTGATTGCGGGCGGGCTGCTGTTTCTGGGCGGCGTCATCCTGGTGACGATGATCGTCAACGTGCCGATGAACAATGCGCTCGAAGCATTGCAGCCGGGCAGCGAGGAGGCTGCGCGCCTTTGGCAGTCGACCATTCTCGTCGATTGGGTCCGGTGGAACCATGTGCGGACACTGTCATCGATCGGCGCGCTCGGCTGCTTCGTCATGGCCTTCAGGGTGGCCTGACCGTCAGTCCAGCGCATTGGCCCGCGTCTTGAGGATGGCCGAAAAACGCGGGTCGAAGGCGCGGCTGATCGGTTCGGCGGCGGCGCCCAGCGCTACCGACCACGGGTCGGTCATTCCGAGCTGCAGGCGCGGTATTGAGCGGTCCGGGCGGTTTGCGTTGGATGGAAGCAGCGGATGGATGGCCTGCAGAAGCTTGCGGGTCAGCGCCTCCGGCCCTGTGGAGCAGAGGATGACGGTCTGCGGATCGAAGATCGTCTCGATGATCTGCACGCCCCAGCGCAGTTCTTCGGCGGCCGCATCGATCCACGATGCCATCGTGGGGTCGCCACTGTTGACCAGCATATTCAGGTGTTCCGGCAGGCCGGGATCGGACGGGTCGGCGCCGAGATGCTGGTAGAGCGAGGCGAGCGATGCGCGGTGTTCGAGCGACGTCTGATCCGGGCGGCGCAAGGTGGGCGGCAAAAGCACCATGCCGATTTCGCCGGCATTGCTGTTGGCGCCGGCGTAGAGTTCGCCATTCAGAATAAGGCCTGCGCCGATACCGAAGCCGACATAGAGGCAGACGGCGTGATCGATGCCGTGAGCAGCACCGACCATGCGTTCGGCGGTAGCACAGGCGGCGGCGTCGTTCTGCAGAGCGACTTCCAGTCCGGTGCCGGCGGCCAGCGTTTCCAGCAGCGGAAAATTCTGCCAGGCCGCCATCATCCACTGGTCGTCATTGTCGGTCGCAAGACCAAATGGACCCGGCATGGCAACGCCGAGGCCGACGAGCCGCTTTTCGGCCTGCTCGGCGCTGCCGGCCAGTTCCGTGCGGACCTGTTCGATCAGGTCGAGAATGACCTTGGCGCCATTGGCCGGGCCGCCCGGTGGCAGGTTGGCCTGGGCGCGTACCAGAACGGTGCCGACGAGATCAACCGCGATGGCACGGGTGACGTGGCGGTCGATCTGCAGGCCGATGGCAAAGGCGCCCTCCGGCACCAGCCGGTAGGGTGTGGAGGGCTGGCCGCGACCGTTGCGCACGGCTGCAAGCGATACCACCAGCCCATCCCGCTCCAGATCCTCGATAATGTTGGATACGGTTTGCTTGGTCAGCTTCGTCGCGCGGGCGAGATCGGCGCGTGACAATTGCCCGTTCAGCCGCAGCGCATCGATCATGACGCGGCGGTTATGGGCGCTGGTGCCCTCCTGATTGGTGCCGCTTTTGGCCCGGATCGGTCGCATTTCATTCATCCCGCGAAATCCTCTTGACACCATTAGAATATTGAACAAGAA
Organism: Hyphomicrobiales bacterium; assembly: GCA_900473045.1. Classification (GTDB taxonomy): domain Bacteria; phylum Pseudomonadota; class Alphaproteobacteria; order Rhizobiales; family Rhizobiaceae; genus Pararhizobium. The sequence continues at coordinate 18,111 of UCKS01000023.1, forward strand.
TTAAGTCAACGCAATTGACTTAATAAAAAGAGCCGCAGAGCTTTTAGGGAACAAACGGCATCACGGGATCGGTCCTGGTGGCCGCGCAACACTTCGACAAGGCGTGCCGGATGCTGCTTTCAAGTGGTTTGGAAAGGCGCGCGTTTTTTCGGGCCGATGAGACGGCCGTTGTTATCACTGGAGGGAAGAAAAATGCTGAAAGCCAAACGGAATGCGCTGATGGGGGCCGCCCTGGTCGGCGCCTTTTTTGCAACCAACGCCTATGCCGAAACGACGCTCAATGCGTTGTTCATGGCGCAAGCCGCCTATAGCGAAGCCGATGTTCGCGCCATGACCGACGCCTTTGCCAAGGCCAATCCGGACGTCAAGGTCAATCTCGAATTCGTGCCCTACGAAGGCCTGCACGACAAGACCGTGTTGGCGCAGGGGTCCGGCGGCGGCTACGATGTCGTGCTGTTCGACGTGATCTGGCCGGCCGAATATGCCAGCAACAAGGTTCTGGTCGACGTGTCCTCGCGCGTCACCGACGACATGAAGAAGAACGTGCTGCCCGGCGCCTGGACGACGGTGCAGTATGACGGCGCCTATTACGGCATGCCGTGGATTCTCGATACGAAATACCTGTTCTACAACAAGGAAATCCTCGAAAAGGCCGGCATCAAGACGCCGCCGAAGACCTGGGACGAGCTTGCCGAACAGGCCAAGACCATCAAGGACAAGGGCCTTCTGGCCACCCCGATCGCCTGGAGCTGGTCGCAGGCGGAAGCTGCGGTCTGCGACTATACAACGTTGGTCAGCGCCTATGGTGGTGACTTCCTGAAGGACGGCAAGCCCGACTTCCAGACCGGCGGCGGTCTCGATGCCCTGAAATACATGGTGTCGAGCTATTCGTCCGGCATTTCCAACCCGAATTCCAAGGAGTTTCTCGAGGAGGACGTGCGCAAGGTGTTCGAGAACGGCGAGGCCGCTTTCGCGCTGAACTGGACCTACATGTACAACCTCGCCAATACCGGCAAGGACAGCAAGGTGGCTGGCAAGGTCGGTGTCGTTCCGGCACCGGGCGTTGCGGGCAAGAGCGAGGTGTCGGCCGTCAACGGCTCGATGGGCCTTGGCATCACTGCCACCAGCAAGCATCCGGACGAGGCCTGGAAATACGTTACCTTCATGACCTCGCAGGCCGTGCAGAACCAGTATGCCAAGCTCAGCCTGCCGATCTGGGCGTCGTCCTATGAGGATGCATCCGTCACCAAGGATCAGGAAGAGCTGATCGCCGCTGCCAAGCTGTCGCTGGCAGCGATGTATCCGCGCCCGACGACGCCGAAGTACCAGGAACTTTCGACAGCGCTGCAGCAGGCCATCCAGGAAGCACTGCTTGGCCAGACCAGCCCGGAAGACGCATTGAAAACCGCTGCCGAGAATAGCGGTCTCTAAAGCGCCGGGGTTTTCCCCTTCGCTGACATCCATCGATCTCCGGGCGGCGCTATCGCTGCCGCCCGGAAGTTCGCATCACCCTTGCATCCCATGATTTTTTCAGGAAGAGTTGCCCCATGTCCGGGACATCGATGACCACACGTGCATGGCTGCTGATGCTGCCGCTGCTCGCCGTCATGATCGCCGTCATCGGCTGGCCGCTCGCCGATACCGTCGGGCTTTCCTTCACCGATGCCAAGCTTGTCGGCACCGCCGGCAATTTCGTCGGCGTCGACAATTACGTGAAGATGCTGGCCAGCTCCAATTTCCAGCGCACGCTGACGACGACGACGATCTTTGCCGTCATCTCGGTCTTTGCCGAAATGGTATTGGGGGTTCTGGCGGCCCTTCTGCTCAATCAGCAATTTTATGGCCGCACGGTGCTGCGCGGGTTGATGATCCTGCCCTGGGCATTGCCAACCGTCGTCAACGCCACGCTGTGGCGGCTGATCTACAATCCGGAGTACGGTGCGCTGAACGCTGCCTTGATGCAGATCGGCATGCTCGACGCCTACCGTTCCTGGCTGGGCGAACCCGGCACGGCGTTGGCATCGCTGATCATCGCCGATTGCTGGAAGAACTTTCCGCTGGTGGCGCTGATTGCGCTGGCAGCCCTGCAGGCGGTGCCGCGCGATATCACGGCCGCATCGCTGGTCGATGGCGCCGGACCCTTCGCCCGTTTCCGCTTCGTCATCCTGCCTTATCTTGCCGGGCCACTGATCGTTGCGCTGGTGCTCAGGACCATCGAAGCATTCAAGGTCTTCGACATCATCTGGGTGATGACACGCGGTGGGCCTGCCAACAGCACGCGCACACTGTCGATCCTTGTCTATCAGGAGGCGTTTTCCTTCCAGCGGGCAGGATCCGGCGCGTCGCTGGCGCTGATCGTCACGCTTCTGGTGGCGGTGCTGGCTGCGGTCTATGCCGTTCTTGTCCGGCGCACGGCAGGGAGCACGTCATAATGGAACGCAAGAGTTTTCCGTTCTCGTTCTTCATCCATGCCTGCGCGCTGTTGCTGGCGATCATCATCCTTGCGCCGGTGGCCTGGCTGTTCATCATGAGCATCTCGCCGGCTGCCGACCTGACGGCCAAGCCGCTGGTCTGGTGGCCGCAGACGGTCGATTTCTCGCGCTACGGAATATTGCTGTCCAGCGTCGAAAACAGCGCCGGTGCCGCTTTTGTCGCGTCGCTGGTGAACAGCATTCTGGTTGCCGGCATGGCCACCATCGCGGCCTTGGCGCTTGCCATTCCGGCTGCCTGGGCGGTGTCACGGACGCCGTCGGTCGGCTGGTCGCTTTACATGGTGATCGCCACCTACATGCTGCCGCCGGTGGCGCTGGCGGTGCCGCTCTATTTCGGCCTTGCTCATCTCGGCCTGCTCAACAGCGTTTTCGGCCTGGCACTGGTCTACCTGACTATTCTGGCACCTTTCACCACCTGGCTGATGAAATCCGGCTTCGATGCCATTCCGAGAGAAATCGAGGCTGCGGCGATGATGGACGGGGCGGGGCTGTTTGCCACCTTGCGGATCATCACCCTGCCGCTGGCAGCCCCTGTCATGGCGACGTCGGCGCTGTTTGCCTTCCTGCTTGCCTGGGACGAATTCTTCTATGCGCTGCTGTTCACCTCCGACCTGCGCGCCAAGACACTGACCGTTGCCATCGCCGATCTCGCCGGTGGCCGCGTTTCCGATTACGGACTGATCGCAACCGCGGGCGTGCTTGCCGCCCTGCCGCCCGTAGTGATCGGTCTTGTCATGCAACGTGCCCTGATTTCCGGGCTGACCAGCGGTGGCGTCAAGGGATGAGCATGACCTCAAACGATAATCGTCCGTCCGGGCTTCAAGCGATCGACCGCGAAATGGCCCGTCAGAATGCTGATGCCATCGCGTCCTTTGAGAGTGCAGGCGAGAGAGCCAAGGCGATCGCCACGTCTTTGCGCGAAACCGGCGGCCTGCTTTTGCTTGGCATGGGCGGTTCGCACGCGGTCAATCGGGCCGTTGAACCGCTTTACCGGGCGCTTGGGATAGAGGCGATCGCCGTCACGTTGTCAGAGCAGCTGGGCATGCCGCTTGCGATCGAAGGCCGCACTGTTTTGATTACTTCGCAATCGGGCGAGAGTGCTGAGGTGCTGCGCTGGTTTTCGGAAACCGGCGGGTCAGAGTATACATACGGCCTGACGCTGGAGGAATCTTCCTTTCTTGGCAGGACGGCGCCTTGCCTGGTCGGGGCCGGTGGCACCGAGCTTGCCTTTGCCGCCACACGCAGCTTGACGGTGAGTTTTGCACTGCATCTGGCGATCCTTGCGGCACTCGGCGAAGATCCGGCGCCGGCGCTGGCTGTGCTCTCGGCGCCTGCCACCAACGACATCGCGGCAGCGCTCGCCGCTTTTGAAAATATCGCTGCGGTCGTCACTTCGGGCCGCCGTCTGCAGGGGCTGGCGGAAGCACTGGCGCTGGGGCTCACGGAGCTTTCGCGCGCTCCCTGCTTCTCGCTGGAGGGTGGACAGTTGCGGCATGGCCCGATGGAAATGCTGGGTCCGAAAGTCGGCGTCGTGCTGTTTCGCGGCCATGACGTGACCGCCGATCTGGTGACGGCGATGGCCGTATCGGCGGTGGAGACCGGCGCTCCGGTCATCGTGTTCGATGCGTCCGGGCAACAGCCGGTGGAGGGGACGACAACGCTGCGCTTTGCGCCGGCGACGGGGCTTGCAGCCATCTTCTCGATGCTGCCGGTTGCCCAGCGCTTCATGATCGCCTTTGCCGAAGCCCGTGTCGACAATGCCGGAACGCCGGTGCGCTCCACCAAGATCACGCGGAGTGAATGACATGCGTCCGCTTGCCGTGATCGGAAACGTCAATGTCGACCTGATCCTCGGTCCGGCGGAGCCCTGGCCAAAGGCCGGCACCGAGATCATCGTCGATCACGACGAATTGCGGGTCGGCGGCTCCGCCGGCAATGCAGCCCTTGCCTGGAAGGCGCTCGGGGTCGATTTCGACATCGCCGCCAATACCGGCACCGACGAATTCGGCCGCTGGCTACGCGAAGCTTTTGGCCATCAGGCGGAAAAATGGCCGGTCCGGCCGGAGGGAACGACGCTTTCGGTCGGCATCACCCATCCCGATGGCGAACGGACCTTCTTCACCACGCGCGGACACCTGCCGCGGTTTTCGCTTGATTGTGTCTTTGCCGCTCTTGACGGTACCCGTTTGTCCGGCGGTTACGCGCTGCTCTGCGGCTCCTTCCTCACGGACGACCTGACGGCGGATTACCCCTCTCTGTTCGATTGGGCCGATACGCACAGCATCACGCTGGCGCTCGATACCGGCTGGCCGCTGGATGGCTGGACGGAGACAAACCGGCAGGCAACGCGCGGCTGGCTGTCGCGTTGCGGCTGCGCGCTGTTGAACGAAGTGGAATCGACGACGCTGTCCGGCCTTGCCGATCCCGTCGACGCCGCCCGCGAACTCAAGCGCCATATGCCGAAGGACGCCATCGTCGTGGTCAAACGCGGCCCGGACGGCGCCTTGGCGATCGGTGCCGATGGCGCGCTGGCGTCGGCAGCGGCGCCGAGCGTTGACGTCGTCGATACCATTGGTGCCGGCGATGTCTTCAACGCGGCTTTTTTGGCCGCACTTGCTGAAGGCCGGCAGCTGCAGGCCTGTCTGCAGTCTGGAACCGCTGTCGCCTCGCGTGCCATTTCCACGCTTCCCCGCAACTATGGTGGCCCTTTGGCGACTGCTACCGGAGAGACCGTATCATGAGCGCGCTCGAGATCGAGAATATCCGCAAGACCTATGGCGCGCTCGAAACCCTGAAGGGCATCGATATCTCGCTGGAAAGCGGTGAGTTCCTGGTGCTTTTGGGGTCATCGGGGTGCGGCAAGTCGACCTTGCTCAACATCATTGCCGGCCTTGCGGACGCATCGGGAGGCGACATCCGGATCGGTGGGCGCTCGATCCTCGGCGTGCATCCGAAGGATCGCGACATCGCCATGGTGTTCCAGTCCTATGCGCTCTACCCGAACCTCACGGTTCACCGCAACATCGGCTTCGGTCTGGAGATGCGCAAGGTGCCTGCCGCAGAGCGGGAAAAGGCCGTGCAGGAAACGGCCAAGCTGCTGCAGATCGAAAATCTGCTGGATCGCAAGCCCGGGCAGCTTTCCGGTGGTCAGCGCCAGCGCGTGGCGATCGGCCGGGCGCTGGTGCGCAAGCCGCAGGTCTTCCTGTTCGACGAACCGCTCTCCAATCTCGACGCCAAGCTGCGGATGGAGACGCGCACCGAGCTGAAGCGGCTGCACCAGATGCTCGGTACGACGATCGTCTATGTTACCCACGACCAGATCGAGGCGATGACGCTGGCAACGCGGATCGCTGTGATGCGCAACGGCCGTATCGAGCAGCTTGGTACGCCGGAGGAAGTCTATGATCATCCGGCCACACTCTATGTCGCCGGTTTCGTCGGCTCGCCGCCGATGAATGTGCTGGATGGCGTGGTCACGGGCGAGGGCGTGCAGTTGGACGGTTCGGGTACCATCGTCGCCCTGCCGGCACGGCTGAAAAATGCAGCAGCAGTGGGACGGCGGGTCAAGCTGGGCGTGCGCCCGGAAGCGCTTCAGCTCACAGGGGATACGGCCGAAAGCCCGGTGCTCGACGTCGAGATCGAGGTTGTCGAACTGACCGGCCCGGAAATGGTGGTGACGGGCCGGGTCAGCGGCCAGCGGGTCACCGCCTGCCTGCCGCCACGCACCAGGCTGACGGTCGGCATGAGGCACGCTTTCGGCTTCGACGAGGATGCGCTGCATCTGTTCGACGCGCAGACGGAACTGGCACTGGGCTGAGCGGGGCGACCGGTCAGGGCCGGCTGTAAACAACGCCGCAGGACCGGTTCCCAAGGACAGTGCTATGTTCTAGAAACGCTTCTGATGAAGATCGCTTTCTATAGTCCGCTCAAATCCCCCAACCATCCCGTTCCTTCCGGCGACCGGTTGATGGCGCGCCTGCTAATGGCGGCGCTGGTCAAGGCGGGGCATCAGGTGGAGATCGCTTCGGAGCTGCGGGCTTTCCTGCCCGATGCTTCGGCGGATGCGATTGCGGTACGGGCGGTGGCGATGGACGCGGAGCGATCGCGGATTTCGGCTCTGTGGCGAGCGCGAGGCGCGCCGGATCTGTGGTTTTGCTACCATCCCTATTACAAGGCACCGGATCTGCTCGGCCCGGCGCTCGCCCGGGAATTTGGTCTGGGTTATGTGACGGCGGAAGCGTCCTATTCCGACCGGCGCAACACGGGGTTGTGGGCCGACATGCAGCAGCAGGTGCTGGATGCGGTGCAGCAGGCTTGCGTGAATATCTGCCTGACGCGCCGGGATTTTGACGGGCTTGCAGCAGTGGCGCCCAAGGCGCGATTGGCCTTGCTGCCGCCTTTCATCGATCCGGCGCTGTTTCTGGAAAGACAGCCCGAACCTGAACCCGGGCGATTGATCACCGTGGCGATGATGCGGTCCGGTGACAAGATGGACAGCTATGTCATGCTGGCCGATGCGCTATCACGGTTGACGCAGCTGCCATGGCAGTTGTCAATTGTTGGCGACGGGCCACGTGGCGCGGATGTACGGGCGCTGTTTGCCGGGTTCGATGCAGGCCGGATCCTCTGGCACGGCGAACAGACCGCCACCGAGATCGCCTACCTTCTGTCGCAGTCATCGCTCTATGTCTGGCCAGGGTGCGGCGAGGCCTATGGGCTGGCCTATCTCGAGGCGCAGGCTGCGGGTCTGCCTGTCGTTGCACAAGAGATTGCCGGTGTGCCGGAGGTGGTGGCGCATGGGCAGACGGGCCTGTTGACCCCCCCCGGGGATGTCGATGCCTATGCGCGGGCGATCGGGCGGCTCCTGAAGGAGGATGATGAGCGGGCAACGTTTGCACGTGCGGCAAGGTCCTTTGCCGGCGAGGAGCGTTCGCTCGGCCGGGCGGCGGTGCGGTTGAGTGCCATTCTGGACGCATACATAAAACGGGCACGGCATGATGGATGAATTCAAAGCAGTGATTGTTGGTGAACTGGACCGCTGGCAGCGGGCCGGAAAGGTCGCGCGGTTCTGGCTGCGGGATGACGACGCCATTGAGCCGACTGAGCCGCTTGACCGGTTGCTGGAGATATCGGCCGCATTCGCGGTGCCGCTCACCCTGGCCGTCATTCCGGCCCATACCGGCGAGGCGCTTGCCGACAGGCTGCGGCGGGAGCCGTTGTGTTCCGTCGCCGTGCATGGCTGGTCGCACCGGAACCATGCAGGCCCGGATGAAAAGAAGCAGGAGCTCGGCCGGCATCGTCCGGTGGCCGACGTACTTGCCGAATTGAAGCAGGGCTTCGACCAGCTCTTCGCGCTTTATGGCGCGCAGTTCGTGCCGATGCTGATCCCGCCGTGGAACCGGATCGATGCTGCACTGCTTCCGCAACTGGCCGGGCTCGGCTATCGTGCGCTGTCGGTCTATGGCCCGGAAAGGCCGGCAGCCTTGCCGCTGATCAATACGCATGTGGATGTGATGGACTGGCAGGGAACGCGGGGAGGCCGCGATCCGCAGGCGCTGGCTGTCGAGATCGCCGCGCGTCTGCGGTTGATGTTCGATCATGGCGGCACGATGGGGCTTTTGACCCATCATCTGGTCCATGATGCGGCGGTCTGGGATTTCATGAAGGCGCTGTTTATGGTGACGGCAGATCATCCTGCATGCCACTGGGCGGCGGTTCCGGATATCCTGCGCGAACAGCAAGCACCAGCCGGATAAGGCAGCTCAGAGATCGATGACCTGGCCGTCGCGAGCGGTGATGGCGCCGTTGAATTCCTGACCGGCGAGCCGCTGGATTTCGTCAAGTTCATTGTCGGTGCGCAGCGGCGAGTGATGGATGAAGGCAACCTGCTTGGCTTTCGCCGTCTTGGCGAGCCGGATCGCCTGCTGCCAGGACGAATGGCCATAGCCGGCATGGCGCTGCATTTCGTCGTCGGTATACATGCAGTCGTAGAGGAAGAGATCGCAGCCATCGATCAGATCGAGCACGGCGGGATCGAGCGTGCCGGGCTTGTGTTCGGTATCGGTGACCAAGGCTACCGCGCGGCCGCCCCATTCGACGCGGTAACCGATGGCGCCGCCGGGATGGTTGAGGCTACCGGTGCGGATCGTCACGCCGGGATGGGGAACCAGCGTGTCGCCCGAGCGAAAATCACGACAGTTGATCGAGGCGCGGCAGATATCCGGTTCGACCGGGAACCACGGTGGGCGCATGAATTCGCCGATCATCTGGCGGGTGGACATGCGTCCGGCCAAATGCCCGGACCACAGGGTCACCGAAGCATGCGGATCAAACAGTGCCGGCAGATAGGGCAGGCCGACGATATGGTCGTAATGGCAGTGAGTGAAAAACAGGTTGAAGTCGGAAACGCCTTCGGACTTCAGCGCCTGACCGGCGGGCATCAGGCCGGAGCCTGCGTCGAACAATAGCCTATGCGGTCCACATTGCATCTCGATGCAGATGGTGTTGCCGCCATAGTTCTGGAACTCGGCGCCTGAGACCGGGAGGCTGCCACGCACTCCCCACAACCGCACCCGAAACACGTTTTCGTTCACTCTCTCGCCTCAGTCACGGAAAACTACCTTGCCTTTCCGTCTGCAACTGTCCCACTTAACTCTTAAGGTCGTCTTTTTGTCTTGCTTGATTAACCAAGCCGCATTTCGGCCATGTTAGCTAAACTGCTTGGGTTAAGCGAGACTTCAATTCGCTTTTTCTTTCCACATATGCGAGAGACGAAGAGAAACGAATCCGGTTCGAACGTGCAGACGGAAAATACCGACAGAATGCCGCCCGTAAACCACCCGCGCATCGCCATTGTTGCAGACGCGCATTTTCACGATCTCTACGCCGATTATGGCTTTCCCGGCATTGTTCAAGATGATCGCCGGCTGACGTTCCGGTTGTTGGCCGACACGGCCCGTTCGACGCGGGTCTTCAACGAGAGCTACTTCGCATTCCATCACGCGCTTGACGATATCGCCAAACGCGGCATCCGCCATGTCGTGCTGCTCGGCGATTATTCCGACGACGGACAGGTGGAGACCGTCAACAGTGTGAAACGGATGCTCGGCAGTTATGAGACGCGGTTCGGGATGCGGTTTTATGCCACCACCGGCAATCACGATATCTTCGGGGCGGATGGGCGTCACCGCTCCAAGCGATTCCTCAACGAAGATGGTGGCTACAGCATTCTCAGCAGTGATCCGCACGTGCGTGATCGTGGCGCCCATAAAGTCATCGCCAGTGATCGGATGTATTGCCAGGGTTATCCGGACGGGCTCGAGGCCATGGCGGCTTTCGGGTTTTACCCGCGGCCGGGCGATCTGCACTGGGAAACGCCGTTCGGCACCGATGGCGATCCGGCAAAGAGGCTCTATGAGGTCCATTCGCCGGACGGGAAAACCACGCGCAGTCTGATGGACGCATCCTATCTGATCGAACCTTTTCCAGGTGTCTGGCTGCTGATGATCGACGCCAATGTTTTCGCGCCCGCCGATGGCGTGGTGCCTGGCGAGGAGGGCGATTTCACTGACAGCACCAGCGCCGGCTGGAATGCAATGCTGGTTCACAAACGGTTCGTCCTCGACTGGATGACGGATGTTTCCCGGCGTGCCACGCTCGAGGGCAAATGCCTGCTGGCGTTTTCACACTATCCGGTTCTTGATCCGCTCGATGCCACAGTTGAGGACGAGGTGGCGTTGCTTGGCCGGACGGGCATGGCTGAGCGTATTCCCCAGGCCGATGTTGCCGAGGCTTTGATCGCGGCAGGTATCGATATCCATTTCAGTGGGCACCTGCATGTCAACGATACGGCGCAGTACCGAAGCGGCGACCGTTTTCTGACCAATGTCGCTGTGCCGTCGCTCGTTGCCTTTCCCGGTGCCTACAAGGTGCTGACGATTGGCGAGCAAAGTCTCGATATCGAGACGGTCGGGATCGAGGCGATGCCGCTCGACGACGACCTGCGGCAGGGCTATCGACGAGAGGCTGTGCCGTCGCGGCTGGAAGCGGGCGGTTTGCTCGATGTCGATGACTACGGTGGTTTCCTGTACGAGCATATTGGTCATCTGGTCGGACGGCGCTATCTCAAGCGCGAATGGCCGAAGGATATCGCATTGATGATCCGCAGTCTTGATCTTGCTGATGTGGCAGCATTGGCTCTGATCCAAGAGCCGGTGACCGCTGCGGATGCGATGGCGGCACTCGCCGCCGCCCGCAACGATATGAACATGCAGCAACGGCTGTCGGACGCCGGGCTTGATAGTGCAGGGCTCACGGGCACCTCGGCGATGGCATTTCTGGCCGACTGGTACCGGCTGCGGATGGGCAGCGAACTGGCGTTCGACTGGATCAGCGAGCAGAAGATCGCGTCTTATCTAGCCGTCGGGAAATTGTTTGCTGATCGCGACGGAGACGAGCCGGGCGCGGTACAGGCGCAGTTTACGCTGATATTCCGGATGTTCTCGAAATATCTTTCCGGCCTTCCGTCACGCAATTTCAGCATCGACCGTATCACCGGAGTGATTGAACCGGCCTTGGCGAAATCCTAATCGGCCTTGCGGGCGCGGCTGCGGGCTTCCGACAGTTCGCTGGTCGTGTGGCTGAGGCGGTCGGCCAGGACCCGCATGATCTCGATGGTGATCTCGGGAAAATCGGTGAGCAGCTTGAGGAAATGCTCCTTGCGGATGCGCAGGGCTTCCAGTGGCGTCGTCGTCTGTACGGTTGCAGTTCGCGAAACGTCGCAGAGGATGGCGATCTCGCCGACGATGGAATTGGTTTCGACTTCGGCGATCTTGATCGGGCCAGTCGAGGAATCCACCAGGATATCCGCCTTGCCGGCCAAGACGACATAGGCCGCATCGCCGGTATCGCCCTGATGGAAGAGCGCTTCGCCCGGATCATAGCTGACACGGTCGGACGTGAACGCGAGAAGCTTCAGCTTGCCCGGTTCGACATTCGAAAACAGCGGCACGCGCCGCAGCATTTGAACTTCATCCTTCAGAAGCATAATCGTGCCCATTCCCCATTTTCCTCCTCCCGGATCATTCAGTGGCGATGGTCACCAGCACTGTGATCGGGAAGATTATCCCTGCCTGCATCTCCGTTGCACGCATGGACTTCTTCACTGACATTATGATGACACAAGCTCCTTAAAGATACCGTTATTCTCGACCAGTGCCGCGTGTGTTCCTTCCTCCACAAGCAAGCCCCTGTCGAAGACCAGAACACGGTCGAACAGGCTGGAAAGTGCCGTGTTCGAAAGGACCCAGACGACCGCCGGATCGCGTCCATCGCGGCGTACCAGCTTGAGCACATCGCGGACGATCTCGTCTTGCAGGCGATGATCGAGGCCAGGCAGCGGCCTGTTGAAGATATAATATTCCGACCGCCGTATCAGAGCGCGTGCCAGATTGAGTTTCTGGCGCTGCACCGCCGTCAACCGCTTGCCGCCGGCGCCGAGATTGAAATCGAGGCCGATATCGATGACCCGCTCCAAAAGGCCGAGCGAATTCAAAAGCGAGGTAACGATCGAGCGAATGCGCTTGGATCCGTCGGTATGCTTGTGGCTGATGCGGCCGAACAGGATGTTGTCCATCAGGCTTGCCGAGGCAAGATAGTGTTCCGGATCGTAGCGCTCGATATCGCCCCGCATATTTTCCGGCAGTCCGTCATGGAATTGACGGCGGACATCGACGATTTTCGCCATCAGTTCGTCGGTCAGAAGACCGAAACGATGGCGTGGCTCGATATAGCGGAAACTCAGGCGAATGATCTGGCCACGGTCGTCTTCGGAAGCCGCGTCAAAACCCTTGCCCTTCAGTTTCTGCAGCAGCAGCTGGTAATCGGGAATGTCATCCGCGGTCATGAAGGTCAGCTGTTGGAAGAATGGATGGTCTGGTGGCAGGTCGGCGAACAGCTCGACCGCGTTTTCAGCGATGCTGTAGCCCATGTCAAACAGGATGCGATCAAGGCCTGAGCGGCCGACGACGGAGCGGAAATACGCATTCTTGCCGATAGCCTTGCCGATCAGTGCCGGGCCTGTCGCCGTGCCGAACAACAGGTTTTCGCCGACCGTCGCCTCGGTGTTGTAGGCACCCGGCTCGAACGAGACGACGAGGCTGCTGAGGCCCGCTTCCTCCAGTTCCTCGCGAAGGGCGTGGCGCATCTCGACGATGCCCTCGGTCAGGCTCGGATGTTCGCTCGGCGACACGGTACTGCGCAGGGCAAGATCGAGAATGTCCTTCGACAATTGAACCGTATCAAGCACCGAGAGAACCGGCGCGAAGAGATCGTCGCTGTTCGTCGCATTGGCAGCGTCGTAGTCGATCCAGTCGCTGTTGACGTCATAGTCCGGATTTCCGGCCAGTTTCGCCTCGTTGATCTGCCATTTGCGATGGGTTGCACCGCTGCCCTCGTAAACGGCCTCCTTCAGCGGCGCATGCTTTAGGCCGTAGAGCAGGTTGTCGCGCAAGGTTCCGTAGAAGAAGTAGGCATCGGAAGACACATAGGAGATCGCCCGTCCGGTCACTGATTCCGGCAATTCCAGAAGATCCTCGCCACCCGCCGTTACCTTGCCACTCTCCGGCCATGTCAGGCGGGCAAACGCTTCCGCCAGCATGTCGCCGCCTCCGGCGGCACCGCCGACGATTGCGACAGTTTCTCCGGGGTGGATCTGTACCGATACGCGCTCCAGAAGCTTGGCGCCGCTATCGTCGGCAAGCGACAGATTGACCGCAGCCAGGGGATGTTTCAAGGAACCGGCATTCTTGATGGCGATTGCCTGGATGGCCGGGTCGATGGTGTTGTCGACGCTGAACTGCTCGACCACCTGGACATATTTCACCTGGACGTCTTGGCGTGTCTGGTCCCAGTCGATCAGGTCCTTCAGCGGACCGGGCAGATCCTTGTAGGCGCTGATGACGGCGATCAGCTGGCCGATATCGAGACGGCCCTGCAGCGCCAGATAACCGCCGATGCAATAGAACAGGAACGGGGTGAGCTGGGCGAGGAAATTGTTGATGAACTTGACCAGGAATTTCCACTGGTAGAGGTCATAGCGGATCTGGAAGATACGGCCGAGGCGAGAGGCGATATCGGCGCGTTCGAAGTTGGACGTGTCATAGGCGTGAATGGTGCCGATGCCGTCGACGATCTCGCTGACGCGGCCAGCCAGTTCGCGGGCGGTGATCTGGCGTTCGCGGCCAAGCACCAGCAGGCGCCGGCGCATGCGCGGAATGATGATCGCCTGGACGCCGACCATGAAGGCTGCGATCAGGCCGAGCCAGGTATTCTGCATGAAGATGAAGAACAGCGCCGTCAACGCCTGTCCGCCGAGCAGCGCCGGCTGGACGAAGGCATCGCCGGTGAAGCCGCCGAGAGGCTCGACCTCATCCTTGACCATGCTGGACACTTCCGCGCCCTTCATGCGCTTGAACTGGCCGGGCGGGAAACGCAGGATACGGTCGACGAGTTCGAAACGGATGCGGCGCAGCAGGCGCTCGCCGAGCCGGCCCTTGTAGGTATTGATGTAGAACTTGAAGAGGCCGTTGATGATCACCAGCAGCAGGAAAACCATGCTGAGGGCAAACAGGGTCTGGGTGCGGGTCAGATCGACCCCGTTGAACAACGTTACGGTTCCGAGCCACGGCAGGTCGAAACTGATGTTCATGAAGGTTTGGGTGGCGCCCGGCTGATCAAACCCCTGGCCCTGGATTGGCCCGTTGACGATCTGCTTGGGCAGGTCGAACGACAGGAAGTAGGGGATCATCGAGACGGCGACAACCAGGAGGATCCAGAGTTGCTGGCCTCTCGTATGCGTCCAGATGTAGCGGGCGATGCTTTTTTCCATGGGGAGATTCAACTGGCCGTGTAACGGGTGTCAAGGACATAGAAGCGTCGGGCAGCATAAGGCGTGCCGGCGATCTCCGGGTCGTGCAGGTGAAGATCGAACTGTCCGCGGATCGTCAAGGCCGGACGGCTGACGATATGCGGCACCTGCGATGCGGCGCGTTCAAGCTCTGGCGCGTATTCGATCACGGCGGTCTTGGCGTTTTCGATCAGCGAAAACAGAAGGTCGCCGAGCGGGTCCTTGCGGCCGAAGGGCTTTAGCGAATAACCGAGCAGGACCAGGCCGTAGCTTCCCGGCTGATAATGATAATCGATCTGCTGGAACTTGGCCGGGATATGCCGGACATGGCATTGCTGCCCGTTCAGTTCGTTTGCCTCGTAGGCTTCAGTTTTCGGATCGACGGAGGTGACCGACAGCGGATGGTGGGTCAGGTAAGGGGTGATGGGCCGGATATGGCCACCGATTTCCAGAATGTGCGGGCAGTCGCGCATGAAGTGGGCGGCAAAGACCTGCCGCATGGTTGCACCCAGTCCTGCCAGATGCGGTATGTCCTTTCCCGCCTCCAGGGGCGGTGAAGCGGAGGCGGCATCCTTCAGGTTGACTTGCATTCCTTGCACTCCAGAAAAGTCCAGACTACAACACGCGCATGATGAAAACTACCCGACCAAACGAAGCAAACACAACAGATTGGCACGAGAGTGCCTTCGATATTATCCGCGGTCTGTCCGCCTATACGGGAAGCTCTCTGATAGAAGGCCTTGCGAAAGTGATCGCCAAATATCCGGATGCGGACCTCGGCACGGCCTTCAACCACAAGCAGGTTGGAAGCAAGATATGGGCACGCGAAAAGCTGTTTGAAAGCCTTGGCGGAAAATTTAAACACATCGTCCTGCTCGGTGGCTGGTACGGGGTGCTTCCGGCCATGTGTTTCGATGACAGCCGTTTCGACATCGACCTGTTCGAGAGCATCGATATCGACCCGGACGTTGCTGAAATTGCCGAAACGCTAAACGCCAAGTCCGGTGAGCGTTTTCGCACGACCACTCATGACATGTACACGGTCGATTACAGCACCCGCGGTGCCGATCTCGTCATCAACACCAGTTGTGAGCACATTGCCGATCTGCCGGGATGGCTGGCGCTGCTGCCGCGTGGCACCAAGGTGCTGTTGCAATCGAACGATTATTTCAGCGAGCCGACCCACATCAACTGCGTGCCGTCTCTGGAAGCTTTCCAGGAGCAGACGGCGCTCGCGCATGTCGCTTTTGCCGGATCGCTGAAGATGAAGAAATACACCCGTTTCATGGTGATCGGCACGGTCTGACCGGCGATCAGAGCAATCCACGCAGGATTTCGGCGGTGCGATGGGCGCCGTCGAGATCGAGGTTATGCGGCGGCCGGTCCGTTGCTGCGAGTGCGGCTTGGATAGCCCGTGTCATGCTCTCTGCCGAAAGATCGTCTTCGGTCAGGACATGCGCCAGCCCAAGCTTTTCAAGCCGCCCGGCCCGAACCGTCTGCTCGGTCTCGCCTCCAGCGGTAAAGGGGATGAGCAGGGCATGGCAACCGGCGCGGAGAATATCGCAAACGGTGTTGTAGCCCGCCTGTGATACGGACAGCTTGGCCCCGGCCAAAAGGCTCGCGAAATCCGGCCGGAAACGGGTGACGCTGACATGAGCGGGCGCATCGGCCGAGATCGCATCGAAATCGGACTGCGGCAGGTTGGGGCCGGTGATCAGGGCCCAGGATAGTGGTTTTCCGATCGATTTTGCTGCTTCCAGTGCGGCGCGGATCAAGGCATTGCCGACGGCGCCTCCGCCCGCAGATACGATAACGTCGAACCGTTCCGTTGGCTGCGCAGGTGAGGGTGCGGCCACCAGTCCGGTATAGATCACCTTGCCGGTAATCTCGGCCGCCAGTGGAAACGTATCTTCCAGCCGGGCAAAGCCCGGATCGCCATGAACCAGAACCCGGTCGAAATATTGCTTTACCAGCGCGACCGTTTCCTCGTCGCGGCCGGGCTTGGAGCGCTCCTGCAGAATATCGCGCAGCGACGTGACGACCAGCGGCTTGCTATCCATCGCAGCAATTGCTTCAAGCAGCGGCAAGAGTTCGAAGCGGACCTGACGGCGGCCGAAGGGGAAGGCCTCGATGATGACGATATCGGGCTGACTTTGGTGAAAGGCCGCCAGCAGCCGTTCCTTGCGGTTGTCCTTGAAGGCATCATCGACCGGATTGCCGTCGATATCGGCGAGCCCTGAAAATCCTGCATCACCGGCGGTGATCGGCGGCAGCGCGACATGATGCACCAGCGGGCCGGGAAAGCCGGTGACCGGCGTGCCGCCCGTGACCACCGTCACGTCGAAACCGTCTTCGGCCAGCGCCCGGGCGATGCGGCTTGCCCGGGCGAGATGGCCGATGCCGAGCAGGTGCTGGACATAGAAAAAGGCGCGGGGGGCTCTTAGCTGGCTGTCGGTCATTCTACGCTCCGCCATTCACTCTCGAACAGGTCTTTCAGCTGACGGATGCTGGTTTGATGATCGAAATGGCCGCGCACCTTGCGTTCGGCGGCTTCCCCAAGGCAGTTGCGCAGCGCCGGATCGCGGATGGCCTTTTCAAGCGCTGCGGCCAGCGCCTGCGGATCTTCCGGCGCGACGACAAAGCCGTTTTCGCCATCAACGAGAAGCTCGGGTATTCCGGAAATATTCGTCGATATGCAGACCAGCGCCTGGCTCGACGCCTCGACAATCACGTTCGGCAAGCCATCCCGGTCGCCATCGGCGGTGATGCGGCAGGCCAGCGCAAAGATATCGGCATCGCGATACTGCTGCAGCACTTCGGTTTGCGACAGCGAGCCATGCCAGACGATTTTCTCAGCGATGCCGAGTTCGGATGCCAGCGCCTGCAGTTTTTTCAAGAAGTCGCCGCCGCCGATATGGACGAACCGCCAGGTAAGATCGGCAGACAGAAGGCTCAGCGCCCGCAGCAGGATATCGAAACCCTTCTTCTCGACGGCGCGGCCAACGCTGACGATGGTGACCGGGTGGGCCGGGTCGGAACCGTCAGTGGCGGGGCGGGTGCCCTCGAACGGGCCGAAACGGCTGAGGTCGAGGCCGTGATAGCTGAGGTGCACATGCGGCTTGCCGCCGGCAAGGTGGCGCAGGTGTTCAAAGCCGGTCTGCGTGCAGGTCACGGTCCAGCGGGTGCTGTCGAGTTTTCCGGCCAGTTCCCATTCCGGCGACGTCCAGATATCCTTGGCATGGGCCGAGCAGGTCCAGCCGATGCCGGTGATCATGCTGGCGTAGCGGGCGACGGAGGCGGGAGCGTGGATGAAATGCGCGTGCAGCCATTCGCCGCCCTTCGGCCATTCGGCCGAGAGCACCATCGCCTGGCCGAAGCGGCGCACCCGGTTGCGGGTCGGGTCACGCCAGAGGTCGCTGAAGAATGCAGGCAAGGCGCGCCAGAAACCGGGTTTTGGCAGACAGCGGAGAAGCCCACGGGCAACCCGCGCCGGCTCCTCGTGCAGATATTCCGGCAGGTAGTGGACCGGCGCCTTGATTTCGTCATGGATCGGGTGGCGCTTCTTGTCTGTCGGTTTGCGGAGCGCCACCAGTTCGAGGTCGAAGCCTGCCCGTTCCAATCCAAGCAATTCCTGGGCGATGAAGGTTTCCGACAGGCGCGGATATCCCTTCAGTACCACGACGATCTTGCGGCGTTCGGTCAATTCTGGCCCGATCCCTTGACGACCGTCAGGTGCTCGCGATTGCGGCGGCCGAGCCATTCTCCGACGATCTGCGATATGTTCGCCAGGCCTTCGAGCGTCATGCCTTTGGCGCTCTTGGAGGGTGGCTCGCGATCCGGCAGTGCCTTCAGTGCGGCCGCAAAGCGCATGGGGTCGGCGGCTTCCTCGGGCAGAAGCATGTCGATCAGCCCAAGCTCTGCAGCGCGGCTGGCCCGAATAAGCTGCTCTTCGCGCGGCATGACCCTGGGGACAATCAGGGCCGGCTTGTCGAAGGACAGGATCTCGCAATAGGTGTTGTAGCCACCCATCGCGACGACGGCCTTGGCGCCGGCGATCAGTTCTTCCATGCGGTTGTCGAATTCGATCACCTCGAGATAGGGGATCTTGGCACATTTCATCAGCAGCTTGTGGCGCTGCTTGACCGGCATATAGGGGCCGAGCACGATCAGCGACTTGTGCGTCAGGGTCGGGTCTTCCTGGTAGGCATCGACCACATCGTGGATCAGGTCGGAACCGTCACCGCCGCCGCCGGTGGTGATCAGGATATAGTCGCCCTTCGGCTTGTGTTCGGACTCGACATCCTGCGAAACGCTTCTCTGCAGGAAACCGACGAAATCCATCTTGGCCCGCACGGCCGGGGGTACGTCGAGGCCGACCAGGGGATCATAGAAATCCGGTGGGCCATAGACCCATACGCTATCGTAGAACTGGCCGATCTTGCGCATCACGTCATTGCGCTTCCATTCCGCATCCAAAAGATGCGGCGCGTCCATGACCTCGCGCAGGCCGAGAACCAGAGTGGTTCCCTGCTTTTTCAGATAGGCGAGCGTTTCCTCGACTTCACCCTGAAGGCCCATCGGTTCCTTGTCGACAATGAAGATGTCGGGCTGGAAGGTTTCCGCCGTGTGGCGGATGATCGAACGGCGCATCTTCATCGTCTCGTGCAGGTCGATATGCCTGTCCATCGACGTGTATTCGCCGTTGCGCAGCTTGATGACACTGGGGATTTTGACGAAATCGACGCGGGCCCGGTAGTCGAAGGCCCCGGCAATGGTCGCGCCTGAAATGATCAGGATATTGACGCCGCGATAATCCTCGACCAGCGAATGGGCGATGGTCCGGCACCGCCTGAGATGCCCAAGGCCGAACGTGTCATGGCTGTACATCAGGATTCGCGCATCTTCGATCCGGCGCGTCATGAGCGGAGCCTCTTATCTCCCATGGCGTTGCCAATCTCCGTAAGGAGTGTCCTTAACATATCGGTATCCACTTCACTTGTACGGATCGGCAGCGTCGCGCAGCCCGTCGCCCAGAAAATTGAACGCCAGAATCACGAGGATGACCGGAATGGTTGGAAACAACAGCCAGGGATAAAAAGCAATGACGCTGACGCTGCGGGCTTCGGTCAGCAGAATGCCCCAGCTGGTGATCGGCGGGCGAAGACCAAGCCCTAGAAAGCTCAGTGCGGTCTCGCCGAGGATCATGCCGGGGACGGCCAAGGTCGCCGTGGCAATCAGATGCGACATGAAACCCGGCACGAGGTGGCGGCCGATGATGCGGCTGGACCCGGCGCCCATCAGTTGCGCTGCAAGAACGTAATCTTCCTCGCGCAGGGCAAGCAGTTTCGAGCGCACCGCGCGCGCAAGCCCTGTCCAGTCGAGCAGGCCCAGAATGGCTGTTATGCCGAGATAGATCAGGATCGGGCTCCAGGTGACCGGCATGATCGCTGCTAGTGCCATCCATAGCGGAATACTCGGTATCGATTGCAGCACCTCGATGATGCGCTGGGTAATGAGATCGAAGACGCCGCCGTGATAACCGGCAAGTCCGCCAATGGTGATGCCCAGCACGAAGCTCATGGTGATGCCGAGCAAGCCGATGGTCAAGGATATCCGGGCTCCATAAAGGATACGCGACAGCACGTCGCGGCCGAGGCGGTCGCTGCCGAGCAGGAAGAGCTGTCCGCCTTGGGCCGGGCAGACGAGGTGAACGTTGGTCTGGAAGAGACCCCAGAATTTATAGCCGTCGCCGCGGCAGAAGAAACGGAGCGGTTCGACCTGGTCCGGCTTGTCGGTGTAGATGCGGCGCAGGGTATCCATGTCCAGCGTCATTTCGCGGCCATAGACGAACGGTCCGACGAACTTGCCGTTGTCGAACAGATGCACGCTTTGCGGGGGCGAATGGATGAAGTCGACGTTGCGGGTATGCAGATTGTAGGGCGCCAGGAACTCGACGATGGCAATGGTGGCGTAGAGAAAGACAAGGAAATACAAGGAAAACAGCGCAAGCCTGTGTTTCTTGAATTTCCACCACATCAGCCGTAACTGCGAGGCCTGGTAGATCTTCGACTGTTCTTCCGTCATCACATCGACGGAATGCGGATCGAACGGTGCCGTCGAGACGTAGTGCGAAAGCGGTTCGCCGGATTTTGGAAGGGATACCGTCACTTGGTGCTACCGCCTTGCAGTCTGATGCGCGGGTCGAGGAATGCGAGCGCGATGTCAGAAATCAGCACGCCGATCACGGTGAGGAATGCCAGGAACATCAGGAACGAACCGGCCAGATACATATCCTGACTTTGCAACGCTTTTATCAGCATCGGCCCTGTCGTTTCGAGCGAAAGCACGATTGCCGTGATCTCGGCGCCGGAAATAATGGCCGGCAGGATCGAACCGATATCCGAGATGAAGAAATTGAGTGCCATGCGCAGCGGATATTTGACCAGTGCCCGGAACGGATGCAAGCCCTTGGCGCGGGCAGTCACGACATATTGTTTCTGCAACTCGTCGAGCAGGTTGGCGCGCAGGCGGCGGATCATGCCGGCCGTGCCCGCCGTGCCGACGATCAGCACGGGTATCCACAGGTGTTCAAGAATGGATTTCGCCTTCTCCCAGCTCATCGGTTCGGCCAGATATTTCTGGTCCATCAGATGGCCGATCGAGGTGCCGAACCAGATATTGGCGAAATACATCAGGATCAGCGCGAACATGAAGTTGGGAATGGCGATGCCGATCAGACCGACGAAGGTCAGGCCGTAATCGCCCCAGCTATACTGATGTGTCGCGGAATAGATGCCGATCGGAAAGGCGATCAGCCAGGTGAACAGGATGGTGACGAAGGAGACCAGAACCGTCAGCCAGAGACGGTCGCCGACGACTTCGTTGACCGGCAGTTGATACTCGAACGAGTAGCCATAGTCTCCCTGCACCAGGCCTGCGGCCCAATGGAAATAGCGGATCACCGGCGGCTGATCAAAGCCGTATTCCTTGCGCAACGCGTCGATCTCAGCCGTGTCCACCGCTTCGCCCTGGGCGCGAAGTTCGGCGATGTAACTTTCGAAGTAATCGCCAGGCGGCAGTTCGATGATGGTGAAAACCAGCGCGGAAATGATGACGAGGGTGGGGATCATCGCCAGGATACGCCAGAAAATGTAACGCAACATGGTCAGCTAACCTCTTCGCTGTACCAGAACGTATCTGGCATATAGACCCCGAGATAACAGGTGGGGTCGAAGCCGTAGAGGCCTTTTTCGGGAATGTTGCGGATATAGGCTGAGTGCATCACGGGTTGCAATGTTGCGTTGACGATGCCGATCGAGAAGACGTTCTGCGTGTAGATTTCCAGCATGTCGTGCCAGATGCGCGTCCGCTCTGCGGTATCGACCGTCTTTCGCCATTGCTTGACCAGATCGATCAGCTTGATGGCTTCGGGCAATTCGGGTGCCGCTCCATTTTGTTCGATGGACAGATAGTACATGCCCCAAACGGGCCATTGAAACTGGTCGTCCCTGCTCGGCGCCAAATCCCCGGGGTTCATATCGGCCGTGGGCACGCCATTTTCGATGCCCGACCACATCGACATCATGATGTCGCCGCTCATCGTCCGGCTGCTGAAAACGTCGCGTTGCGAGGTCTTGATAAAGAGCGCCAGGCCGATTTTCGCCCAGTGATCCTTGACGAGTTCCAGCACGTCGGTCTCGAGCGTGCTCTCGCCAGAGGTCTCGACGACGATCTGCGCTTCCCGCCCGTCGGGCAGCAGCCGTATGCCGTCGCTGTTGCGCTGCGTCAGTCCGGCCTCGTCAAGCAGCCTGTTGGCCTGATCGGGATCATGGCTTGCCCAGGCGGCCGCATACTCCGGCTTGAACAGCGGGCTCTCCTCCAGGATCGTGTCGGCGCTTTCCTTGGCAAGCCCGTAGAAACTGACCATGTTGATTTCGTGCCGGTCGATGGCCAGCGACAGGGCGCGACGGACCCGCACGTCCCAGAACAGGTCGCGCCACACCTTGTCGCTGCAATTGAGATTGGGCAGAAGAGCGAGGCGAGAGCCTTGTGTCCTCTTCCAGAGATTGACCTTTACCGGATAGCGTTTTTCGGCATCCTTGAAGAAAGCGTAATCGGAGAAATCGACGCCGGTGGACTGCAGGTCGGTTTCGCCCGCGCCGGTCTTGGCCGCGATGATTTCCGATGAGCTGATATTGAGCAGCCAGCGGTCGATATAGGGCAGTTGCAAACCGTTTTCGTCGATCCGGTGGAAAAACGGATTGCGCTCGAACACGAACTGTTCGGCCGGCGGTGTGGTGCGTGGAATCCACGGGTCCAGCGATGGCAGGTCGGGATTTTCCGGACGGTACTGGCGTGACATCTTGATGTGCAGGTCGGCCCATTTCTTGACACGGTACTGTTTCATCAGCGCCGACAGGCGGAAATCGTCCTGATACTTCTTGTGGAAGTGCCGCATATAGGCCGACGGCATCAGGATGACGACCGGCGAAGCGGCGGCCAAGCCCGGAAGGAAATCCGGATTGGGGGTTTTCCAGGTGTAGCGGACGGTCAGCTCGTCGATGATCTCGAAAGTCGGTCCTTCGCCATCGGCGAGAAGCTCGCGCTGGATGCCGCCCTTGCGCAGGTCCTTGTTGAGGATGACGTCTTCCCAGGTATAGCGGAAATCCTCGGATGTCAGGTAGCTGCCGTTCGACCAGCGGTGGCCGTCGCGGATCTTGAAGGTGAAAATCCGGCCTTCCTGAACATCGAAGCTTTCCAGAATGTCGGGCTGGAATTGAAGGCCTTCTGTATAACCGATCAGACGGGCATAGCCGTTGATCGTCATCATCCGGATGTCCTTCTGGCTGCCGATCAGCATGCGAACGGTGCCGCCGTACTTTCCGGGCTGCCGGCCGATGGCGGCGAGGTTGATCCGTCGTGGATTTTTCGGCAGGCGGTCCTTCAGGTCAGGCAGGGCCTGAGCCCGCAGGAAAGGCCGCAGGAATGGCGGTTCCGGGGTTGCCTGGGCGATGCCGGGTACGAGAGCGGTGGCAAGCAGGCCAAGGGTAGTGCGTCGTGTGATCATGGTACGAGCTCCCTGACATTGGCGGTCTTTCGCGCCAGAACAAGATGGCCATTGCCGAGGTCTGCCGTCCCCAGCACATCCGCGTCGCCATCATCGGAAAAATGCTTGCCCCAGCTGCGCTTGTCGGCGGCGCCACTCGGGTTGAGCATGGAAAAGTTGAGCGGCCGGTCGAGATCGGGGAAGGGAACGGCGGCGAGCAGCGATTTCGTATAGGGGTGAACAGGCGCTTCCATCAGCGTTTCGCGCGGGGCGATCTCGACGATGCGCCCGCCGCACATCACGGCGATCCGGTCGGCCATGTAGTCGACGACGGCCAGGTTGTGCGAAATGAACAGATAGGTGAGCCCCAGCTCCTTCTGCAGATCCTTGAGCAGATTGAGGATCTGCGCCTGAACCGACACATCGAGTGCGGACACCGGTTCGTCGCAGATCAACAGGTCAGGCCCGAGCGCCAGCGCTCTGGCGATGCCGATACGCTGTCGCTGGCCGCCGGAAAAACTGTGCGGATAGCGATTGAGGTGGCGTTCGTTGAGGCCGATGGCCTTGAGCAGGGCCGTCACTGTCTCGACACGCGACTTGCCATTGCCGCGTCCATGGATTTCCAGTGGTTCGCTGAGAATATTCTGCACCGTCATGCGCGGTGACAGCGAGGAGACGGGATCCTGGAACACCATCTGGACCTTGGTGCGCAGGTCCTGCAACCCAGACCCTTCCGCGTTCAAGACGTCGATCGGGCCGGCGCTGCTGTTGAGCATGACGGCGCCGGCGTCCGGTGTCACGGCGCGCATCAGGATCTTGCTGAGCGTGGTCTTGCCGCAGCCGCTTTCGCCAACCAGCCCAAGACATTCGCCGCGCATGATATCGAAGCTGACACCGTCGACCGCCTTGGTCGCGGGGGACGTATCCTTGCTCAGCCAGCTGGATTTGCGGGTGGTAAAGGTCTTTGAGACATCGCGCACGGACAAAAGGACTTCCGGGCTAGACGCTGTGTCGGTCGCTACGATCTTCTTTTTGCCCAGCAGGCTGCTGGTGTTGACCGGAACCTCGCGCAACGCCTTCAGACGTTCGCCGGGCTTCATGTCGAAATGCGGAACGGCAGCCATCAGGCCCTTGAGGTAGGGATGCGAGGGATTGCGGAAAATCGTCTCGACCGGGCCGGCCTCCATGATCTCGCCGTGATAGATGACGACGACCTCGTCTGCGACATTGGCGACGACACCCAGATCATGGGTGATCAGAAGCATCGCCATGTTCAGCTTGGTCTGCAGTCCACGCAGCAATTGCAGGATCTGCGCCTGGATGGTGACGTCAAGGGCGGTCGTCGGCTCGTCGGCGATCAGAAGCGAGGGGTTGCAGATCAGCGCCATGGCGATCATGGCGCGCTGGCGCATGCCGCCCGACAGTTCGAACGGGTACATGTCGTAGGCGCGCGCCGGCTTTTGGAAGCCGACGAGACCGAGCATTTCCTCGGTGCGTTCGCGCCGCTCGCGGCTGGACATGGGGGTATGGATTTTCAGAGACTCACTGATCTGGTTGCCGATCGTGTGCAACGGCGACAGCGAGGTCATCGGTTCCTGAAAGATCTTGCCGATGCGGTTGCCGCGCAGATTGCGGATTTCCCGTCCGTCGCGCGGCATGGCCAGAAGATCAACCGGCTGCTCGCCATGGGCGGGATCGCAAAACAGGATGCGGCCGCCGCAGCTGGCGGACTTCGGCAGAATGCCCATCACCGCCTGGCTGATCACCGATTTTCCGGAGCCGCTTTCGCCGACCAGCGCAGTCACCTTGCCTGGCAGAACGCGCAGGCTGGCATTGCGGACGGCATCGATCTGCCCGCCGAGCATTGCGAACGAGATACTCAAATTCTCGATCCGCAGCAGGTCCGCGCCTGATTTCATGCCAGCCAGTACCCCTGTTTTATGGCGGCCCGCGATCATGCGGCGCACGCTTCCGGGTTAAAGCCCGGTTCCTCGAAAAGGAGACTATCCCACGGAAATTGACGTGTCCATGACCTGCGGCTGGTAAAGTGCGCACGGATATACTCGCAGCGGCGGCCAGCCGGCGCGATGGGGAAATGTCAATCATTCGAGCGGGATGGTTCTGTTCACATCAATCGCTGCAGATACGCATCCGCAGCGCGATCTTTACTGCAGCAGCTTGCTCCAGAGCGGATCGCGGGGCTGCGGTTTCTTGCTGTTACGATAGAGCAGCATGACCTGCTCGGCCTCGGATCGCGTCTCCATTGCGTTGTTGCGAACAGTCTCGCCGTCGTCGAGCTTCATGTTGTCTTCCCCCGGCAGAAGCACGGTGATCTTCTGGCCGACGCCGCGCAGTTTTTCCTGACCGAGCGTCACCCAGTCGCCGCCGCAATAGGTGGCAAACGCCTGACTTGCGACGATCGGCTGGGTATATTTCTTCGTCAGCCCCTGCAGCCGCTCCACCTCGTTGACGGCAGCGCCAAAGGCCGAGAATGTCAGGCGGTCGTTGAGGCCGACATTGCCGAACATGACATTGCCGACGTGCAATCCGATACCGTACCGGACCTCCGGTACGTCCTGCTTTCGGCGGCCGGCATTGAGTTCGGCCATGTGCGCTGATGCCTGGCGGACGGCAGCCATCGCCGCAAGGGCCGCGACCTGCGACGGTTCGCGGTGACGGCCGCAGGGGTAGACGGCAAGGAAGCCGTCGCCGACGAAGCTGAGGATTTCACCGCCATTGCGGCTGAACGGGGTGGCGATCGCATCGAAGAACTGGTTGAGCGTATCGATATAGACCTGCCGGCCTTCCTTCTCCGCAAGCACGGTCGACTGGCGCATGTCGGCCATCACCAAGGCCGCCCGAATGGTTTCACCATCGCCGCGCCGGGTCTGGCCGGACAGCACCCGTTTGCCGGCATTGGCGCCGAGATAGGTGGTCAGCATGTTATCGGCGAGCTTGCCGAGAACGGCCATCTTGGCGGCGACGGCCAGATTGTTCTGGATGCGCAGCAGTGCCTCGATGACATTGTCGCTGAAGCCGCCATAGGCATCGGTGGACCAGGAGCCGATCATGCCCTGACCTGAGGTTTCGCCGAAAGACTGGACGAAAGCGAGATAGTCGGTGACGCCCATCTCTTTCAATTCGTCGAAAATCGGGAATTCGGACGGACCCGTGGGGTCGATCTGGCGGCGCATGTACTCGAGATTGTTGCTCAGAAGGTAATAGTAGGGGCTGAGCAGAAACCGGTCCGGTTTCTCGTCGGCCGGGTCGGCGCGATAGCCCTCGACGGTGACGCCCTGGCCGCGCAGCCAGGTGAAACCCAGCGCGTCGTAGAGCGGATGCAGCATCGAAAAGCTCAGATGGACGCGATTGAGCGGCAGGCCGGAGGCGGCCAGTCTTTCGCAAAAGCCGGTCACGACGGTCTCCAGCGTTTCGCCGTTGAGGGCGGCTTGCTGCAGCCAGTTCGATACGCGGTCCAAAAGATGGGTGGAAACGGTGGTTTTATGGGTATTCATCGCGTGGGTGTCGCTTTCTCAACGAAATCCCGGCGATGGCCGGATGTCCGGTCTGCGTCTCGATAGATCAGGCGTTTGCACCCTCTGCATATAAGAGGTGAAAATGGCAAAACCAGATTCGAGGCCGACAAAAATTGGAGATTTGTTGCGGCGGCGGCGAGCGGTACAATCGGTGCGGTCCTTGACTTCAGGCCAGTTTATCCTCAACTGACCCGTATCCGCAAAGGCGCTTCAGCGCGTCACGATCAATCGAGAACACGCATTTGACCGTCCATTCTTCCGTGAGCGAGGCCCTTCTTTCAAAGATCGCAGACCGTAGCGCCCGCGCCGGTGTGATCGGTCTCGGCTATGTCGGCCTGCCGCTGGCAATTACCGCTGCCCGCAACGGCTTTACCGTCACAGGCTTTGATATCGACCCGCAGAAGATCGTCGCCATCGATGCCGGACGATCCTATATCGACGCCGTTCCCGATGCCGTTCTGGCGACGGAGAGGGCGGAGGGCCGTTTTCACGCCACAACCGATTTCAGCCAGCTTGCCGCCTGCGATGTCATCGTCATCTGTGTTCCCACCCCGTTGACCAAGCACCGCGATCCGGATCTGTCGTTCATCACCCGCACTTGCGATCGTATTGCCGAGACGCTGAAGCCCGGCCAGTTGATCGTGCTGGAATCGACCACCTATCCCGGCACGACGGATGAGGTGGTACGGCCGATCCTTGAAAAAACCGGCCTCAAATCAACGCAGGATTTCTTCCTTGGTTTCTCGCCGGAGCGCGAGGATCCGGGCAACCGCGATTTTCATACATCGAGCATCCCGAAGGTGGTGGCCGGTGACGGCGAGGCGGCCGCGGACCTGATGAAGGCTTTTTACGGTGCCGTGGTCCAGACGGTCGTGCGGGTGTCGTCACCGGCGACGGCCGAGGCGGTGAAGCTCACCGAGAACATTTTTCGCGCCGTCAACATCGCCCTCGTCAACGAGCTGAAGGTCGTCTACGAGGCGATGGGCATCGATATCTGGGAGGTGATCGACGCGGCAAAGACCAAGCCGTTCGGCTATATGCCGTTCTATCCGGGTCCCGGTCTTGGCGGCCATTGCATCCCGATCGATCCGTTTTACCTCACCTGGAAGTCGCGCGAATATGAATTGCCGACGCGCTTCATCGAGCTTGCCGGTGAAATCAACTCGGCGATGCCGAAGCACGTGGTCGGGCGGCTGGCCGAAGCGTTGGATATCCGTCTCGGCAAGGCGCTCAGCCGGTCGAAGGTGCTGGTGATCGGCCTCGCTTATAAGAAAAACGTGCCCGATATCCGTGAAAGCCCGTCGCTGAAGCTGATCGAATTGATCGAGGAGCGGGGCGGGCGTGCTGACTATCACGATCCGCATGTCACCGAAATTCCGAAGACGCGCGAATATATGGCCTTGAAGGGGCGCATGTCAGCGCCTCTGGACGAGCAATCGGTCCAAGGCTTCGACGCAGTTCTGATCGCCACCGATCATGACGCGGTCGATTATGCGGCACTTGCCCGCTGGGCGCCGCTGATCGTCGACACACGCAACGCTTTTGCCCGGCGCGGCATCGAAGGCGCCAACATCCTTAAGGCCTGAACGGTTTCAGGGTGCTGCAGCAATGGCGGCAGCGGCGGACATATGCTTCTTCATCCGGCTGGCGGCCATGGCGTAACCGCCGGATGCGCCATCGATAAAGTGCATGTGGTCGCGGCTGAGCGGTGTCGGTACGATGCAGGTCATTAGTGCCGAATCCTGGCGGTGCAGCCCGAAACGGCAGATGCCGGCATTTGCGGCTTTCTCGAGCCGGGCCTCGATCTGGCGGAACCGGTCCGGGTCGACGTCGATGGTCATTTTCAGACCGTCATCGAATTTGCGGAAGTCCGTGTTGCGGGCCACATCCTGCCGATAGGCCTTCGGATCGAAACGGCCGAGCGTCAGGCCGAACCGCAAAAGACCGACCGTCAACAGATATTGGGCGAGAATGAACAGACGGTGGGTGAAGCGTTTGCCCTTCGGAGCCGTTTTGGTTTCCGCCGACAGTCCTGCAGCCGACAGTCCGATCTGCGGTCCCTCCGCTGCAACCGGATGCCCCTCCCGTTCTTCCCCGGCAGCCAGGGTGACGATGTCCGAAATCAGCGTCTGAAAAGCATCGGCATTGCCTGTGCCCGTGGGGACCGCGATAATCGAGACGATGTCGCCATGGCGGGACTGGATCGGGTTCCACCGGCAGGAAAGGCCGGCAAGGTCAGGCTGAGCACCCGGCGGTGCGGGCGGAACGGCAAACAGGCCTTCCTTCATACGGACCTCTGCCCAGCTGGAGCCACCGCCGGCAAACATGGCATAGGACACGTCCGCATTGATCTGGAACCGGGCCACCCGCACTTCAAGTCCAGCGGCATTGACATCGGCAACCGGAACAAGGGCGGCGCGCAATGTCAGCTGCAACTCTTCGCCGACCCAGGCTTGCACCGCCGAGAGCGCATCGCGTGCCTTGTCCACACCCGAGGGTGGAACCGCAACCATGGCACCATCGCCGCCGAAGACGAAGGGCAGGTCGTTATTGCCCAGCGCATTCAGGATGGCCGAGATGACGCTGGCGCCGGCCATGTTGACGGCCTTGTAGCGCCCGGCTTCGATCGCGCCGGTGGAATCGACAATATCTGCCGTGGCCAGCGCCCAATCGGCAGGCAGGGCCCGATAGTTGTCGCCGTTGGCGACACCTTCGAACTCGACGAAGACCGGAAGTTCGGCGAAGAATGTTTCACTGGAAAGCTGGCTCATGCCGGAAGGCTAACATATTCGCGCAGGGCAGGCGAAGGGGTTTGACGGTCAGCCGCTGGAAAAGCGCTGTCCGAAACAGCCCGATCACGGTCCATCACAGATGGGAGTTTGGAGCAAAATTCCTGCCGTCACGGTCGACCCATCGCTGTGTCTCGTGTTAAGCGATGCAACCAGCATGATTTGAATGAATGGATAGAAAAAGATGAGTCGCCTTGATGGTTTTATCTCCCGCATGCACTCGCAGCGCGCTGTTCTCAACCATATCAAGGAGGCTTCGATGATCGCGCCGGATGGCGTGATCCTGGAAATCGGGCTCGGCAACGGACGGACCTACGACCATATCCGCGAACTGTTTCCCGACAACCGCATCATCGTTTTCGACCGGGCCATCGGCTCGCATCCTGATTCGACGCCGCCAGAGGCTGATCTGATCCTTGGCGACATCAAGGAAACGATTGCGCAGTTTTCAGGGCGCGACGTTGCGTTTGCACATGCCGATATCGGTACGGCCTATCCGGAAAAGGATGCCAAGACCCTGACCTGGCTGCCGCAGTCGATCGCCGCGGCCTTGAAGACCGGTGGTGTTGCAGCAAGCGGTCTGCCACTCGAGCATCCCGAGCTTGAGCCCTTGCCGCTGCCGGCCGGTGCCGATCCGGGCCGGACCTATTTCTACCGGAAGCGCTGAAGGGCTTTGGCCGTCGCCCGCCGTGTGGCGGGTGATGGTCAGGGCAGCAGCAGAACGTCGAACTGGTCCTGCCCGATGGGCAGGGCGGTGACCTTCATTTCGATCTGGCTGTCTTCGTAAAAGACGACGCAGTCCTCGTAGAAGCCTGCCAGATAATCGACGAAGGCCTGCGATCCCGCCGGTCCGTAAAAGACCGGCGAAAACTCCATGTAGAACGGCACGCGCCGTTGCAGCAGCGGTCGCATCGAGCGGGCAGCCACCGGCTCGTAGCCCTCGATATCCATCCAGACCAGTCCGATGTCTTGCGGTGCGACACCGGCGTCGGCGAGCATCGCGGTGACCGGCTTGACCGGAACCTTGATCTCGATATCGCGCTCGCTCTGGCGAAGCGCGCTGCTCTTGCCGTGGTTGTCCCGGTGCATGAAGAAATCGAGTGTGCCTTCGCTCTCGCCGGCAGCGGTGTTGATCGCGGTGATTTGTTCGCTGAGGCCGTTCTGGTCGATATTGGTGCGCAGAAGTTTGAAGTTGCGCGGATCCGGCTCGACCGTGACGATATGGCGAAATGTCTTGCTCAGCGCAAAGTAGAGGGTCTGGGTGCCGATATTGCCGCCGAGTTCGAGAAGGATTTTTTCCTGTTGCAGCAGATCTTTTTGCCGCAGGACGGACAGGAGCCGCTCGACATTTTCGCGCTGGAAATGACCCTTGCGGTAGATTTTTCGACCGATGTAGTCATGCGGCGAAAAGGTCATCAGGTGGTCGCCGCAATCGGCGGTCATCGACAGGATTTTCGGGCTGACGGCGTTGACGAGCATTTCGCGGCCGATACGGGTGGCAAGCACGCGCCTTGCAATGCGATTGCGCCATTTTCGCAACCGGCGCTTCCAGGATGTCATCGCTTGCATGCCTTGCCCGTCTCCATCGTGTCGTCATCTTCTTCAACACGAGATTGATCGGGAAATGAAGGCGTTTCTGCGAGTAGGACAGCCTATGCCGGTTTTCCGGTCGTGCCGCGCCGTACCAACGGGCCGTCGACCTTGATGGTCATCGGGCGTGGCTGCTTGCCGTGGATCGCCATGTCGATGAGGATTTCGGCGGCTTTCTGGCCCATCTCGTAATTGGGCAGGACGAGGGTGGAGAGGGGCGGGTGGGTGTAGCGGGCCAATTCCTGGTCGTCATAGCCCATGACGGACAGGTCTTCCGGCACGCGCAGGCCCTTTTCCGCCGCCGCTTCCATGACGCCGATCGCCATCAGGTCGTTGCCGCAAAGGATCGCCGAGGGCGGATGGGGCATGGAGAGCAGGTCAAGCCCAGCTTCGTAACCACGTAGCGGCAGCCAGTCGCCGTCGCGCACCAGCGTTTCGTCAAAGGCGATATCGGCGGTGGCGAGAGCCTGCTTGTAGCCCTTCAGGCGGTCCATCGCCGCATCCATCCAGGGCTCGCCGTTGATGAAGCCGATGCGCTTATGGCCAAGGCTGGTCAGGTGCGCGGTTGCCGTAAAGCCGCCGGCGACCTCGCCGGGCACGATGGCCATATGCTGGCGCGGCTCGGAATAGCAGTTGAGCAGCACCGTCGGGATGCCCTTCAACTGCGGCGGCACGGTGACCTTGCGGGTGAAGATCGTCGCATAGATGACGCCGGCGATCGAGCGGTCGCGCAGCACCGACAGCAGCACCGCGTCCTGCAGATCCGGGTTGGAACGGGTGGCGTGGGCGGACACGAGCAGTCCCTGCTCGAACGCATAGTCGCGAATGCCGTCGAGGCTGACGACCGGATGCGGGCTGGTGGAGATCTCGTCGACGATGAAGGCGATGGTGTCCTTTTCCACATGCGGGGTGGTGTCGACCTCGTTGCGGGTCATTGGTAATTTATAACCAATTTTATGAGCAGCCTCGCGCACGCGCATCTGGGTCTCAGCCGAAATGCGCGCTCCGGACATCTCGTTGAGGATCAGCGAGACGCTCGATTGTGACACGCCGGCAATTCTTGCGACGTCCGTCATGGTTGGCCGGCCTGCGTCTCCCTGCTTTTCGGAAGCGCTGTTTCGCCCGTTTCCTCTTGCCATCGTCCTGTCTCGCTTCCATCCCGGGTTCTGCTGCGGTGCAGAATTATCTTTTGTGCGTCTGCTAATAAATTAGCGCTTGACTGATAATAATATTAGCGCAAGATTTGCGTATGTGAAGCGGAAAATGCTCACTGCCCGGTAGAGGAGTACCGGTAAATTTCGGAGGAGAAAATACCGATGTCCACGATTTCACGTCGCATGTTCCTGGCTGCCGCAACGGCCATGGGCGCCATCGCGCTGGCCGGCTCTGCTGCCTATGCCGAGATGCCGGCCCTGGCCAAGAAAGACACCTACAAGGTCGGCTTCGCGCAGACCGAATCCAACAATCCCTGGCGCATCGCCCAGACCGAAAGCATGAAGGCCGAAGCCGCAAAGCTCGGCTATCAGCTGGTCTATACCGACGCTGCCGGTTCCGCCGCCAAACAGGTGGCCGACGTCAATTCGATGATCGCCCAGGGTGTCGACGTTATCTTCCTCGCCCCGCGCGAAGAAAAGCCACTGATCCCGGCCGTCATGGCCGCCAAGAAGGCCGGTATTCCGGTCATCCTGCTCGACCGCAACGTCGATCAGTCGCTGGCCAAGGCCGGTGAGGACTATCTGACCTTCATCGGCTCGGATTTCATCGACGAAGGCAAGCGGGTTGCCGAGTGGCTGGCCAAGAATGCCAATGGCAAGTCGAAGATCATCGAGCTGGAAGGCACGACCGGTTCGTCGCCGGCCAACGACCGCAAGAAGGGGTTTGACGAAGCGATCAAGGCTGCCGGTGGTTTCGAGATCGTCGCATCGCAGACCGGCGATTTTGCCCGCGACAAGGGCCGTCAGGTTGCCGAAGCGCTGTTGCAGGCGCATCCGGATGCCGACGTGATCTATGCGCATAATGACGAAATGGCGATTGGCGCCATTGCAGCCATCGAGGCTGCCGGCAAGGTGCCGGGCAAGGATATCCTGGTTCTGTCGATCGATGGTGGCAAGGAAGCCGTTCAGGCCGTGGTCGATGGCAAGATCAATGCCGTCGTCGAGTGCAATCCGCGCTTCGGGCCGAAGGCTTTCGAGACGATGACGCGTTTCGCGGCCGGTGATAAGATCGAGGCATGGGTCATCAACACCGACAAGTTCTACGATGCATCCAACGCATCGGCCGAACTGTCCAGCGCCTACTGATTTCCCAAGACTGTCGCTTCCGGCCGGGGTGGCATTGCCATTCCGGCCGCCTTTTCATGTCTGCTTATTGAGGATGGATGGAACATGCTGCTGTCCATGCAGGATATTTCCAAGGCGTTTTCCGGCGTCGCTGCGCTGCGCTCGGCCTCGCTTGAGATCGCGGCGGGCGAGGTCATGGCGCTGGTCGGCCAGAATGGCGCCGGGAAATCGACACTGATCAAGATTTTGACCGGTGCCTATCAGCGCGACAGCGGAACGATCCGCTTCGAGGATGAGGACGTTGCCTTTGCAACGCCCGGCGCCAGCCAGGCGAGGGGCATCGCGACGATCTATCAGGAAATCAATCTGGCGCCGCAACGTTCGGTCGCCGAGAATATCTATCTGTCGCGCGAGCCGAAAACGGGGCTCGGGCTGCTTGACCGGCGGGCGATGCGCGACGGTGCCGCTGCTGTTCTGAAAACCTTCAATCTCGATATCGACGTCGACATGCCTGTCGGTCATTTCAGCGCCGCGACCCGCCAGATGATCGCCATTGCCCGTGCGGTCACGCAAAAAGCCCGGCTGGTGATCATGGACGAGCCGACATCGTCGCTGGATGAACGTGAGGTCGGCATTCTGTTCGAGACAATCCGCACGCTGAAAAACAATGGCGTCGCCGTGCTGTTCATCGGCCACCGGCTCGACGAACTTTATGAGATCTGCGACCGCGTCACCATCATGCGTGATGGCCAGACGGTGGCGCACAGCGCCATGGCCGACATGCCGAAGATGGAGCTTGTCCGCAATATGCTCGGCAAGGAACTGGCCGCCTTCCAGGCGATTGCCCGCGACAGCGGCGACGACGCGGCAAAGCCGGTGCGTCTTTCCGTTGACAATGCCGGATCCGGTGTGCGCGTTCGCGATGTCAGTGTGACGGTGCGCGAAGGCGAGATTTCCGGACTTGCCGGTCTGCTCGGCTCCGGCCGTACGGAAACGGCGCGGATCATCTTCGGCGTCGACAAGCTGGAAAAGGGATCGATCCGCATCGACGGCAAGGCGCGCAGCTATGGCGAACCGGCCGACGCCATTGCCGACGGTATCGGGCTGGTCTCCGAGGACCGCAAGATCGATGGCATCATCCCGGACATGAGCATCCGCGAGAACATGACGCTGGCGCTGCTGCCGAAGCTGAAAAAGGCCGGCATTGTCGACCGTGCCCGCCAGCAGGAGATCGTCACGCGCTATATCAAGGCGCTCGGCGTCAAATGCGCCTCGCCGGACCAGCCGATCAAGGAGCTTTCGGGCGGCAACCAGCAAAAGGTGCTGCTCGCTCGTTGGCTCTGCACCGATCCGCGAATCCTCATTATCGACGAGCCGACGCGCGGCATCGATATCGGCGCCAAGGCGGAAATCCTCAAGCTGCTGCGCAGCCTGGCCGACGAAGGCCTGAGCGTCCTGATGATCTCCTCCGAGCTGGAGGAGCTTCTGGCGGCGGCAGACCGCGTGACGGTGCTCAGCGACGGCAAGTCCGTTGCCGTCTTGAAACGTGACGAACTCAGTGAGACGGCGCTTCTTTCCGCCATGGCCCATCAGGTGAACTGACATGACGACGATCGACACATCCGCTCCAGGCGAGCGCGCCGCCCGTCCGAACATGGCACAGTTTCTCAGCCGCTACGGCACATTCGCGGCCTTCATCCTGCTTGTCGTTTTCAACCTGATCGTCACGCCGAATTTCCTCTCCTGGCAGACGCTCAACGTCAACCTGACGCAAGTGGCGACCATCGTCATCGTCGCTGTCGGCATGACGCTGGTGATTGCCACCGGCGGCATCGACCTGTCGGTCGGCTCGCTGATGGCGATTGCGGGTACTGCGGCGCCGATGATCTTCATGGGCACGCTGCTGCCGATCGAGAATATGGGTGTCCTGATCATTCTCTCGTTCATCCTGCCGGTGCTGCTGGTCATGGCGTTCGGCTGGTTCAACGGCATGCTGGTGACGCGGTTTTCGATCCAGCCGATCATTGCGACGCTGGTGCTGTTCATCGCCGGGCGTGGCATCGCCCAGGTTGCCACCAACGGCAATCTGCAGGTGTTCAAGAACCCGGATTTCCAGTTCATCGCCATGGGCCGTATCGCCGGCATTCCGGCGCAGGTGATCATCATGATCATCGTCGCGGTGCTGGCCCATTGCCTGATCCGCTACACCGTCATCGGCCGCCAGATCATCGCGGTTGGCGGCAACGAGAAGGCGGCGCGGCTGACCGGCATTCCCGTGCGGCGGGTCAAGACCTTTGTCTATGTCGTCAGCGGCGCCCTTGCCGGGATTGCCGGGCTGATCGTTGTTGCCCGCAATTCGGCGAGCGATGCCAATCTGGTCGGGCTCGGCATGGAGCTCGATGCCATTGCAGCGGTCGCAGTCGGCGGTTCGCTTTTGACCGGCGGCCGGGCCAATATCATCGGCACGGTGCTCGGCGCCTTCGTCATCCAGCTGGTGCGCTATACGCTTCTGGCCAACGGTGTACCGGATGCGGCGGCACTGATCGTCAAGGCGGGGCTGATCATCATCGCCGTGTTCATCCAGCAACGTGCCAAGGGGTAACGGACCATGCTCAAAACCCTCTCGCGGCCCTTTGTTCCCAAATCCTCCGGCGATTTCGCCCGCCTCGGCGTGCTCCTTGCTCTGGCCGGTCTGATCCTGTTCGGAGCGCTGCGCTATGACAATTTCATCTCGCCGTTCAATATTTTGAGCTTCCTGCGCTACAATTCGATGTTTGCGCTGATCGCGCTCGGCATGGCCTTCGTCATCATTACCGGCGGCATCGACCTTTCGGTCGGCGGCGTGGCGGCGATGGCCAGCGTGGTGGCGGCCTACCTGTCGCCCTATGGCTGGTTTCCGGGGCTTGCCGGCGGCATGATCGCCGGGCTGATTGCCGGTTCGATCAATGGCCTGATCATCACAAGGATGCGTATCCAGCCGTTTATCGCGACGCTGGCGATGATGCTGGCGGCTTACGGCACGGCGCTGCTTCTAGCCAACAACCAGTCGGTCTCGGTGTCCTATGATACCGGCTTTACCACCATCGGGCAGGACGACTTTCTCGGCTTCCCGATCCCGGCCTGGATCGCGGCGCTCGCCTATGTGCTCGGCTGGATTTTTCTCGAGCGGCATCCGGCCGGGCGGCATGTGCTGGCGATCGGTGACGGCGAGGCGACGGCCAACCTGATGGGGCTGAAGGTCGAAAAGACGCTGTTTGCTGTCTATGCACTGTCCGGGCTGCTTGCCGGTCTGGCCGGGGTCATCCTCGCATCGCAGTTTGGGGCAGGGCAGCCGACCGAGGGCGTGGGCTGGGAGCTGTTCGCCATCGCCTCCGTCGTGGTCGGCGGCACGCTGCTGACAGGTGGTTCCGGTTCCGTCGGTGCGACGCTGGCGGGCGCGCTGCTGCTTGCCATGGTCTTCAACATCCTCAATTTCGAAAACGGCCTCGGCTGGATTTCGCTCTCTGCTTACTGGCAGTCGGTCATCCGCGGTGCCTTCCTTCTGGTCGTGGTGGTACTGCAGGCCCGGTTGATGAAGAAGACCGAGGCGTAAGCCCTCTCTTTCATTTCTCTCTTCAAACAAAGCGCGTCCGGGCAACCGGGTGCGTTTTGCGTTTGTCCCCAGTCAGGCCCTGTCGTGTCGCAAGCGCATATCGAATTGGTGCGCCGCCGCATCGATCCTGCTTGACAATTTTTTCAGTCCATGAAAATTCTTTCAATAAGAGATAAAAATATCATGCTGTGAAAAAAATAGCAGAACGGGGCGGAGAGATGGTTCTGGGCGGAGGTTCACTTCGGGACGACGAGTCGAGCATGGCAGCGCGTGCGGCCTGGCTGCACTATGCCGGCGGGCTCACCCAGTCCGAAGTCGCCAAGCGTCTCGGCCTGACCTCGCTGAAAGCGCACCGCCTGATCACCAAGGCCAACCAGGAAGGTCTGGTGAAGGTCTATATCGACGGTGAAGTCTCCGAATGCGTCGTGCTGGAGCAGAAGCTTTCCACCCGCTACGCCCTCGATTATTGCGAAGTTGTTCCTGATTTCGACCCGGAAGACCTGCCGCTGAAGGCGTTGGGCATTTCCGGAGCGCAGTTTCTCAAGCGCGAAATCGAGAAGGATAGCGCGCTGCTGATTGGCGTGGGCCATGGCCGCACGCTGGCTGCCTGCGTCGAATATCTGCCGCGCACCACCAACAGGAACGTCCGCTTCGTCTCGCTGCTCGGCGGCTTGACGCGGCGATTCTCCGCCAATCCGCATGACGTTATCCACCGGCTGGCCGAGCGGACCGGGGCGGAAGCCTATGTCATGCCGGTGCCGTTCTTTGCCAACTCGGTCGAGGATCGTGACGTGCTGTTCAACCAGCGCGGCGTCCGGGAAATCTTCGATCTCGCCAGCAGCGCCGATCTGCTGCTTGTCGGCATCGGTACCGTCGAGCGGGAAGCGTCGCTGGTGGCGACCGGCATGATCGAGAAGGGCGAACTCGAGGAAATCAAGAATGGCGGCGGCGCCGGCGAATTGCTCGGTCATTTCTTCGACGACAAGGGCCAGCCGATCGAGACCTCCTTGTCCAACCGCACGTTCACAATGAGCCGCGAGAACCTGAAGAACCGGCGCACGGTTGCCGTTGCCGGCGGCAAGGTGAAGGCGCGGGCCATTCGCGCCGTACTGGAAAGCCGCTTTCTCAGCGGCCTGATCACCGACGAGAAGACCGCGCAGACATTGATGGAGGACGCTGCCTGAAACGGCGCTGTCCCGGCACAGGGAATGATGGCTGAAGACTGATCCGGGGAGTGGGTCGGTTGAAGCCTTTCGCAGCAACGGCATCCCGTCCGGCAGGGCTTGGGGTGCAAATGCTGCGATCAGGAGGAAATACCGGTCGGGTAAGCCGGTACGGCTCAATCGATTGAGCATGTTTTGCCCGTGAAGGAGGAGAAGACCAAT
This sequence comes from Hyphomicrobiales bacterium, assembly GCA_900473045.1. Classification (GTDB taxonomy): domain Bacteria; phylum Pseudomonadota; class Alphaproteobacteria; order Rhizobiales; family Rhizobiaceae; genus Pararhizobium. The sequence goes on from UCKS01000023.1 coordinate 56,725, forward strand.
GCATGAGAAAGAAAAAGACCTGATCAGTGCATTCCTGCGTGGAGAGGTGGACCGTCGCGGAATGCTGAAGGGCCTCGGCGCCATGGGCGTCACGGCCGGTGCTGGCGGTACGCTGCTCAACATGATGTCCACCAGGGCGATGGCGGCCGATTTCGACTGGAAGAAACATTCCGGCAAGACCGTGAAGCTGCTGTTGAACAAGCATCCCTATGCCGACGCGATGATCGCCAACCTGCAGGCCTTCAAGGACCTGACGGGCATGGACGTCAAGTACGACGTGTTTCCTGAAGATGTCTATTTCGACAAGGTGACGGCCGCGCTGTCATCGGGCTCCACCGAATATGATGCGTTCATGACCGGCGCCTACATGACCTGGACCTATGGTCCGGCCGGATGGATCACCGATCTGAAGGAATGGATCAACGATCCGGAAAAGACCAACCCCAACTATGCCTGGGACGATTTCCTGCCGGGCGTCAAGAATTCCTGCGCCTGGAACGGCCAGCCCGGCGGCGCGCTCGGCTCCGACGATGCCAAGCAGTGGTGCATTCCGTGGGCGTTCGAGCAGAACAACATCACCTATAACAAAGCGATGTTCGACAAGGCCGGCGTTTCCGTGCCGAAGAACCTCGATGACATGATCTCGGTCGCGGCGAAGCTGCAGAAGGATGTCGGCGGCATTTACGGTATCGGCGTTCGCGGCTCGCGTTCCTGGGCGACGATCCACCCGGGCTTCCTGTCGGCCTATTCGAACTTCAACGAAAAGGACCTGAACGTCACCGACGGCAAGCTGTCGGCGGCGATGGGCACGGCCGGCTCGAAAGCCTTCCATGCCAAATGGGTGCAGATGATCCAGGAAAGCGGCCCGAAGGATTGGTCGACCTATACCTGGTATCAGGTCGGTACCGATCTCGGTGCCGGCGCTTCGGCGATGATCTTCGATGCCGATTGCCTCGGTTACTTCATGAACGGCGGCGACAACAAGATGGCCGGTCAGCTGTCCTACGCCGCCTTCACTGCCAACCCGGATGCCACGGCCTCGACGCCGAACATCTGGATCTGGTCGCTCGCCATGTCCAACTTTTCCAAGGACAAGGACGCCACCTGGTACTTCCTGCAATGGGCGTCCGGCCCCGAACACGCGATCTTCGGTGCCACCAAGATGGATTTCGTCGATCCGGTTCGCCAGTCGGTCTGGAAGGATGAAGCCTTCCGCACCAAGCTCGACAAGTATCCGGGCTATGTCGACATGTTCGACGCGTCCGCCGCCGGTGCATCGATCAAGTTTACACCGCAGCCATTGTTCTTCGATGTCACCACCGAATGGGCGGCGACGTTGCAGAAGATGGTCGCCAAGGAAGTGCCTGTCGACGAAGGTCTCGACCAGCTGGTCGAGAGCATCGATCGCCAGCTGAAGGAAGCCGGCCTCGGCTGATCTGCCTCCCAAGCAGAGCCCGGCGCTTGAAAGAGCGCCGGGCACCCGCACACCGGCCGAAAGCCGCCTTCAGACAACCTGAGATGCCGATGGACTGGCGCGGGATGATCCGCGTGCCGCGTGCTTTCTTCACAGACAAAGAACGGAGCTCGACATGGCTTCAACAGCAACCCTCCGCAAACCGGCTTCAGGTTTCCGCATCAGCCGCAAGATGCTGCCCTATGTACTGAGCCTGCCGGCGCTGCTTGTGTGCATCGGCATCCTGATCCCCTTCTTTACCGCCGTGATCTATTCGTTCCAGCGTTACCGCCTGAGCCAGCCCTGGGCGCGGCAGTTCAACTGGGGTGAGAACTATCTCAACTTCTTCACCGACCCGGCCTTCTGGAACACGTTGAAAGTATCGCTGCTCTACGCCGGCATCACCGTGACGCTGGAACTGTTGCTCGGCCTCGGCATTGCGCTGCTCTTGCAGCGCCGCTCGACCGTCAATAATTTCATCTCGATCATGCTGCTCCTGCCGCTGATGATCGCGCCGGCGCTGGCCGCGCTGATGTGGAAGCTGATGACCAATCCGAGTTTTGGCATTCTCAGCTACCTCGCGGGCCTGATCGGGCTGCATGATTTCCGCTGGGCCTCGTCCCCGAGCACGGCGCTGCTCACCGTCGTTCTCGTCGATATCTGGGTCTATACGCCCTTCATCATGATCCTGCTGCTGGCCGGCCTGCGCTCGCTGCCGACCCAGCCGTTCGAAGCCGCGGCGCTGGATGGCGTGCCCAGAACCTTCGTGTTCTTCCGCATCACCCTGCCGATGCTGACGCCCTATATCCTGACGGCGACGCTGTTCCGGCTGCTCGACTCAATCCAGCAGTTCGATATCATCTATGCGATGACGCAAGGGGGGCCGGGCAATACGCTGACCGTTTTCCAGGTGGAGGCCTATCTCAACTTCTTCCAGTCGACCAATGTCGGGCGCTCTGCGGCTCTGATGGTCATCCTCTGGGCGATCACCTACCTGCTCTCCAATATCTTCATCAAGAACTGGCTGCGGCTGCGCGAACGCGCCCGTGGCGAAGCGTGAGGGGAACACCATGGAAACCACATCCACGCTCGAAAAAACGCTGCGTCTGATTGCCCTGACGCTCGTCGTCATCTTCTTCATGTTCCCGATCTTCTGGATCTTCCTGATGTCGTTCCAGACCAACGAGACGATCCTGACGATCCCGCCGTCGATCATCTTCACGCCGACATTGTCGAACTATGCGGCACTCATCACCGGCAAACTGACGACGGCAGCCGGCACGCTCGACATCGCCTTCATGCGCAATCTCGGCAACTCGATCTTTCTGTCGGTGACATCTGTCGCCCTCGCTTTGGTTCTCGGTGTACCGGCGGCCTATGCCTTTGCCCGCCACAAGTTCAAGGGCTCCGAGGACATCGCGTTCACGCTCCTGTCCTTCCGCTTTGCGCCGCCATTGCTGGTGCTCCTGCCGTTGACCCAGTATTTCCAGTGGCTTGGCCTGTCCGACACCTATTTCGGGCTGATCTGGGTCTATCAGCTGATCTGCCTGCCGCTCATCCTGTGGATCGTACGCGGCTATTTCGAGGATATTTCGGCCGATGTGGAATATGCCTATCGCATTGCCGGGCATTCCTGGTTTGCCACCTTCCGCAAGATCGCCCTGCCGCTGGCAGGCCCCGGGATTGCGGCAGCCGGCCTGCTTGCCTTCATCTTTGCCTGGAACAATTTTGTCTTCGCGCTGGTGCTGGCCTCAGCCGACAAGCAGCCGGTGACCGTCGGTGCGCTTGCCTTCGTGACCTCGTCCGGCATCCAGTACGGCCAGATCGCCTCGGCCATCGTGCTGTCGGTGACCCCGACGCTTGCACTTGCACTCTACGCCCAGCGCTACCTCGTCGAAGGCCTGTCGCTCGGCGCGGTGAAGGGATAAATCATGACGACACTTCAGCTTAAAAATATCGTCAAGCGCTACAAGACCAACACGGTTCTCGACAACCTGTCGCTGGATGTGGCCGATGGCGAAACGCTTGTCCTGTTCGGCCCGTCGGGTGCCGGCAAGACCGTGCTGCTGCGGCTGGTGGCCGGGGTGATCGATCCGGAGGAAGGGCAGATCCTGATCGGCGGCGAGGATGTCGCCGATATCGACGCCGAACATCGCGGCATCGGCATGGCCTTCCAGAATTTCGCGCTGTTCCCGCATATGAGCGCTTTCGACAACATTGCCAGCCCGCTGACGGCGACCAATGCGACCAAGGATGCGATCTCGGCGGGCGTCCACAAGGTCGCCAAGCTCCTCAAGATCGACCATGTGCTGTCGCATCACCCGAAGGCGCTGTCGAACGGCCAGAAGCAGCGCACGGCGCTGGCGCGGGCGCTTGCCGGTTCGCCGCCGCTGCTGTTGCTCGACGATCCCCTGCGCAACGTCGATGCCAAGTTGCGCTTCGAAATGCGGCTGGAGTTGCCGCGCCTGCTCGCCGCGCAAGGTGCTACGGTTGTCTACGTGACGCAGGACTACAAGGAAGCGATGGCTCTCGGAGACCGGATCGCCGTGATGTCGCAGGGCCGCATCCGCCAAATCGGTACGCCGGAGGATATCTACAACACGCCCGCCGATATCGAGATCGCCCGGCTGTTCGGCGATCCGACGATCAATCTTCTGGACGTGACGCCGAAGTCCGTGCCGGATGGGGTCTATGTCGAGCTTTCGAACGTCAAGGTTGCGCTGCCCGGCATGCCGTCTGACGTGGTTGGAAAGACCTGCGTCATCGGTTTGAGGCCAGAGACAATCGCCTTTACCGATGCGGGCGCGCCGGGTGCCATTCCGGTGACGGTGGAAGCCGAAACGCCGCTCAACGAAAAGACTGTCACCCTGGTTCTGACGGCACGTGGCCGTGAAATTCTGGTGTCGCGTCCGGCGGGAACGCCGGGTCCCGTATCCGGCCCGGCCCATATCGCCGTCAATGGTCAGGCGGCCTTCCTGTTCGACAAGGAGAGTGGCGGGCTGATCCGGTCCGCCGCCACCCCGATGACACGCAATGGAGAAGCGGCATGAGCGAGACCGCACTGTTCATCAAGGGCGTCGACAAGTTCTACGGCCCGATCGATCATGGCGTCCATGCCGTAAAGCAGCTGAACATGGACGTGAAGAAGGGCGAGATCATCGCGCTTCTTGGCTCGTCCGGCTGTGGCAAGACATCGACCCTGCGCATGGTCGCGGGTTTCGAGGCGGTATCGCGTGGCACGATTGCGATGAAGGGACGCGAGGTTCAGACCTTTGCACCCGTCAAGCGCAATGTCGCCATGGCGTTCGAGGGGTACTCGCTCTACCCGCCGCTGACGGTGCGCGAAAACATTGCCTTTGCGCTGAAGGCATCGAAGCTGTCGCAGAGCGTCGTTGACGAAAAGGTCGCCAATATCGCCAAGCTGTTGGAGATCGAGGATATCATGGGCCGTTATCCGAGCTCGATCTCGGGCGGCCAGCAGCAGCGTGCCTCGCTTGGCCGGGCGCTGATCCGCGATGCCGACCTGCATCTGCTTGACGAGCCGATGGGGCAGCTGGAGCCGCAGTTGCGGGCGCTTCTGCGCGGCCGCATCAAGCATTTTATCAAGGAGCGCGGCCTGACCGCCATCCTCGTCACCCACGACCAGACCGAGGCCAATGCCCTGGCCGACCGGATCGCCGTCATGGAAGGCGGCGTGCTGCAACAGTTCGATACGCCGCAGATGATCAAGGAACGACCGGCCAACCTGTTTACCGGCACCTTTGTCGGCGAGCCGCCGATGAACGTGTTTTCGGCGGGCATTTCGGGCTCCGGCGATACCGTGTCCTTCGGCCTGAACGATGGCGTCAAGCTCGACTACAAGGCGTCGGATTTTTCCCATGAGGTGCGCGCCGAACTGATGAAGCGCAGCAAGGTCGTGCTCGGCATCCGACCCTATGCGGTGCGCCGCAGCGAAGGCGGCGTCGGTGCCAAGGTGGCCGTGAACCAGTGGCTGGGCGACCAGACCCATATCGCCACCGATTTTGCCGGGGGCACGATGGTGCTGGTCGAGCATGACCGGACAAACCTTGCGATCGGCGAGAATGTCGGCATCCGTCTTGATCCCTCGAGCCTGCACGTGTTCGACGGTGAGAGCGGCCGGGCCATCAGCCATGGGCAGGAGCTTGCCTGATGCGTGACATCCTGATCGGGATCGATGCGGGAACCTCCGTCATCAAATCGGTCGCCTTCGATCTTGGCGGAAAGCAGATCGCGTTTTCAGCCATCCCAAACAGCTATGAAAGCGAGGGCGGCCGGGGCGTCGTCCAGGACCTTGACCGCACCTGGGCCGATACCGCAAAGACGCTGGCCGATCTCGCCGGCAAGGTGGAAAATCTCGCCAGCCGGGTGGCGGCGATCTCGGTGACCGGGCAGGGCGACGGTACCTGGCTGATCGACAAAAACGGCGATCCCGTCGGCAAGGGCTGGCTCTGGCTCGATGCCCGCGCCGGTGACACGGTCGAACGCCTGCGGGGCGACAGCGGCGATGCCGTGCGGTTTTCCCATACCGGTTCCGGCCTTGCCGCCTGCCAGATGGGTTCGCAACTGCGGTGGATGCTCGAAAATGCGCCGGAGATGATCGAAGGTGCTACGACCGGATTTCACTGCAAGGACTGGCTCTATTTCAAGCTGACCGGTCAGCGGGCCACCGATCCGTCCGAGGCCAATTTCACCTTCGGGGATTTTCGCACGCGGCAATATTGCGAGGATGTCATCGACTTTCTCGATCTGCGCAAACAACGCTACCTGTTGCCGGAGATCGTCGATGGCGCGGTGACGCAGCATGCGTTGAGCGACAGCGCGGCCGCCCTGACCGGACTTCTCGCTGGCACGCCTGTTGTGCTCGGATATGTCGATGTGGTCTGCACCTCGCTCGGTGCCGGGCTCTACGAACCGGGCACGGATACCGGCTGCTCGATCATCGGTTCGACCGGCATGCATATGCGGCTGGCGAAAAGCCCTGACGACGTGCAGCTCAACAGGGACCTCACCGGCTACACAATGTGCCTCCCGATTGCGGGCCACTATGCGCAGATGCAGTCGAACATGGCGGCGACGCTGAATATCGACTGGATCCTGTCTTTGGCGGGCAGCGTGCTGAAGGGCATGGGCATCGAGAAGAGCAAGTCCGAGCTGCTCGGTCATGTCGAGGGCTGGCTGTCCGAAGCCAAGGAAACCTCGCTGCTGTTCCACCCCTATATTTCCGAGGCCGGCGAGCGTGGTCCGTTCGTCGATGCCTCGGCACGGGCGTCCTTTATCGGGCTTGATCTCAACCACGGCTTTGCCGACATGGTTCGCGCCGTCTTCAACGGTCTGGCCATGGCATCGCGCGATTGTTACGTCGAGATGGGGCCGCTGCCATCGCGGGTGCGGCTGACCGGCGGTGCGGCGCGCAGCGCGTCCTTGCGGCGTATCCTCGGCGGCGCGCTCGGCTCATCGGTGCAGACCAGCGAGCGGGAAGAGGCGGGTGCTGCCGGCACGGCGATGATCGCCGCCGTCTCGCTCGGCATCTACGGCTCGATGGAAGAGTGCGTCAAGGAATGGGTCACTCCCTACCAGCGGCCGGCGGAACCGGCCGACAAAGCCATGGCGGCGCGTTTCAACGCGGCGTTTCCACTCTACAGGCAATCGCGCCTGTCCCTTCGTCCGGTCTGGCACGCCCTTTCCCACGGCGCGGCCCCGGCATCTGAATAGGAAGACTGAAATGAAGAAAATCGCCATCATCGGAGACCGGTTCATGCTGCCGACGGTCTTTCGCGACAGGGTCGTGGAAGCCTGTGGCGACGGGCATGATATCCGTCTTCTCGAACAGCCCTGGCCGGATGAGCCGATGGAGCATGGCTATGCGGTGGAGGGCATGGATGGCCTGAAGGAATATATGGGCAAGGCCGACGACATCATCGCGTTCGTTGCGGATGCAGAGATGGTCATTACACAGCTAGCGCCGTTTTCCCGCGGCATGTTTTCAAAGCTGCCCGACCTGAAATTCGTCGCCGTTTCGCGCGGCGGGCCGGTGAATATCGATATGAATGCCGCGCGCGATGCCGGTGTCCTGGTGGTCAACACGCCCGGCCGCAATGCCAGCGCGGTTGCCGAATTCACGCTTGGCGCCATCCTTGCCGAGACCCGGCTGATCCGCTCGGGCCACGAATCCCTGCGCAAGGGCGAATGGCGCGGCGAGCTCTACCGTGCCGACAAGACCGGTCGCGAGCTGTCGGAAATGACCGTCGGCGTCGTCGGCTACGGCAATATCGGCACCAAGGTGGTGCGTCTGCTGCGGGCGTTCGGAACCAAGGTTCTGGTTTACGATCCCTATGTTCAGCTGTCTGCCGATGACCGCAATGCCGGTGTCGAGCATGTCAGTTTCGACGATTTGCTGTCGCGCTCCGATGTCGTGACGCTGCACGCGCGGGTGACGGAAGAGACACGGCACATGATGAATACCGAAAGCTTCGCCAAGATGAAGCCGGGTGCGATCTTCGTGAACACGGCGCGCGGACCGCTCTGCGATTACGATGCGCTGTATGAGGCTCTGGTGGAGGGGACGCTTGCGTCCGCCATGCTGGAAACCTTTGCCGTCGAGCCGGTGCCTGCCGACTGGCCGCTGCTGCAGCTGCCGAATGTGACGCTGACGCCGCATATCGCTGGAGCTTCCGTGCGCACGGTGACCTACGCCGCAGAGATGGCGGCCGAAGAGGTGCGCCGCTACATCGCCGGCCTTCCGCCCGTCAATCCGTGCTGAGGCCGCCGCAATGACAGAGAATTACGTTCGCCAGTCGATCATCGACCATTGCCGCAAGATGAATGCGCTCGGGATCAACCAGGGCACATCCGGCAATATCAGCGCGCGCTACGAGGACCGGATGCTGATCACGCCGTCGGCCGCGCCCTATGACGAGATGACGCCGGATATGATCGCTTCGCTGCCGCTGGAGGGTGAATACGGCGCCTGGGACGGACCGCGCAAACCCTCGACGGAATGGCGCTTTCATCTCGATATCATGCGGAGCCGGCCCGAGGTTCATGCGGTCATCCACACGCACGCGATCTATTCGACCATTCTTGCCATCGCCCACAAGCCGATCCCCGCCTGCCACTACATGATCGCCGCCTTTGGTGGTGACGACGTGAAGGTCTGCGACTATGCGCGCTACGGCACGAAGGAGCTTTCCGACAATATCCTCAAGGCGATGGAGGGCCGCACCGCCTGCCTGATGGCCAATCACGGCATGCTTGCCACCGGCGCGAGCCTCGAAAAGGCGATGTGGGCGGCGGTCGAGCTCGAAACCATTGCCAAGCAGTATTATCATGCGCTGTTGATCGGTGGCCCGGTCGTGCTACCCGCAGAAGAGATTGCCGACGTCCGCAACGGCTTTGCGAGTTACGGATTGCAGGATGGTGCAAGGAAGGCCGCGAGGTAATGGAACGCCGCACCAAACACGGATTGCACATGGCACCGGCAGAGCGCGAGGCCTTCGCGGCCTGGTGCCTGCCGCAGTCGCAGGCGCAGGCGGCTTGAGAGATATCGGAGACAATGGTGAGAAGTTCTGAATTCGAAGCTCTTCTGGATGTCTCGGCACGGGTCGGTGCCGACGCGGCGCTTGTGCAGGCCGCTGGTGGCAATACCTCGATCAAGGAGGGCGGCACGCTCTGGATCAAGGCGTCCGGCCTCTGGCTGATGCAGGCCCGGCAGCGCGATGTGATGGTGCCGGTGGCGCTCGATGCCTTGCTGGACGCGCTGGAGCGTGACGATCCCTCGACCGAAAAAGCGCAGGATTTTGTCATCAAGGATCGCAATCCGTCCGGCTTGCGGCCGTCGATCGAAACGACGGTGCACGCGCTGATGCCGCAGAAGGTGGTGATCCACGTTCATTGCGTCGAGACGATCGCAACCGCCGTCCAGGTCAACGGCGAAACGATTGCGGCATCCAGGCTTGGCGGTATTCCGCATGTGTTCGTGCCCTATGCGCGGCCCGGCCTGCCGCTGGCCAAGGCGATCGCAGCGCGGATCCGGCCGGATACCAGCGTGCTGGTCCTCGGCAATCACGGTCTGGCGGTGGCGGCCGAAACGGTGGCGGAGGCTGAACTGTTGCTGGCTGACGTCTCAAGACGCCTGGCTCTGCCGCGCCGCGCGGCACCGGATGCGGACCTCGACGCATTGTCGCGGCTCGCTGTCGACAGCAGCTTCGCTCTGCCGGAAGACAGTCGGATACATGATGTCGCCACGGATCTGGCAAGCTGCCGCATTGCCGCCGGTGGCAGCCTCTATCCGGACCATGTGATCTTTCTCGGGCGTGGCTCGTTCGTTGCGGCACCCGGCGATACGGCGGCATCCATTGAAGAGCGTCATCGCGCCGAGGGTGCGACAGTGCCGCCGGCGCTGCTGTTTCCGGGCAAGGGTGTGCTGGTTTCGAAGGAAATCACGGCAGGTGGCCTCGCGCTGGCGCGTTGCCTGTCGGATGTGCTTGGTCGCATCGGCGAGGGTGCCCGGCTGCGCTATCTGACGGATGCGGAAAATGCCGAACTGCTTGGCTGGGACGCGGAAAAATACCGGCAGGAACTGAACCGGGCCGGGAAGGCGTTGCAATGATCAGCGCGACAAACAGGCCGCTAGTGATCGGCATCGATATCGGCACATCCGGCGCCCGCGCGGTGGCGATGGACGCGGATTTCGCCGTGGTGGCTTCCGGATCGTCCAGGCTTGCCGATTTTTCCAGTGATCACCGTGATCCCGTCATCTGGTGGACGGCCGTGCAGACAGCTCTGCTTCAGGTGCTTGACGGCGTTGACCGGGGCCATGTCCGGGCGATCGCGATCGATGGTACGTCGGGCACCATTCTGCCGGTCAGTGCCGATGGTGCGCCGCTGGCGGTGCCGATGATGTATAACGACCCGGTCGAGGACGCGGATATTCTCGCCCGCATCAAGGCGAATGCCCCGAAGGAAAGTGCGGCCCATGGGGCTACCTCCGGGTTGGCCAAGGTGCTGGCGTTTCAGCCCATTCCCGGCGTTTTCCGGATTGTCCATCAGGCCGACTGGCTGGCTGGGCATTTCACCGGGCTTTACGATGTCTCCGACGAAAACAACGCGCTGAAGACCGGCTACGATCCGGTGTCGCGCAGCTGGCCGGATTGGATCGCCGCAACGGGGGCGCGGCTCGATCTGCTGCCGGACGTCTTGCCCGCAGGCGCGCCAATCGCCGGGATTTCAAAGGATGCGGCGGATGCGTTCGGCCTTGCGGAGGATGTTGTCGCCGTCGCCGGAACCACGGATGGCTGTGCTTCGTTTCTGGCAACCGGGGCCGATCAGCCGGGCGAGGCCGTTTCCGCGCTTGGGACGACATTAACAGTCAAGATGCTGTCCGACCGGCCGCTGTTTGCGCCGGAATACGGTCTCTACAGCCACAGGATCGGGGACATGTGGCTGGCTGGCGGTGCCTCGAATACGGGAGGCGTCGTTCTGTCCGCGCATTTTGACACGGACAGGATTGCAGCGCTTTCCGCAGAGATCGATCCCACGACGGATACGGGGCTCGACTACTATCCGCTGGTCAAGGATGGCGAACGGTTTCCGGTCAACGACCCGGCGATGAAACCGCGCATGGCGCCACGGCCGGACAGCGATGCCGAGTTTCTGAAGGCGATCCTCGAGGGGATCGCCGGCGTCGAAGCGCTGGCCTATCAGCGGCTTGTTTCGCTTGGCAGTCCGCCGTTGCGCTCCATCCGCACGGTCGGTGGCGGTGCCAAGAATGCGGTCTGGACGGCGATCCGCAACCGGACGATGTCGGTCCCCTTTTTGGCGGTGGCTTCGGAAGAGGCGGCGGCCGGAACCGCGCGGCTTGCGCTGCTCGGTGCGAAATCGGCGGGCGTGTTATGACGGGCGGACCACTGACAATTTCCGGTCTGGATGAGATCGAAGAGCGTTTCGATGCCTTCCTGATCGATCAGTTCGGTGTGCTACGGGATGGCAAGGGGCCTTATCCACACGCTGCGGAGACACTTCTCCGGCTGAAACGGGCGGGCAAGACGATCATCATCCTGTCCAACTCCGGAAAACGTTCGGCGGAGAATGACCGCCGTCTTGCAGCCCTTGGTTTCGATCCGCAGAGTTGGGACTGGTTCCTGACATCCGGCGAGGTGGCCTGGCGTATCCTGCAAAAGGAAAGCGGGCAGGGAACAAGCGGAGTTGCCCACAAATGCCTGCTGGTCAGCCGCGATGGCGATACCTCGCCGCTGGATGGGTTGGGTCTGACGCAGACCACTAGCGGCGAGGACGCGGACTTCGTCCTGTTGGCTGCCAGCGAAGGTGATGTGCATCCGCTGTCGTTCTACGAAACGCTCTTGTCGCCTGCTGCGGCACGCGGCGTGCCATGCCTCTGCACCAATCCGGACAAGATCATGCTGACGAAGGATGGTACGGCCTTCGGGGCAGGGCGGATCGCGGAGCTTTACGAAGGGCTGGGCGGTACGGTGCGCTGGATCGGCAAGCCATTTCCGGACATCTACGCGACGGCGCGAGAATTTCTCGGGCCCATCGCACCAGAGAAAATCTGCTGTATCGGCGACAGTATCGAACACGATATCGCCGGGGCTGCGAATGCCGGACTGAACTCGATCCTGGTGACCACCGGTATTCTGGAAACCCTGTCGGATGGGGAGCGCCAGGTGCTGTTTGCCGAGCACGGCGCCACGCCCGACTTTATCCTGCCGGCATTCGTCTGGTCGGAACGTTAAGGCTCGTCGCGTTCGCGCCGTTTGAACTTCCGCTCAAAACAGCGCGTCGGCGAAAAGGTCTTCATCATTGGCGGCAGCGGCGACCGGCGCTGCTATCAGGGTACCGGCTGGGATGATGGCCTGGTGGACGTTCCGTTCCTGCGCCATCGTGTAGAGCTTGAAGATGCGCGGGCCAAGGCCACCCAAAACGTCCCCGAGATCGTCGATATCAGGCATTGTGTCGCCGGCGAGATCGCAGAGATCGTCGGCGCAGGTTGCGAGAACCTCGCCAAGATCGTTCTGGAAATCCAGCTTGCTGATCGACACGCCGATTTTGCTGGCGACTTCGCGGCCATGTTCGGAGAGAACGGTCAGTTCGGTTTCCATGGCATTGGCCGCTGCGCGGATATTGCCGACGGCGTCGCTCAGGCGTTCGGCAAGACCCGGCTCGCCGGAGTTGTCGGTGGCTGCAATGGCGGAGGCTGCCTCTTCGAAACCCGTCAACCCGTTGACGATCGCATCGGCGGATTCGTCGAGCTTGGCGGCAAAGACGCGCAATTCGCCAGTGACCACGTTGATCGACCGGCCTTCCTCACCCATGCGGCTGCAGCGCAGGTTGGTGTTGAGCGCCATATAGTGGATGTCCATCTTGACGGCGCGGATGTTCTCGATGCCGGTCAACAGGTTGGCGGCGGTTGCCGTTGTCGACTGGCTGACATGGTTGGCCTGCAAGCTGGCCGTTTCGACCTGTTTGACGATGGCGTGCGCTGCAGAAACGCTTTCCTCCAGCGCTCGCATGAAATTGCCGCCGTTGGCATCGTCCTTGCTCTGCATCTCGGCCCGCAGATTGAGAATGTCCTGCGTATCGTGGCTGAAGCTGGCGATGGTTTCGACGACGCTGCGGGAATCGCGCTGGAAATTGTGGACCATATCGACCATCTGCGCGGCGGCGAGATGATGGACGAGGTTTTCCAGCCGCACTTGCGCATCACGATCAAGAGTGCGGCCTTGGTCGCTGCCTAGGAATTGATCCAGGATCGTCAGTGTCGATTGCACATGCTCGATGCGCTGGCGGGTGGCGTCGCCGATCTGCAACGCGGACAGCGTGGTGGCAACCTTGCCCTGGACGCCACGGGCGAGAACGCCGACCTGCCTGGCGATCTCGCCGAGTTTCTTGCGGTGTTCGCTGATCGTCTGGGCGTCGCGCTGCAGGGCGCTGACCACGGCCGGGACCGTCTGCTCATAGCCTTGAGCTATGCCGGAACCGAAGGTCTGGGCGACCTTCAGTTCTTTCTCAAGTGAATTGAGCTGGCCGGCGAAATTGTTGACTTCGCTGGTTCCCGAACGGATACGGTCGAGGATTTCCTCGGCAAATCCGGCGAATTCGGCAATGCCCGCTCCGGTGATCTTCACCGTCACGGCGAAGGTTTGCAGATAACGCATGGTCTCCTGCATGTCGGCCACATGCGTGCGCAGCCCGGCACCGGAAGCGGAGAGAACCTGAAGGTTGCTCTGGCGCATGTTTTCCAGCTGCGGCAGCCCTGAAAGGCTCTTCACGGTCGCCAGCAGATCGGCCGTGGTGTCGCTGGCAGCGCCGGCGTCGAGCGTCCTCGTGACATTGTCCAGCGAAGCGAGCAGGCTGTTGAGCACGTCCATGACTGCGAGCAGAACGCTGCCACCCTCGAGAAAGCGCTTCTCGACCTGGGTGCGCGCCGCTTCCAGCTTGCGGCCGATATCGGTGACGCTGGCAACGCCGGTTGTGTGGACGCCGGTCTGGTGGGCCAAAGCTGTGCTGTATGTCAAAATAGCCCTCAACTCGAAACATGTGCGATCTTGCCTGCATCGATAGGGCAAGGATGGAAATGTCTGGTTAAGTGCGGGACTCGCCTGCGTTGCAACGGCGCCGTCGATACCAGGCGCAACCAATGCGCGAACCATCGACATTTGTCCCGCCGCCGAGAGCTTCCGAAATTCAAGCAGTTGAATTCATAAGATTTTTTATCATTGAAATGATTGCCTATGAAAACTCTCAGGTAAGAATTCATAGTGAACAGACTCGTAATAAGTGCAGAATCTCACAACCTGAATTTACCACGCGTTAAGGCTGGCGTGAGATTCCAAGGGGGAAGAAAGTAGTATTAATCGCTTCAGAGGACTGAAATGCCCCCCTTAATCGATGAATATGTTTTGGTTGAGTTGCCAGATAAATTGAATATTAGAAATATATCTAACGTATATGATCTAATTTATCCTGAAATGGAATCCGGTAAATCACTATTGATTTCCATTCCGAAGGGCGTTGAGGCGGACTTAAGCTTTATACAGCTTATGGAATCCGCGAGAATACGTGCGAAAACTGCCGGAACGCACATTGTAATGTCGAGTCCGGCCGAAGGTTCCGTTCTCAACGTGCTGGAACGCGGTGGCTTCGCACAAACGTTCTCTGCAGAGGACAAGAAATTCTGGTTGCATGAAGAGGCAATACAATGACCGCGAGAATATTGACCGTCGATGACTCCGCCAGCATCCGCTTGACGACGAAGGTTACCTTGTCCAGCGCGGGCTACGAGATCATCGAAGCCGTCAACGGCGCCGACGGCCTGGAAAAGGCAAAGTCGGGACAGTTCGACCTGATCGTCACCGACCTGAACATGCCGGTGATGGACGGCCTGACGATGATCGAGGAACTGCGCAAGCTGCCGGCCCATACCGGCGTGCCGATCATCTTCCTGACGACGGAATCCGATGCCGATCTGAAGGCGCGGGCAAAGGCTGCCGGTGCCACCGGCTGGCTGACAAAACCGTTCGACCCGGAAACCCTGGTCAAGATCGTCAGGAAGGTTCTCGGACGATGAGCATGACCGATCCCATTGCAGTGTTTCGAATGGAAGCGGCGGAACTGTTCGAGCAGATCGAGTCCGGCCTGCTCGATCTGACCCATCGCCTGGACGATAAGGACCAGATCGACGCCGTCTTTCGCGGCCTTCATACACTCAAGGGATCGGGGGCGATGTTCGGCTTCGACGCGCTCGCGGCCTTCACGCATCATTGCGAAACGGCCTTCGACCGGGTCCGCAAGGGCGAAAAGCCGGCGACAAGCGAGCTGATTGCCGCCGTTCTTGCGGCACAGGATCACATGCGGGCACTGGTCGACCGGCCGACGGACGATCACGGCAACATCGGCGATATTCTTTTGAGCCAGTTGCAGCGGGCGGTCGAAGGCGATGCGCCGGTGACTGCTCCCGCCCAGACCGTGCCCATGGAGCCGGTGGTCAAGGCTGCGAAAAGCGCGACCAATACCTGGCGCATTCGCTTCAGCCTGCCGGTCAACTCCATGGTCAACGGCACCAATCCGCTGGGGCTGCTGGACGAACTGCGCGATCTCGGCGAATGCCGTATCGCGGTGAATACCTCTGCCGTTCCATCGCTGGACGTGCTGGTGCCGACAGACCTGCATCTGTCCTGGGATGTCACGGTGACGACCGATCAGCCGCGTTCGGCGATCGATGATGTCTTTATCTTCGTGCTCGACGACATGCAGCTTGATGTCGAGACGCTTGCGGATAGCAGTGGCACTGCCTCTGCTGAGCAAACGTTTCAGGCAGAACAGCCTGCGCCGGTCGCTCAGGCGGTCGCGGCCATCATTCCTGCCGTATCAGCTGCGCCTGTACCGGCTCCTGCCGTCGAGCGCGAAGCGCCGAGCGCCAATGATGCGCGCCAGGCAAAGGCGGCTGAAAATGTCCGTGTTCCGGCCGAGCGTCTCGATGAACTGATGGACCGGGTCGGGGAGCTGGTGATTGCGCAATCGCGGTTGCGGCAGCTGGCCGGCTCCAGCATGGACCTGCAGCTGCGTTCGGTGTCGGAAGAAATCGAACGCCTCTCCGGCGAATTGCGCGATACGATGATGGTTCTGCGCATGGTGCCGGTTGGCAGCCTGTTCGGCCGCTTCCGGCGCCTCGTGCATGATCTCGCCCGTGAAACCGGCAAGGTCATCGAACTGGTCACCGAAGGCGAAACCACCGAAGTCGACAAGACCGTCATCGAACGGCTGGCCGATCCGCTGGTGCATCTGGTGCGCAACTCGATCGACCACGGTCTCGAAACCCCGGAAGAGCGCCGCGCGGCCGGCAAGGACGAGGCAGGCAAGATTATGCTGTCGGCCCGTCAGGCCGGTGGCGAGGTGATCATCACCATCAAGGACGACGGCCGCGGTATCGATCGCGAGCGGGTGCGGGCCAAGGCGGAATCCTCCGGCCTGATCCAGCCCGGTGCCGTGCTTGCCGATCAGGACCTGCTGCAATTGATCTTTGCGCCGGGTTTTTCGACGGCAGCGCAGGTCACCAACCTGTCCGGCCGTGGTGTCGGCATGGACGTGGTCAAGAAGACGGTCGAGACCCTGCGCGGGGCGATCGACATTACCAGTCTTGCCGGTCAAGGATCGGACGTGTCGCTGCGCATTCCGCTGACGCTGGCGATCATCGACGGGCTTCTGGTCCGCGTCGGAACGGGGCGTTATGTCATTCCGCTATCGGCGGTGGAGGAATGCCTGGAACTGTCGCTCGAGGAAGATCTGCGCTCGCGCGGCCGCAGCTTCATCTCGCTGCGTGATAGCCTGGTGCCGTTCCTGCGGCTGCGCGATCTGTTCCGCACCGGCACCAAGCCGGATCCGCATCAGAAGGTTGTAGTCATTTCGACCGGGACTGAGCGCGTCGGCATGGTCGTCGACCAGATCATCGGCGACCACCAGACCGTGATCAAGTCGATGTCCAAGCTGCATCATGACGTCGCGACCTTCTCGGGCGCGACCATTCTTGGCGACGGTAGCGTCGCCCTCATTCTCGATGTCGCCCATCTGGTAGCGGCTGGTCAGCAACAGGAGGCGCAGGTGCGCGCGGCAGGATGATCGAAGCGGTTCAGACGAACGACAGGCAGCTGCAATCCGACACGCACTGGAACAGCGACGGCGAGCTGGAAGTGCTGACCTTCGACCTACATGGCGAGACGTTCGCGCTCGAAGCGACGATGGTTCAGGAAATCCTCGACCTTTTGCCGGAAACGACGGTTCCAGGCGCCATGCCCTTCGTCGGCAGCGTTATCAATTTCCGCGGCAAGGTCATTCCGCTGGCCGATATTCGCCTGGCTTTCGGCATGGAAGCGGCGGAAACGACGATCGACAGCCGCATCATCGTGATCGAGCTCGATCTCCAAGGCGAACCGACACTGGTCGGCCTTCGAACAGACAAGGTGAATGAAGTCACCACGCTTGCCAAGACATCCAGTGAGGCGCCTCCCAGCGTCGGGATGCGGTGGCGGCCGGACTACATCAATTGCCTGGTCAAGCGGGGAGGGCAATTCATCATCCTTCCCAATCTGCAGGCGATTTTCTCATTCAGGAAAGAAACCTAGCGCCGCGCAGGCTGCATACGGAATGTGCGCGGGTTCATATTCAAGGAATTTGACAATGCGATTTACCATTAAGCTCAAACTGGCGATCGCCTTCGGGTTCGTCATAACCCTTTTGCTCGGAACGGCCGGTTACGGCATCTTCAGCCTCGGAAATCTCAACCAGACGGTCGAGGATGTACTGCAGGGGCCGGCTGAGCGTCTGAAGCTTGCTCAGCAGATCAATATCTACCAGCTGCAGGCGATCCGCCAGCAGAAGAATCTTCTGGCTGCGACATCGGAAAAGGAATCGATGGATGCGCGCACCAAAGGCGATCACAATCGCAAGCTTTTCGATGAGACGCTGACCGAAGCTGCGGCCAAGGCGACCGAACAGGGCAAGCCGCGCTGGATGAAACTGCAGTCGCTGTCGGTTCAGGCCAACGAGGCCGAAGGCCAGATCCGCAAGTTCCTCGATGCCGGCAACGCGCCGGCTGCCCAGAACATCTCGGTGACCACGGCGCGTCAAAGCGCTAATGATATGGACGCCATTCTCGAAGAGATCGTCAAGCTCGAAGAAACCCGTCTTGCCGAAGCACAGGCAGCAGCCGACGCACTGTATCAGGATACGCGTTTCATGATGACCGCAGCGGCAAGCCTTGCCGTGCTGATTGCCATTGCCGCCGCCATCTGGATTTCGCTGACGATCAGCAAGGGCCTGCGCCGTGCGACGGTCGCCGTCGCCGATGTCGCCGATGGCGATCTGACCAAGCTCGCCGAAATCACCAATCGGGACGAAATCGGTGCGCTTCTCGGCAATGTCAACGTCATGATCGAACGCCTGCGCGGCGTCGTTGCCGATGCTCTTTCGGCCTCCGACAATGTTTCCGCCGGTAGCCAGGAACTGTCGGCAAGCTCCGAGCAGGTCAGTCAGGGCGCGACAGAACAGGCAGCCTCTGCCGAAGAAGCATCCGCTTCGATGGAGGAGATGGCCGCCAATATCAAGCAGAACGCCGATAATGCCGCGCAGACAGAGAAGATTGCCCGTCAATCGTCGAAGGATGCCGAAGCCAGTGGCGAAGCGGTTGCCCGTGCCGTCAGCGCCATGCGTACGATCGCCGAAAAGATCGGTATTGTCCAGGAGATCGCCCGCCAGACCGACCTTCTCGCTTTGAACGCGGCCGTGGAAGCCGCCCGTGCCGGCGAGCATGGCAAGGGCTTTGCCGTTGTCGCCTCCGAAGTCCGCAAGCTGGCCGAACGCAGCCAGTCGGCAGCCGCCGAGATCGGCCAGATGTCGAGCGATACGGTCAAGGCTGCTGCCGAAGCCGGTGACATGCTCAACCGCCTGGTTCCGGATATCCGCAAGACTGCCGAACTGGTCTCGGAAATCTCCGCTGCCTGCCGCGAGCAGGATATCGGCTCCAGCCAGATCAACGAGGCGATCCAGCAGCTCGACAAGGTGACGCAACAGAATGCCAGCGCATCCGAGCAGATGTCGGCAACTTCGGAAGAGCTGGCCGCCCAGGCGGAAGAACTGCAGGCATCGATCGCCTTCTTCAAGGTCGATGGCGCAAACCACGGTGCCAGCGTCCGCAAAGTTGTCGCTCCGAAGGCGATCACCAAGGTGTCCACCACAAAGCCGGTGACCAACCGCAGACCGGTGGCTGCAGGACATTCGGTCGCCTCCCAGCAGGCGCGGGCCAAGGGTTTTGCTCTTGATCTGTCGATGGGAGGCCCGGATGCAGAGGATCAGAATTTTCGCGAGAGCGCATAACTCTCCGATCGCAATCCGGCGGCCCTCTCGGGGGCCGCCGCAGTGTCCGCGTGTGTAGGCGCGGGCAAGAACTTTCCGAAACTACCGGTTCCGCGGACGTGAATCATTCACCGCATCGCCTTGCTGGCTCGGACACCCCTTTAATTGGGCACCCGTTTTGGATGCCCGTGTGTTTCCGATCTCAATGTAAGGACCTTCACGGTGCGTATAACTATCAAACTGAAACTCGCAATCGTCTTTGCGGTCATCATTCTCTTGACCGGCGGAATGGCCACTCTGTCCATTCTCAACCTGTCCTCGCTGAACGCAGCGATTACGCACATGGTCACCGGACCGATCGTCGACATGAAGACCGTCGCCGATCTCAGCGGTGCCTTCAACGGAACGGTGCGCGCCGAAAAGAATGCGATCCTCAGCGAGGACCCGACGGAGATCGCCGAGTTCGTCAAGTCGATGAAGGATCGCCAGGTTCAGCTGGACGGGTTCTTAACGGCACTTTCAAAGTCCGAAGATGCGGACGTGCGGGCAAAAGCGGCTGAAATTCGCACGCTCTATGAGCAGTACATGCCGCTTCAGTTGCGGGTAGCGGACCTGTCGACCCAGAATACGATGGAATCGAACAGCCAGGCATCGGCCATGACCATGGGCGCCGGGCGCGACATGATGAACAAGGCGCTGAAATTGATCGACGAAGTCAATGTCGTCGTCACCGGCAATGTTCAGGAAACCGACGACGCCACCGACGTTCAATATCTGAACTCCCGCATGCTGCTGATTGCGGCGACCATTGCGTTGACACTGTTCTCGCTCGCCGCCGCCATCTGGATTTCGCTGAACATCTCGCGCGGGCTGCGCCGTGCCGTCGATCTCGCCGATGCCGTCAGCATTGGTGATCTCAACTATGAAATCGCCCACAAGAGCAATGACGAGATCAAGGATCTGGTCAATTCCATGCAGGTCATGACGTCCAACCTGCGCAATACCGCAAGCCTGGCTGACAAGGTTGCCGATGGCGACCTGACGGTCGAGCCGGCGCCGCTGTCGGAGAAGGACACGCTGGGCCTCGCCCTGCAGCGCATGGTCGAGCGTCTTCGCGGCGTCGTTGCCGATGCTCTTTCTGCCTCCGACAATGTCTCGGCCGGTAGCCAGGAACTGTCGGCAAGCTCCGAGCAGATTTCGCAAGGTGCGACCGAGCAGGCAGCCTCTGCCGAAGAAGCATCCGCTTCGATGGAAGAGATGGCGGCCAATATCAAGCAGAACGCCGATAACGCCGCCCAGACCGAGAAGATCGCCCGTCAATCGTCAAAGGATGCCGAAGCCAGTGGCGAAGCGGTTGCCCGTGCCGTCAGCGCCATGCGGACCATCGCCGAAAAGATCGGCATCGTTCAGGAAATCGCCCGCCAGACCGACCTTCTCGCGCTGAACGCGGCTGTGGAAGCTGCCCGTGCCGGCGAGCATGGCAAGGGCTTTGCCGTTGTCGCCTCCGAAGTCCGCAAGCTGGCCGAACGCAGCCAGTCGGCAGCCGCCGAAATCGGCCAGATGTCCGGCGATACGGTGAAGGCTGCTGCCGAAGCTGGCGATATGCTCAACCGTCTGGTTCCGGACATCCGCAAGACTGCCGAACTGGTCTCGGAAATCTCCGCTGCCTGCCGCGAGCAGGATATCGGCGCCAGCCAGATCAACGAAGCGATCCAGCAGCTCGACAAGGTCACCCAGCAGAATGCCGGTGCCTCCGAGCAGATGTCGGCGACTTCGGAAGAACTGGCCGCCCAGGCGGAAGAACTGCAGACCTCGATTGCCTTCTTCAAGGTCGACGGCGCCGGTGTTCGCGTCGCCACCAAGAAGCAGGCGCAGAAGCCTGCTGCCCGCAACTTTGCCCCAACCGCTGCCCGCAAGGCACCGGCCACGTCGCATAACAGCATCTCCGCCCAGCAGGCCCGCGCCAAGGGCTTTGCTCTCGACCTGTCGATGGGCGGGCCGGATGCAGCCGATGCCGATTTCCGGGAAAGTGCTTGATCATGGCCACAGCGTCGCTTGAATCGCAATTCGTCACGTTCAGCCTCGGCGAGGAGGTCTTTGCCGTCCCCGTCGAGGTGGTCCGGGAAATCCTCGATTATGAGGAAGCTTTCAAGATCCCCAACGGTCCCGACTATCTGCTCGGCCTGCGCGACGTGCGCGGGCAGGGCGTGCCGACTATCGATCTCCGGCTGAAACTCGGCCTGTCGAAAACCGTGCCAACACCCCATACGCGTGTGCTGGTCATGGATATCCCGCTGGAAAACCGGACGCTGTCGCTCGGCCTCGTTGCCGACCGCGTCTTCGAAGTCACGCCATTCCGGCGTGACCAGATCGAGGCGGCGCCCGATATCGGTATCCGCTGGCGTTCGGGCTATATCGCCGGCGTGGTGCGCCGGGAAGGCGGGTTTGTCGTCATCATCGATCTCGCCAGCCTGCTTTCGAGAGAAGAGACGGCCTTGCTGACCCTGCCGGGTGCGGCAGGGCACGCCGCTTGAGGTTTTGAGCATGAATGCCGCCGTCCGTCAGACCCAGTCGCTTTCCGATCATATCAGCAAGCGCAACTTCGATCGCCTCGCGCGGTTCATCTATGACTATAGCGGCATCAAGATGCCGCAGAGCAAGCTGACGATGCTTGAAGGCCGCCTTCGCCGGCGCCTTCGGGCAACCAATATCGGCAGTTTCGACGATTACTGCGATTTCCTGTTCAACGAGGACGGGATCGAGCAGGAAGCCGTCTACCTGATCGATGCCGTAACGACGAACAAGACGGATTTCTTCCGTGAATCCAAGCATTTCGATTTTATGCGCGATGTGTCGCTGCCAGCGCTCGTGAACAAGGGACACCACAATCTGCGGGTCTGGAGTTCTGCCTGCTCGACCGGTGCCGAGCCCTATACGATCGCCATGGTGATGGCGGAGTTTGCAGAAGGGCGCTCTGATGTCGACTATTCGATCCTGGCCACCGATCTCTCGACTGAGGTCTTGCAGGTTGCCCGCCAGGGCATCTATGCCGACGATATCGTGGCGCCGGTGCCTGCGGCGTTGCGCCGGAAATATGTGATGACTGCCAAGCAGGACGGGCGGCGCGAGGTCCGCATCGCCTCGAAGCTGCGGTCCCGGGTCGGCTTCGGCCGCATGAACCTGATGGATGCCAAATATCCGGTCGGCAATCCCATGCACATCATCTTCTGCCGCAACGTCCTGATCTATTTCGACAAGCCGACGCAATCGGATGTGCTGACGCGGCTGTGCGATTGCCTCTTGCCTGGCGGCTACATGTTCATCGGCCATTCCGAATCCATCACCGGCATCGATCTGCCGTTAAAGCAGGTCTCCAATACGGTTTTCCAGCGCACGTGATCCGCAATTCCGGAACAGTCTTCCGGTCCATCCTCTGAAGAGACAGGCCGATATGGGAAAGAAAGTCCGCGTTCTGATCATCGACGACAGCGCCAGCGTCCGCCAGACTTTGACGGCGGTGCTGCAGCAGGATCCCGATATCGAGGTGATGGGGTCGGCATCCGATCCGTTCATGGCGGCGCGCAAGATCGCCGAGGATATCCCCGATGTCATCACGCTCGACGTGGAAATGCCGCGCATGGACGGGATTACCTTCCTGCGCAAGCTCATGGCGCAGCATCCTATACCGGTGGTGATGTGCTCATCATTGACCGAGGCCGGATCGGAGACGCTGCTGCAGGCGCTGGAAGCCGGTGCGGTCGATATCATTCTGAAGCCGAAGATCGGTGCTGCCGATCATCTGGCGGAAAGCGGCATGCGGATTTGCGAGGTTGTCAAAAGTGCTGCTCAGGCGCGGGTTTCCGGCGTTCGTCGCCCGGCGGCCCAAGCTGGT
The DNA here is from genome assembly GCA_900473045.1 of Hyphomicrobiales bacterium. Classification (GTDB taxonomy): domain Bacteria; phylum Pseudomonadota; class Alphaproteobacteria; order Rhizobiales; family Rhizobiaceae; genus Pararhizobium. The sequence goes on from UCKS01000023.1 coordinate 79,956, forward strand.
TCGTCCAATCCGAATGCCAAGCTGACGGCCGATGCCATGCTGCCGCCGCCCACCGGCCGGGCGATGGCCAAGACCACCGAGATGGTCGTCTGCGTCGGCGCATCCACCGGTGGAACCGAGGCGCTGAGAGAAATGCTCGAGGCGCTGCCGGCCAATGCGCCGGGCATCGTCATCGTCCAGCACATGCCGGAAAAATTCACCGCCGCCTTTGCCAAGCGGCTGAACAGCCTGTGCGAAGTCGAAGTCAAGGAAGCCGTCGATGGCGATCCGGTGCTGCGTGGCCATGTGCTGATTGCGCCCGGCGACCAGCACATGCTTCTGGAGCGCCAGGGCGCGCGCTATTACGTTTCGGTCAAGACCGGCCCTTTGGTCTCGCGCCACCGGCCATCGGTCGACGTGCTGTTTCGCTCGGCCGCCCGCGCTGCCGGCGGCAATGCCATGGGGATCATCATGACCGGCATGGGTGATGACGGTGCGCGCGGCATGGAGGAAATGAAGCAGGCCGGCGCCTTCACGGTGGCGCAGGACGAGGCGACCTCGATCGTCTTCGGCATGCCGAAGGAAGCGATCGCCCGCGGTGGTGTCGACCGGGTCGTACCGCTCGACCAGATCGCCCGCGAAATCTTGATGGCGCAGTCGCGGTTTTGATTGGCGCTCCCCTTCTCCCCAGCGGGGAGAAGGTGGCCCGTAGGGCCGGATGAGGGGGAGCCACAAACTCAGAATGTGCCGAGCGGCCCCCTCATCGCCTCGCATAGCTCGGCACTTCTCCCCGCTGGGGAGAAGAGGGAGTTTGTTGTGCGCTCCCGCATACTCAAGGGGAATTGAACCCCTCAAAATCCCTGCGTCACCAGAAACGCCTTCATCCGCTCCACGGCCATATCCGGCATGTCCAGCACATTGGCCTTGTCTGCCAAGCGGAAGATATCCGCATAGTGCAGCACGCCGCGCGCCGACTGCATGCCGGCCGGCATGGTGAAATGCCGTTGATGGCCGTTCAGCCAGGCGAGGAAGACAACGCCCGCCTTGTAATATTGCGTCGGGGCTTCGAAGATTTTTCGTGACAAGGGAACGGTCGGCTCGATTACCGCGCGGAAGGTTGCGACATCGCCGGATGCCAGCGAGGCCAGTGCCTTGGAGGCAGATGGCGCGACGGCGTCGAAGATGCCGAGCAGGGCGTGGCTGTATTTTTTGCCATCACCTTCGATCAGTTCGGCATAATTGAAATCATCGCCGGTAAAGCAGAGCGCATCGTCCGGTAGCCGGTTACGCAACGCGACTTCACAGGCATTGTCGAGCAGCGAAATCTTGATGCCTTCGACCTTGGCTTTGTTGTCCTCGATGATCGACAGGACGGTGTCGAGAGCGGTTTCGAAATTTTCCGAACCCCAATAGCCTTTCAGCTGCGGATCGAACATATCACCGAGCCAGTGCAGCACGACCTTGTCCTTGGTCTGCGACAGGATGCGGCCATAGACCTTGCGGTAATCGTCCGGCGATGCGGCGATGCGGGCAAGGGCGCGGCTCGCCATCATGATCGACCGGCCGCCTTGCGCTTCGACGAAGCCGACCTGGGTTTCGTAGGCGCGGATGACGTCGTCAAGCGAGCGGGCATCGGCGGGCGACAGATGATCGGTGCCCGCCCCGCAGGCGAGATCGGCGCCCGGCACGGTACGGGCTTCCGTGAGCGACCGGCTGATCAGCTCCTGCGCGCTTGCCCAATCCAGCCCCATGCCGCGCTGCGACGTGTCCATTGCCTCGGCGATCTTGAAGCCCAGCGCCCACAGGTGATGGCGGAACGCCATCGTCCGCTCCCAGTCGATCGCAGGCCGGCCCCACGGGTCGAGATCGCGCAACGGATCGGAGACGACATGGGCGGCCGCATAGGCGATGCGGTTGAAGACCGGGGCCGTTTGCGGCCGCGCGATCGGGCTTCCCGTCAGGCGGTAGATCTCAAGCGAACCGTCGGCGCGCGGCAGCGGCAGGGTGGGGGACATGCGGGGCTCCTCCTTGGACAGTGCAAGCCGAATAATTTAGATCGTTCCAAATTTCAAGAGATAATTTGGTGGATAAGTGATGCCGTTACGCCAGGCGTGGAGGGCATTCGTGGGTGAATTGGATCCAATTCCGGGCCATTTCTGTTTGCTATTTTAACTCATGCGATTGATTTTCAATACATTACGTGAATTCAGCTTTGTCTCGGGTTTCGTGCGGCAATCAAGTTGGGCGAGCAGAAAACATCTTTTGCAAAATCCGCTTGACAAAATTGGAACGTTCCAATTATTTTGCCGATAGCGCTGAGGCGAGACGATCTCGCCGGGAGGAAAATGTGGGTAAGGAACGGGTGACAGTCATCGATATTGCGCATGCCGCCGGCGTGTCGAAGTCGACCGTGTCGCTCGTGCTGCAGGCCAGTCCGCTCGTCAACGAGGTGACCCGCGCCAAGGTCAATGCCGTCATCCGCGATCTCGGCTATGTCTATAATCGTGGTGCAGCCAACCTGCGCCAGTCCAATTCCAAATCGAAGATCATCGGCATCGTCGTCAACGATCTGACCAATAGCTTCTTTGCCGAGCTTGCCGTCGGCGTCGATATGGTCGTGCAATCGGCCGGTTATGTGCAGTTCCTCGCCAACACCGCCGAAAGCGTCGATCGCCAGCGCGAGGTTATCGCCTCGATGCGCGAGCACGGCATTTCCGGGCTGATACTGTCGCCGGCGCGTGGCACGGATGCGGCCGACCTGAAGCCACTGGTGGCGAGCGGCATTCCGGTCGTCAATGTCGTGCGGCAGGTTGCCGGCGCCAAAGTGTCGTCGCTGGTATCCGACAATCATGCCGGCATGCGCGACGCGGTCCGTCATCTCGCCGGGCTTGGTCATCATCGCATCGCTTTTCTCGGCGGCTTTCCCGATACGGCTGTCTTCAATGAACGCCTGCAGGGCTATCGCGACGCACTGTCGGATATGGACCTGGCTTTGCATGACGAGTTGGTTGTCAGCTCGGCGCCGTCGCGGGCAGGGGGCGTTGCTGCCATCGAGCGGGCGCTGCTGCTGCGCGAGCGGCCGACGGCGGCCGTGTGCTTCAACGATGCGGTCGCCTTTGGTGTCTGCGATGGCCTGCGGGCGCACCGGCTTGATCCGGGCGAGGATTTTGCCGTGATCGGTTTCGACGATGTCATCGAGGCGCAGACGGCGGTGCCGGCGCTGACGACGATTTCCGTCGATCCGCAGGGCATGGGGCGCCGGGCAGCGCAGCTTCTTTTGAAACAGATCAATGCCGGACGGGCGGACGCCGAAGCGATCGTCAGCTCAGTGCGGCTGGTGGTGCGCCAGAGTTGCGGCGCCGCCATCGACAAGCGGGAAAGGCTATCCTTGTTATGACACGTTGGGGGTTGATCGGGGCAAGTACAATTGCCCATGAATGGGTGATCGATGCGATCCGTGCCGTTGGCGGCGAGATCGTTTCGGTGATGAGCACCAGTGCTGAGCGCGGTGCCCAATATGCCAGCGACAATGGTATTGCGAAATCAGTGACCAGCGTTGCCGGGCTGGTGGGTGATCCCGATGTTCAGGCCGTCTATATTTCCACCACCAACGAACTGCACCGCGATCAGGTGATCGCCGCCGCCAGGGCCGGCAAGCATGTTCTTTGTGAAAAGCCTCTGGCGACGAGCCTTGAAGATGCCCATGCCATGGTCAAGGCCGCGCGGGATGCGGGCGTCGTCATGGCGACCAATCACCATCTGCGGGGTGCCGCCACCCATCGGGCGATGCGTGAGGCGATTGCGGCCGGCAAGATCGGCCAGCCCTTAGCGGCCCGCGTCTGCCACGCCGGTTATCTGCCGCCGCATCTGCAGGGCTGGCGGCTCGACAAGCCGGAAGCGGGCGGCGGCGTCATTCTCGATATCACCGTGCACGACACCGACACGCTGCGCTTCGTGCTCGGCGACGATCCGGTCGAAGCGGTGGCGTTTGGCCAATATGGCGGCATGGCGAAGGCAGGGCTCGAAGATGCGGCGATGGGCGTTCTGCGCTTCAAGTCGGGTCTGATTGCCCAGTTCCATGATGGCTTTACCACCAAATACGCAGTTACCGGCTTTGAGGTGCATGGCTCGGACGGATCGCTGATCGCCCGCAACTGCATGACGCAGAAGGCGATTGGCACGGTGACCCTGCGCAACGCCGACGGCGAGACGGAGCTGAAGCTCGACCACCGCAATCTCTACGAGAACACGCTGATCGCCTTCGACGACGCGATTGCGGACAGGGGCAAGCCGCTTTGCGGCGGTGAGGACGGCGTTTGGTCGTTGGCCACGGGGCTCGCGGTGATGCAGGCGGCCACCAGCGGCAATGCCGCCGCGATCGAACCGGGACTTTGACTGTGATGGTACGGGACCCAGCCGAACGAACGCATTTCTATCCTGAGGCGGAGGTGGTGGCTTCCCTCTTCTCCCCGCTGGGGAGAAGAGGGAGCATGCCGCATCTGACAACCACGATGAATTCGACAGAGTTTAGCCTATGAGCAAGCATATCACCCCGGCTGAGGCCGCTGCCCTGATCCCCGATGGCGCGATCGTATCCGTGTCGTCGTCGAGCGGGCTTGGATGCCCTGACCTGATGCTGAAGGCGATCGGCGAACGCTTTGACGCGACCGGTCATCCGCGCAACTTGACGACGCTGCATCCGATTGCCGCTGGCGACATGAGCGGCATCAAGGGCGTCGATTACATCGCCAAGAAGGGGCTGTTGAAAAAGATTATTGGCGGTTCGTATCCGTCCGGGCCTTCCACATCCGAGCCGCCGCTGATCTGGCAGATGATAGGCAGTAACGAGGTAGCCGCCTACAATATTCCGTCCGGCGTGCTGTTCGACATGCATCGCGAAGCCGCCGCCAAGCGGCCGGGTGTTCTGACCAAGATCGGCCTCGACACGTTCGTCGATCCGTCGCGGCAGGGCTGCGCCATGAATGCGTCGGCTGCAGCTGAACCGGTCGTCAAGAAGATCGCATTCGAGGGCGAGGACTGGCTGTATTTCAAGGCCATCGTGCCGCAGGTGGCGATCATCCGGGCGACGACCGCCGATGAGCGCGGCAACCTGACCTACGAGCATGAGGGCGCCACTCTCGGCGGCCTCGACCAGGCGCTGGCCGCCCGCAACAATGGCGGCATCGTCATAGCGCAGGTCAAGCGCATCACCAAATCCGGTTCGTTGAAGCCGCATGACGTGCGCGTTCCCGGCATGCTGGTGGATTATGTCATCGTCGATCCCGACCAGAAGCAGACGACGCTGACGGATTACGATCCGGCGATCTCAGGCGAAATCTTCCGGCCGCTCGACAGTTTTCGTGTGCCGGAGTTCAATATCCAGAAGGTCATTGCGCGCCGTGTCGCGCAGGAGCTTCAGGGCGGTTCCTGCGTCAATCTCGGCTTCGGCATTTCGGCCAATGTGCCGCGTATCCTGCTGGAAGAGGGCCTGCACGGCGCGGTCACGTGGGTGATCGAGCAGGGGGCTGTCGGTGGCGTGCCGCTGCTTGATTTCGCCTTCGGCTGCGCCTCCAACGCCGATGCCTTCATGCCGTCGCCCTATCAGTTCACTTACTTTCAGGGCGCCGGTTTCGATGCCTCGCTGCTGTCCTTCCTCGAGATTGACAGGTCGGGTTCGGTGAATGTCTCGAAATTGTCCTTCCGGCCGCATGTGACGGCAGGGGCAGGCGGCTTCGTCGATATCACCGCGCGGGCAAGGAAGATCGTGTTTTCCGGCATGTTCAATGCCGGGGCCAAGCTCTCGATGGCCGACAGCAAGCTGGTGATCGAGAAAGAGGGCAAGCTGAAGAAGCTGGTCAACGAGGTCGAGCACGTCACCTTCTCCGGCCGGCGTGCCGTCGAGCAGGGTCAGGACATTACCTATGTCACCGAGCGCTGCGTGATGAAGCTGACGCCGCAGGGCATTATGCTGACCGAAATCGCGCCCGGCGTCGATCTGCAGACGCATATCCTCGACCAGTCGGAGTTCCCGCTGATCGTTTCCGATACGCTCAAGGTCATGGATGCAGCGCTGTTCCATGAGGCGCCGATCGGCCTGACGCTGCCGCAAAAGCCGGTCCGCACGCTGGAAGGAGCCTCGCATGGCTGATGAGCGGATCAAGATCGGCGTCGACGGCGCGATTGCCACGCTCACGGTTGCGCGGCCGGACAAGCTGAACGCGTTCGATATCGATATGCTGAAGGCGCTGTCGGCGGCCTGCGATAGCGTCGAGGCCGATGCCAGTGTGCGCGTGGTCATCCTGACGGGCGAGGGCAAGGCCTTTTCCGCCGGTGGCGACATCAAGGCCTGGGGGGCGATGAGCCCGAACGAATTCGGCCATCAATGGGTGCGCTTCGGGCACCGGGTGTTCGAGCGGCTGGCGACCCTGCGCATGCCGGTGATTGCCGCGATCAACGGCCATACGCTGGGCGGCGGGCTGGAGCTGGCGGCGGCGGCGGATATCCGCATTGCGGAAACCCAGGTGAAGATCGGCCTGCCGGAAACCAGTCTTGGCATGGTGCCCGGCTGGTCGGGCACGCAGCGTCTGGTCAAGCGTTTTGGCGCGCAGACCGTGCGCCGGATGGTTCTGGGTGGCGAGATGTTTACGGCAGATGAGGCCCGTTCGCTCGGGCTGGTCGATGCGGTGGTGGCGGCCGGTACAGTGCTGGAGGCGGCAAAGGATTATGCCCATCGCATCGCCACGCGTGGTCCGGCGGCGCTGGAAATCTGCAAGCTGATGATCGCGTCTGCCAATGGCGAAGACAATGGAACCGCCGTCGAGGCGCTGGGATCGATCCTGGCGGCCAAGACCGGCGACATGAAAGAGGGCGTTGCGGCTTTTGCCGGCAAGCGCCCCGCGGAATTCAAGGGAGAATGGTAATGACGGTTCTGGTGAAGCCCAAGGCTTTGACTGACACGAAGGTGCGCGACTTCCAGATGCTGATCGACGGCAAATGGGGGAATGCGGCCGAGGGCAGGACGCTGGAGCGCGTGGCGCCCGGCCATGGCGTTACCGTCAGCCGCTATCAAGCCGCGACCACGGCCGATGCCGAACGGGCAATCGCTGCTGCGCGCAAGGCGTTCGACGATGGCCCCTGGCCGCGCATGACGGCCTCGGAGCGTTCGCTTGTGCTGCTCCGGGCTGCCGACATGATCGCGGCGCGTGCCGATGAGCTCGCCTATCTCGATTGTATCGAGAGCGGCAAGCCGATCAGCCAGGCCAAGGCCGAACTGGGCGGTGCGGCCGATATCTGGCGCTATGCCGCAGCCCTTGCCCGCGATCTGCATGGCGAAAGCTACAATACCCTGGGGGACGGCACGCTCGGTGTCGTGCTGCGCGAAGCGATCGGCGTCGTCTCGATCATCACGCCCTGGAATTTTCCGTTCCTGATCGTCAGCCAGAAGCTGCCCTTTGCGCTGGCTGCCGGTTGCACCACGGTGGTGAAACCGTCCGAACTCACCTCCGGCTCGACATTGGTTCTCGGCGAAATCCTTGAGGCGGCCGGTGTTCCCGCCGGTGTCGTCAATATCATCACCGGCACCGGCCCGGATGTCGGCGCGATCATGACCTCGCATCCCGATGTCGACATGGTCTCCTTCACCGGCTCGACCGGCGTCGGCAAGCTGACCATGACCAATGCGGCGCAGACGCTGAAGAAAGTGTCGCTCGAACTCGGCGGCAAGAACCCGCAGATCGTCTTTCCGGATGCCAATCTCGATGAATTCATCGATGCGGCGGTGTTCGGCGCCTATTTCAATGCCGGCGAATGCTGCAATGCCGGTTCGCGGCTGATCGTCCACAAGGATATTGCTGAGGACGTGATTGCCCGCGTTGCTGCGATGTCGGCCAAGGTCAAGGTCGGCGATCCGCTTGATCCGGAAACCCAGGTCGGGGCGATCATCACGCCGCAGCATCTGGAAAAGATCGTCGGTTATGTCTCGGCCGCGTCGAGCAATGGCGCGACGGTCTCGCATGGCGGCGCGGCACTTGATCTCGGCTCCGGCCAGTTCATGTCGCCGACCATTCTGTCGGCGGTAACACCAGATATGGCCGTGGCCCGTGAAGAGGTCTTTGGACCGGTCCTGTCCGTGCTGACTTTTGAGACAACGGACGAGGCGATCCGCATTGCCAATTCCATCGATTACGGCCTGTCGGCCGGCGTCTGGAGCCGTGATTTCGATACCTGCCTGACGGTTGGGCGAAAAGTGCGGGCCGGAACGGTCTGGATGAACACGTTCATGGACGGCGCTTCGGAACTGCCGTTCGGCGGCTACCGTCAGTCCGGCCTTGGCCGCGAACTCGGTCGTCATGCGGTGGAGGACTATACCGAGACCAAGACACTCAACATGCACATTGGCGGCCGCACCGGCTGGTGGATGCCGCGCGGCTAAGGTGGATTAAGGCCATGAAGGGAAAGGAGGGCGTGATGCGGATGTTGAATTTTGTGGAGCGGGGCGTTGCCTCCATTTCCATTACACAACTGACGGAGATCGGGGACGCTTACCCCCCTCTGTCACTGCGTGACATCTCCCCCTCAAGGGGGGAGATCGTTCTTTTCCCACGAAACTGCCATCTTTCAAATCGGACGGGTGACAGAGCTAGCGGCCAATCTCCCCACTTGAGGGGGAGATGTCGGCGTCGCCGACAGAGGGGGGTAAGCCTCTTCGGGATAAAAGGTGAGGTCACTTACGCCTCACGCCGCAAAATCAATCTGCGGCTGGAGCAGGACCTGCATCCCGGTCGTGTCGTCGCCGGCGATGCGGGCGAGGAGAACCTGGCCCATCCGCGCGCCGGTGTCGGTCAGGTCCTCGTAGATCGTCTCGACCTTCGGCTGGATCTGGCTCAAGAGTTTCGAGGTCCGCTTGGCGACGATATCGTATTCGACCCCGAGCGTCAGGCCGTGGTCGCTCATGCCGGTAATGGTGGCGAGCGCCGAGACCTCGCCGCCGCAGGCGAAGCCGTCGGGGGTGTCGGGCTCCCCGGCGCGCCGGCTCATGTAGTCGCGGATCTGTTCGACGGGACAGTCGAGGTCGATCTCATCTGGAATCTCGTAGGCGACGCCGGCTTCGCGCACCGCGGTCATGAAACCGTGCAGCAGATGCTGCGAGAAGGTCATGCGCTTGGGCGGCAGGATGATCATCGGCTTGCGGCGGCCACGGGCGATCAGCCGCCTGGTGGCCTCATAGGCGAACGCGAAATTGTCGTAATCGACGTAAGGATGCGGCGTGGTGAACTCGGTTCTGCCGTGGGTGACGAACGGGAAGCCGTTTTCGAGCAACAGCCGCACGCGCGGATCGAAGGGTTCGGTGCGCGAAAAAATCAGGCCGTCGGCCATGCCGTTGCGCACGATATGGCTGATGGCATCGATATTGGCGCCGTCGATGAAGTTCGGCATGACGATCAGATGGTAGGGCGTGTCCTGCAGCGCCCTGGCCAGTCCGTGCATCAGCGAGATGCCGTATCCGAGAATTTCCTCGTGCGGATCGAGCAGGACACAGATGACATTGGTGCGGCCGGTCTTCAGGCGCTGGGCGGCACGGTCCGGCAGGTAACCGATCTCGGCCGCCACCTCGTGGACGCGCTTGCGGGTTTCGGTCGAAATCTGCGGGGCGTTGCTCAGCGCACGCGACACCGTTGTTACGGCAAAGCCCGTCAGATCGGCGATTGTGCGCAGGGTCGGCTTGCCGCTTTTCAACCTGGTGTCGCCGGTGGCGGATTTGGGAGTGTCAGTCAATGAAATACTCCCTTGGGACGATGACAAGGCGCTTTTGTAGCGGCAGACATACCCAGGCGCAATGTGTTTGTGCAAACGTTTTAAATCGACGACCATTGCGCACGCATGCTGCAGCACGAAATCGGTTTTTTGGCTTATAAACACTGGATTTCAGCATGTTAAGTTCAATGTCTGTCGCGTGTTCTGCGGCGCTTGACTTGGTCCGATTTATAACGTTTTAAATGAACCGGCGGTAGAGACCGCAAACCAATTGCTTCCCTGTTCTGACGGGGAGGGCATTCAACGGCGGGGGAGGAGTTTCCCGCTATACGACTTGCAAACGGGAGGAATACGATGCGCAAGTTTATGACGACGACGGCAATTGCAGCATTGATGATGACGGGCAGCACGGTCATGGGCGGCACGGCCGCGCAGGCCGCTGAAAGCGTTGAAGTTCTGCATTGGTGGACATCCGGCGGCGAAGCGGCTGCCCTGGACGTTCTGAAAAAGGATCTGGAAACAAAGGGCATCTCCTGGACCGATATGCCGGTTGCCGGTGGTGGTGGCACGGAAGCCATGACCGTGCTGCGCGCCCGCGTCACCTCGGGCAACGCCCCTACGGCCGTTCAGATGCTCGGCTTCGACATTCTCGATTGGGCCAAGGAAGGCTCGCTCGGCAATCTCGACGAAATCGCCGCCAAGGAAAACTGGGACAAGGTCATCCCGGCTGCGCTGCAGAAGTTCTCCAAGTATGACGGTCACTGGATCGCGGCACCGGTCAACGTTCACTCCACCAACTGGATGTGGATCAACAAGGCGGCGCTCGACAAGGCCGGCGGCAAGGAGCCGCAGAACTGGGACGAGCTGGTCGCTCTCCTGGATAACTTCAAGGCCCAGGGCATTACCCCGATCGCAGCCGGTGGCCAGCCATGGCAGGATGCAACCCTGTTCGATGCCGTCGTTCTGTCGCTCGGCACGGATTTCTACAAGCAGGCCTTCATCGATCTCGATCCGGCAGCTCTTGGCGGCGACAAGATGAAGGAAGCTTTCACCCGCATGACCAAGCTGCGGTCCTATGTGGACGACAACTTCTCCGGCCGCGACTGGAACCTGGCGTCCGCCATGGTCATCGAAGGCAAGGCCGGCGTGCAGTTCATGGGCGACTGGGCAAAGGGTGAGTTCGTCAAGGCCAAGAAGGTGCCCGGCACCGACTTCGTCTGCATGCGCTACCCGGAAACCCAAGGCTCCGTGACCTTCAACTCCGACCAGTTCGCGATGTTCAAGGTTGCCGCCGACAAGGTACCGGCGCAGATGCAGATGGCGGCTGCGATCGAAAGCCCGACCTTCCAGTCGGCCTTCAACGTGGTCAAGGGCTCGGCTCCGGCCCGCACCGACGTGTCGAACGAAGCATTTGACGCTTGCGGCAAGAAGGCCATCGCCGATCTCGCCGATGCCGACAAGAACGGCAAGCTGTTCGGTTCCATGGCGCATGGCCATGCCAATCCGGCTGCTGTCAAGAATGCGATCTATGACGTCGTGACGCGCGAATTCAACGGTGAAATTACTGCTGACGAAGCCGTCAAGGAACTGCCGGCCGCTGTTGCTGCTGCGCAGTAATCGTTCTGCGAACAATGCCCCTCATCCGCCCTTCGGGCACCTTCTCCCCGTCGTGACGGGGAGAAGGACCTGGCGGGACCTCGGTAATCCCCTCTCCCCGCAAGCGGGGAGAGGGCTAGGGTGAGGGGCATCTTGCTTTATTCAATTCACATACAACGGTGGTATTCGCTATGGATAGCCGAAGCCGGCTGCAGGACCTTGTGCCAAAACTGGTGCTCGCCCCCAGCTTTCTGATCGTCATTGTCTTTGTGTATGGCTTCATCGCCTATACCGGCTATCTGTCGGTCACCGACAGCAAGATGCTGCCGTCCTACAATTTCGTGGGCCTCAGCAACTATTCCAAGCTCTGGGCTTTGCCGCACTGGTGGCGGGCGATTTCTAACCTGGCGATCTTTGCGACGCTCTACATCGTCATCTGCTCGGTGCTGGGTCTGGGGCTCGCCATTCTGCTCGACCAGAAGATCCGCGCCGAGGGTTTGCTGCGGCCGATCTATCTCTATCCGATGGCGCTGTCCTTCATCGTCACAGGCACCGCCTGGAAATGGTTTCTCGATCCGGGCATCGGGCTTGAAAACACCATGCATCTCTGGGGCTGGGAGAGCTTTCAGTTTGCCTGGATCAAGGACCGGAACTACGCGATCTATTGCGTCGTCATCGCCGCTGTCTGGCAATCGACCGGCTTCATCATGGCGATGTTTCTGGCCGGCCTTCGCGGCGTCGACAACGAGATCATCAAGGCGGCGCAAATCGATGGAGCTTCGTCGACGACAATCTACCGGCGGATCATCATTCCGCTGATGCGTCCGGTGTTCCTGTCGGCCTTTGTCGTGCTCGCCCATCTCGCCATCAAGGCCTATGACCTTGTTGTGGCGCTGACGGGCGGCGGGCCGGGGCAGGCGACGGAGCTGCCGGCGACCTTCATGTATTCCTACACGTTTACCCGCAACTCGATGGGCATCGGCGCCTCGTCGGCGATCATCATGCTGGCGATGATCTTCTCGATCATCATCCCCTACCTCTATTCCGAAATCAAAGGGGAGAAGCGCACATGAGTGTCAAGAGCCCTGATAATGCCATTTCTTCCAGCCGCCTGACGCGCGCGCTGATTTACACCGTGCTGATCCTGTTTGCCGCCTATTCGCTGCTGCCGCTCTATGTGATGCTGGTCAACTCCTTCAAGCCGCTGGATGAAATCCGCCAGGGCGGCATGCTGAACATTCCGCAGACCTGGACGCTGGATCCCTGGCGCTCGGCCTGGTCGACGGCGCAGATCGGCGTCCAGCCGACTGGTTTGAAACCGTTCTTCATCAACTCGATCCTGATGGTTGTTCCCGCCGTCGCCATCTCGACGATCATCGGCGCGCTCAATGGTTATGTGCTGACCAAATGGCGCTTTCCGGGCTCCGGCATCTTCTTCGGCATGCTGCTTCTGTCCTGCTTCATTCCGTTCCAGATCGTTTTGATCCCGATGGCGCGCATGCTCGGCATCTTCGGATTGGCCGGCACGACCAGCGGTCTCGTCTTCGTGCACGTCGTCTATGGTCTCGGCTTCACGACGCTGTATTTCCGCAATTATTATGAGGCGTTCCCGACTGAACTGGTGCGGGCAGCCCAGATCGATGGTGCCAGCTTCTTCCAGATTTTCCGGCGCATCCTGTTGCCGTCATCCGGTCCGATCATCGTCGTCTCCGTTATTTGGCAGTTTACGAATATCTGGAACGACTTCCTGTTCGGAGCCTCGTTCTCCGGGGCCGATTCGACGCCGATGACAGTGGCGCTCAACAATCTCGTTTCCTCCTCCACCGGGGTGAAGGAATACAATGTCCATTTCGCAGGCGCGATCCTTGCCGCCCTGCCAACGCTTGTCGTCTACATCGTTTCCGGCCGCTACTTCGTCCGTGGCCTGATGTCCGGCGCCGTGAAGGGTTAAAGCCATGTCCTTTCTGAAAATCACCGATCTTCGCAAGTCCTACGGCTCGCTGGAAATCCTGAAGAACATCAATCTGGAAATCGACGAGGGCGGCTTCCTGGTGCTGGTGGGGCCATCCGGTTGCGGCAAGTCGACCTTGCTCAACACCATTGCCGGGCTCGAACCGATCACTTCGGGTGAAATCTCGATCAACGGCAAGTCGGTGGCGGGCTTACATCCCTCCAAGCGCGACATCGCCATGGTCTTCCAGTCCTATGCGCTCTACCCGAACATGACGGTGTCCGGAAACATCGCCTTCGGCATGGAAATCCGCGGCGTGCCGAAGGACGAGCGCGACAAGGCGATCAAGCAGGTTGCCGACATGCTGCAGATCGGCCATCTGCTTGACCGCAAACCGAGCCAGCTGTCCGGCGGCCAGCGCCAGCGTGTCGCCATGGGCCGGGCGCTGGTGCGCAATCCGCAGGTCTTCCTGTTCGACGAGCCGCTGTCCAACCTTGACGCGAAATTGCGCGTCGATATGCGCACCGAGATCAAGCGCCTGCACCAGCGCATGAAGACGACGATCGTCTATGTGACGCATGACCAGATCGAGGCGATGACGCTGGCGACCAAGATCGCTGTTTTGAAGGATGGAATGCTGCAGCAGTTCGGCACCCCGGCTGAAATCTACAACAATCCCGCCAATCTGTTCGTCGCCGACTTCATGGGGTCGCCGGCGATGAACCTTCTGACCGCCACGGTCGAAGGTGGCGGCAATGATCTGCGCGTCTCGCTGGTACGCCCTGATGCCGAGCCTTTGCACCTGCCGGTCGCCCAAGTCTCAGGGCTTGCCGCCTATAGCGGCAAGCAGGTGGTCTTCGGCATCCGGCCGGAAGCGCTCACCGATCCCGACGGCGCCGATCGCAACGCCCGCCTGCTGGTCGAGGGCGACTGCCTGATCGAGGTGGTGGAACCGGCCGGTTCCGACACGTTCGCTGTTACCAAGCTCGGCGGCAAGGAAGTGGTGGCACGCCTTCGCGCCGATGCCCGCATCGCGCCCGGACAGAACACCCGGCTGGCCTTCAACCTGGACAAGGCGGTGTATTTCGATCCGCAAAGCCAGCAGCGCATCGGCTGAGTTTCGTCATGGTCAAGCAGCCCGACATCGTCATCATCGGCTCCGGTATCGGTGGAGCAACCGTCGCTTCCGCGCTTGCCGGATCCGGGGCGCGCGTCGCGATCCTCGAGCGCGGTGAGCGCCTAGCGGACACGCCGGAAACGCGTAGCTACCGCTCCATCTTCGTCGATGGCCATTTCCGGCCGAAGGAGATGTGGCGCGAACCGGACGGCACGGCGTTCAATCCGGGAAACTTCTACTTCGTCGGCGGCAATTCCAAGCTCTTCGGTGCGGTGCTGCTGCGCTACCGCGCCGAGGACTTTACCGAGATGCAGCATCTCGGCGGGGTCTCGCCGGCGTGGCCCTTTCCCTACGCGGAGCTGGAGCCATGGTACGGCAAAGCGGAACGGCTGTTCGAGGTGCGTGGCGAGCTTGGTCAGGATCCGACCGAGCCTACCCACTCGACGCCCTATTCTCACGGTCCCGTGCCGGACGAGCCGGCCATCGCCCGCGCCCGCGCTGAGCTGAAGGCGCAGGGGCTCCATCCGGCGACATTGCCGCTCGGCGTTGACATCGACGCCTGGCTGGCCGGCGGACGCACACCCTGGGACGGGTTTCCCAACACCGGCAAGGGCAAGAAGGACGCCGAGACCGCGCCGCTCACTGCTGCGCTGAAGGACCCGAATATCGAGCTGATCACCTCCGCTTATGTGGAGACGCTCGAAGCCGGGCCGGGCGGGCGGATCGAGGCTGTACACTACACCCACAAGGGCGAGAGGAAACGGTTGTCCCCGAAGCTGGTGATCCTGTCGGCGGGCGCGATCAATTCCGCCGCGATCCTGCTGCGCTCCGGCGACGGCAAGGGGCTTGCCAACCGCTCCGATCAGGTCGGCCGCAACTTCATGAACCACAATTGCAGCGCCATGTTGGCGATCAACCCGTTCCGGCGCAATGACAGCGTTTACCAGAAGACGCTGATGCTGAACGATTATTACCTGACCGGTGGCCGCGATGGCCTGCCACTCGGCAATGTCCAGCTGCTCGGCAAGATCAACGGAGACATCCTCAAGGCCAATGCGCCGCGTTACGCGCCACGCTTCGCACTCGACTTCATGGCCGGCCACGCCGTCGACTGGTACATGATGACGGAGGACCTCCCGAACCCCGAAAGCCGCATCATGGTCGACGGCAAGGGCATCATCATGCAGTGGAAGCGCTCGAACATGGAGGCATTGTCCGGGCTTGAGGCGAAGATGCGTGCACATTTCAAGGCTGCGGGCTATCCGATCGTGCTCTCACAACCTTTCGACAAGCGCACGCCGTCGCACCAATGCGGCACGGTGCGCATGGGCAACGATCCGGCTTCGGCGCCGCTCGATATCTACTGCCGCGCGTTCGATCATCAAAACCTGTTTGTGGTCGATGCCAGCTGCCTGCCGACCTCGGCGGCCGTCAATCCGGCTCTCACCATCGCTGCACAGGCGTTGCGTGTCGCCGATCACATCATCGCGAAGGATCTGGCGGCATGAGCGCTCATAAACGCCCCGTTGCCATCGTCACCGGCGGCCGCCGGGGCATCGGCTTGGGCATAGCGCGGGCGCTGGCGAAGGACGGTTTTGACATTGCCATCACCGGTATCGGCGATGCCGATCAGGTTTCTAGCGTGCTGGAAGAGTTGGCGGCACTCGGCGCCAAGGCGATTTTCCTGAAGGCGGATATTTCCGATCTTTCCGGACATCAGGCGACCGTTGATGCGGTTCTGGCGCAATTCGGCGGGATCGATTGCCTCATCAACAATGCCGGTATGGCATCGGTGGTGCGCGGGGACTTCCTCGATCTGGCACCGGAAAACTTCGACACGATCATCGGCACCAATCTGCGGGGCACGGTGTTTTTCACGCAGGCCGTGGTCAAGGCCATGCTTGCAACAGGTGTCAGCGGACCTCGTTCGGTGATCAATATCACCTCGGTTTCGGCGGCGATGACGTCGCCGGAGCGGCTGGATTACTGCATGAGCAAGGCTGGGCTCGCTGCGTTTTCGCAAGGGCTGGCGCTGCGGCTTGCCGATACCGGTATCTCGGTCTTTGAGGTTCGGCCCGGCATTATCCGCTCCGACATGACGGCCGGTGTTTCGGCCAAATACGACGCGCTGATCGACGGCGGGCTGGTGCCGATGAGGCGCTGGGGCGAGGCCGACGATATCGGCCGCATGGTCGCCGCATTGGCAAACGGCAGTTTTGGTTTTGCCACCGGATCGATTGTCAATGCCGACGGCGGGCTGTCGATCGGGCGGCTTTAGGCGAGTGACTTTCTGGGGATTGCCCCTCACCCTAACCCTCTCCCCGTAAACGGGGAGAGGGGACTATGGAGTTTGCGGCACGATCCTTCTCCCCGTTTGCGGGGAGAAGGTGCCCGACAGGGATGAGGGGCAAACCACCCTCGGTGATTGGATTTTAAGGACCAAGACATGACCTACGACTACATCATCACAGGTGCCGGACCGGCCGGGTGCGTGCTTGCCAATCGCCTGACCGAAGACGCTGACGTCAAGGTGCTGCTGCTTGAGGCGGGTGGTAGCGACTGGAATCCGCTATTCCATATGCCCGCAGGCTTTGCCAAGATGACCAAGGGTGTCGCCAGCTGGGGCTGGGAGACCGTGCCGCAGAAGCATATGAAGAACCGGGTGCTGCGCTATACGCAGGCCAAGGTGATCGGCGGCGGCTCGTCGATCAATGCGCAGCTTTATACGCGCGGCAATGCGGCGGATTACGATCTCTGGGCCAGCGAAGACGGCTGCACCGGCTGGGATTACCGCAACGTTCTACCCTATTTCAAACGCTCGGAAGACAACCAGCGCTTCGCTGACGACTATCATTCCTATGGCGGCCCGCTCGGGGTCTCCATGCCGGTATCGGGCCTGCCGATCTGCGATGCCTATATCCGCGCGGGCCAGGAACTCGGCATTCCCTACAACCACGATTTCAACGGCAAACAGCAGGCCGGTGTCGGCTTCTACCAGCTGACCCAGCGCAACCGCCGCCGCTCCTCGGCCTCGCTTGCCTATCTCAATCCGATCCGGACCCGCAAGAACCTGACGGTGCGGCTCGGCACGCGGGTGACGCGGATCATGCTGGAGGGAACGCGCGCTGTCGGCGTCGAGGTCGCGACCGCAAAGGGGCTGGAAATCATCCGGGCCGAGCGTGAGGTGCTAGTGTCGTCCGGTGCCATCGGATCGCCGAAACTGCTGCAGCAGTCGGGTATCGGCCCGGCCGACCACCTGCGCTCGGTTGGCGTCGATGTGAAACATGATCTACCGGGTGTCGGCAGCAATCTTCAGGATCATCTCGACCTGTTCGTGATTTCCGAATGCACCGGCGACCATACCTATGATGGCGTGGCAAAGTTGCACCGTACCGTCTGGGCCGGCCTGCAATATGTGCTGTTCCGCTCCGGTCCGGTCGCCTCGTCGCTGTTCGAGACCGGCGGCTTCTGGTATGCCGATCCGAATGCGCGCTCGCCGGATATCCAGTTCCACCTGGGGCTCGGGTCCGGCATCGAGGCCGGTGTTGAGAAACTGAAGAATGCCGGCGTGACGCTAAATTCAGCCTATTTGCATCCGCGCTCGCGCGGCACGGTGCGGCTCTCGTCGTCCGATCCGGCCGCAGCCCCGCTGATCGATCCGAATTACTGGAGCGATCCGCATGATCGCAAGATGTCGCTGGAAGGCCTGAAGATTGCCCGCGAAATCTTCCAGCAGCAGGCGCTGAAACCCTTCATCATGGCCGAGCGGCTGCCGGGGCCGAAGGTAATGACCGATGAGGAACTGTTCGAGTATGGCTGCGCCAATGCCAAGACCGATCATCACCCGGTCGGTACCTGCAAGATGGGCACAGGCGCCGATGCCGTTGTCGGGCTGGATCTGAAGGTACACGGACTGCAAGGCCTGCGCGTCTGCGATAGTTCGGTCATGCCGCGTGTTCCCTCTTGCAATACCAATGGACCGACCATCATGATGGGTGAGAAGGGCTCAGACATTATCCGCGAGCGGCAACCGCTGCCCGCCACCATCTTCAGCCATGAGCGCAACGACCAGCGGCCGCGGGCGCGCGCCGATATCCGATAGGAGCCTGCCATGATCCGCCACTGTGTTTTCATCCGCTTCCAGTCAACCGTTGCCGATGCCGAGCGGCAGTCGATCCTGGCCGACATCGCCGCGCTGCAACAACTGGTTCCCGGCTACCTCACCTTCACAGCCGGTGCCAATGTCAGCCCGGAAGGGCTCGGCAAGGGTTACAATAGCGGCTTCATCATCGATTTCGCCGATGCGGGCGCGCGCGATGCCTATCTCGTCCATCCCGCGCATGAAAAGGCCGGTGGCCGGATCGTTGCGGCAACCGAAGGCGGGATCGACGGCGTCTTCGTCTATGACCTTGAGATTGCGGGCTGATTTTTGATGATCGTCGAACCACGTGCCTTTCTGACGAGCCTGTTTGAAGCTGCCGTTGAAGCTGCCGATCCCTTGGCGGCAATCCGCGCCCATCTGCCGGAAAAGCCCAAAGGCCGGACGATCGTTGTTGGAGCGGGCAAGGCGGCAAGCCAGATGGCGGCGGCGTTCGAAAGCCTGTGGGATAGCCCTTTGGAAGGTGCAGTCGTTGCCCGCCATGGCCCAGTCGCGCCCTGCAAGCGCATCCGCGTGCTGCAGTCGGCCCATCCGGTGCCGGACGAGGCGGGGCTTGCGGGATCGGCGGAATTGCTGCGGCTGATCGAGGGACTGACGCCGGACGATCTGGTGGTCGCACTGGTGTCCGGCGGTGGCTCGTCGCTTCTGCCGGCTCCGCCTGACGGCCTGACATTGGCTGACGAAATCGCGGTCAACAAAGCGCTGCTGGCCTGCGGGGCGCCGATCTCGGCGATGAACGTGGTGCGCAAGCATGTCTCCCGCATCAAGGGCGGACGGTTGGCGTTTGCTGCCGCACCGGCGCGGGTCGTCAGCCTGATCGTTTCCGATGTTCCCGGCGACAACCCGGCCTTTGTCGCCTCCGGCCCGACGATTGCCGATGTTTCGACGCCTGCGGATGCTCTGGCGATTGTCAGCCGTTACGGGATGATCTTGCCCGAGGCGGTCATGCGGCATCTTGGATCGGAGTATGCCGCCGCACCGGAGCCGGATCATCCTGTGTTCGCCAACCAGCAGCACCACATCATTGCGTCGGCGGCAGTCTCGCTTGAGGCGGCTGCGGCACGAGCGCGGGCACTGGGTGTCGAGGCGGTCATCCTGTCGGACGCCATCGAAGGCGAGGCCCGCGATATCGGCCGGATGCACGCGGCGATCGCCCGCGAAACCGCGCTGCACAACCGGCCATTCACAAAGCCGGTGGTGATCCTTTCCGGTGGCGAAACCACGGTGACGATCTCGGGCGATGACTATGGCAAGGGCGGCCGCAACAGCGAGTTCCTGCTGTCCTTCGCGCTGGATATCGATGGTGTCGATGGTGTTCATGCGCTGGCCGCCGATACCGACGGCATCGACGGGTCGGAGGACAATGCCGGGGCGTTTGCCGATGGTTCCACCGCAAGCCGCATGCGGTCGGCAGGCGCCGATCCCCGCGATCATCTCGCCCGCCACGACGCCTGGAGCGCGTTCAGCGCCAGTGGCGATCTTTTCGTGCCGGGTCCGACCGGCACCAATGTCAACGATCTGCGAGCGCTGCTGATGTTTTAGTTCACCGTGGAAACGGGTTTGAACGGCTATCCGGCGAGGCTCACGCTTTGCATCATCACAAGCTGTGGATACTGCATGTATTACGCATGTGGCTTGGAACAATCCGGAAGTGCGGGCGTTTGCCGACATCGAAGGGTTGATATGGCTGTATCCGGCGGATGCCGGGAATTCAGAAATATTTATCCTGTACGCGTAATGATGGGGCTGGTTGGCCGATACAAACGATCCATATCTCTTTGACCGGACCGGAAAGCCGCGCGGACAAGGGGCACAACAACGGGTAATTCCCCTTCGCACAACAGACATGATGTACGAGAGTTTTGGAATGAGTTGCAAAATCCTAGTGGTCGAAGACGAAATTTTCGTGGCGACCGAAATCGAATATCTGGTGGCCGAACTGGGGCATAACCCGATCGGCATTGCGGCGGACAAGGCGTCGGCGTTCAATCTTGCGCCTTTTGCCGATATCGCCCTGGTCGATCTCAATCTTCGCGATGGACCCACAGGAACGGAAATCGGCCGGACGCTGGCCGAACAGCATGGCGTCACGGTTCTGTTCATGACCGCAAACCCGTCCCAGCTCGCAGATGGCGTTCCAGGAACAGTTGGTGTCATTTCAAAGCCGGTGGGCGAAGACGAGCTTCGCCAAGTCGTCAGCTATGCCGTTGCCAAGCGCAATTCTCTTGCTGCCGACGTGCCGCCACGTTTGCGGGTTTTTCAGTAATCATTGATCAAGCGCGGTGTCATGACCGCGCTGCCAGCTTGCTGCTGCGCAGGATCGAGGCCACCGGCACCGACACGCGCACACGCACCCCGTCCTCGTCCCATTGACGCTGGAATTGCCCGCCGAGTTGGCCTTCGACACTGATCTTCATCAGCCGCGACCCAAACCCTTCCTGCTCAGGTTGGCGCACGCAAACCGGATTGCCGCTTTCCTTCCATTCCAGCACATAGTTTTCCGCGTCGTGGTGACCGGCAATGGTCAGGCGGCCGGCGGCATGGGATAATGCGCCATATTTGGCCGAGTTTGTCGCCAGCTCGTGCAGCAGAAGCGCCAAGGGCGTGGCCGAGCTGTCGCCGATGATGGTGTCGTCGCCGACAAAGACGATGCGATTGTCCATCTCCTCCAGGCCATAGGGCTCCAGCAGCCGCTGCGAGAGGCCAAAGATGCTGGTTTCCACCTCGATCGGTCGTGACGTCCTGCTGTGCGGACGCACAAAATCATGGGCGCGGCCCATGGCTTCGATGCGATTGCGCAGCAGATCGGCAAAATTTCGTGATTCAGGTGCTGAACGGGCCGAAAGGCTGATGATGCCGCTCAACACAGAGAATATGTTCTTGATCCGGTGGCTCAGTTCATGGGCGACAATCTCGCGCTCGGCCAAGGCCATTTTGGTGTCGTGGATATCGGTGCAGGTGCCGTACCAGCGGGTGATCTTGTCCTTCTCGTCGCGGATCGGCAGCGCCCGTCCCAGCACCCAGCGGTAGACACCGGTGTGGTGGCGCAGCCGATACTCGATCTGGTAGGCGTCGCCGGTCTGCAACGAATGCCGCCACGCAGTCCAGGCGCGATCCTGGTCCTCCTCGTGGAACATGCCGTTCCAGCCTTCCCCATCGGTCGATCCGGCCGGGACGCCGGTAAACTCATACCAGCGGGCATTGTAATAGTCGTGAAAACCGTCCGGCTGTGTCGACCAGACCATCTGCGGCATGGCATCGGCAAGGGTGCGGAATCCGATTTCCGAACGGGCATGCGCCTCGACGGCTTCCTTTTGCGCGGTGATATCGACGGACACGCCGGGGAAGCGGGTACACAGTCCATTCCGATCGATCAACGGCTGTCCTTCGGCAAGGACCCATTTGATGCTGCCATCCTCCTGAACGAGGCGATATTCCATGGAAAAACGGCCGCCCGTTTCCACCGCGCTCTGCATGGCGGTGGAAACCGATTGAAGGTCGTCGGGATGGATGGTTCTGACGAAATCGGCGATGGGCGTGCCGTGGCTGGCAACCTGCGGATCGACCCCGTAAAGCCGCGCGAACTTTTCGTCGGAATAGACCCGATCCTCCGGGACGTGCCAGTCCCAGGTGCCGACGATGGCGGAACTGGCGAGCGCGAGCGAAAGCTGTTCGCGACTTTGGGCAAGCTCCTGTTCGGTCATCACCCTCTTGGTGGTCTCGACGACAAGGGCGAGCACGGCGACAGCGCTGCCGTCGTCATCCAGGATGGGGCTGTAGTCGAGATCGAGCCAGACGCTTTCGGCGGTTCCGTTGCGGTGAAAGGTGAAGCTCTGGTCTTCGTAGGAGAGGCTTTCGCCTGAAAAGACACGGCCGATGATATCGGCGTTGAATTCTGCGACCTCCGGCCAGGCGGATAGGACAGACGCTGCAAAACAGTCGGGGTGCCGCCCGCCGGCGATGGCGATATAGCCGTCATTGTAGAGCATGATGCCCTCGCGCCCGGCCAGCAAGGCCATCGGGATCGGCGACGCGAGCATCATCCGGCAGGCTGCCTTCAATGCATGGGGCCACGTTTCCGCTGCGCCAAGGCCCGTCGTCTTCCAATCGGTTCGATTGAAACGGCCCAGCATTTCACTGGCGGCGAGTTTTGCTGGAATCTTTCCCTCGGCGAGGGGAAACAAAGGCGACTGACTGTCCATACGCTCTCAAATGTTATGACGGGCGGGCTCAACGAAATGCAGCATATAGAGGGGGGGTGCGGGAAGTCATCCGGCGCATGCAAATTTCTCTCACGGGCAGTTGTGGTGCCTGCAAATTTTCCGGTGCATATGCGGCGCAACCATGCCTGCGGACATTGCTGGTTTTTGCAATTTCAACTAGCATATCCACCTGTCGCACACGTGAGAACCATGTGTGCCGTACAGGCCATCTCTTCCATTTTCGAGTGCATCCACTTGCGCAATTGACTGCCCTTGTATGCGTCAGGCCTGACAGCAGCGTAACCAGCAACAGAGGCTCGTCCGGCCGTTATTTTTACAGACATGAAACCGGAACAAATCCGCAGGATGTCCGTTCCTGCCGTGTGATGGAGGTAGCACATGTTCATTCGGTTGGGTTACGAGATAGGCATCAGTTGCAGTCAGCCGACCCCGATGATGACCTTTCTGTCCGTCGATCGTGCACGGCGGCACGATATCGTCAGCGAACACGGGCCGATTTCAGATCCCGTGGTGAAAATGGGGGAGGTGACCGATCTGTTCGGCAATGTCTGCATGCGGATGGTAATCCCTGCAGGCGGCCTGCGCCTCACGTATGATGCCGTTATCAAGGACAGCGGGCGGCCGGATCCGGTGAACCGTAACGCTCGGGCCGTACCCGTCGAAAAGCTGCCGCCTGAATGCCTGTCCTATCTTTCCGCCAGCCGTTACTGCGAAACCGACCGTTTTGGCGCTCTTGCCTGGCGTTTGTTCGGTGAGGTGGAACCTGGCTGGGCGCGAGTGCAGGCGATCTGCGATTACGTCCACCAGCGATTGACCTTCAGCTACGGTTATACCGCGACGCTGCGCACCGCGATGGAGGCGCATGAGGAACGGGCAGGGGTGTGCCGCGACTATGCGCACCTCGCCGTCACATTGTGCCGGGCCATGAACATGCCGGCGCGTTACGTCAACGGCTACATGAGCGATCTCGGCGAGACGGACAACCCGGCGCCGATGGATTTCAATGCCTGGTTCGAGGTGTTCCTCGATGACCGCTGGTACACGTTCGACGCACGCCATAACGTTCCGCGAATTGGCCGCATCGCTGTCGCCAGAGGACGCGACGCTGCCGATATCCCGCTGATCCAGACATTCGGAAAGCACGACTTGACGACGTTCAAGGTTTGGACCTCAACCGAAACCGACAGCGCGCTGACCAAGCGGCATAGCCAGGCGGACGTCTCTCTTTTGACGCCGTGGTTCAGCGAGCGCTGGTCTCGGCTGGTCCAGCAGAGGGAAATCGAGCGGGAGCATTGAGCGTTTGAGGATGTTTCACCACATGGAAATGAGTGTTCAGGTTGGTTTTTCCCCGCACGCCGCCAAAAGCAGAAAATAATATCTATAAACTTGGTGTAAAATAACGGAGAAAAGGACAACGGACTGCAGCCATACCGGCGGCAGGCCATCTGCAGCAACTCACGTGGAGGACAGAATGCAAGGTTCGAAACCAGTCATGCAGAAAAGCCCGGTGAGCTACGGTGCGCATTCGGTGCCGCATTTTTCCTGGACGATGGCCGCGCAGGCCACGGCGTTAGCCGCCGCCTTTCTCTTCGTCACAGCAATGGTCTGCGGCGCGATCTGAGTTTACAGGCGCCCTATCGTCGATGTTTTTATCAGGCCCCTGATCCTTCCGGATGCAGGGGCTTTGGTTTTTCTGGGTGTGCGGGAAAGATGCTCATGGACAGCAAGCCGAGCATTGCCGCTGTCATCTGACACCGCCAATTCAGCCGATTTGGCCTCGTGGCGCATATGCCGCAATCCACGGCGGCGATGGACGGCCAGATCATCCCCCTTGCCGTCAGTCTCTGCGATATCGTAGCCTTGGTTCGGGAGGTCTGCCTCTCTCCACGAAAGGGAGGGAGTTGACTGCGACCGCAGCAATCGCTGTGGCGTCTCAAACGGATTTTCAGCGGTGAACGCTACCGCCAATCGATCACCGGTTGGCTCAACGAAAAACAGAAGACGACCTGACGGGAAGGACAAGAAGCATGCTCGACAAACGCAAGTTCTATATCAACGGCGAATGGGTCGCCCCGCTCGTACCCAACGATCTCGAGGTCCTGAACCCGGCAACGGAAAAGCCGGTCGCGGTGATTTCCATGGGAAGCGCCGGTGATATCGACCGTGCCGTTGCTGCCGCCAAAAAGGCTTTTGCCACCTATAGCCGCACCACGACGGAAGAGCGGCTGGCGCTTCTGGAAAAGCTGCTGGCCATCTACAAGCGCCGCTACGAGGAAATGGCGCAGACGATCACGCTCGAGCTTGGTGCACCGCTGTCGATGAGCCGCGAGCAGCAGGCTGATGTCGGCGTTGGCCATCTCCAGGGCTTCATCGATGCGCTGAAGCGCCTGCACACCCGCGAAGTGCTGCCGAACGGCGATGTCATGCTGCGCGAGCCGGTCGGTGTCTGCGGCCTGATCACGCCCTGGAACTGGCCGATCAACCAGATCGCGCTGAAGGTTGTTCCGGCACTTGCGACCGGCTCGACCTGCGTCTTGAAGCCTTCCGAATTCACGCCGCTGAACGCGATGCTGTATGCGGAAATGGTGCATGAGGCCGGTTTCCCGGCGGGCACCTTCAACCTCGTCAACGGCGATGGCCTGAATGTCGGTGCAGCGCTTTCCAAGCACAAGGACGTCGACATGATGTCGTTCACGGGCTCGACCCGCGCCGGCATCGCTGTCAGCAAGGACGCAGCCGAAACGGTCAAGCGCGTGACGCTGGAGCTCGGCGGCAAGTCGCCGAACATCGTCTTCGAAGATGCCGACCTTGAAGATCGTGTTGCCGGTAGCGTACTGGAATGCTTCAACAATTCCGGCCAGTCCTGCGATGCGCCGACCCGTCTCCTGGTGCAGAAGTCGGTCTATGACAAGGCCATCGAAATCGCCACGCGGGTGGGAAAAGAGGCCAGGGTCGGCAATCCGGCCGAGGAAGGCAGTCATATCGGGCCGCTGGTCAGCGATGTGCAGTTCGGCCGGGTGCAGGCTTTGATCGAGGCCGGCATCGCCGAAGGGGCCCGCGTTCTCGTCGGCGGTGCCGGCAAGCCGGACGGTTTCGAGACCGGCTATTTCGTCAAGCCGACAATCTTTGCCGACGTCAACAATACCATGCGTATTGCCCGCGAAGAGGTTTTTGGCCCGGTGCTCGCCATCATGCCGTTCGAGACGGAAGAGGAAGCGATCGAGATCGCCAACGACACCAATTACGGTCTCGCAGCTTACGTCCAGACCGGCGACCCGAAGCGGGCCGAACGTGTCGCCTCGCGGCTTCGCGCCGGAATGGTGCATATCAACGGTGGTGCGCATCGCTATGGCAGCCCGTTCGGCGGCTACAAGCAATCCGGCAACGGCCGCGAAGGCGGCATGTTCGGGCTTGAGGATTTCCTCGAAGTGAAGACGGTTCACCGGCCGGACGCTGCCTAAATTAGGCTCCACCGAGTAGGCCAGATAAATCGAAATTCTTGCCGCCGGACCTTTGACGGCGGCAAGAAAATTCGATTTATCTTTCTCGCATCGGTAGCGCTTCCTCTCAACTGTTGCGCTTGTCTAAAAAGCGCCCGACCGATCGCACCGGTGTTTCATGGGCGGGGACGAGGGCTTGGCGTGCAGTGATCAACTGCATCGCGCGGCCGCATCTTTGGGCCTCAGTTCACCGTTTCTGATCATTCCATGCACGGAAGTTGATGTTTCCCCGCGAACCGTTCTGATACCCTCGATGCATTATCGCGGCATACACATGTTGCGCCCGTTTTTGTATTGGACAGCATTCGTGTCGGACACCGCGCTCCCCTCATCGTCGAAACCCGTGTCGTCTTCTGCCAACCGGCTTGCGTTGATTGCGCTGCTGATCGGCGGTGCTGCGATCGGCGGTTCCCCCATCTTCGTGCGACTGTCGGAAGTCGGGCCGATGGCGACGGCGTTCTGGCGGGTGGCGCTGGCGCTTCTGCCGCTGCTGATCTGGTCGAGGGCAACAGCAAATACTGTCACGGATCAACGCCCGGCCGGATGGGTCGATTACGGTCTGCTGGTGTTGCCCGGCGTCTTCCTCGCGGTCGATCTCGCTGCCTGGCATCTGGCGCTGCATATGACCTCGGTTGCCAACGCGACACTGCTGGCCAACCTGGCGCCGATCTTCGTGACGCTGGGCTCATGGCTGTTGTTTCGCGCCCGCGTCAGCGGCGTGTTCATCACGGGGCTGGCGACTGCGCTGGCGGGCGTGGTGATCCTGAAGGGCGGCCCGATGGCGCTGGGCGACGGTCAGCTGGCGGGGGATGCGACAGCGGCACTGGCTGCGGTTTTCTATGCCGGCTATATCCTGTCGATCGGCCGGTTGCGCAGCCGCTTTTCCACCAACCGCATCATGATCTGGAGCACGGGATCGGCTGCGGTCTGCATGCTGCCGATCGCCTTCTTTTTCGAAGCCAGTTTCATGCCCACCGCCTTGTTCGGTTGGGCGATGCTGATCGGCCTGGCCTTCATCAGCCATGCCGGCGGGCAGGGGCTGATCATCTATGCGCTCGCCTTTCTGCCGCCAGCGTT
Source organism: Hyphomicrobiales bacterium (assembly GCA_900473045.1). GTDB lineage: Bacteria > Pseudomonadota > Alphaproteobacteria > Rhizobiales > Rhizobiaceae > Pararhizobium. The sequence goes on from UCKS01000023.1 coordinate 107,311, forward strand.
TTCGTCGCTGACACTGCTGTTGCAGCCGGTGGTGGCGGCGATCCTTGCCTGGCTGCTGCTCAGCGAGCCGGTCGGGCTGATGCAGGCCATCGGCGGGGCAATCGTGCTGGCCGGTATCCTGATCGCCCGTCGAGGCTGATTTTTCTGTTGCTCAGATACCTGGAAGATTGAAGCCCGAGAGCCGTTCCTCGAGCTTCAGGATCGTCGGTGCGTCAGCATTGGCGAAGGCGAAACGCAGGTAGCCTTCCTGTCCCTCACCAAAATAATCACCCGGCAGGCAGACGATGCCGGCGATCTTCGCCAGTTTTTCCGCCACGAATTCCGAGCGGATATCCGGATAGGGATGACGGATATAGGCGAAATAGGCGCCGATCGCCTGCAGCTTCCAGCCCTTGAGCCTGCTCATCACCTCTCTCAGCGCATCAGCACGGGTGGCGATTTCGGCGCGGTTGCCGGCCCTCCATTCGCCGAGCGCCGGAATGGCCCTTGCGACGGCCGCCTGGGCCGAGCGCGGCGCGCAGATCTGGAGGTTGTCCATGATCTTTGCGACCTGCTCGACCACGGCCGGTCCCGCCGTGATGGCGCCCAGCCGGTGGCCGGGAATGCAGAAGGATTTGGAGAAGCTGTAGAGGCAGACGAGACTGTCCTGCCACCCTTCGATGGCCAAAAGATCGTGCGGCGCGCCGCTGCCTTCGGGCAGAAAATCGCGGTAGGTCTCGTCGAGGATCAGCCAGGTGCCGTTGGCGCGGCAGAGATCGTAGATCCGGCGCAGCAGCGCCGGCGGATAGACGGCGCCGGTCGGATTGTTCGGCGTGACCAGCGCCAGGGCGCGGATGCCGGGCTTCAGGGCTGCGGCGATCGCCTCGACATCCGGCAGGAAGCCATCCCCCGCATCGCAAGGCACCAGTTCGATGCCGATGCCGAGCATGGCCAGCGTTGTCTGCTGGTTGAAATAGAACGGATTGGTCATCAGCACCGTGTCGCCGGCACCGGCAATCGCCATGACCGTGCAGATGAAGGCCTGGTTGCAGCCGGAGGTGACGTGGATATTGTCTGCGCCGACCGTGGCGCCGTAGAGGCCGGACACATGCTCCGCATAGGTGCTGCGCAAAACCTCTTCGCCTTCGATCGCGCCATAGCCGGTGAACGCGGGAGAAGCGGCTGCCTCACCCAGCCATTGCAGCATGTCCGGGTGGGCAGGATAGCCGGGAACGGCCTGGCTGAGATCGATCAGCGGTCCACGCGACCCATCATAGGCCTTGGCCCAGGCGAGCACGGAAGGCACTGGCGGCGGCGAGAGCTTGGCGATCAGCGGATTGAAATGCGGCATCGGCTTGTCCTGTGGTTCTAAGGCTTTGGTGTTCTAAGATTTGGTTCTGCGTTTCGGCGTCGGCTCGGGACGCCTGGTTCGCGCGGGAGAGGAGACGGGCTGGAAACTGTCCTTGGCGGGTATCCGTTCTGGCGCGCTGACCTTTTGGGTCCGGGCGCGAATGATGGTGCGTGCCGAGGTCTGTAGCTCCGGCATAGGGTCGTTTTCAAGGGCTGAAAACAGCCAGTCGATGAAGACCTTGACGATCGGTGCCGCCCGCACCTCATTGCGGCAGGCGACGTAGAAGGCGTCGTTGGCGGGTACGGTGAGATCGAAAGGCGCGATCAGTTCGCCCTTGGCAATCAGGCTGCCGGCCGTGATCGTATCGCCGAGCGCCACCCCCTGATTGTGCAGGGCTGCTTCGGTCGAAAGCCGGGCGTCGCTCATGAAATGCTGGCGTCCGCGCTGGATGCCGATACCGTCGGCGGCGGCAAGCCAGGTGTTCCACTCGCGCCCGTCATCGCCATGCAGGATGACATGGTCGCGCAGGTCGCGCAGCGAACGCAACGGCCGCATGTTGAGGAGCGTCGGGCTGACGACCGGAAACAGTTCCAGCCGGCTCCACAGCCGCGCCCAGCAATCCGGCCAGTTGCCGTCGCCATAGAGCAGGCAGATATCGACATCGGCGGAAAACAGGTTGGCCGCATCGTTGGAGGCGATCAGCGTCAGCTGCACGTCGGGGAACTGCTCGGTGAACTGATGCAGACGGGGGATCATCCAGAATGACAAAAGGGCAGGCACGCAGACGATGCGCAATTCGCCGCTGGTGGTCGGCCGGGTCATGGCGGCGGTGGCAGCGGCAATGCCTTCGAAAGCGTGGGTGACGGCAGGCAGAAGCAGGGCGCCCTGCGAGGTCAGCTTCAAGCGCTTGCCGCCACGCTCGAACAGGGCGGCGTTGAAGGAGAGTTCCAGCGCTCTTATCTGATGGCTGATTGCCCCGTGCGTGACGTTGAGCTCGCGGGCCGCAGCCGAAACCGAACCACGCCTCGCGGTCGCCTCGAAGGCGCGCAAGGGGTTCAGCGGGGGCAGGCGGCTGGACAAGCAATGCGCTCCACGGCGTCAACAGCAATGTTAGTTTTTCTCACATCAAACGCTATAACAATGTCAATTGATTTTCCAATCAATTTGTTTGCTAATAGGATCAACAAAGGCAAAAGCCTGGGGAACATGCATCCGGACCCATCTCTGGCAAACAGGGACCGTTTTCCGGCTTTCAGCGGTCAGAGCATCTCATTTCACGCTCGGTAACCGCCCGGAATCGCACGTCTTTCCAGGCCCAATAGAAGGTCAGGCGGATATGGCGTGGGATGACAGCAAGCTCAACGAACTGAAGGCGAAGTACGGCGAAGCCCATGGCGGCGAAATGTTCGACCCGACCTTCCGCAAGGTTGCCGACAAGATCTTCTCCAAGAACGGCACGCGCCTGGCGCCCTATTCCGGCGTTCCGACGTTCCTGATGGCGCCTTATGTGCCCGTCGATGCCAATGAGCCGGATTTCGGCAATCTGCAGGTCGCCATTGTCGGCGTGCCGATGGATCTCGGCGTCACCAACCGTCCGGGTTCGCGTTTTGGGCCGCGCGCCATGCGCACCATCGAACGTATCGGCCCCTACAATCATGTGCTCGGCTGCGCCCCTGTGCATGACCTGCGCGTGGCCGATATCGGCGACGTGCCGTTCCAGAGCCGCTACCGGCTGGAACTCAGCCATGACGACATCGAAAAGCGCATCAACCAGATCGTCGATGCCGGCGTCGTGCCATTGTCGGTTGGTGGCGATCACTCGATCAGCCATCCGATCCTGAAAGCCGTCGGGAAGAAGCGTCCGGTCGGCATGATCCATATCGACGCTCATTGCGATACCGGTGGTGCCTACGATCTCACCAAGTTCCACCATGGCGGGCCGTTCCGCAACGCCGTGCTCGATGGCGTGCTCGATCCGACCCGCACCATCCAGATCGGCATTCGCGGCTCCTCTGAATATCTCTGGGAGTTCTCCTACGAGTCCGGCATGACCGTCATTCATGCCGAGGAAGTCACCGGCATGGGCATTCCGGCGATCATCGAGAAGGCCAAGAAGATCGTCGGCGATGGCCCGACCTATCTGTCCTTCGATATCGACAGCGTCGATCCGAGCTTTGCGCCGGGCACGGGCACGCCGGAAATCGGCGGTCTCACCACCCGCGAAGTGCTGGAGTTGATCCGCGGCCTGAAGGGGCTGAACCTGGTCGGCGGCGACGTCGTCGAAGTCGCGCCGCAGTATGATTCAACCACCAACACCGCGCATGTCGGCTCGCAAGTCCTGTTCGAAATCCTCAGCCTCATGGTGTTCAGCCCGTTCGTCAACGGCACAAGGGACTAGGGGCGGTTTTTCCCTTCTCCCCGGCGGGGAGAAGGTGGCCCAAAGGGCCGGATGAGCGGGCCGCTGGCGCGATAATCGATGCGCGGCCCCCTCATCGCCTCGCATGAGCTCGGCACTTCTCCCCGCAGGGGAGAAGAGGTCGCCTACCAATATCTCTCCCGTCCCGGTTACGGGTTGGGAAAAACTACCTACTGCGCCGTGCCTATCGCAAACAAAAATCACAAAGGGGAATACAATGGCCAAACTCTCAAGCTTTAAATCCGGTTTCACCGCCGCGCTGATGCTCAGCGGTGCCGTTCTCGGTTTCGCATCGGCCGCCAATGCCGATGCCATCGACGACATCACCAAGGCTGGGGTGCTGAACGTCGGCGTCTTTGCCGATTTCCCGCCTTTCTCGTCTGCCAGCGCCGACATGAGCCTCAAGGGTTATGACATCGATGTGGCGCAGTACATTGCCGACGCCCTCAAGGTTAAGCTGGTTCCGGTGCCGGTCACCGGCCAGAACCGTATCCCGTATCTCACCGAGAAGCGCGTCGATATGCTGGTCAGCGTCGGCTTCAGCAAGGAACGCGCCGAAGTCATCGATTTCGCCGCCGCCTATGCGCCGTACTATATTGCCGTGATCGGTCCGGCTGCCATGCAAGTCAAAGGCAAGGACGATCTTGCCGGCAAGAGCATCGCCGTTAATCGCGGCACGCTGGAAGATACCTCGCTGACGGAAGCAGCCCCCAAGGATGCCGATATCAAACGTTTCGACAACTATAACTCGGTGATCCAGGCCTTCATCTCCGGCCAGACCGAACTGATGGTCGTCGGCAACGATGTCGGCGCCCAGGTTCTGGCGCGTCAGGAAGCCTTGAAGCCGGAACAGAAATTCCAGCTCCTGACCTCGCCGTCGCATCTGGCGCTGAACAAGGGCGAAGACCGGCTGAAGGCGGCAATCAACGATGCTGTCGCCAAGATGCTGGCCGATGGCAAGCTGAATGCAAGCTCGGAGGCATGGCTGAAAGTCCCGCTCAATCCTGAAAACCTGAAGGATTGATCCTTTGGGCTATGTGCTCGATTTCGGCTGGCTGGGCGATGCGGTCTCGCTGATCGCCAGCGGCGCAGCCATGACGCTCTTTCTGATCGCGGTGTCGGCTGTTGCCGGCATCGTGCTCAGCGTTTTGGGCGCCGCCGGGCGACGCAGCCGCCATGCGTGGCTGCGCCGTGCCATCGCCGGCTATGTCGAGATCATCCGCAACACGCCCTTTCTGGTGCAGTTGTTCTTCATCTATTTCGGATTGCCCAGCCTCGGCATCCGTCTCGACCCGGTCGTCGCCGCCATCCTGGCAATGACCCTGAACATGACCGCCTATACGACGGAGATCGTCGGTGCCGGTCTCGATGCGGTGCCGAAAGGCCAGAAGGAAGCAGCCCTTGCGCTTGGGTTGAGATCTCGCCAGGTCTTCATCAAGATCGTGCTGCCGCAGGCCTTGAAGGTGATCTTCCCGGCGCTGACCAGCCAGATCGTCATCATGATGCTGGAATCGGCCGTCGTCTCGCAGATCGCCGTGCGTGAACTGACCTATGAGGCCGATCTTCTGCAGGCCCGGACATTCCGCGCCTTCGAGACCTATTTCATCGTGACGCTGGTCTATCTCGCCTTGAGTATCGGCCTGCGCCGCCTGCTTGTCGCCAGCGGCAACCGCTTCCTCTCCGGAGGCGTCTCGTGATCGAATTCACCCTTTGGGACATCATCCGCAATCTGCTGTTGGCTGCGCGCTGGACCATTCTGCTGTCTGCCGTCGCTTTTGCCGGCGGCACCATTGTCGGCCTGCTCATCCTGTTCATGCGCATTTCCAAACGGCGCTGGGTGCAGCGGTTTGCCGAATATTATATCGGCCTGTTTCAAGGTACGCCGCTTCTGATGCAGCTGTTTCTGTTGTTCTTCGGCCTGCCGCTGCTTGGCCTGCGCATCGAACCCTGGACGGCTGCCGTGCTGGGCCTGACGCTCTGCGCCAGCGCGTTTCTGGCGGAAATCTGGCGTGGCGGCGTGCAGGCCGTACCGGTTGGACAATGGGATGCCGGCAGCAGTCTGGGGCTTCACTATCTCAAGCAGTTGCGGCTGATCATCCTGCCACAGGCCTTTGCCATGACGCGGGCACCGACGGTCGGTTTTCTGGTGCAGCTGATCAAAAGCACAGCCTTGACATCGATCATCGGATTTGAGGAACTGGTACGGACCTCGAATGCGATCAACAATGCAACCTTCGAACCGTTCAAGGTCTATGGCTTTGTTGCGCTGATTTATTTCGCATTGTGTTTTCCGCTGACGCGATACGCAAAAATGCTGGAGCTTCGGGCTCTAAAACACTGATCAAACCGGGATCCGGGGCTTGCCAGCCGGGCCAAAAATTGGGAACAGACCGGAAGCTAAAAAAGCGGCCGGCATAAAACAGGAGAACCACGATGACAGATTTTCTCAAACAGACGATCGGCCGCCGCGCCGTGCTCGGCGCTGGCCTTGCCGGTGTATCGATGCTGGCCATGCCGTCGATCCTGCGCGCGCAGGAAAAGTCGCTGAAGGTCGGCGTCTATGGCGGCTACTTCAAGGATTCGTTCGACAAGAACATCTTTCCTGACTTCACCAAGGCGACCGGTATCGCGATTGAAGCGATTGCCGAGCCGACCGGCGAAGCATGGCTGGTTCAACTCGACCAGGCAGCCAAGGCAGGCCAGGCTCCCGCCGACGTCTCGATGATGTCGCAGGTGGCGATGCTGAAGGGGCAGGCGACCGATCTCTGGGCGCCGCTCGACATGGCCAAGATCCCGAACGGTTCCAACCTCATCGACCGTTTCGTCAACAAGTATCCGGACGGCCGCGTTGCCGGTATCGGTGCCGTCTCCTGGTACATCACGCTGGTGACCAATACCGACGTCTACAAGGAAGCCCCAACCTCCTGGCAGGCGTTCTGGGATCCGGCAAATGCCGACAAGCTCGGTCTGCTGGCGCTGGTCTCCAACTCCTTCCTGCTGGAAGTGACGGCAAAGACCTTCTTCGGCGGCACCAATGCTCTGGATACCGAAGAGGGCGTCCAGAAGGCGTTCGACAAGCTGGCCGAAGTCAAGCCGAACGTGCGCCTGTGGTATCGCGACGAAGCCCAGTTCGAACAATCGCTGAAGTCGGGCGAAATTCCGATGGGCCAGTACTATCACGATGTCACCGGCCTTGCCGCTGCCGACGGCAACCCCGTCCGCTCGACCTTCCCCAAAGAAGGCGGCATTCAGGACTCGGGTTGCTGGGCGCTGTCGCGCGCATCGACCAAGGTCGATGAGGCCCATCAGTTCATCAACTACATGAGCCAGCCGTCGATCCAGGCGATCCTGTCGCGCAAGGTCGGCACCTCGCCGACGGTCAAGCGCGAGCTGACCGACCTGACGGATGCGGAATTCGCGGCCGTTTCGTCCGACATCGAGCCGATCATTCCGCGCTACGATCTCTACCAGACGAAGTCGGATTGGCTGAACCAGAAATGGACCGAACTGATCGTCGGTTGATTTGGCCTCGGAGGGTAGATTACCCCCTCTGTCGGCGACGCCGACATCTCCCCCTCAAGGGGGGAGATCAGCCGCAGACTCTGTGCGTCCCTTGTTTCGGTAGTATAAGGGAAAAGAATAATCTCCCCCCTTGAGGGGGAGATGTCCCAAAGGGGCAGAGGGGGGTGAAGGCGGCATATGCTGTTTTGAATGCTTGCCGTGATGCCCCGAAAGTTTTTCAAAAGGAACAACATGTCAGGCCTGGCCCTCAACAATGTCACGAAGGAATTCGGGACTTTCACCGCGGTCAACAATGTCGAGCTGACGGTGCCGCATGGTACGTTCGTCTGCATGCTCGGACCATCCGGGTGCGGCAAGACCACGCTCTTGCGGATGATCGCCGGCCTCGACCTGCCGACCGGCGGCACGATCCAGCTTGACGGCGAAGACATCACCCATGTTCCGACCCACAAGCGCAATCTCGGCATGGTGTTCCAGTCGCTGGCGCTGTTCCCGCATCTGACTGTCGGCGAGAATATCGCCTATCCGTTGCGCATTCGCGGCGCGCCGAAGGAAGACCAGAAGAAGCGTGTCGACGAACTTCTATCGATGATCCATCTCGGCGGTTACTCTGACCGGCCAGTCTCGAAACTGTCCGGCGGCCAGCGCCAGCGTGTGGCGATTGCCCGGGCATTGGCGATCTCGCCAAAACTGTTCCTGCTCGACGAGCCGCTGTCGGCGCTCGACGCCAAGCTGCGCGAGGCGATGCAGGTTGAGCTGCGCCAATTGCAGCAGCAGCTCGGTATCACCACCATCGTCGTCACCCATGACCAGCGCGAGGCGATGACCATGGCCGATACGGTCGTGGTGATGAAGGGCGGCGAAATCCGCCAGGCGGCGTCGCCGATCGAAATCTACCGCCGTCCGGCCGATACGTTCGTTGCCGACTTCATCGGTTCGACCAATCTGCTCGAGGCCGAAGCCGACAGCACCGGTGGCGTTGCGGTGCTTGGCCAGCCGGTTTCCGGCGTTTCTCTCGGGGCGGGCGTCCGCAAGGCGACGCTGTCGATCCGGCCGGAAGACGTGCACCTGACGGCACCCGGTAACGGTGCGCTGTCCGGCACCGTCACCTTCGTGCGCGATCTCGGCGGCACGATCGAAACCTTCGTCGATATTGCCGGCCGCCAGATCGTTGCGGTTTCGACGCCGCGTGCCCGGCCTGACGTGACCGTCGGCCAGCCGGTTGGCTTAGTGCTGTTGCCCGACGTTTGCGTGGTGCTGGCCAAATGAGACGCGAAGCCCCGCAAAAACTGAGCGATTACGGCCCGCTGTTCTTCCCGGCGATGATGCTGATCGTCTTCTTCGTCGTGCCGTTCGCGACGATGATTGCCGTCTCGTTCTTCCAGCGCCAGCAGGGCGGCTTTTATGTGCCTGCCTTCGAATTCGCCAACTATGAGCGCTTTCTCAGCCTGTTCTTCGCCAACGTGCTCGGCTTCTCGCTGATGCTGGCGGTGACCGTGGCGATCTGCTGCATCGTGCTCGCCGTTCCCTTCACCTATCTGCTGACGCGCATGAAGCGAAAGGTGCAGATCGTCTGGCTGGTGGCGCTGCTGTCGGTGCTGTCGCTATCGGAAGTCATTATCGGTTTTGCCTGGTCGACGCTGTTTTCGCGTACCGCCGGGATTACCAATCTGCTGGTGATGGCGGGGATCATGAGCGAGGCAAAGGCGCTGCTGCCGAGTTTTGGCGCGGTGCTGACCGGCATGGTCTATCAGGCCTTTCCCTATACGGTTCTGGTGCTGTATCCGGCACTGGTACGACTTGACCCGACGCTGACGGAAGCGGCGCGAACGCTCGGCGCGTCGCCGATCAAGGCGTTCTTCACGGTCGTCATTCCGGCCCTTCGCAACACCATTACCGCAACGCTAATCATGGTGTTCATCTTCGCGCTCGGCTCCTATCTGCTGCCGCAGCTTCTCGGCCGGCCGCAGCATTGGACGTTGTCGGTGCTGATCACCGACCAGGCGATCTACCAGTCGAACATGCCGTTTGCAGCCGCGATGGCAGTGTTCCTCGTACTGGTAACCCTCGGCCTCGTGGCGCTGACCGTCCTTGCCGGACGCAAGGGAGAAGCGGCATGACCGGTGCGCTCAGCAAAGCCTATTTCTTCCTGATCGGCCTGTTCCTGGCCGCACCGATGATCGTCGTTGCCGGTGTTTCGGTGAATGCCAAGCAGACGCTGGCCTTTCCACCGAAGGGTTTTTCGGTTTCCTGGTACGGCGAAATCTTCCTCAATCCCGAATGGCGCAACGCCTTGTTTGCCTCGCTGACGCTCGCCGTCCTGTCGGCGGCCCTGGCCGTTGCCATTGCATTGCCGCTCGCGTGGTTCCTGTGGCGGCGGATTGCGCCATGGGCCAATATCTTCCAGCTTCTCGGGATCGCGCCATTCACGCTGCCGCCGGTCATCACCGCACTCGGGTTGCTGACCTTCTGGGCAACCACCGGCTTTTATGGCCAGCCGTGGACGGCCGTCGTCAGCCACGCGATCTTCTTCGTGACGCTGCCGCTGGTCACCCTGTCGCTCGGCTTTACCGCGATCGACCGTTCGCTGGTGGAAGCTGCGGCAACGATGGGCGCCGATGACCGGACGATCTTCCGCACCGTCGTGCTGCCGCTGATCCTGCCCTATATCGTCTCGGGTTATGCCTTTGCCTTCGTGCTGTCGCTGAACGAATATATCGTCGCCTACATGACGGTCGGCTTCACCATGGAAACGCTGCCGATCAAGATCTTCAACGCGCTGCGCTACGGCTATACGCCGACCATGGCGTCTGTAACGATCCTGTTTGTGGCGACTGCAGCCATCATCTTCTCCCTTGTTGCGCGGTTCGGCGATCTGCCAAAACTGCTCGGCGCCATGTCATCGGACGACACATGATCACGCTCGCCGCTTTGCAGATGAAATCGGAAAGCGGCGATACCGCCGCCAATCTCGCCCGCATCGAACAGGCGGCGCGGGACGCCAAGGACAAGGGCGCCAGCCTGCTGATCACGCCAGAGCTCGGGCTGACCGGCTATGGTGCCGGAGACATCATCCGTGAACTGGCGGAGCCTGTGGATGGGCCGCTGTTGCGGCAGTTGCAGGCGATCTCGACAGACATTGGCATCGCGATCATCGCGGGCTTCGCTGAGAAGACTGCGGGCACGGTCTTCAACAGTGCCGTCTATGTCGATGGGTCAGCTGCTCCTGTCGTCTACCGCAAATCCAATCTTTACGGCGACTACGAGCGAGGGCTGTTTTCGGCTCCCGAGCCAGGCACCGTGCTGTTTGATCACCGCGGTCTCAAATGCGGCATGCTGATCTGCTATGATGTCGAATTCCCCGAAAATGTCCGGCGCCTGGCTTTGGCCGGTGCCGATGCGGTTCTGGTGCCGACGGCACTTCCGGCCGGTTATTCCGGCACATTCATTGCCGATCACATGATCCAGACCCGCGCCTTCGAAAACCAGGTCTTCGTCGCCTATATCAACCATTGCGGCGCCGACGAGCGGTTCACTTTTGCCGGGTCATCACGCATTGCAGCGCCCGATGGCAGCCTTCTGGCCAATGCGCTTCCCCATGGCGAAACTTTGATGGTCGTTACCATCGATCCGATCGACTTCAAGGTTTCCAGAAGCGAGAACACCTATCTGACGGACATGCACGTTCCGGCGTAAGCGCCATCACGATGCGGTGAACCGTTTGTTTTGCCGCTGGATGCGAAACCATCCGGCCTGCCAAACCGTATCTCTCGAAGCACAAGGAGAGAATGATGAAACGGTTTCTGGCAGCGCTCGTTGTTCCGGTTGCCCTGCTTTCGGCCATCCCGGCATTCGGGCAGGACACGATGATGGAGCGGTTCTTTCGCGGCAAGACCACGGCGACGGGTTCTTTTTCCGCCATCAACGGCGTCAATCGCCGGTTTGACGTCGTGCTGACCGGCAGGCTACGCGGCGATGTGCTGACCGTGCGGGAAGATTTCGTCTTTTCCGACGGTGAAAAAGATCGCAAGACTTGGCGGTTCGTTCGCACGGGGCCTTACACCTATTCCGGAACTCGCGAGGACGTGATCGGCACGACGGTGCTGCGTGTCGATGGCAACACGGCGCGGTTCACCTATCTGGTCGATCTCGACGCTGGCCCAGGCAAGAATGTCGTGCGTTTCTATGATAAGATGGTCCTCGCCAGGGATGGGCGTCGTATCACAAATACGGCGACCGTCTGGAAATACATCTTTCCGGTGGCACGCGTGGCGGTGGATTTCAAACGCTAAACCCCGTCAGGGTCATCGTTCACATATTGTGAACAATCTGTCCGTGCCGGGCATCTTTATAAAACACGTCGCGCAGCCGATATTCGCTTCAGACAGTCACGAATGGAGGCAGCCATGAGCTTGCAACTGACAGGAATTCACCACCTCACGGCGATCACCGCCAATGCCAAGGAAAACCTGCGCTTTTACACGCAGGTCCTCGGCATGCGGCTGGTCAAGAAGACCGTGAACCAGGACGATACCACCGCCTATCACCTGTTCTATGCCGATGGCGAGGCAACGCCGGGCACCGACCTGACGTTTTTCGATTGGCCGGTGAACCGCGAGACGCGTGGTACCCACAGTGTTTCGCGCACCGGCCTTCGCGTCGGCAGCCCGGAAAGCATCGAATGGTGGAAGGCCCGGTTTGGCGAATTGAGCATCGCGTCCGGCGACGTCATCGAGATCGACGGCCGCCTGTCGCTTGACTTCGAGGACGGCGAAGGCCAGCGGTTCCGGCTGATCGACGATGGCGGGCTTGCGCCCTCACATCCGTGGGATCGCAGCCCCGTTCCTGCCGAACACCAGATCAAGGGGCTCGGGGCCATCACCATGAGCGTTCCGGATATCACCAACACGCAACTGGTGCTGGAGCAGGTGATGAACATGACCAAGCAGCGCCAGTACCCTTCGCCGGATAGCAATGGCGAGGTGCATGTGTTCTCGATGGGTGAAGGTGGTCCGGCCGCCGAACTGCATGTCGTCGTTCAGCCCGGCCTGCCAGCAGCCCGGCAGGGTGCCGGCGCAGTCCATCACGTCGCCTTCCGGGCGCCGGACGAGGCTGCGCTGCACGCATGGACCGAACGGCTGGAGGGTTTTCGTCTGCCATCGAGCGGCGAGGTCGAGCGGTTTTATTTCCGCTCGCTCTATTTCCGCGAGCCGAACGGCATCCTGTTCGAGATCGCCACCGACGGGCCTGGCTTTGCCGTTGATGAGCCCATGGAAACGCTCGGCGAGGGCCTGTCGCTGCCGCCGTTCCTGGAGCATAAGCGCGTCCAGATCGAGGCCCGGCTGAAGCCGCTGGTCTAACCTCACGAAAAAAGCCGGGAGCAACACTCCCGGCTTTTTTGTCTGTACTTTTGTGCATTTCGCAGCATGCTTCCGGCAACGCATAGAAGGATTCTCCCGCATGACAAACCTGATCGGCATTTCCGGAAGCCTGCGAAAGGCGTCGTTCAATACTGCTCTTTTGAAAACAGCGATGACGGTTGCGCCCGATGGCGTGACGTTCACATCCGGAACCATCGAAGGCATTCCGCTCTACAATGCCGATGTCGAGCGCGAAGGCGTGCCGGAGGCCGTGCAACGGCTGAAGGACCAGATCGCCGCTGCGGATGGCGTCATCCTGTTCACGCCGGAATACAACAATTCGATGCCGGGCGTTTTCAAGAACGCCATCGACTGGGTGAGCTCATCGATGACCGGTGCGCCGAATGTGTTTGCCGGCCGGGCCTTTGCCATTGCCGGGACGTCGCCCGGGCCATTCGGGACGCTGCTCAGCCAGAATGCCTGGCTGTCCGTCCTGCGCACGCTGGGTGCCGATCTCTGGTCCGGCAAGCGGCTGATGCTGCCGAAGGCAGGGGCGCTGTTCGACAAGGAAGGTCAACTGACCGATGAAGAGGCCAGGGCGCGGCTGAAGGCTTTTGTCGAGAGTTTTGCCGGCTATGTTGCCGGAAAAGTGGCTTAAGCTTTACGGGGAGGTCAGTCCCCGCTTCGAGGGCTGACCAACCGTAACATTTGCAGATTTGGGTTCTCCGCTGATCATCGTGCCACCTAATTTCCTCCGTCATGCTCGCCCTTGTGGCGGGCATCCAGCCAGCTCAAGTCCTTGAGCTGAAAGGGTCTTTTGACCCACGGACGTCGGGTCTCTGGATCCCCGCCACGAGGGCGAGGATGACGGAGAGTGGGGTGTCGCTCTCGCCAGATAATCGTTTCAGGTTCGTCCGCAGTCTGTGTGTGGGCATCAGTCCCCGCTTGTTTTCAGCCATTCCCGGACGGCATCTGCGTCCATGCGACCGATTTCGTGGCCGGCGTTCAGCGTGACGGTCGTAAGTGCCGCTCCTGACTTGCGCAACACGCCTTCCAGCGGGGCGGCATAGCGGGAATAGCCGTCGGTCTTTCCCGTTACCAAAAGGATTTCGGTGCCGGAAAGATCCGCTTCCGGTATTGTGTCCAACGGGTTCATCATCCGCAGCAACGCTGCCTTGCGGATCAGTCCGGGATGCAGCAGCATGGTAGCGATCAGCATGTTGGCGCCGTTGGAATAGCCAACGAAAACCATCTTGTCGCGGTCAAGGCCATAGGCTGAAACAGCCCCCTCGATCATTGCGACAAAGGCTTCTGATTCAGAGGCGATGTCCTTCTGGTCGAAGGTGAAGGGGGTAAGCCTGCGGAAGAACCGCGGGTGACCTTCCTCTGTGCTGCGGCCTCTGAGGCTGAGCAGCAGTGCGTTCGGGGCGATCTGGCGGCCGAGCGGCAAGAGGCTGGTTTCGTTGGCGCCGCTGCCGTGCAAAAGCACCAATGTGGAGCCGTCGGGCTTATCCGCCTGGTGCAGGCGGTGAACGAACGGCAGGTCGCGCTCGGTGAAGCGTTCCTCGCCGGGCAGCCCGAATTGCGGCAGCATGACGAGATTGTCTTGCAAATTGCCGCCGAAATGTTCAGGCACGAACAGTTTTGTTCCGAGCGTCTCCGGGCTTTCATCGACCGTCATGCCGGGCGCGTCGGTGGCGAATTCGAACAATGTTCCGCCCGGCTCCCGGACGTAGAGTGAATAGAAATATTTGCGATCATGGGCGTTGATTTCGCCGGCATCTTCCGCCTCAAGCCGCGTGCGCAGATCCTTGACCGCCGCCACGCTTTCGGCGCGAAAGGCGATATGATCGATCGTGCCGGTGCCGGGTGCCGCCGTCCAGAAACCACCGGCATCGCGGACGTCGATGATATCGCCGGACTCGGAGACAAGCCGCCGGATCGCATCCGTCTTGTCTGCCTCGGCATAGCCGAAATGCCGGGTGACGAAAGCGGCGGTCCCATCGGGTGTCGCGGTCAAGATCGTTGCACCGCGCAACCGGCGGATCGCGTCACCTGACGGAATGTCGGCAGTGGCATGCAGGGCAGGGCCGGTGACAGTATCGCTGCCGACAAGCTTGACGATGACGCCGTCGGGATCCTTCAGCCGGATGACGGGCTCGCCGAATTCATGCGTCGGGCCGGTGGCCGCCACATTGTATCGCAGGGCCCGGGTGAGCCAGAAGCCGAGGCTTTCCGGTGCAATGGCAAAGGCGATCTCGCTCGGTTGGCCATAACCGGCGCGGCCGGGCGCGCCGTCCTCCCAGACGAGAAATGTGACAAGCGATCCCGGCGATCCGGCCTCGTCGCCGTAGAGCAGATGAAGTTGGGCCGCATCCTCGAAACCGGCCGTGCGCTTGACGAGGCGAAGGCCTAGGAACCCGGCGTAAAAATCGACATTCGGCTGCACTTTGCGCGTGATCAGGGTGATGTGGTGGATGCCGCTCGTCATGTCTTCAAATCCGTTGCCTTGACTGCACAAAAGCAGCAAAAAGAGCGCTGCGCCAGCGCTTCTGCGTGAACACATTGTCCACCGTGTAAACGCCCAAAAGGACACCCGCCGCCGTGCCTAGCTGATTCCCGGTCGATCTTTTGCCAGAAACGCCTTGAAGGCATCGGCGTAGTCCGGATGCCAGCGCGACAATGGCGGGCGGTTTTCGATGATATCGCCTGCAGCCCAGAGAATGCGCTTTTCGTCAGTGGCACGCGCGACGTCATTGTCCGGGCAGAGAATGTAGAAATCGCTGCTTTCAAGGCTCTGCATCATGAAATCGACGGTTTCCTGCGCGGTCCAGGCCGCCTCCGGCTTTTCAGTGCGTCCGTTTGCGGTCAGGCCGGTATGGACGAAGCCGGGGATCAGCAGATGGGCGGTGATATTGCAGTCGGGCGTGGTGCGCAGATCGTGCTGCAGGGCTTCGGTGAAGGCTTTGACGCCGGCTTTGGCGACATTGTAGGCGGGGTCGCCGGGCGGGGTGGTGATGCCCTGCTTGGAGCCGGTATTGATGATCAGGCCCGGCTGGCCGTGGGCGATCATGGCAGGCGCAAAAATGCGCGAACCGTTGATGACGCCCCAGAGGTTGACTGCAAACACCTTTTCCCACGCATCCTGCGCGCCAAAAATCGCGCTGCCGGGCTGGATGCCGGCATTGTTCATCAGCACATGCACCCGGCTGAAGCGCGCAATTGCTCCAGCTTGCAGAGCCTCGAGAGAATCGGTGCTCGAGACGTCCGTCGCGATCGCAATGACGCTGTCGGGGCCATGCGGGGAGACGGCCGCCGTTTCCCGGGCGGCCTTGTCCAGCCGTTCGCCCGGCAGATCGGCGAGGACGACGTTCATGCCCAGTCCGGCAAAGCGTCTGGCGGCGGCAAGTCCGATCCCGGATGCTGCACCGGTCACGACGGCGACGTGGTTGCTGGCAAAGGCTGGATGATTCATGGCTTCCATCTCATTTTCGGGGGCATTGTCTTGGATGGAAAACTAGGCAAGCCCGGTGGATAAGTCCACCATGCCGCAGATAGTCCCTTGCCGGAAGGACAACCGGCTCTAATTTTCAAGACTATTGAAAGTCCTGCTTTCCAATCCAGACATTGCCGCAAGGGAACCCAATGGCCGCGCCTAAAACCCGGAACAACAGACAGACGCCATGCGAACAATGTCCTCTGCGAGCCCTCCCGCATTTCCGCGAATTCAAGCCGGACGAACTGGAGTTCGTTTCCAACTTCAAGACCGGTGAACTGGCTGTCGATGCGGGGACCACGATCCTGGTGGAGGGATCGCACAGCGCCCACCTGTTCACGGTGCTGTCCGGCTGGGGCTTTCGCTACAAGATGCTCGATGACGGTCGCCGGCAGATCCTCAACTACATGATGCCGGGGGATCTGATCGGTCTGCAGGGCAGTCTGATGGGCGAAATGCAGCATTCGGTCGAAGCGCTATCGCCCATCACCCTATGCGTTTTCGAACGCGACAAACTCGGCACGCTCTACCGGAATTATCCCGACCTTGGCTATGATCTCACCTGGATTGCCGCGCAGGAGGAACGCATTCTCGATGAAAACCTCTTGAGTATCGGACGCCGGTCGGCGCTCGAGCGGGCGGCCTATCTCTTGGCCTTCCTCTATCAGCGCGCCAAGGCAAGCAATCTCTTCAAGGGCGAACGTGTCTCCATTCCGATCACGCAGCAGCACGTGGCCGATACGCTCGGGCTTTCCATCGTTCACACCAACAAGACCTTGAAAAAGCTCGGTGAGCGCAAGCTCATCCGCTGGGCCGATCGCGGCTGCGATATCCTGGATGACGAAGGGCTGATGAAGATCTCTGGCTGGGAAGGATATCCCGAACAGCGCCGTCCGTTCATCTGAGGCGCTGCCGGTGCGCCATTGCGGTTTAATCGCGCCGGGACGTGTCTTATTTAAATGCCAGCTCCCGTTTCATGCAATACTTGTCTGTTCCAAGACCGCGCTCCAATAGTGCGGGATGATTTGCAGACAGGACCCTAATCGGTGGCGCTCACGGAAATTCCAGTGTCGATCAAGCGCGTGCTGGTGTTGGAAGACAATTTCATCATCGCCATGGAAGCCGAGGATATTTTGAAGTCGATCGGCATCGGCCATGTCGAGATTGCCGTCAATGTCGCCGAGGCGCAGGCTTTGATCGAGGAGCACGCCTTCGATTTTGCCCTTCTCGATGTCAATCTGGGTGCGCATACGAGTTTTGACTTCGCCGGTCTGCTGATCGAGCGCGGTATAGCCTTCGGTTTTGTCAGCGGTTATGGCGATGATTTCGACTTTCCCGCCGCGATGCGCGATATGCCTCGCATCAGCAAGCCTTTCAACGAAGGCACGGTGTCTGGCCTTCTTGGTACGGTCTTGGCCAACCGGCCTTAGTTCTCATTCTGCTCCATCGCCTCCGGCATTCCGGTTCCGCGCAACCCGGCGCTGCTCAACCAGCGGTTTTTGCTATGCTTATGGAAAAAATCCGCATAGCTTCCTGTTACCGTCAACGCGGTGAAGGGCACCGGTGCTCATCTTGTAACGAATGATTTCCGTCGATCCCATCGTCTTGTCATTGGCGTGGGACGCGTATATTGAGGGGCCATAATAAATGGTTCGGCTTGAATATCGGAATGAGCGGGCGCAGATGAGTGAAAAACCGAAATTCCGTCAGTCCGGATGGTGGCTGGCATCGCTGACGGTCTTGGCCCTGACCTCCTGCGAGGGCGAAACGAAGCCTGCGGAAACGGCAAAAACGCCTGTCCGGACTCAGATTGCCCAATTTGTCGATCACCGGCAGACGGTGACGCTGACGGGCGAGGTCGTCGCCCATGTCCAGACCAACCTCTCTTTTCGCGTCAGCGGCCAGATAACGGAATGGCTGGTGGATGTCGGTTCGCATGTCACGGCCGGCGAGGTTCTGGCACGCATCGATCCCAGCGAGCAGAAGGCCGATGTCGAAGCTGCCGAGGCGGCGGTGCGCGCGGCAGAAGCGCAGGTCACCCAGGCTGCCGCCTCATTCGAGCGGCAGAAATCGCTGCTGGCGAAGAATTCCACGACACAGGAAACCTTCGATCAGGCGCAGACGGCGTTGCAGACTGCCGAAGGATCGCTGGATGCGTCGAAAGCCATGCTCGGTACAGCCCGCGATGCGTTGTCCTATACGGAACTGAAGGCCGATGCCGATGGTATCGTCACCGTGCGCAACGCCGAGACGGGCCAGGTGGTTCAGGCCGCGCAAACCATGTTTTCCGTCGCACGGGATGGTCCTCGCGACGCGATCTTCGACGTTTACGAATCGCTGCTGTTCGAAAAGCCGTCCGAGCCGAAAATCCAGCTGGCGCTGGTCAGCGATCCATCGGTCAAGACAGAGGGAACGATCAGCGAGGTCTCGCCGACGATCGATACCACGACCGGAACCGTGCGCGTCAAGATCGCCATGGATGCGACGCCCGATCGCATGACGCTCGGCGCGCCGGTCACCGGTTTTGCCCGCTCGACACCGGCAAAGCTGATCATCCTACCCTGGACGTCGCTCTCTTCACTCGACGGGCAGCCGGCGGTCTGGGTGGTGGACGACCAGGACAGCACGGTCACTCGAAAGCCGGTAAAGGTGGCGTCCTACGAGACAGGCCGGGTGCTTATTTCCGAAGGAATTTCCAAGGGCGAGACCGTGGTCGTCGAGGGTGCAAAGATGCTGCGCCCCGGCCAGTCGGTCGATGTCATCAAGGAGCAGGCGCAATGAACCGGATTCTGCTGGGACTGCTTGCTGCGCCAACCATGCTTTGGATCCTGACCGGCTGCCAGAAAAACGAAGAAAAGGGCGAACCGGTGATCCGCCCGGTGCTGTCGCAAATTGTGGTTTCCCAGCGGCTCGCCACGCCCAGTTTTGCCGGCACGGTGCAGCCGAAAGTCCAGACCAACTTCGGACCTCGGGTGACGGGGCTGCTGGTGGCGCGCGATGTCGATACCGGCGATACGGTGAAGCAGGGCCAGCTGTTGGCAGCACTCGATCCGACAGCGCTGGAACTGGCCGTCGGATCGGCCCGGGCTGATCTCGCCAATGCCGAGGCGACGCTTGCCAATACCATCTCGGTCGAACGACGCACGAAGGCGCTGCTCAAGATAGGCACGGAAACGCAGGCGTCGGTGGAAAGTGCCGAACAGGCAAGCGCTGCGGCAGAGGCATCCGTCGTACAGTCGCGTGCGGCTTTGTCGAAGGCCGAGGAGCAGCTTTCGTATGCGCAGGTCAAGGCCGCCTTCGATGGCGTGGTCACCCAGACCGGAGCGGAGGTGGGCCAGGTGGTTGCCGCCGGTGCCGCAGTGGTGACCGTTGCCCGGCCGGATGCCCGGGATGCGGTCGTGGACGTTCCCGACGGCAATGCGCTTTTGCCGGTCGGTACGCCGTTTCTGGTCTCCCTGCAGATCGATCCGGCCATCACTGTTGGCGGTGTTGTCCGCGAGGTCGCACCGGCCGCAGATCCGGCAACGCGAACGCGCCGCGTCAAGATCGCCCTGGAAAATCCACCGGCTGCCTTCCGGCTCGGCACCACGATCACTGCCACGCTCAAGGAAGCCATAGTCGAACAGCTGGTGCTGCCGGCAACCGCGATTCTGGTGCGTGACGGAAAATCCTATGTCTGGGTGGTGGATGAGAGCGGCGGGACGGTCAAGACCCGGGAAGTGGTGACCGGGCCGCAGGTTGGCACCGGGATCGTCATCACCTCCGGCATCGATGCCGGCATCCGGGTTGTGACAGCGGGTGTCCATAGTCTTGAGGATGGTCAGAAGATCAAAGTTGAGGACGAGGCGCAGTCATGAAGAAATTCAACCTGTCCGACTGGGCGCTCGATCACGCATCGATGGTCTGGTATTTCATGATCGTTTTCGGCCTGCTTGGTTTCTTTTCCTATCTGAGCCTTGGCCGCGAAGAAGATCCGTCCTTTACCATCAAGACCATGACGATCTCCGCCCAGTGGCCGGGTGCTTCCGTCGAGGAAACCACCCGCCAGGTCACGGAGCGGATCGAGCGCAAGATGGAGGAACTGGAATCGCTCGACTACACGCGCAGCATCACCACGCCGGGCCAGACACTCGTCTTCGTCAATCTGAAGGATACGACGAAGGCGCGGGATGTCGCCTCGATCTGGTTGACCGTGCGCAACATGATCGGCGATATCAGCGGCCAGTTTCCCTCCGGTGTCGTCGGGCCGACTTTCAACGACCGCTTTGGCGATGTATTCGGCAATATCTATGCGTTTACGTCCGATGGGCTGACACAGAGACAATTGCGCGATTATGTCGAGACCGCTCGGCGCGAAATCCTGACGGTTCCGAATGTCGGCAAGGTCGATATTGTCGGCGCGCAGGACGAGGTAATCTATCTCGAATTCTCGACGCGGCAATTGGCTGCGCTTGGCATCAACCAGAACGATGTGATTGCCACGCTGCAGGCGCAGAACGCGATTGCGCCTTCGGGTGTCGTACAGGCCAAGGGCGAACGCGTCAGCATACGGGTCAACGGCCAGTTCTCCTCCGAAGACAGCCTGCGGGCCGTCAATCTGCAGGTCAACAACCGCTTCTTCCGCCTCACTGACATCGCCACGATCACCCGTGGCTATACCGATCCGCCGACAGCGTTGTTCCGCTACAATGGTCAGCCGGCGATCGGCTTGGCGATCGGCATGAAGCAGGGCGCCAATCTTCTGGAATTTGGCGACCATGTCGAGGCAAAGATCAGCCAGGTGGAAGCGGAACTGCCCGTTGGCGTCGGCGTCCATCTGGTCTCCGACCAGCCGCTGATCGTCGAAGAGGCGGTGTCAGGCTTTACCCGGGGCCTGGCAGAAGCCGTCATCATCGTTCTTCTCGTCAGCTTCGTTAGTCTCGGCGTGCGGGCAGGTCTTGTGGTTGCTCTGTCGATCCCGCTGACGCTGGCCATCACCTTCGTCGTCATGTCCTATTTCGGCATATCGCTTCAGCGGATTTCGCTCGGCGCGCTGATCATTGCACTGGGGCTTCTCGTCGATGACGCGATGATCGCTGTGGAGATGATGGTGGCGCGGCTGGAGGCGGGCGATTCGCTGCGCAAGGCGGCCACCTATGTCTATACGTCCACGGCATTCCCGATGCTGACCGGCACATTGGTCACCGTCGCCAGCTTCATTCCCGTCGGCCTCAACAACAGCGCCGCCGGCGAATTCACCTTCACGCTCTTCGTCGTCATCGCCGTTTCACTGGTGGTGTCCTGGATCGTCGCGGTGGTGTTTGCGCCGCTGCTCGGCGTGACCATCCTGCCCAAGACCATGAAACAGCATCATGACCGGAAAAGCGGGGTCGCACGGGTGTTTTCCCGCGTGCTCGGCTGGTGCATGCGCTGGAAATGGACGACGATCGCTTTGACGGTGGTGGTGTTTGCCGTCTCGTTGTTTGGCATGACCCGCGTTCAACAGCAGTTCTTCCCGTCGTCGGACCGCCTCGAGCTGATCGTCGACTGGTCCTTGCCGCAACATGCGTCGATTACCGATACCAATGCGCAGATGGCGAAGTTCGAGCAGGACAAGCTTGTCGGCAATCCCGATGTCGAGCGCTGGTCCACCTATGTCGGACAGGGCGCGGTACGCTTCGTTCTCTCCTTCGATGTGCAGCCGCCGGATACCTCGTTTGGCCAGACGATCATCGTCACTAAGAGCCTGGAAGTCCGCGACAGGCTGCGGGCCGACCTGCAGAAGTATCTGAAGGAAACATTCGTCGGCACGGATGCCTATGTGAAGCTGCTCGACATCGGGCCGCCGGTCGGACGGCCGGTGCAGTACCGGGTCAGCGGGCCGGATATCGGCAAGGTGCGCGAGCATGCGCTGGAATTCGGCAGTGTTCTCGGCCACCATCCGCTGCTGGGCGATGTCGTCTACGACTGGAACGAGCCGGCCCGCGTCATCAAGGTGGACGTGCTGCAGGACAAGGCCCGCCAGCTGGGCGTCACCTCGCAGGATATCGCCTCGGCGCTCAACGGTATTGTCGGCGGAACGACCGTGACCCAGGTTCGTGACGATATCTATTTGATCAATGTCGTTGCCCGCGCCAAAGCGTCGGAGCGGCAATCGATCGAACTGTTGCGGGATTTGCAGCTGGCAACGACCAACGGCAATTCCGTGCCGCTCGCCGCCGTCGCAAGCTTTCGCTATGAGATGGAACAGCCGGTCGTCTGGCGCCGGTCGCGCTTGCCGACGCTGACCGTCAAGGCTGGTATTCGGGATGCGACGCAGCCGGCGACCATTGTCGCGCAATTGTCGAAGGACGTTGCCGCCTTTGCGGAAAAGCTGCCGCCCGGATACAAGATCGAGGTCGGCGGCAGCGTCGAGGAAAGTGGCAAGAGCCAGGCGCCGATCGCTGCCGTCGTGCCGCTGATGCTGTTTGTGATGGCGACGATCCTGATGATCCAGCTACAGAGTTTTTCACGGTTGTTCCTGGTCTTTGCCGTGGCGCCGCTGGCGTTGATCGGAGTGGTGGCGGCATTGCTGTTCAGCAATTCGCCAATGGGCTTCGTCGCCATTCTCGGCATTCTGGCGCTAATCGGTATCCTCATTCGAAACTCGGTCATCCTTGTGGTGCAGATCGAACATCTGCGCACTGAAGGTATAGCGCCGTGGCAGGCGGTGCAGGAGGCGACCGAGCACCGGATGCGGCCGATCATGCTGACGGCTGCGGCCGCCAGCCTGGCGCTAATCCCGATCGCCCGGGAAATCTTCTGGGGACCGATGGCCTATGCGATGATGGGTGGCATCATTGTCGGTACCGTGCTGACACTGCTCTTCCTGCCCGCACTCTATCTCGCCTGGTTCCGCATCAAGCCGCCGGAAAAGACCGAGGAGGTCACGCTCGAAGGATCGGCGGTGGCAACCACGGATGATGCGGTGCCGGTCTGAAACGGCGTTTCGGCTTCACCTAAAGCATCACCACCGTCAGTTCCGTCTTGTCATAGGCGAAATCGAGCGGTGTGGTTCCGGTGTGTTCCAGTACCAGCCAGTCATCAGCGTTGAGGATCGCCATGCCGACGGCGCAATTGCCGTAGGATGCGGAGGCAGCGTCGTTGTCGTTGACGCTGGCAACAACTGTGGCGCCATTGACCTTGACGGTGACCGAAAAGGCGCCGGTTGGATTGGCCTCGACTCCAAGGCAGATCAGATAGGGGCCTGTGACCGGCACGATCAGGCGGCTGCCACCGCCTGCAACGGCGACGCCCAGCGTGAAACCGCCCTGGTTGACGCTCAAAGTGGAAAAGC
This sequence comes from Hyphomicrobiales bacterium, assembly GCA_900473045.1. Lineage (GTDB taxonomy): Bacteria > Pseudomonadota > Alphaproteobacteria > Rhizobiales > Rhizobiaceae > Pararhizobium. Next base: position 130,750 of record UCKS01000023.1, read on the forward strand.
CGGTCTGCGAGCCGGACGCCGGCGTCAGCACGCCGCCGCCACGGGTGGCGCGCACCAATGGCCGCTGTGGCATACGGACCTGTCCCTGTCCGGTGATGCTCAGCGCCGATTTCCAGGTGGTGCCGTCGGCACTGACCTTCACAGCGAATTCGTTCGAGCCGGTCAGCCCTATTTCGGCGCGGGCGGACCAGCCTGTCTGGAACAGAAGGCTTGCGGTATCGATTGCCGCTGCCTTGTTGACCTTGATCTGATGGCCGCTGCCATTATGGGTCAGCAGCGTGGCGGCGGCTGCGACAGCAAGCCGGTTGGTGCTGTCGGCAGTGGTGTTGATACCGAGAAACGCCGGTGTGCCGATTGCATCGAAGTCTGCCCAGTCGGTGCCGTTGTGAATTTTTAACCGGTCTTCGGCCGCAAACCAGCCGCGCCAACCGTCCTTGGGCGTGATGAAGATCCAGTCACCGTCCTGGCGGAAGGCAAGTTTTCCGCTCTTTCCCACCCAGGCTGCGACCGGTGACGCCGTGACATGGAAACACGTTCCCTCCTGCGGGTCGGATGGCGGGGTCGAGAGCGAAGCGATGATCGTCAACTGGGTGAGGGCATCGAGGCGCTGCAGGGCTTCATTGTGCGTCACGTGTTTCTGCGCCTGCGACGGCAGGATATAGGGCAGTTCCAGGTTGACGGTTGTTTCGCTCATCGGTTCCGTTCTCCTTTGCGGGTGAGAAGGGTAACCGTTGGCGGAGTGGAGGGGACGGCCTGTTCACTGTGCCGTTGTTATTCAAGGGAGAATGACGCTGTCCTTGCCCGTCAATCCCCGTCTGCCATCTGGATTTTCATCGGTAATGGCCGCTGAGCGCGGTCAGTCCTTGCCGCGCGAGACGAAAAAGGGATTGGCGAAATCGACGTCGGACCTCTGGTTGCGCTTGCCGTAGGTCAGCGGGTTGCCGTCCATGGTCAAGGTTTCGCCGCCGGCAGCGCGCAAGACAGCATCGCCTGCTGCGGTATCCCATTCCATCGTCCGGCTCAACCGCGGATAGATATCGGCCAGCCCTTCGGCGAGAAGACAGAATTTCAGCGACGAGCCGATCGATTCGTAATCGGTGATCCCGTGCTCGGCGAGATAGGCCATGGTTTCCCGGCTGTTGTGCGAGCGGCTTGCCAGCGCCACCAGCCGGTCGCCACGGCTGCGGCAGCCGATGATGGTTGGCGGGCCGATATCACGCTGCCCGGAAACGACGGATTTTTTCGCCTTGTTGCGGGTAGCGGCATAGAGAATGCCGATTGCCGGTGCGTAGACGACGCCGACGACCGGCTCACCCTTTTCGATGAGCGCGATATTGACGGTGAAGTCGTCGTTACGGCCGACGAATTCCTTGGTGCCGTCGAGCGGATCGACGAGGAAGAACGACTTACCCTCGATGTCGGGGATATGGCCGGCGGCGACGGCTTCTTCGGCGACGACGGGAATATCCGGAAATGCGACAGCCAGAATGTCGAGAATGATTTTTTCGGCGCTCTCGTCGGCATCGGTGACGGGGGAACAGTCGGCCTTGTAGCTGACTTCCGGTCCGGCATGATAGACGTCGAGGATCGCTTTCCCCGCAGCCACCGCCGCTGCTTCCAGAATGTCGAGCATCTGTGCTTCCTGTGCCTTCCTGCCGTCCACGGCCATAATCTCCGATATCCCGCAGACGTTGAATTCCAACATCCGGAACGCGCATTATACATCCGCATTCCTTACCGGTCTTTTCAAGATTCGCGCGTGAAATTTTCTCGACTGTGCTGCATATGGCACTGCGTCCTGTGTGCTGTTCGGATAGAGGTGCGACAGCGGAGTGCGGCGTATCAGGCCCGGCCTTTTCCAGCCTAGCCTTTGCGCTCGACCCGGCATATGCAAATGTGCGTTGCAACATGGTTAGGATGAGTTGGGACTGGCATGCGGTATTCGGCATTTTCCATTGTTAAAAACGCACTGACGGGCAACGTCAGCTGGAAGCCGGCGTGGCGTCAGCCGGAGCCGAAGCCGTTTTACGATATCATCATCGTCGGTGGCGGCGGACATGGGCTGGCGACGGCTTATTATCTTGCCAAGGAATTCGGCCTGAAGAACATTGCGGTGTTGGAAAAGGGTTATCTCGGCTCCGGCAATGTCGGTCGCAACACCACCATCGTTCGCTCCAACTACATGCTGCCGGGCAATGAGCCGTTCTACGAGTTCTCGATGAAGCTCTGGGAAGGCATGGAGCGGGAGCTCAACTACAACGCCATGCTGTCGCAGCGCGGTATCATCAGCCTGTTCCACAATGACGGCCAGCGCGATGCCTATATCCGCCGCGGCAATGCCATGTGGATGGAAGGCGTTCCAGCCGAATTGCTCGACCGCGCCACCTTGATGAAGATGCTGCCTTTCCTGAATTTCGACCATGCCCGGTTTCCGATTATCGGCGGCCTTTTGCAGAAACGCGCGGGCACGGCACGGCACGATGCCGTCGCATGGGGTTACGCCCGTGCTGCCGACCGCTTCGGCGTCGATCTTATCCAGAACTGCGAGGTCACCGGCATTCGCCGCGACAATGGCGTGGTGACCGGTGTCGAGACCTCGAGAGGATTCATCGGGTGCGGCAAGCTGGGGCTGGCGGCCGCCGGCAATACGTCGCGCGTCGGGCAGATGGCCGACCTGAAGCTGCCGATCGAGAGCCATGTGCTGCAGGCCTTCGTCACCGAGGGGCTGAAGCCGGCGATCAACCACGTCATCACCTATGGCGCCGGGCATTTCTATATCTCTCAGTCGGACAAGGGCGGGCTGGTTTTTGGCGCCGAGATCGACGGTTACAATTCCTACGCCCAACGCGGCAATCTGGCGACGGTCGAGCATGTCATGGAAGAGGGCGTGACGATGATCCCCGGCCTGTCGCGGGTGCGGGTGCTGCGCTCCTGGGGCGGCGTCATGGACATGAGCATGGACGGCTCGCCGATCATAAGCCACACGCCGATCGACAATCTCTACCTGAATTGCGGCTGGTGTTACGGCGGCTTCAAGGCAACGCCGGCATCCGGCTTTTGTTTCGCGCATCTGATCGCCAAGAACGAAACCCACCCGGTTGCCCGTTTCTTGCGCCTCGACCGTTTTGAGCGCGGTTATCCCATCGACGAACAAGGCGCTGGCCCCCAGCCCAACCTGCATTGAGACCTTAAAAGAATGGCAAGCCTCATTCACTGCCCACACTGCGGCATCCGGCCGAAGGAAGAATTTTCGATCCGTGGCGACGCGTCGCTGGTCCGTCCCGATCCGGCAGCCTCCGACGAGGCCTGGAACGATTACGTTCATATCCGCAGCAACCCGCGCGGGCGCTACCACGAGCACTGGCAGCATGGTGCCGGTTGCCGCCGCTGGCTGGTGGTCGAGCGCGATACGTTCACCCACGAGGTGTTTTCCGTCACGGATGCGGCGTCTGTTGCGCGGAAGGCTGGCCGATGACAGCCTATCGCCTTGCCTCCGGCGGTCTGGTCGATCGCAACGCGCCGCTCGATTTCCGGTTCGATGGCCGCAATCTGGCGGGATTTTCCGGTGATACGCTCGCCTCGGCGCTGCTTGCCAGTGATCAGCTTCTGGTCGGCCGCAGCTTCAAATATCACCGGCCGCGCGGCATCGTCACGGCCGGGCCCTCAGAGCCGAATGCCCTGGTCACCATCGGCAAGGGTGCCAATAGCGACCCGAACACCAAGGCGACCGTCGCCGAACTCTATTCCGGCCTCGATGCCCGTAGCCAGAACCGTTTTCCATCGCTGAAATATGATGTTGGCGCAGTCAACGGCCTGTTGTCGCCGTTCCTCGGTGCCGGCTTCTACTACAAGACCTTCATGTGGCCGGCGGCCTTCTGGGAAAAGGTTTACGAGCCGATCATCCGCAAGGCGGCCGGGCTTGGACGCGCGGTTCTGGAGCGCGATCCGCAATCCTATGAAAAATGCTGGGCGCATTGCGACCTGCTGGTTGTCGGCTCCGGCCCGGCGGGACTGATGGCGGCATTGACGGCGGGCCGCGCGGGTTTGCGGGTCATCCTGGCGGACGAGGATTTCAGGCTGGGTGGCTCGCTGCTCGGCGAAACCGTGCGCATCGATGGTGTCTACGCTCCGGATTTTGCCGAAACGGCGCTCTCCGAACTGCGCTCGCTGCCGAACGTGACGATGATGCCGCGCACCACCGTTTTCGGCTGGTACGACGACAATGTGTTCGGCGCAGTCGAGCGGGTGCAGAAGCATGTGGCCTTGCCGCAGGCCAAGCTGCCGGTCGAGAGGCTCTGGCGCATCGTCGCCAAGCGGGCACTGCTGGCGAGCGGTGCCGAGGAACGGCCGCTGGTATTCGGCGGCAATGACAAGCCGGGCGTGATGATGGTGGGGGCCATGCGCACCTATGCCAACCGTTTTGGTGTTGCCGCCGGCAAATCGGTGGCGATCTTCACCAATGGCAGCGCCGGTTACCGGACGGCCGCCGATCTCGTCGCGCATGGTGTGGACATTGCCGCCATCATCGACAGCCGCGCAGATGTCTCCGAGGTCGCGCCGGACGGTGTTCGCGTTATTCGATCTGCGTCGGTCATCGATACCAAGGGACGCCAGCGTGTCTCCGGCGCCGTTGTCGAACGTTCGGGCTTCGAGCAGACGATTGCCTGCGACGCGATCGGCATGTCCGGTGGCTGGAACCCGGTTATCCATCTCGCCTGCCAGCGCGGCGCCAAGGCCGTCTGGTCCGAGGACTTGAAGACGTTTCTTGCGCCCGATGTCGGCAACGGGCTTGTTGTCGCCGGCGCGGCTGCGGGACGCTACAGCCTGGCCGGCTGTCTGCAGGACGGTGCGGACAAGGCGGCCATGATCGTTGCCGATCTCGGGTTTTCGGCTTCTGCCCACACGGCCCCTGTCGTGGATGGAGAGATCGATCCCTCGTTCACAGCACTTTGGTATTCGCCGGGCGCCAAGGCGAAAGCTTTCGTCGATTTCCAGAACGACGTGCATGTCAAGGATATCGGGCTTGCGCTCCGCGAAGGCTTTGGCCATGTCGAACACGCCAAGCGCTATACGACGAACGGCATGGCGACGGATCAGGGTAAGCTGTCCGGCATCAATGCCACCGGGCTTCTGGCCGCCATGCAGGGTATCAGCCCAGCCGATGTCGGCACCACGACCTTCCGGCCGTTCTATACGCCAGTGGCCTTCGGCGCGATGGCCGGAACATCGCGTGACGAGCATGCGGCGCCGGTGCGCAAGTCGCCGCTGCATGGCTGGGCGCAGAGAAACGGCGCAGTCTTCGTCGATTCCGGCCTCTGGTATCGCCCGGCTTATTTTACCCAACATGGAGAAAAAACCTGGCGTGAAAGCGCAGATCGGGAGGTTCTCAACATTCGTGAGAATGTCGGCCTCTGCGATGTTTCGACGCTCGGCAAGATCGAGATTTTCGGACCGGACGCTGCGGAGTTCCTCAATCGCCTCTATTGCAATCCGTTCCTGAAACTGCCGGTCGGCAAGGCGCGGTATGGGCTGATGCTGCGCGAGGACGGCATGGTCTATGACGATGGCACCACCAGCCGCCTTTCGCCTGAACATTTCGTCATGACCACCACCACGGCGCTGGCCGTTGGGGTGATGTCCCATATGGAATATTGTGCCCAGGTGCATTGGCCGGATCTCAAGGTCCGCTTCTGCTCATCGACCGATCAATGGGCGCAGATGGCGATTGCCGGGCCCAAAGCGCGGTTGGTGATGCAGGCGCTGGTCGAGGACGATGTTTCCGACGCGGCCTTCCCATTCCTGGCTGCCGGCATCGTCACGCTGAAGGGCGGCGTCAAGGCGCGGCTGTTCCGCATCTCGTTTTCCGGCGAACTGGCCTATGAGCTGGCCGTGCCTGCGGGTCTTGGCGATGCGGTTGCCGATGCCATCATGGAAGAGGGCAGGGCGCATGGGATTTGTGCCTACGGGGTGGAGGCGCTGAATGTGCTGCGCATCGAAAAGGGCCATGTCACCCATGCCGAATTCGACGGCCGGGTGACACCAGATGACGCGGGCTTCGGCCGCATGGTCTCGGCGCAAAAACCGGACTTCATCGGCAAGCGGCTGTCTACCCGCTACGGGCTGACCGCCGCCGATCGCATGCAGATGGTTGGGCTGAAACCGGTGGAAGCCGATCAGCATATCCGCGCTGGTGCACATTTGCTGCGCGAGGGTGCAAAACCCTCGACCTTGAACGATCAGGGCTACGTCAGTTCCGCCTGCTTTTCGCCGACGCTCGGACACGCTATCGCGTTGGCCTTCCTCAAATCGGGCCGCGAGCGCTATGGCGAGCGTATCGTCGTCTGGGACAAGCTGGCGGGCGCCGAGGTCGTGGCGGAGGTCTGCAATCCTGTGTTCGTCGATCCCGGCAATGCCAAGCTGAACTCCTGATGTGGACGCGGACATGACCAGAACCTACATTTCTCATCATCCGCTGGACGGCCTGCTGCCGCTGGAACCGGGCATCCGCGCGGTCGATCATCTGGATGTTCCGCGCGCCGTCGCAATCGCCTCTGTCATGGCGATGGAGGGCGAAGAGGCGTCGGTGACGGCGGGATTGGCTGCATCGGGCGATATATCCGTCCGGTTTGCCGGGCCCGGCGAATGGCTGGCCCTGTCGCGATCGGAAACGCCTGACAGCTTGGAGCGCGCGCTTTCGCTGCTGCTGGCCGAGACGGCCTACGTCTTCGAGCAGAGCGACGGCCGCGTCGTTTTCAGGCTGTCCGGCCCCAATGTCCGGCGCATTCTTGCCAAGGGCATTGCCACGGATCTGCACCCCGGATCGTTTGAGATAGGCACGTCATCGAACGTTCTTTGCGGCCATATCGGCGTCAATCTGGCCCGCACGGGCGAAAATGAGTTCGAACTGATCGCCATGCGCAGCTTTGCCGTGGCGCTCTTTGACGATCTGCGCGTGATGGGCCGGGAGTTCGATCTGTCCGCCGGTTTCTCCACGCTAGGATAAATGCGGCATTGCGTGACGTTTTTACGGCGCGGTTGAAGTCGTCGATGGCGGTAATGGGCAAGACCTGTTCGCAGGGATATCTTTAACCGGCGCGACTTTGCCGGTACGGTTTCGAAAGCCAGAATTCGCTTCATTGAGCGGGACGTTTTTTGCAATCCGTCCCGAAACCGGAGAATACCCATGAAAAGCCATGCCAGGGTCGTCGTTATCGGCGGCGGCGTCGTCGGTTGTTCGATCCTTTATCACCTGACGAAATTCGGCTGGACCGATGTGGTTCTCCTGGAGCGTTCGGAGCTGACCTCCGGCTCGACCTGGCATGCGGCCGGCGGCATGCACACCATCAACGGCGATCCGAACGTCGCCAAGCTGCAGAAATATACGGTCGAACTCTACAAGGAAATCCAGGAGTATTCCGGCCAGGATATCGGCCTGCACATGACCTCCGGCATGATGCTGGCGGCGACCAAGGAGCGGTTCGACTGGATGAAGTCGATCCTCGCCAAGGGCCGCTACATGGGCCTGGATGCCGAGCTTCTGTCGCCAAAGGAAGCGCACGAGTTGATGCCGCTGTTGGATCCGACCCAGTTCGTTGGTGCCGTGTTCGATCCGGTGGAAGGCCATCTTGATCCCTACGGCACCACCCATGCCTATGCCAAATCCGCCAAGAAGAACGGTGCGGATATCTATCTGCACACCAAGGTGGAGGATCTCGTCCAGCGGGAAGACGGCACCTGGCGGGTGATCACCAACAAGGGCGAGATCATTGCCGAGCATGTCGTCAACGCCGCCGGTCTCTGGGCGCGCGAAGTTGGCCGCATGACCGGGCTGGAACTGCCGGTGCTCGCCATGGAGCACATGTATCTGATCACCGAGGATATGCCCGAGGTCATCGAATTCAATCAGACGCGTGGCAAGGAGCTGATGCACTGCGTCGATTTCGACGGCGAGATCTATCTGCGCCAGGAACGCAACGGCATGCTGATGGGCACCTATGAAAAGGCCTGCCGTCCGTGGTCGCCGATCACTACGCCGTGGGATTTCGGCCATGAACTGCTGGCAGAGGATATCGAACGGATCACGCCTGAGCTCGAAGTCGGTTTCCGTCATTTCCCGGCTTTCAACAATGCCGGCATCAAGAAGATCATCAACGGCCCCTTCACCTTCTCGCCGGATGGCAATCCGCTGGTCGGTCCGGTGCGCGGTCTGACCAACTATTGGTCTGCGTGCGCCGTCATGGCTGGTTTCAGTCAGGGCGGCGGCGTCGGTCTGGCGCTCGCCAACTGGATCATCTATGGCGATCCGGGCTTCGACGTCTTCGCCATGGACGTGTCGCGTTACGGTGATTTCGCCACGCTCGGCTTTACCAATGCCAAGGTGCGCGAAAACTATTCCCGCCGCTTCTCGATCCGCTACCCGAACGAGGAACTGCCGGGTGCCCGTCCGTTCCTGACCACACCGATCTACGACAAGCTGAAGGATGCCGGTGCCGTGTTCGGCGCCTCCTATGGGCTGGAAGCGCCGCTGTGGTTTGCGCCGAAGGGCGAGGAAGACACGTTCTCCTGGCGCCGCTCCAACGATTTCGATGTTGTCGGTGCCGAAGCCAAGGCTGTGCGCGACAGTGTCGGTCTGATGGAAACATCCGGCTTTGCCAAATACACGATCACCGGCAGCGGTGCCGAAGCCTGGCTCGACCGGATGCTGACCTGCCGCATCCCGGCCAAGGGTCGCATGTCGCTGGCGCCGATGTTGAAGGACGACGGCAAGTTGATCGGCGATTTCACGCTGGCCAAGCTCGGGGAAGGGGATTTCCTGCTGATCGGCTCGGGCATTGCCGAGGACTATCACATGCGCTGGTTCGAGAGCCACCTGCCGAAAGATGGCTCGGTGTCGCTGAAGGCGCTGAACCTGCAACTGGTCGGTCTGTCGATTGCGGGCCCCAATTCCCGTTCGCTGATCTCCAAGCTGACGCATGTGGATATGTCCGATGAGGCCTTTGCTTTCATGGATATCCGGCGCATGGATCTTGGGATGGCGCCGGCGATCGTCGGGCGCGTCAGCTACACCGGCGATCTCGGCTATGAAATCTGGATGAAGCCGGAATATCAGCGCTACCTTTATGACCTGATCATGGAGGCCGGTGCCGAATTTTCCATCAGGCCATTCGGGCTGCGCGCGCTCAATGCACTGCGTGTCGAAAAATCGTTCGGCAGCTGGTCGCGTGAATATCGTCCGCTCTACGGTCCGTTCGAGGCAGGGCTGGGGCGATTCGTTGCTCTGAAGAAGGATGCGGACTTCATTGGCAAGCAGGCGGCAGCAAAGGAAAAGGCCGAAGGCGGCACCTTGCGGCTGCGAACCTTCATCATCGAAGCCAAGGATGCCGACGTCATCGGCGATGAACCGATCTCGCTGAACGGCATGGTTTGCGGCTGGGTGACTTCAGGCGGTTATGCCCATGCGTCCGGCGTTTCGGTGGCCATAGGCTATGTTCCGAAGGAGGTTGCTGATCAAACTGAGGGATGGCAAGTTGAATTGCTGGGCGAAATGCTGCCCGCCCGCTTGCAGGCGCAGCCGCTTTTCGACGCCAACGGCGCGCGTATGCGCTCTTAAACAATGAGGTTGCGATTACCAGGGTAGCCGGCGTCATCTGCGCCGGCTCGCGTGTTTGCACTGCTGGCCGCAGGAATCACGGTTTCATGCTTAAAAATATGCTTCCAACTGCACTATTTTTGATTTTTCGACTGTTTAAGCGTCAATATCACTGAAATGGGAAAGAAAATAAGGAAAGCATCATTTTACGCTTCACTTTTGGTCTGAAAGCATTATGGAATCTCCCATCGAAAAGGCTCAAAAAGAGCCGCGAAAAGAAGAGGTCTGACCTACTAGGATCAGACCCGGGGGATATTGATGGAGTATTTTGTCCAGCAGCTCGTCAATGGGCTGACTCTTGGCTCGATTTACGGTTTGATTGCCATTGGTTATACAATGGTTTACGGCATTATCGGCATGGTCAACTTCGCCCATGGCGATATTTTCATGCTCGGCGGTTTCGCAGCGCTGATTGTCTACCTTGTTCTTGTGGGTTTGTTCGGCGGTATTCCGATCGCACTTGCCCTATTCATCATGATCCTCGTGGCAATGGTGATGACAGGGTTGTGGAACTGGGTCATCGAAAAGATGGCGTACCGCCCATTGCGCGGCTCGTTTCGCCTCGCACCGCTGATCACCGCGATCGGCATGTCCATCGCGCTGTCAAACTTCATTCAGGTAACGCAAGGCCCGCGTAACAAGCCGATCCCATCCATGGTATCGTCGGTTTACGACGTGTTCGGCATCTCGATATCGCTGAAGCAGATCATTATCGTGGTGGTAACGGCGGTGCTGCTGACGATCTTCTGGTACATCGTCAATCATACGCCGCTTGGCCGCGCTCAGCGGGCAACCGAGCAGGACCGCAAGATGGCGGCATTGCTGGGTGTCGACGTCGATAAGACCATCTCGATCACCTTCATCATGGGTGCTGCGCTGGCTGCAGTCGCCGGTACGATGTACCTGATGTATTATGGCGTCATCGTCTTTACCGACGGCTTCACGCCGGGGGTGAAGGCCTTCACCGCCGCTGTACTGGGCGGCATCGGCTCTCTGCCGGGTGCTGTGCTGGGTGGCCTGATGATCGGTCTTATCGAGTCTCTCTGGTCCGCTTATTTCACCATCGACTACAAGGATGTTGCGACATTCTCGATCCTCGCCATCGTGCTGATTTTCAAGCCGTCTGGTATTCTGGGTCGGCCGGAAGTCGAGAAGGTATAATTCCATGGCAAACATGACCAACACACCTGAGAGCGCCGGCAGCAATCTGATGGCGCGGGCTCTGCGCGAGGGCTTTTATGCTGGCCTCGTGGCACTCGGTCTCTTCGTCCTCTTCGTCGGGTTGAAGACCGACCAGAACATCCTGAACGAGCTGATCCTCGTGCAGCGCTGGGGATTGCTCGCAATCTTCGTCGTCATCGCCGCAGTCGGCCGTTTCCTTTCCGTTGCCTTCATCCGTCCGTATCTTGCCGAGCGCAAGGCTGAAAAAGCCGCAGCACCGGTCAAGGATGCCAACTTCTTCGTGCGCAATTTCAGCATGATCGCGATCGCGGTCCTGATTGTCTATCCGCCGATTATGGTGGGGCTGTTCGGCTTCCAGGGCTCGTTGAAATGGGTCGATAACTTCGGCATCCAGATCCTGATCTACGTAATGCTGGCCTGGGGCTTGAATATCGTCGTCGGTCTCGCCGGCCTTCTCGACCTCGGCTACGTCGCCTTCTACGCGGTCGGCGCCTATTCCTACGCACTGCTGTCGTCCCACTTCGGCCTGTCGTTCTGGATTCTGTTGCCGATGGCCGGCATCTTCGCCGCCCTCTGGGGTGTGATCCTGGGCTTCCCGGTCCTGCGCCTCAAGGGCGACTACCTGGCGATCGTGACGCTTGCCTTCGGGGAAATCATCCGGCTGGTGCTGATCAACTGGACGGCAGTGACCAAGGGCACTTTCGGTATATCCGGCATCGCCAAGGCATCCGTCTTCGGCATCTGGTCGTTCGATGTCAGTGCGACGAACAACTTCGCCAAGGTCTTCGGCCTGCCGATGTCGTCGTCCTACTACAAGATCTTCCTGTTCTATCTGATCTTGGCGCTCTGCCTGCTGACGGCCTTCGTCACCATCCGCCTGCGCCGCATGCCGATTGGCCGGGCCTGGGAAGCGCTGCGCGAAGACGAGATCGCCTGCCGTTCGCTCGGCATCAATACGGTGACGACCAAGCTCACCGCTTTCGCAACGGGCGCCATGTTCGGTGGCTTTGCGGGCTCTTTCTTCGCCGTTCGCCAGGGTTTCGTCTCGCCGGAATCCTTCGTCTTCCTGGAATCGGCAATCATCCTTGCCATCGTGGTTCTGGGCGGCATGGGTTCGCTGATCGGTATCGCCATCGCGGCGACATTGATGATCGGCGGCACCGAGCTGCTGCGTGAAATGGAGTTCCTGAAGCACATATTCGGTCCCGACTTCACCCCGGAACTGTACCGCATGCTGATCTTCGGTCTGGCCATGATCATTGTCATGGTGTGGAAACCGCGCGGCTTTGTCGGCTCGCGCGAACCCACGGCATTCCTGCGCGAGCGCAAGAGTGTCTCCGGCAGCTTTACCAAGGAAGGTCACGGTTGATCATGGCCGGAACGAATACGATGACGAAAGATCCGATCCTCAAAGTCGACCATCTGTCGATGCGCTTCGGCGGCCTGATGGCCATCAACGACCTGTCGTTCGAAGCCTATCGCGGCGACATTACTGCACTGATCGGCCCGAACGGGGCCGGCAAGACCACGGTGTTCAACTGCATCACCGGCTTCTACAAGCCGACGATGGGCATGATCACGATGCGGCAGAAGGCGGGCAAGGAATATCTGCTCGAACGCATGTCGGATTTTGAGGTCAATCGCGATGCCAAGGTGGCCCGTACCTTCCAGAACATCCGGCTTTTCTCCGGCTTGACGGTGCTGGAGAACCTTCTGGTCGCGCAGCACAACAAGCTGATGCTGGCCTCGGGCTATACCGTCCTCGGTCTTCTGGGCTTCCCGGCCTACAAAAAGGCTGCGGCACAGTCGATCGAGCAGGCGAAATACTGGCTCGACAAGGCAAACTTGACCGACCGTGCCGACGATCCGGCCGGCGATCTGCCCTACGGCGCGCAGCGCCGTCTGGAAATCGCCCGCGCCATGTGCACGGGACCGGAGTTTCTCTGCCTCGACGAACCGGCAGCGGGTCTCAACCCGCGCGAATCGCTTGTGCTCAACCAGTTGTTGCGCAGCATTCGCAAGGACACCGGGACCTCGATCCTTTTGATCGAGCACGACATGTCGGTGGTCATGGAAATCTCCGACCATGTCGTCGTGCTGGAATACGGCCAGAAGATTTCGGATGGCAATCCGGACCATGTGAAGAACGATCCGAAGGTTATTGCGGCCTATCTCGGTGTTGAAGATGATGAGGTCGAAGAGGTGTTCGAACAAATCGAGGAAATCGCCGTCGCTGCGCCGGGAGAAACGCCCAAATGAGCGATAACCTTCTGCACGTCAAAGACGTCGAGACATACTACGGCAATATCCGGGCGCTTGGCGGCGTCGAAGTTGAAGTCAAGCGCGGCGAAATCGTCTGCATGATCGGGGCCAATGGCGCCGGGAAATCGACGCTGATGATGACGATCTGCGGTAGCCCGCAGGCAAGGACAGGTTCGGTCACCTTCGAGGGGCAGGATATCACCCGCATGCCGACGCACGAGATCGCCCGTTTGCGGATCGCGCAGTCGCCGGAAGGCCGCCGGATCTTTCCGCGCATGACGGTCTATGAAAATCTTCAGATGGGCGCGAGTCTCGATAATCTGAAATATTTCAACGAGGACGTTGAAAAGATCTTCACGCTGTTCCCGCGTCTCAAGGAGCGTCAGTCACAGCGCGGCGGAACGCTTTCGGGCGGCGAGCAGCAGATGCTGTCGATCGGCCGTGCGCTGATGGCGCGTCCGAAGCTTTTGCTTCTCGACGAGCCGTCGCTCGGTCTGGCACCGCTGATCGTCAAGGGCATCTTTGCGGCGATCAAGAAGCTCAATGAAGAGGAGGGGCTTACGGTTTTCCTCGTCGAGCAGAATGCTTTTGCGGCCTTGAAGCTGTCTCACCGTGGTTACGTCATGGTCAACGGCAAGGTGACGATGAGCGGCAGCGGCAGGGAATTGCTGGCCAATCCGGAAGTGCGCGCCGCCTATCTCGAAGGCGGTCATCATTGATGGCATTCCGGCTCATGTCAGAGGTTTCCTCCGACGCGGGCCGGCTTGCACATCCGATATATTGGGGCGTTCGCAGGCGGTCTGAAAACCGCCCGGCGCTTTGAAGGGGAGAAACAGGATGCAAGGCATTCTCTACGAAGAACCCTCGGTTCTGTATTTTCTGCTGATCACGGTGGTGATGGGCGGATGGACGGCGTGGCGCACAGGCAAGAGTGCCGCTGAAGGCTGGAGCAGCTACGGCGCTTTGGTGTTCTATACGCTACTTCTGGGTGTGGCCATCCGGTTCATTCATCATGCGCTTTTCAACGGCAGCATGTTGACTTTACAGTACTATGCCGTGGACACGATCATTCTTTTGCTGTTTGCTACAGCCGGTTACCGTTACTACCGTACGCAGCAGATGACCAACAACTACTACTGGCTTTACGAGAAGGTGTCGCCCTTTTCGTGGAAGTCGAAATAACAGAGGGAACCCCGCGTCGGAGCCTTTGATACTGACGTGGAGATAAGAATACCGGCGCGATTATGGTGGGTATCGTGACTGGTTTAAAAAGGCACCCGCTCAATTTTTTTTGGGAGTAACAAGATGAAAAAGTCACTTTTGTCAGCTGTTGCGCTGACTGCAATGGTCGCTTTCAGCGGCAATGCATGGGCTGATCTGCTGGTTGGTGTTGCTGGCCCGTTGACCGGCCCGAACGCAGCTTTCGGCGCCCAGCTCCAGAAGGGTGCTGAGCAGGCCGCAGCTGACATCAATGCTGCCGGCGGTATCAATGGCGAACAGATCAAGATCGTGCTCGGCGACGACGTTTCCGATCCGAAGCAGGGCGTTTCCGTTGCCAACAAGTTCGTTGCCGACGGCGTCAAGTTCGTCATCGGCCACTTCAACTCCGGTGTTTCGATCCCGGCTTCGGAAGTCTACGCTGAAAACGGCATCTTGCAGATCACTCCTGCGTCCACCAACCCGGTCTTTACCGAACGCGGCCTGTGGAACACCTTCCGTACCTGCGGCCGTGATGACCAGCAGGGTGCCGTTGCCGGTGCCTACATTGCTGCAAACTTCAAGGACGCCAAGGTTGCCGTCGTTCACGACAAGACACCTTACGGCCAGGGCCTCGCTGACCTGACCAAGGCTGCCATGAACGAAGCCGGCGTCAAGGAAGCCGTCTACGAAGGTATCACGGCTGGCGACAAGGACTTCTCGGCCCTGATCGCCAAGATGAAGGAAGCCGGCGTATCGCTGGTTTACTACGGCGGCCTGCACACGGAAGCCGGCCTCATCATGCGCCAGATGGCTGACCAGGGCCTGAAGGCGACCCTGATGTCCGGCGACGGTATCGTCTCGAACGAACTTGCTTCGATCGCTGGCGACGCTGTGAACGGCACGCTGATGACGTTCGCTCCGGATCCGCGCAAGAACCCGGCTGCAAAGGAACTGGTCGAAAAGTTCCGTGCAAACGGCTTTGAGCCGGAAGCCTACACGCTCTACTCCTACTCCGCTCTGCAGGTTATCGCTGAAGCTGCCAAGACAACTGGCGGCAACGACCCGCAGGCTGTTGCCGAGAACATCAAGGGCAAGGGTCCGTTCAAGACCGTTATCGGCGATTTCGGCTATGACGAAAAGGGCGACATCACCCGTCCTGACTACGTCATGTACACCTGGAAGAAGGGCGACGACGGCAAGTTCAGCTATTTCGAAAACGAAAAATAATCGTTTTTCGATTGAGCACCGATCGGTCCATCTGGACCGCGAAAGGCCCGGCATCGCCGGGCCTTTTTGCGTTCTGTCTCCCGTCTATGATGATGTTCAGTTTCGGCAAGGCTGTTTCAACACACCGGCTGCTGGATTGCCGCCGTTCCTGTGTTAGTTGTCAGGGCAATTCCCTTTTGTCCGGAGGCAGACGATGACCGAAAAACCACGCATTCTTGTCACCCGCCGCTGGCCCGATGCGGTCGAACGCGTTCTTGCCGAGCGCTTCGACGCGTCGTTCAACACATCGGATGTGGCCATGGATGCCAGCACACTTTTCGAGGCGCTGCGGTCGTTCGATGCGGTTCTGCCTACGGTGTCCGACCGTCTGCCGGCGTCGCTGTTCGAGGACGGTGATCTGCGCACACGGATCCTTGGGAATTTTGGCGTCGGTTATAACCACATCGATATCGCTGCGGCCGAGCATTACGGCATTATGGTCACCAATACGCCCGGCGTTTTGACGGATTGCACTGCGGATATCGCCATGGCGCTGCTTCTGTCGGTCGCGCGGCGGGCAGGCGAGGGTGAGCGTCAGGTTCGCTCCGGAGAATGGACCGGCTGGCGGCCGACGCACATGATCGGCACCAAGGTGACCGGAAAGACGCTGGGCATCATCGGCTTTGGCCGCATCGGCAAGGCGATGGCGAAACGCTGCCATTTCGGCTTCGACATGGACGTGGTCTTCTACAACAGATCAAGGATCGATGCCGCCGAAGCGGCACGCTTTGGCGCACGGCAGCTGGAGGCCGTCGAGGACGTGCTGGCGGCGGCCGATTTCGTTTCGCTGCATTGCCCGGGCGGTGGCGAAAACCGGCATCTGATCAATGCGCAGCGGCTGGCGGTGATGAAGCCGGGAGCGTACCTGATCAACACCGCGCGCGGTGATGTCATCGACGAGACGGCGCTGATCCACGCGCTGGAAACCGGCGTTATCCGGGGCGCAGGCCTCGACGTTTTTGAGGCGGAGCCCAATGTTCCCGAACGGCTGCGCGGGCTCGACAATGTCGTGCTGCTGCCGCATCTGGGCAGCGCGACGGAAGAAACACGCACGGCCATGGGCATGAAGGTGGTAGAGAATATCACCGCCTTCTTCGACGGCCGCGAACCGCCTGACCGGGTTGCGTGATTATTCCTGCCGCAGCGCATTCGCCGCCTTGACGGCGGCGGAAGCGCGATTTTCGACGCCGAGTTTGACGTAGATCTGTTCCAGGTGTTTGTTGACGGTGCGGGCGCTGAGACCGAGGATTTCGCCGATGTCGCGATTGGATTTGCCCTTGGCGATCCACAGCAGAACCTGGCCTTCGCGCACCGTCAGGGCAAAACTCTGCCGCAAAACCTCATCATCGCTGGTCTGGCTGACGCCGGTCAGCCGGAACAGGAACTCGTCGCCGCCGATCGCGCCGAGATAGGCGAGTTGCAAGACCGGCTGGCCATGCTGGTGGATCATCAACGGGCCGTCCTTGGAGACGCCGTGTTTTTCGCGCTCCCGCAGCCAGTCGCGGATAGGCACCGCGAGCGTATCCAGCCCGTCGTCCCGCCCGGTTGCGGCATTGACCAGCCGGGTCGCCTGAGGGGTCGACCACTGGATGGTGCCATTGCTGCGCACGGCAAGCAGATGGCGTCCTGCCGCATCCAGCGCCACGCGGGCACTTTGCGCCGAGCGCGCATTGGCCAGGTGCACACGGATGCGGGCGCGCAGTTCGTCGATATTGATCGGCTTTGAGAGATAATCGACGCCGCCGGATTCCAGTGCGTGGACGATATGTTCGGTCTCGGTCAGTCCGGTCATGAAGATCACCGGCACCTGCGCCACCGCCGGATTGGTCTTCAGCGTGCGGCAGGTTTCAAACCCGTCCATGCCCGGCATGACGGCGTCCATCAGGATGACGTCGGGCGTGATGCGGTCGACGACGTTGATTGCGGCGTTGCCGGAGGTGGCGATCAGCACGGAAAAGCCGGATTGCTCCAGCGCATCCGTCAGGAAACCCAGCGTCTCCGGTGAATCGTCCACGATGAGCACGATGTCGCGCGGATGCACGGTTTCATTCACCAGCCGGTCTCCCCTGTTTGTTGATGTTCTGCAGGAAGTCGGCATAGCCGGCAAGGTCGAAAGCCTGGACATAGGTCTTGACTGCGTCGGTAAACGGCTGGTTTTCCTCCTGCCGGGCGAGATCGGCGAGTTTGGCCTCGATGCCCCGGACATAGCCGATCTCGCCGAGCCGGATCAGTTCCTCGACATGGGCAGCGCCGGGGTTCGTCATGGTGTGCTTGGCCTTCGCCTTGGCTGCTGGCTGCACCGTGTCGCTATAGATCCATTCGAGTGCGAGGTGCACCGCCAGCTTGTCCTGCAACTGACGGATATCGAAGGGCTTGGCGAGCGTGTCGTTGTGGCCGGTATGGCTATCGGCCGCCGTGCCATCGCCGATATTGGCCGACAGCATGATGACCGGCGCCGTCTGGCCGTGATCGCGCAGGCGCGTCACCAGTTGCCAGCCGTTCATGCCGGGCATCGAAATGTCGATCAGGAAGAGATCGGGTTTGATGCCTTCGATCAGGGTCAGGCATTCCATGCCGCCGGCCGCCGTCAGCACGACGAAGTCGAGCGGCATCAGCACTTCGCGCATCAGGTCGCGGTGGTCCTCATTGTCATCGACCACGACAATGGTGCGGCGCGGCCCGGCATAACCGGCAATCTTGCGGATCGAGGGTAGCGAAGCGGTCGGCCGGTTGAGCGCCGACAGCATCAGCCGTACCCGGAAGGTCGAGCCCCGGTCGCGCTCGCTCTCGACGACGATCTCGCCGCCGAGCGTCTGGGTCAGGAGCTGGGTGATGGTGAGCCCGAGGCCAAGGCCCGGCATTGGCCGGATATGCTCTGCCTCGCCGCGCTGGAAGGGCTCGAAGATGCGCGGCAGGTCTGCCTGCGAAATTCCGCGGCCGGTGTCGGAAACGGTAAACGTTGCCACCTGGCTGCGATAGGCGACGTCGAAGCGGATGGTGCCGGTGTCGGTGAACTTGATGGCATTGGAGAGCAGGTTGACGAGGATCTGGCGCAGGCGCTTCTCGTCGGTGCGGACATATTGCGGCAAGGCGCTTGCCCGGTCGTGTTCAAAGAACAGGCCCTTGGCCTGCGCCTGTGGACGAAACATGTCGGTGACCTGGTCGAGGAAATCCTGGATGTTGATTTCGTTGGAATAGACCTGCAGGCGGCCGGCTTCGATCTTGGAAATGTCGAGCAGCCCGTCGATCAGCCCGGACAGGTGATCGGCGCTGCGCTTGATGACCTTGATGGCCGACTGGCGCGGCGCCGGAATGGTCTCGTCGCGCTCAAGGATCTGGGCATAGCCAAGCACGGCATTGAGCGGGGTGCGCAATTCGTGGCTGAGGCCGACGACATAGCGGCTCTTGGCCCGGTTGGCGGCCTCGGCGGTTTCCTTGGCATATTGCAGGGCGGCGTCTGTCTTCTTGTGGGCGGCGATTTCCTTGAGCAACAGAGTGTTCTGGCGCGAGGATTCCTCCTCGGCCACCAGCCGGCTGTCATGGGCAAGGACGTAGAACCAGCAGACGACACCGGTGACGACGGCAAAGACGAAGAAGACCACGCCGACCGTCCGGTTGATCACCGATGCCGTTTCGGGTGAGGCTGTGCCGGTCTGGTGGGCAATCATCGCCAGGATAATCCCGATGCACGCAACCGACAGCACGACGGCGATGCCATAGCGGCCGAGCCGTGTCGACAGCGTCTCCATTACCTTTTGCGGCAGCAGGGCCTTGGCGACCACGGCTGTCTGGGCGTTGAAACTCGCATGCGGCTTGCACATGTCGTGGCAGCGGCTGTCGAGCGAGCAGCAGAGCGAACAGATCGGCGCGGAATAGGCCGGGCACCAGGCCATGTCTTCGGGCTCGAACGGATGTTCGCAGATCGAGCAGGTGACGGTCGAGAGTTTCTTCCAGCTCTGGCGTGGCTTGCGGGCGAGGTAATATTTGCCCTTTGTCGCCCAGGCGATGGCGGGGGAGACGATGAACGCGGTGATCAGCGCGATATAGGGGGCAAGCGACGCGGCCATGGCCCCCACCACGCCGAAATGCGCCGTCAGCGCGATCAGAGCCGATGCCGTCATGGCGCCGACGCCGACCGGGTTGATATCGTAGAGATGGGCGCGCTTGAACTCGATATTGGGCGGCGCCAGCCCCAGCGGCTTGTTGATGAACAGATCGGCCGAGATCGTGCAGAGCCAGGACATGGCGATGATCGAGAAGATGCCGAGCGTTTCTTCGAGCAGCTTGTAGATGCCGAGTTCCATCAGGAGAAGCGCGATCGCCACGTTGAACATCAGCCAGACGACGCGGCCGGGATGGCTGTGGGTGAGGCGGGAGAAGAAATTCGACCAGGCGAGCGAGCCCGCATAGGCATTCATCACGTTGATCTTCAACTGCGACACGACGACGAAGGCTGCCATCAGCAGAAGCGCGGCATTGTGCCAGGGGATCATGTAGCCGAAAGCGGTCAGGTACATATGCGCCGGATCGGCGGCATGCTCGACCGGCACGCCGGTGCTGAGGCACAGGACGACGAGGAATGAGCCGGCCAGCAGCTTTGGCGCACCGACGATCACCCAGCCGGCGCCGGCGAGGAATACGGCAATCCGGTGACGAAGCTTGCGCTGTCCCTCCGGCGGCAGGAAGCGCAGGAAATCGACCTGCTCGCCGATCTGCGCCATCAGGGCGAGGATGACGGCGGAGGCGGCGCCGAACTCCAGCAGCGAGAAGGGTGCGAAGGCGCCGGGCTCGCCCATCGGCTTGTGCGTGCCGGGAAAGGCAAGCCAGAGATCGAACTTGCTCCAGTCGGCCAGCGCGATGAAGATGAAGGGTGCGACGTTGAGGATGATCCAGAACGGCTGGGTAAGCAGCTGGAACTTGCTGATCAGCCGGACGCCATGGGTGACCAGCGGGATGACCATGACGGCGCTGATGATATAGCCGATCCAGACGGGGATGCCGAGCGCCAGCTCCAGCGCAGCCGACATGATCGAGGCCTCGATGGCAAACAGCATGAAGGTGAACGAGGCATAGATCAGCGAGGTGACGGTCGAGCCGATATAGCCGAAGCTTGCGCCGCGCGTCAGCAGGTCGATATCGACACCGTGGCGGATGGCATAGCGGCTGATCGGCAGGCCGACCCCGAGCATGACGAGGCTGGCCGCGAGAATGGCGATGATGGCGTTGGTGGTGCCATAAGACAGAGTGATGGCGCCACCGATCGCTTCCAGCGCCAGGAAGGAAATCGCCCCGATCGCCGTCTGCGAGATGCGCTGCGAGGAAAATTGCCGGGCGCTCTTGGCGGTAAAACGCAGCGCGTAGTCTTCCAGCGTCTGGTTGGCGACCCAGCGATTGTATTCGCGCCGGACCGGAATGATGCGCTGGCGTGCTGTCATGCCTAATTTATATTCCCATTTTCAATGTGATCAATGATTAGGCAATGTCCTCCGGGACGCGATCTTTTGCAAGTGCGAGAATTGGATTGTTTGGGGACGTGGAGAATTGTTTTTTGGAGGCGGAGCTGCCGGGAAGGCCTCTCGGCAGGCCTGCCATTCCGGTAAATGCGGGCATGCTTGTGCTGCAGTGCACACTTCGCCCCGGTCTCTACGTCAATTGACGTATACAGAATCCGCACTCCCCACCGGATAGTTGCTGCACGAACGGTACTCGGAAGAGCCGTCGTCAAAAGAACGAGAGGGGTTCACACATGAAATTCAAATCCCAGATCCTGGGCGCGTTCCTGGCGGGCGCGCTCGCCACGACAGCATTTTCCAGCGTTCAGGCCGCCGAAGACACGATCAAGGTCGGCATCCTGCATTCGCTGTCCGGTACCATGGCGATCTCCGAGACGACGCTCAAGGATGCCATGCTGATGCTCATCGAAGAGCAGAACAAGAAGGGCGGCCTTCTCGGCAAGAAGCTCGAAGCCGTCGTCGTCGATCCGGCATCCGACTGGCCGCTGTTTGCCGAAAAAGCCCGCGAACTGATTTCCGTCGACAAGGTTTCGGCCGTCTTCGGTTGCTGGACCTCGTCGTCGCGCAAGTCCGTCCTGCCGGTGTTTGAGGAGCTGAACTCGCTGCTGTTCTATCCGGTCCAGTACGAGGGTGAGGAATCCTCGCGCAACATCTTCTATACCGGTGCCGCTCCGAACCAGCAGGCTATCCCGGCGGTCGATTACCTGATGAACACGGAAGGCGTCGAGCGTTTCGTGCTTGAAGGTACCGACTACGTCTATCCGCGCACGACCAACAAGATTCTCGAGGCCTATCTGATTGCCAAGGGCATTCCGAAGGAAGACATCCTGATCAACTACACGCCGTTCGGTTTCTCCGACTGGCAGACGGAAGTGGCCAAGATCAAGGAATTCGGCTCGGCCGGCAAGAAGACAGCCGTCGTCTCGACCATCAACGGCGATGCCAACGTGCCGTTCTACAAGGAACTCGGCAACAAGGGCATCAAGGCAACCGACATTCCGGTCATCGCATTCTCGGTCGGCGAAGAAGAGCTTGCCGGTCTCGACACCAAGCCGCTGGTCGGCCATCTCGCAGCCTGGAACTATTTCCAGTCCGTCGATGCTCCTGCCAATGCCGAATTCATCAAGCAGTGGCATGCCTTCACCAAGAACGACAAGCGTGTCACCAATGACCCGATGGAAGCCGCCTATATCGGCTTCAATGCCTGGGTAAAGGCCGTCGAAGCTGCGGGAACCACCGAGACGGATGCGGTTCTCGACACCATCATCGGCACTTCGGTTCCGAACCTTTCGGGCGGCTACTCCACCGTGATGCCGAACCACCACATCACCAAGCCGGTGCTGATCGGTGAAATCCAGGCCGACGGCCAGTTCGAAATCGTCCAGCAGACCCCGCAGGTCGTTGGCGACGAATGGTCGGACTTCCTGCCAGACTCGAAAGACCTGATCTCCGATTGGCGCAAGCCAATGTCCTGCGGCAACTTCAACGTTGCAACGGGCAAGTGCGGCGGCAAGGGCTCGTGATTTTGACGAACACCTGCTGTTTTCATCAAGTTCAGCATATTCCGGCAACGGCCTGATCGCCGCTTCCCAAAATCCATTCTCATAACGTGCTGATTGAAATGCCAATACCCTCCGTCCAGACACCGTCTGGGCGGAGGGACCCTCATCTCCCCTGCATCTGGCATGGTTTCTGCTTGGTTCAGCTTTGGGACACGGTTCCGGGTACCGTCCTGTTCGATGTGATCGTCGGGCGAGCGGATTGCGGAAAACTTAAGCAACAGCGTCGGCATCAAGCGTTTCCCGTCATGCGCGGCTGCCCAGGCCAACGGAACAAGAAAAGCTCATGTATCGCGCCATCCAGACCTTCCTTGTTGCTCTCTGCCTGCTGGTCAGTTGCCTTGCAACGGGACTGCGTGCGCAGGAGGATATCAGACCACTGGTCGATGCGCTCGGCGCAACCAGTTTTCCGCAGAAGATCGAGGCTGTCAAAGCACTGGCCGCGTCGGGCAATCCAAAGGTCGGCGACATTCTGAACAACCTCAACGATGGCAAGCTTTACGCGCCGAAGACCGGCGGTGTGGTCTATCTCGAAGGCCCGACTGACGGTGTCTATCTCGACGTCCTGACCGGTGCTGCGGCCACCGAGGTTCCCGGAAACCTTGCCAAAATCCGGCTGAACAACGGCCTGCGCGGCGCAATCAGCACGGCGCTCAGCCAGTTGACCCTTTTGAGCCCGGACCGCTCCGCTCGCCTCGCAGCATCCAAGGACCTGCTCAAGGATGCCAATCCGGACAATCTGACGCTTTTGAATTCAGCGCTGGCGCAGGAGAAGGATGCCGAGGTCAAGGCGACGATGGAAGCCGCCCGTGCCGTCATCCTGCTCAAGACCGATGCCAGTGCCGAGGACAAGAAGGCCGCCATCGACACCATCGCCGAGCGCGGCAATCGCGACGCATTGACGCCCCTGACTGCGGCGATGGAGACTGCGCCGGATGATCTGAAGCCAGCGATCCAAACACATATCAATACGATCACCCGTAGCCTTGCCCTGTGGGATGTGGCGCAGAACGTCTGGTATGGCCTGTCGCTCGGCTCGGTGCTGCTGCTTGCCGCCATCGGCCTTGCCATCACTTTCGGCGTCATGGGCATCATCAACATGGCGCATGGCGAAATGGTCATGCTTGGCGCCTACACGACCTATGTCGTGCAGCAGACGATTGCCGCCGTGGCTCCATGTTTGACAGATTATACGCTGGCCTTCGCGGTTCCCGCCGCCTTCCTCTTTACCGGTCTCGTCGGTGTCGGCATCGAGCGCAGTGTCATCCGCTGGCTCTATGGCCGGCCACTTGAAACGCTGCTGGCCACCTGGGGCATCTCGCTGATCCTGCAGCAGGCCATCCGCACCATCTTCGGCCCGACAAACCGCCAGGTCGATAATCCAAGCTGGATGTCCGGCGTCTTCGAGGCCGGCGGTCTTGCCATCACCTATAACCGCATGTGGATCATCGTCTTCTCGCTCGGTGTCTTCGTCGCGCTGCTTCTGCTGCTGAAGCGATCCAAGTTCGGCCTGCAGATGCGCGCTGTCACGCAAAATCGGCGCATGGCATCCTCGATGGGTATTCGCACGCCCTGGGTCGATGCGCTGACCTTCGGCCTCGGTTCCGGCATCGCCGGCATGGCGGGCGTCGCGCTCAGCCAGATCGACAATGTCTCGCCCAATCTCGGCCAGAACTACATTATCGACAGTTTCATGGTCGTGGTCTTCGGCGGCGTCGGCAATCTCTGGGGCACGCTGGTCGGTGCCTTGACGCTCGGCATCGCCAACAAGTTCCTCGAGCCCTATGCCGGTGCGGTGCTGGGCAAGATCCTCATCCTCGTCTTCATCATTCTTTTCATCCAGCGGCGGCCACGCGGCCTGTTCGCGCTCAAGGGAAGGGCGGTCGAACAATGATCACGCAAATGCTTTTCATGAGGCACGAGAAGAAAACGCTCTGGGCCGTGTTCCTGATCATGCTTGCCGCAGCCTTCGTGCCGCTTGCCAATCTGCTCATCCCCGAAGGCAGCGCCTTCCATGTGCCCGGCTATCTGGTGCCGCTGCTCGGCAAGTATCTTTGCTACGCACTTCTGGCCCTGGCTCTCGATCTCGTCTGGGGCTATTGCGGCATTCTTTCGCTCGGCCATGGCGCATTCTTCGCGCTCGGCGGTTATGCCATGGGCATGTACCTGATGCGCCAGATCGGCGACCGCGGCGTCTATGCCAATCCGCTGCTGCCCGATTTCATGGTCTTCCTCAACTGGCAGGAACTGCCGTGGTACTGGTACGGCTTCAACCACTTCGCCTTTGCGGCACTGATGGTGCTTCTGGTGCCGGGCCTGCTTGCCTTCGTCTTCGGCTGGTTCGCCTTCCGCTCGCGCGTCACCGGCGTCTATCTGTCGATCATCACCCAGGCGATGACCTATGCACTGCTGCTTGCCTTCTTCCGCAACGAGATGGGCTTTGGCGGCAATAACGGCCTCACCGATTTCAAGGAAATCCTCGGCTTCAACGTCCAGGCCGGCGGCACGCGGGCAGCCTTGTTTGCCGCAACCGCCATTGCCTTGGCGCTGGCATTGGTTCTGAGCTCGGCCATCGTCCGCTCGAAATACGGCAAGGTGCTGGTCGGCGTGCGCGATGCCGAAAGCCGGACGCGTTTCCTAGGCTACCGCGTCGAAAACATGAAGCTGTTCATCTTCACGGTCTCGGCGATGATGGCGGGTGTTGCAGGCGCGCTCTATGTGCCGCAGGTCGGCATCATCAATCCCGGCGAATTCGCCCCGGCAAATTCGATCGAAGTGGTCATCTGGACGGCGGTCGGCGGCCGCGGCACGCTGATTGGACCGGTCATCGGCGCCGTTCTCGTCAATTTCGGCAAGAGTATATTCACCGCCGCCTTCCCGGAATTCTGGCTGTTTGCGCTTGGCGCCCTGTTCGTCGCAACGACGCTGTTCCTGCCCAAGGGCGTCGTCGGCACGGTCCAGCAGTTCCTTGCCCGGCGCAAGGAGCAGAAAAAGGCTGATGCCGTCGAACAGGCCTATCAGGACAAGGCAACGGCCAAGGCCGAAAGCCAGCTTGCAATCCTCGAACCCCAGGCTGCGGAGTAGACCGATGGACGAAAAAACCTCTCGCAGCCTCCTGTACCTTGATGGCGTTTCAGTCTCTTTCGATGGCTTCAAGGCGCTGAATTCGCTGTCATTCGTCGTCGAGCCTGGAGAGCTCAGGGCCATCATCGGCCCGAACGGTGCCGGCAAGACCACAATGATGGACATCATCACCGGCAAGACCCGGCCGGACAGCGGCCAGGTGTTCTTCAACGGCGATATCGATCTGACGAAGAAGGACGAGGCGGATATTGCCCAGCTCGGCATCGGCCGCAAATTTCAGAAGCCGACGGTGTTTGAAAGCCATACGGTCTGGGACAATATCGAACTGGCGCTCAACCGGAAACGCGGGGTGTTCTCGACGCTGTTCTACCGCCTGACGCCAGCCGACAAGGCGCGCATCGAGGAAATCCTCGAAACAGTACGCATGACGGCGCGCAAGGATGATCTCGCCGCCAATCTCTCGCATGGTCAGAAGCAATGGCTGGAGATCGGCATGCTTCTGGCGCAGGAGCCGAAACTGCTTCTGGTCGACGAGCCGGTGGCCGGTATGACCGATGCGGAAACCGCCGAAACCGCCATCCTGCTCAAGGAGATCGCCAAGACCCGTTCTGTCGTCGTCGTCGAACACGACATGGGCTTCATCCGCGATCTCGGCGTCAAGGTGACGTGTCTTGCCGAGGGCTCGGTGCTCGCCGAAGGCTCGATCGATTTCGTCAGCAACGATCCGAAGGTGATCGAGAACTATTTGGGACGGTGAGATGCATTACAATGTTTCGATGTTAGCGACAGAGTTTTCGGTTGGCTTAACCCCCTCTGTCCCTTTGGGACATCTCCCCCACAAGGGGGGAGATCATTCTTTTCCGATTTACGTTCAGAAGCCCGTGGCAATCTCCCCCCTTTTGGGGGAGATGTCGGCGTCGCCGACAGAGTGGGGTAAGCTCTCCACAAATTCGGAAGGTGCCACATGCTGACCGTCGATAACATCAATCTGCATTATGGCGCAGCACAAGCCCTTCGCGGCGTCTCCATCACCGCGCCGATGGGCAAGATCACCTGCGTGCTCGGCCGCAACGGCGTCGGCAAGACCAGCCTGCTTAGGGCGATCACCGGTCAGCATGGGCCGAGTGCCGGAACGATTACCTTCAACGATACCGTGCTGAACGGCATGGCGCCGTATAACCGGGCCAAGCACGGCATCGGCTTCGTGCCGCAGGGGCGGGAAGTCTTTCCGCTTTTGACGGTCAAGGAAAATCTGGAATCGGGTTATGCGCCGGTGTCGCGTAAGGACCGGTTCATTCCCGAGGATATCTTCAATCTTTTTCCGATCCTGCGCACCATGCTCGGGCGTCGCGGTGGCGACCTGTCTGGCGGGCAGCAGCAGCAGTTGGCCATCGGTCGGGCGCTGGTGACGCGGCCGAAAATTCTGGTTCTGGACGAGCCGACCGAGGGTATCCAGCCATCGATCATCAAGGATATCGGCCGAGCGATCCAGTATCTGCGCGATTCCACCGGCATGGCAATTCTGCTTGTGGAACAATATCTTGACTTCTGCCGTGAGCTTGCAGACCATGTCTATATCATGGACCGCGGCGAGATTGTGCACGAAGGCCCGGCCGAAACGCTGGATACGCCGGAAGCGCGCCGCCACCTCACAGTGTGACATCGGATGGCAATGGCTGAGGCAGCAGGGATCGCTCCGCAAAGGGCATGGGGTAAAGGGCGGCTGGTGGCAAAGCCGTTTGCGGGGCGTACCCGGCTTTCCGAATTCTACCAGGAAGGCTGTGCCAAGATCCGGTTGCCGGAGACGTTCAATGCGACGATGGAAGCCGTATTGATCAACAGCTCCGGCGGGCTGACCGGCGGCGATCATATGGAATGGTCGTTTGTGGCGGGCGAGGGCACGCATCTCACGCTCACCACCCAGGCCTGCGAAAAAATCTACAAGGCAAGCGCCGGCACCGCTGATGTGACGGCGCAGATTTCGGTTGGGGCAGGAGCGGCGGTACACTGGCTGCCGCAGGAAACCATCCTGTTCGACCGGGCTTCGCTATCGCGCAGGCTGGAAGTCGATCTCGCCGACGGCGCAGAGTTCCTGGCTGTCGAGGCCGTGCTTCTGGGGCGCAAGGCAATGGGCGAGGCTATGCGCGACGGTCTGTTTCAGGACCGCTGGCGCATTCGCAGGAACGGAGTTCTGTTGCATGCGGAAAATCTCCGGCTCTGCGGCGATATTGCCGGATTGACGCAGGAATTGGCGGTGCTCGGCGGACAGGTGGCTTTTGCGACGCTGTTTTATACCGGCGCTGATTGTGAGCGCCACGTGGAAAAGCTGCGCGGTCTGATCGGCGGCATTGGTGGCGGGGTGAGCCATTATCAGGTGGGGGGCGAGGACAAGCTGATTGCCCGCGTCGTTGCGCCCGATGGTTTCGCCTTGAGAAAAATTCTCATCCCGGTCATTTCGCACTTGCGCAAGGGCGCCTCTGTGCCGAAAGTCTGGAACCTGTAATCGACACGCAATCCTGGTGACCGCGCATGAACCTGACACCCCGTGAAAAAGACAAACTGCTGATTTCAATGGCGGCGATGGTCGCCCGCCGGCGGCTGGAGCGCGGCGTCAAGCTCAATCATCCCGAAGCGATCGCGCTGATTACCGATTTTGTCGTCGAAGGAGCCCGCGACGGACGCTCGGTGCCGGACCTGATGGAGGCCGGCGCTCATGTCATTACCCGTGCACAGGTGATGGAGGGAATACCCGAGATGATTCACGACATCCAGATCGAGGCGACCTTTCCCGACGGCACCAAGCTGGTCACCGTCCACGAGCCTATTCGCTGAGGAGCGCGCCATGCTGCAACTGAGACCCAACTGCGAATGCTGCAACAAGGACCTGCCGCCTGGCAGCCGCGAAGCGATGATCTGCAGCTTCGAATGCACGTTCTGCACGCAATGCGTTTCCGAGGTTCTCGACGGTCAATGCCCGAACTGCGGCGGTGAACTCGTCCGCCGCCCGGTGCGCCCCGCTGCCAAGCTCGGCAAGTTTCCGGCATCCACTGATCGGGTTTTGAAGGCCGATGGCTGTGCGCCGATCAAGGCTGCGTAGATAGGAGAGACGATACGATGATCCCCGGTGAAATCATTGCGGCAAGCGGCGATATCGAGCTGAATGTTGGGCTGGAAACGGTGTCGCTGGAGGTCTCCAACAGCGGCGACCGGCCGGTGCAGGTGGGCAGCCACTATCATTTTGCCGAGACCAATGCCGCCCTGTTGTTCGACCGCGCAGTGGCACATGGAATGCGCCTCGATATTCCGGCGGGAACGGCTGTCCGTTTCGAACCCGGCCAGACCCGCAGCGTCACGCTCATTCCCTTTGCAGGAAAGCGGGAGGTCTATGGTTTCCGCCAGAAGGTCATGGGGAAGTTATGAGCCGGCGGCTTCTCGCGGGGCGGACGTCCTCCGGTTTGAAACCGAGGTGCCCGTGACGGCAGGCCGGACCATCATGATCGTTGGCAATGGCCCGGTACTGGACGGTGCTGCTGCGGTTATCGACGCTGCCGATCTGGTCATCCGCTTCAACGATTGCCGTTCGTGCGGTGCGGGGGGGAGGAAGACGGATATCGTTGCGGTCTGCAATACCGGGCGCCCGGCGCTGGCGATGCTGGGTGGCGGTGCGTGGAAGGCGAATGCGGCGGTGCGGCAAGCAAGCCGGATCTGGTGTGTTCGCGATGCCGGGAAATTTGAGACGTTGCGGCCGCACCTGGCCATCACGCATCCGGATCTCGACGATCTTTGCGACGACTATACCGATGGTTTTCGCGCCTTTGCCAAGGCGACCGGCCGCACCTTCCACACGGTTCCGGCCTCCACGCATGAGCGTGTCGATGCCGGGCTGAAACAGTTCGATGTGGGTGCCTATGTCGTGCCGAGCAGCGGCCTGATTGCGATTGCTGAAGTGCTGGAACATTGGCAGCGGCCGGGCGATTGTGTGGTGCTTGCTGGGTTTGGCCATGCCGGCTGGGAATGGCACCCGTTCGCGGCTGAGCGCCGCTATGTCGATGACCTGATTTCCATGGGGCGGCTCTTTCGCCTCGACCAGACGACTTTATCCGCCTTTGCTCAGGGAGCCTGATCACCATGTCCTATAAAATGTCGCGCGCGGCCTATGCCAGCATGTTCGGCCCCACCACCGGCGACAAGGTTCGGCTGGCCGACACCGAGCTGTTCATCGAGGTGGAGAAGGATTTCACCACCTATGGCGACGAGGTGAAATTCGGCGGCGGCAAGGTCATTCGCGATGGCATGGGGCAAAGTCAGGCGACGCGGGCGCAAGGGGCGGTCGATACCGTCATCACCAACGCGCTGATCGTTGATCACACAGGCATCGTCAAGGCCGATATCGGTCTGAAAAACGGCCGGATCGCTGCGATCGGCAAGGCCGGCAATCCGGATACGCAGCCGGGCGTGACCATCATCGTCGGCCCTTCGACTGAGGTGATCGCCGGCGAGGGCAAGATCGTCACGGCTGGCGGCATGGATGCGCATATCCATTTCATCTGCCCACAGCAGATCGAAGAGGCGCTGATGTCGGGGATCACCACCATGCTCGGCGGCGGCTCCGGCCCCGCGCATGGCACGCTGGCGACCACCTGCACTGGCGCCTGGCATATTGAGCGGATGATCGAGAGTTTCGACGGTTTTCCGATGAACCTGGCGCTGGCCGGCAAAGGCAATGCCTCGCTGCCTGCACCGCTGGAAGAAATGATTCTTGCCGGGGCCTCTAGCCTGAAGCTGCACGAGGACTGGGGCACGACGCCGGCCGCCATCGACAATTGCCTGTCGGTCGCCGATGCCTTTGACGTGCAGGTGATGATCCATACCGACACCCTGAACGAAAGCGGTTTTGTCGAGGATACGATCGACGCCATCAAGGGACGTACGATCCATGCCTTTCATACCGAAGGAGCTGGCGGCGGCCATGCGCCTGACATCATCAAGATCTGCGGCCAGTCGAACGTCATCCCGTCTTCGACCAACCCGACCCGGCCCTACACGATCAACACGCTGGCCGAGCATCTCGACATGCTGATGGTGTGCCATCACCTGTCGCCGTCCATCCCCGAAGACATCGCCTTTGCCGAAAGCCGCATCCGCAAGGAAACCATCGCGGCCGAAGACATCCTGCACGATATCGGTGCCTTTTCGATCATTTCCTCCGACAGCCAGGCGATGGGCCGCGTCGGGGAGGTGGCGATCCGCACCTGGCAGACCGCCGACAAGATGAAGCGGCAACGGGGCCGTCTGGCGCAGGAAACCGGCGACAACGACAATTTCCGTGTCCGGCGCTACATTGCCAAATACACGATCAACCCCGCGATCGCGCAGGGGCTTTCCCACGAAATCGGCTCGATCGAACCCGGCAAGCGCGCCGATCTGGTGATCTGGAACCCCGCCTTCTTTGGCGTGAAACCCGATATGGTCATTCTCGGCGGCATGATCGCGGCCGCCCCGATGGGCGATCCCAATGCCTCGATCCCGACGCCGCAGCCGGTGCATTACCGGCAGATGTTCGGTGCGTTCGGCAAGGCACGGACGAATTCCTCAGTCACCTTCGTGTCGCAGGCGTCGCTCGATGGCGGCTTGCAGGCGCGCCTCGGCGTCGCCAAGCAACTGATCGCGGTGAAAAACACCCGCGGCGGCATCAGCAAGGCCTCGATGATCCACAACAGCCTGACGCCGCATATCGAAGTCGATCCGGAAACCTACGAGGTCCGCGCCGATGGTGAGCTGCTGACCTGCGAACCTGCAACCGTCTTGCCGATGGCGCAGCGCTATTTCATGTTCTAGCGCGGTTGTTGATCGAGAAAGAATTCTGATGTCCTGGAGACGGCCCTTGCGCTGGCTGGTTGCCGCCGTTTTCACGGCGGCTTTTGCCGTGGTTGCCGGGGCGTTCGTGCCTCGGCCTTTATGGCCAGGGGCGAAGCCCGATACGGTGATGGGGGAGAGGCATCGAATCCTCGTGCTGGCCAATCCCATCCACACCGATATCGCCATTCCCATCGATGCAGAAACGCTGACACGCTTTCCGTTTCTCGGCGAAAGCGGCATGCCGGTTGCACATCCGGATGCGCGCTGGCTGGTTTTCGGCTGGGGCGGGCGGGCGTTCTATATCGAAACCCCGGCGTGGTCGGAGCTGAAACCGATGCCATTATTCAAGGCGCTGACGCTTGATCGTTCGGTCATCCATGCCGATGTGGGCGGCGATATTGTCGAGCCTGCGGATCACGTTGCGGGCTTTGAGATCGGGCCGGAGGAATACGAACGGCTGCTGTCCTTCATTGAGGCAAGCTTTAGCCGCACCGATGCGCAGGTCCAGCTGATCCCGGATGCGGCCTATGGACAGAACGATCGTTTTTTTGAAGCCAATGGCTGGTTCAGCGCAGTCATGGGCTGCAATACCTGGACGGCCAAGGCGCTTCGCGAGGCAGGGTTGCGGACGGGGTGGTGGAACCCGTTGCCGGTCTCCCTGTCAGCATCGCTCGCGCTCTATAATTGAAATGATTGACTTTTTGTCGCAGGTGCAGGCATGCGCAAAGCGCAGGTCAGCCATGCACGGAGCCTTTTTCGCCGACTTTATGCTGCATGGCAGCACGGAATGTTGTAAAAAGAACCTCACCTCCTGTGCCGGGCTCCTCCCAAGACCTGCCGCGCAGGGCGTTGGTTTTTCAAGGAGTTTTCATCATGATCATTGGCAGAAAAGTGCCGTCCGTTACCTTCCGTACGCGCGTTCGCGACGAAGCTGTTGGCGGTGCCAATCCATTCCGTTGGCAGGACGTTTCGTCCGCTGACTATTTCGGCGGCAAGCGCGTCATCCTGTTTTCATTGCCGGGCGCCTTCACGCCGACCTGCTCGACGTTCCAGCTTCCCGACTTCGAAAAGCTGACAGCTGATTTCCGTGCCGAGGGCATCGACGAGATCTACTGCATCTCCGTCAACGATGCCTTCGTCATGAATGCCTGGGGCAAGTCGCAGAACCTCGAAAACGTCAAGCTGATCCCGGATGGCTCCGGCGAGTTCACCCGCAAGATGGGCATGCTGGTTTCCAAGGACAATCTCGGCTTCGGCATGCGCTCCTGGCGTTATGCTGCCGTCATCAATGACGGCGTCGTCGAGCAGTGGTTCGAGGAAGAAGGCTATTGCGACAATGCCGACAGCGACCCGTACGGCGTCTCGTCGCCGCAGAACATTCTCGGCGCGCTGCAATCGGAAAAGATCGCTGCCTGATTTCAGGCCCGTGTGATTTTCATGAAATCCGGCGCCGGGCCTGTTTGGTCTGGCGCCGGATTTTTTTGTTGTTACAGTGGCATGAATGAATTTGAAGGCTTGCTGAATGCCCTATCGCTCGACTGAAATCCTGTCGCCCGGCCCGGCTGGCATCACACCGCTTCACACCATTGCGCTCGCCCACGACCAGCGGCATCTGCGCCGCAAATTGCTGCATCTCGACAATGACGATGTGGTGATGCTCGATCTCAAGGAAGCCGTCCTGCTGGCCGATGGCGACCTCCTGGTGCTCGATACCGGCGACCATGTGCGCATCGCGGCCGTCGCTGAACCGCTCTACGATATCCGTCCGCGCGATCCGCTCCACCTGATCGAACTCGCCTGGCATCTCGGCAACCGGCATCTGGCCGCCGAAATCCGGCTCGACCGGATTTTGATCCTGCGCGATCCGGTGATCAAGGCGATGCTGGAAGGCTTGGGGGCGACGGTGGGGGAGGTCACGGAACCCTTTCAGCCGATGCGTGGTGCCTATCATGGTTCGGGTGGGCATTCGCATGGACATGGCGGCCACCATCACGCCCATGACTGACCGGGCCGGCATCCAGGCATTGCTTCGGCTGGTGACATGGATGTCGCCAGCTTTTCCGGTGGGCGCGTTTTCCTATTCCAATGGGCTTGAGCAGGCCGTTCATGATGGTCTGGTCACCGACGCGCCGGGGCTTGCCCGGTGGCTGCAGGCGCTGATCGAGCATGGGTCGAGCTGGAACGACGCCGTGCTTTTGGCCGAGTGTTATTCTGCCTGTGGCGACGCGCCCAGACTTGCAGCGGCGCGGCAACTGGCGGAAGCGCTGGCAGGATCGCGCGAGCGTCATATGGAAACGATGCTGCAGGGTGAGGCGTTCCTGACGGCGGCTGCCCATTGGCCACATCCGGTTCTGGAAACGCTCACGGGTGTTGTTGCTTATCCCGTGGCAATCGGCGCGGTTGCTGGCGCGCATCGCACCGGGCTGGAGCCGGCGCTGGCAGCCTATCTGCATGCCACAGCCTCCAGCTTCGTCTCCGTCGCGATCCGTTGCGGTGTCATGGGTCAGACGCAGGGCGTCGGCGTTCTGGTCGCCCTTGAGCCGATCATTGCCGAGACGGCAGTCAAGGCTTCGCAGAGCACGCTGGACGACCTAGGCTCGGCAACCATCACGGCCGATATTTCGGCGCTGCGCCATGAGACTTTGCATTCGAGATTGTTTCGATCATGACGCCTGTTGCTGGATATTTTGCTGTCGTCGTCACCTTCGCGCTCGCGGTAGCCCTCTTTCCAGCACTCGTTGTCGGGCTCCGTCCCCTTGGATTTTCCCCTTTGCGCGTTGAAAGTGAAATCCTGCGCTTTATTACGGGCGTCAACATTTGGAATGATGATCGGAGTGACGGGTTTTCTCTGAAAACTTCGGTTTTGCCGCTGGTCGCCGGCATGCTTCTTTTCGGATTTTGGACGGCATGCAAGCTGACTGGACTGGTTGAAGTGCCGACGAAGCCCGCCATCACTGGGGCCTTTTTCGCAGCCTTGTTTTTGCTCAGGGCCATACTTGGTCTGATGGAAGGGTTCTCGCAATTTTATGTGCCGGAGAAGCCCAGCAATTTTCTTGATCGCAACATCATGTCTCCGATATTTCTCCTTCTTGGTCTTTGTTTCATTATCATTACGATTGGAAGCGCCTCATGAAATCTGCCAATGGTCCCCTTCGCGTCGGCATCGGCGGTCCGGTCGGTTCCGGCAAGACGGCGCTGACCGACAAGCTCTGCAAGGCGATGCGCGACCACTATTCTGTCGCCGTCGTCACCAACGATATCTACACCAAGGAAGATGCCGAGGCGCTGGTACGAATGCAGGCGCTGCCATCGGACCGCATCGTCGGCGTTGAAACCGGCGGCTGCCCGCACACGGCAATCCGCGAAGATGCGACGATCAACCTGCAGGCCATTGCCG
Organism: Hyphomicrobiales bacterium; assembly: GCA_900473045.1. Lineage (GTDB taxonomy): Bacteria > Pseudomonadota > Alphaproteobacteria > Rhizobiales > Rhizobiaceae > Pararhizobium. Next base: position 165,721 of record UCKS01000023.1, read on the forward strand.
AGCTCAATCGCCGCATTCCCGATCTCGACGTCATCTTCATCGAATCCGGCGGCGACAATCTCGCCGCAACCTTTTCGCCCGATCTCGCCGATATCACCATCTATGTGATCTCCGTCTGCCAGGGCGAGGAAATCCCGCGCAAGGGTGGGCCGGCGATCACCCGTTCGGATCTGTTGGTGATCAACAAGAAGGACCTAGCGCCCTATGTCGGCGCCGATCTCGATGTCATGGAACGTGATGCCAGCCGCATGCGCGCCGATCGCCCGTTCGTCTTCTCCGACATGAAACGCGGCGAGGGCGTCGAGACGATCGTCGATTTCCTGAGGGTCGAAGGCGGGCTGTAAAAGGCAATCCCCACGACGAAAAAGCCCGGCCGCATCCTTGACGGGGCCGGGCTTTTTCATGTGGATGCGAAGACCTATTCGGCTGCGAGCGCCGGATGGTTGATGACGTTGCCGCTGCGCTTGGGGCCTTCCAGCTTGTTCAAGCGCTCCTGCAACTCATTGATCGTCTTGCTCTGATCGGTGACGATCTCGGTGAGTGCCGCGTTCTCCAGCACTTCCGTTTCCTCATCCTTTTTGCCGACGAAGCGGCCGAAGAGCCTGCCGAGCAGGCGCGAGAGGTCGTCCATGATCAGGAAGAAGGCCGGCACGACGACAAGCGAAATCACCGTCGAGACGATAATGCCGCCGATCACCGCAATCGCCATCGGCGCACGGAAGGAGCCGCCTTCGCCAACGCCCAGCGCCGAGGGCAACATGCCCGCCGACATGGCGATCGATGTCATGATGATCGGCCGTGCACGCTTGCGTCCGGCCTCGATCATGGCTTCCGTCCGCTCCATGCCGCGATGCATCATCTCGATGGCGAAATCCACCAGCAGAATGGCGTTTTTCGTGACGATACCCATCAGCATCAGGATACCGATCAGCACTGGCATCGACATGGCGTTCTGTGTCACAATCAAGCCGATCGCCACGCCGCCGATAGCGAGCGGCAGCGAGAACAGGATCGTGAACGGCTGGATGACATTCTTGAACAGAAGGATCAGCACCACCAGCACCAGCATCAGGCCGAGCAGCATGGCATTGCCGAAGCCCGCTTCCATTTCCGCCTGAACTTCGGCGTCACCACTTTCGAGGAACTCGACACCGGCAGGCAGCTTGGTTTCCTTGGCGATCTCCTTGAAGCGGTCCGAGGCCGTGTTCAGGGCTACACCGATCGGCAGGTCCGCGCCCATGGTGACGACGCGGTTGCGGTCGTAACGCTTGATCGAGCTTGGGCCTTCCGAATAGTTGATATCGGCAACGGTCGAGATCGGCACCAGCGCACCGGCCGCCGTCTGAACCTTCAGATTGCGGATGGCGGCGAGATCGGTGCGGAAATTCGTATCCACCTGGACGCGGATCGGAATCTGCCGGTCATCGAGCGAAATCTTCGTCAGCGCCGCATCGATATCGCCGATCGTGGCGACGCGAACGACGTCGGCGATCTGCGAGGTCATGATGCCGAGACGCGACATCTGGTCGGCGCGCGGACGGATCTGCAGCTCAGGCCGCGGCAAGGCACCGTCCGGGCTGACATTGGCGAGCAGCGGCTCGTTGCGCAGGTTGGCTTCCAGCATGGCAACGGCCGTGTTCAGGGCGGCGTCGCTCTTCGAGAGAAGATTGAACGAAAGGTCGCGTTCGCCACGGTCGTTGAGCTTCAGGATGCGCACGTCCGGAATGGAGCGAACGGCGGCATAAACCTGCTTTTCGATTTCGGCCTGCGGGATGATGCGGCCGGCCGGCGGCAATTTCGGCAGATACTGTCCGATCACCGGTAGGCGGCCGAAAACGTCGTTGACCACCTTGTTGAGCAGGGAATGATCAAGCTTTTTCAGCATGACGGTGATCGTCGCGCGGCGCAGTTCGAGGTCGCCCTTCGGCGAGGCGCCGCCGAGAACGAAGATGCCTGCCACGCCGTTGAGATCCTTGATGCGGGCGTAGATTTCTTCCGTCGTTTTGTCGGTGTCTTCCAGCCGTGCATCCGGCGGCAGTTCGACGGACAGAACGATGCGCGACGCGTCCTCGGTCGGCAGGAAGCTGCCGGGAACGGTCATCAAAAGCATGACCGATCCGATAACGAAACCGATGGCGGCAAGCATCGTTGCATAACGCATGTACCAGCGCCGGGTGGTCGTGCTGACCAGCCAGGTATAACCGCGCATGATTGCGCCATCGCTATCATCGTGATGACCGTCACCGTCGCTGGATTTCATCAGATAGGCGGCCATCAACGGTGTGATCAACCGCGCGACCATCAGCGAGAAGAACACCGAGACCGCGACCGTCAGGCCGAACTGGATGAAGTATTGTCCGGGAATGCCGGGCATGAAGGATACCGGCACGAACACCGCGATGATCGTGAACGTCGTCGCGATCACGGCAAGGCCGATTTCGTCGGCGGCTTCGATCGCGGCCTTGTAGGGCGATTTGCCCATCTTGATGTGCCGGGCGATATTCTCGATCTCGACGATGGCGTCATCGACGAGAATACCGGTCGCCAGCGTCAACGCGAGGAAGCTCACCAGGTTCAGTGAGAAACCCAGCATGTCCATGACCCAGAAGGTCGGAATGGCCGACAGCGGCAGTGCCATGGCTGAGATCAGCGTCGCGCGCCAATTGCGCAGGAACAGCATGACCACGGCAACGGCGAGCAGGGCGCCTTCGAGCAGCGTATGGATCGCCGCTTCGTAGTTGCCATAGGTGTAGTAGACGGAATCATCGACCAGTTCGATCGACACGTCCGGATTTTTCGCCCGCAGTTCCGTCAGCGTCTTTCCGACGGTTTCGGCGACCGAGACTTCGCTGGCTCCCTTGGCGCGGAAGACGGCGAAGGTCACGACCGGCGTGCTGTTGAAGCGTGAGAACGACTTCGGCTCTTCGTATGTATCGGTCACCTTGCCAAGTTCGGAAAGGCGGACGAACCTGCCGTTCGGCATGGCGATCATCGTGTTCGCCAGACCTTCGACCGAGCGCGCGTCACCGAGTGTGCGGATCGCCTGCTCGCTGCCGCCGACCTGACCACGGCCGGAGCCGAGGTCGGTGTTCATCTTGCGCAACTGGTTGTTCACGTCCGAGGCGGTGATGCCGTAGGAGTTCAGGCGGGCATCGTTCAGTTCGACGCGAACTTCGCGGTCCGCCCCGCCGTAACGGTCGATCCGGCCGATGCCGGACTTGCCCTGAAGCGCGCGTTTGACCGTGTCGTCGACGAACCAGGAGATTTCCTCAAGCGTCATGCCTGGAGAGGAGACGGCGAAGGTCTGGATCGCCTGACCTTCGACATCGACCTTGGAGACGATCGGCTCTTCCACCGAGGCCGGCAGGTCGCCGCGGATGCGGTCGATCGCGTCCTTGGTGTCCTGAACGGCCTGATTGGTCGGCACGTCCATCATGAACATCACGGCGGTGTTGGAAACCCCGTCGCTGATGGTCGAGGTGACGTGATCGACGCCGGAAATACCGGCAACGGCATCCTCGATTTCCTTGGTGACCTGCGATTCAAGCTCCGCCGGTGCCGCTCCGCTCTGGGCGACGCTGATCGAGACGATCGGCACGTCGATATTGGGGAAGCGCGTGATCGGCAGCGTGTTGAAGGATGAGTATCCAAGGTACATCAACAACACGAAGGCGAGGATCGGCGCAATCGGATTGCGAATTGCCCAAGCTGAAAAGTTCATGCCGCTCTTCCCGTCAATTGGTCGCCGTGGCGGCGGATGTCACCGGATTGATCTTGTCGCCGTCGCGCACATAGGCGCCGGCCTTGGCAACCACCTTGTCACCGGGCTTCAGACCCGTGGTGATCTCGATGAATTCGCCATCCTGAATGCCTGTCGTCACTGTCGTCAGGTGAACAACGCCGTCCTCGACCCTGCGCACGATCGTCTCTGTGCTGCCAACGGTAACAGCTGTCAGCGGCAGCACGATGGCCTGCTTTTCCTCGACGATGATCTGGGCATCGGCATACATGCCGACGCGGGCTTTTTCCGGTTCGTTCAGCGAAATATAGACGGCGCCCAGGCGGGTCTGGGCATCGATCATCGGTGAAATCAACCGGACCTTTCCGTCGATCCGGGTCTTGCCATCGGCAAGCGTCACCACGGCTCTCTGATCGATCGCTAGCTTGATGAGGTCGGCCTCGTTGATATCGGCCCGCATTTCCAGTTCGCCGTCGCGAATGATGGTGAACAGGGGTTCGCCGGTGCCATTGGCAATGGCGCCAACCTTGGCGGTCTTTGCTGATACGATGCCGCTGACTGGTGATTTGACCTCGGTGCGGGCGAGACGGAGGTCCAGATCCGACATCTGGGCTTCGACGACTTTGATTTCGGCATTGGCGACGGAGATGAACTGCTGGGCCGAGTTGACCCGCGCCAGGGCGGCAGTCGCGGCTGCCTTCTCCTGATCCCGCTGGGCGGTGGAAATGGAACCAGCTTCCGAGAGCTTCTTTGACCGTTCGCTGACGCGTACAGCTTCCTCGGCATTGGCCTGAGCTTCCGCCAGCAGTGCCTGATATTGCGCAAGCGACGCATTTGCCTTGGCAAGGCTGGCGGCATACTGGCTCTTCTGCAGGAGCAGCATGTCCTCGTTCAAGACTACGAGCGTGCTGTCGGCCTCGACCCGGTCGCCAACATCGGCGTTCAGCGTGCGGATCGACAACCCGTCGACCAGAGGCGAGACATAGGTTTCTTCGACTGCCTTGATGGCGCCGGTTGCGACGACACGGTCGATGACCGGTTTGTTCTCGACCTGGGTTACGACGATGGACGGCAATGTCTGCGTGACTTTCGGCGCGGCGGCCTCCTGCGCGAATGCGGTGCCGGACAGCAACGCCAGCAAAAGGGCAGTGGAAATTCCAAACGCAAACGTCTTGTTACGGGCCATCGGCTCACTTCCCTCGAATTCCGGATAATCAGTTCGCTGACGCCGAAGACCTTGCTGGAAGGGCTTGTCGCCGTCATGTGCTGGAAGGGAAGGAAATAACGCGTCGATAGCAATTACGTTACGCGTCAATTTTCTCCCGCATCCTCCTCAGAATGCCTCAGGCTCTATTTAGTTAGGCCCTTTCGGCTATGCAAGATGATAGAAATAAAGAATGGTGCCTCATTATTTTATTTGTTGGGTGCCATCAATGCAACTTCTGTTTTATGTCTTTTTGTTGCGCATAAGTGTTTTTTAAGTGTCGTAAACGAGAAACGCGCGGAACCAGCCCGCGCGTTTCTTTGTCAAAAAGTATTATAAAAACCCCTACTTGAGAGCGGCGTCGGTAATTTCATGCGTGAAGGCACCGACCGGTTCCTTGCTGATAACGGGATCGGAACCGCCCTTCAGCAGCGAAGCAACGGTGCGTTTGTAGTCGGCATCATCCAGCGCGCCATTCGAGCCCGCCGTCAGTTTGGCAACTTCGCTCATCATGCGCTTCTGGTGTTCTTCCGTCTGGGCGCCGGTGGCGTCGTTTTCAAGAACGATGCCGGCCGCTTCGTCGGTATGCTCTTCGGCATATTTCCAGCCCTTCATCGAAGCACGGACAAACTTGACCATCTTTTCCTTGAAGGCCGGATCCTTGAGCTTGTCTTCCAGTGCGTACAGGCCGTCTTCCAGCGTTGCGACGCCCTGGTCCTGATACTTGAAGACCACAAGGTCTTCCGGCTTGATGCCGGCGTCGATGACCTGCCAGTATTCGTTATAGGTCATGGTGGAGATACATGCCGCCTGCTTCTGGATCAGCGGATCGACGTTGAAGCCCTGCTTCAGGACCGTGACGCCATCCGGGCCACCATCGGTCTTGAGGCCGAGCTGGCTCATCCAGGAGAGGAACGGATATTCGTTGCCGAAGAACCAGACGCCCAGCGTCTTGCCCTTGAAATCGGCAGGCGAAGCGACACCGGATTCCTTCAGGCAGGTCAGCATCATGCCGGATGTTTTGAAGGGCTGGGCGATGTTGACGAGCGCTACGCCCTTTTCGCGGGTCGCAAGGGCAGAAGGCATCCAGTCGACGACCACGTCGGCACCACCACCGGCGATGACCTGCGGAGGCGCGATGTCAGGGCCGCCCGGCTTGATCTCGACATCAAGGCCTTCGGCTTCATAAAAGCCCTTGTCCTTGGCGACGTAATAGCCGGCGAACTGGGCCTGCGTGACCCATTTCAACTGCAGTACCACCTTGTCGGCGGCCATGGCATGGAATGCGGACAGCGAAAAGGCGCTTGCCAGCAGCAATGATGCAAGTCTCGTCTTCATGTCAGTTCCCTTTTTGTTATGCCGGCCCGACGCGAGCCGGCGGCTTTTTTGTTGTGCCCGTCCACCGCGGACAGGCATTTCTTAAGCCGTCCGTGAATTTCGCACGGACGGATGCCAGAACGTGACAGCCCGCTCGATCAGCGCGACTATCCCGTAAAAGGCGGAGCCAGCCACCGCCGCGACGGCGATTTCGGCCCAAACCATATCGACATTCATGCGGCCCACTTCGGTGGAGATCCGGAACCCCATGCCGACGATCGGGGTGCCGAAGAATTCGGCGACGATGGCACCAATCAGCGCCAAGGTGGAGTTGATCTTGAGCGCATTGAAGATGAAAGGCCATGCTGCCGGCAGACGCAATTTGACGAGCGTCTGAAACCAGCTGGCGGCATAGGTGTGCATCAGGTCCCGCTCCATCGAGCTGGCTGCGGCCAGCCCAGAGACCGTGTTCACCAGCATCGGAAAGAAGGTCATGATGACGACGACTGCGACCTTCGACTGCCAGTCGAAACCGAACCACATGACCATGATCGGCGCGACGCCGATAACGGGCAGGGCGGAGACGAAATTGCCGAGCGGCAAAAGCCCCTTCTGCAGGAAGGGCGAGCGGTCGATGGCGATGGCGACGAGGAAGCCGAGGCTGCAGCCCAGCGTATAGCCGATGATTACGGCCTTCAGGAAGGTCTGCTGGAAATCGGCCCAGAGTATTGGCACGGAGTTGATCAACCGTGTCCAGATCATCGAGGGTGGCGGCAAAAGGACCGAGGGAACGTTGAACCCGCGCACCGCGCCTTCCCACAGAACCAGGATGCTGATGCCGAACAGCAGCGGCACGGCAAGGCGAACCGCCCGGTTGGCCGAGACATTCCTGAACTTCCGGCGCACGAGCCATTCATTGGTTGCCCAGGCCGCAATCCAGAAGGCTATGGCGCCGAACAGAATACCGGAATTCATGGCTTGATCCCCATGCGTTTGAGGACGGCGGTATGGGCAAAGCCGACGATGACGACAAGCGTTGCGGCAAGAGCCGCCGCCATGAACAGAGCCGACCAGATCTGCACCGTCTGGCCGTAATAGGAGCCGGCAAGCAGGCGGGCGCCGAGACCGGAGACGGCCCCGGTCGGCAGCTCGCCGACGATCGCACCAACCAGCGAGATGGCGACGGCGACCTTCAGCGAGGCGAAGAGATAGGGCATGGACGACGGCCAGCGCAGTTTCCAGAAGGTCTGCGCCGGGCTGGCATAATAGGTGTGCATGAGGTCGAGCTGGATCTGCTCCGGGCTGCGCAACCCCTTCACCATGCCGACGACGATCGGGAAGAAACTGAGATAGGTGGAGATCAGCGCCTTTGGTAGCAGCCCGGATATACCGATGGCGTTCAGCACGACGATGATCATCGGGGCGATGGCAAGGATGGGGATGGTCTGGCTGGCGATGACCCAGGGCATCAGCGAGCGGTCCATGGCACGGTTATGGACGATGCCGACGGCGAGCAAGATGCCGAGCACGGTGCCGATGCCGAAGCCGAGCAGCGTCGCCGAGAGCGTGATCCAGGCATGGTAGACAAGGCTGCGCTTGGAGGTGATCGGCATCAGGAATGTCGTGTTCCAGATTTCGGCGATCACCTGATGAGGGGCGGGAAGCACCGGCCGTTGCTGGAACATGGTTTTCGGCAGGATTTCCGAGAAGGTTATTTCGGTTCCGGCGCGGGCGGCGGTATCGCGCTCGAACGGTGCGTTGAGGAAGACCACCGCCACATACCAGATGACCAGGACGGCAAGGAGGATGACGCCCACCGGCATGATCCTGTCTTTGAAAAGGTTCGGCTTTTCCATGCTCAAGCCTTTCCTGCCGTGGGCATCAGCATCAGCCCCATCGACACGACGCCCAAGGCGACGCCGGCGAGTTGCGGCAAGGTCATGCGCTCGCCGAAGACTGCAAAGGCGATGACATTGACCAGCAGCAACTGGGCGATAGCCGAGGCCGAAATGGCAAGCCCAAGCCCACCCTCGCGCATCAAGCGAACCATCATCAGGTTACCGAGGCAATAGAGGCCGAGCGAAAAGAGCAGGATCAGGATGTTGTTGCTGGAGACGTAATAGCGCGACGCCGTTGCAGCGCTGAGGAAGATGGCCATGGAGGCGGAGAGCCAGAGGATGAAGGAGAGGTTCATGACGCTACTCCTTCCCGATGACGCCACTGGAAGAGGATGTCCGGCAAGTTCTCCTCATTGTCACCGCCAGTTCTCTTCAGCTCCAGAAAATTCTCACGGCGATAAAATCGCTGAGCGTCCTTGTTTTGGTCAAATGTCCAGAGGTTGAGTTGGTCTGGAAAAAGTGCCTTTGCATGGTCGATCAGGCTTTTGCCAAGTCTCTCCCGCCGGTAATCAGGACGAACATAAAGGGCCGTGACATAGGCGTCGTCGGACAGTGCCATGAACGCACAAACCTTGCCATCGACATCGGCGACCTTGACCTGGCGTTCTCGATAGACGACGTCGCTGTAATATCGTTCGACATCCTCGTGATCGTGGACGCGTGGCATCCAGCCGGTTTCGTCAATCCAACCGTTGAGGATCGCAGAACATGCCGGCATGTCGGCTTTGTCTGCATCCCTGATGATACATGTCCTACTCATCATAGCTATGCCCCGCCCTCAATCCCTCGCGCACACGATGGGCGATCTGCAGGAATTCCGGGGTTTCGCGGATGCCGAGCGGGCGTTCGCGTGGCAGGGTCGATTCGATGATGTCGGTGACGCGGCCGGGGCGGGGGCTCATGACGACGATCTTGGTGGAGAGATAGACGGCTTCGGGGATCGAGTGGGTGACGAAGCAGATCGTCTTGTTGGTGCGGTCCCAGAGTTTCAAGAGCTGTTCGTTGAGGTGATCGCGGACAATTTCGTCGAGTGCACCGAACGGTTCGTCCATCAGGAGAAGGTCGGCATCGAAGGCCAGCGCCCTTGCGATCGAGGCACGCTGCTGCATACCGCCCGAGAGCTGCCAGGGGAATTTCTTGCCGAAGCCCGTCAGGTTGACCAGTTCCAGGGTGCGATCGATCCGCGCCTTCTGGTCAGCGGCGCTGTAGCTCATGATTTCCAACGGTAGGGCGATGTTCTTTTCGATGGTGCGCCAGGGGTAGAGGGCGGCGGCCTGGAAGACATAACCGTAGGATCGGTTCTTGCGGGCATCTTCGGGCGTCGTGCCGTTGACGGTGATCGCGCCGGAAGTCGGCTTTTCCAGATCGGCGATGACGCGCAGGAAGGTGGTCTTGCCGCAGCCGGAGGGGCCGATGAAAGAGACGAAATCGCCCTTGTTGACGTCGAGATTGACGCCGGTCAGCGCATTGACCGGGCCATCATTGGTCTCGAAGGTGAGGCCGAGATCGCGGGCCGAAACGACGGATGCAGGTGTGATTGTCATTGTGTCCGGTGCGCTCCGCCCTGAATGCCATTGGCTGGAAGTTTGATGTGACGTCATTCGGCTTTCTGCCTCCGATAGTCGTACTTCATATTTTTTGAATGGGGTATGCTGCGCGCGATATCGCTGCCGGGGAGGTGCGGAAAGGTCTGCCGGACCAGCCCTTGTCTGCGGTGATCGCATGCGCCGATCCGAACGCGCAGGAAAGCGTCGTGCTGTTGTTGGAGCAGGAGGCTCCCGTGTCGCTGTAATTCCGGTGTTGCGTGAGCGGGCTCATCATGCCGTCCTTGGCCCGCCGGCCGGCGACAGAGCGCTATGCTGGATGGGGGACACATCATTTGCATTTCTTCAGCGGCCCCCAGCGTGTCCCGTCCTTGAAAGCGATTGTGTAGTCCTGGCGCGTCCGCAGGATCTCGACGCTCTCGTCAGCTTCGCCGCTTTCACCTTCTTCGCTGCAGGAAACTGTCGCGGCAAAGGATGTGCCGTTCTTCGTCACCGGTCCCTTGAAGCTGCAAGAGGATGCCGCCGTGGTGATGCCCTCGTTGGTCAGCAGGAAGAAATTGTCCGAACCGGTGGATTCGCCTGTTCTGGAATAGGCGCAGCCATCCGTATTGCCATAATCGCCATCAAGGAAAGCCTCACTCGCAACGGCCGGTGCGGCCACAGCAAAGCTCGTCAGAAGCAACACGGCGATGCGGATTGCCGCGCCCACCATCACACCCCGCTTGCCGGGATGCCGGTGCGCTGGACCTTGCGCGGCGCGGTGATGTCCTTCCAGGTCGAGAGAGCCTTGTTGACCGCGGTAAAGGGTTCACGCTTGACGAACTTGCCCTGGCCCTCGCGGGTCTTGATGGTCGATTCCTCGATGGCGACCACACCGCCCGTCAGCGTATAGCGCGGCAGGCCGGTGACCTGCTTGCCCTCGAAGACGTTGTAATCGATTGCCGACTGCTGGCTTGCGGCCGAAATCGTCTTTGAGCGTTTCGGATCCCAGACGACGAGATCGGCATCGGCGCCGACGAGGATCGCGCCTTTTTTCGGATACATGTTGAGGATCTTGGCGATATTGGTCGAGGTGACGGCGACGAACTCGTTCATGGTGATGCGGCCGGTGGCGACGCCGTTGGTCCAGAGCATCGGCATCCGGTCTTCAAGCCCGCCGGTGCCGTTGGGGATCTTGGTGAAATCGCCGACGCCGAAGCGTTTTTGTGCGGTGGTGAAGGCGCAGTGATCGGTTGCGACCACCTGCAGCGAGCCGGCGGCAAGGCCTGCCCAGAGACTGTCCTGATGCTGCTTGTTGCGGAACGGCGGCGACATGACGCGGCGGGCGGCGTGATCCCAGTCGGGATTGGCATATTCGCTCTCGTCCAGCGTCAGGTGCTGGATCAGTGGCTCGCCATAGACGCGCATGCCGTTTTGACGGGCGCGGCGGATGGCCTCATGCGCCTGTTCGCAGGAGGTGTGCACCACGTAGAGCGGGCTGCCCGCCATATCGGCAATGATGATGGCGCGATTGGTGGCTTCGCCCTCGACGGCGGCGGGGCGCGAATAGGCGTGGGCTTCCGGGCCGTTGTTGCCGTCCGCCAGCAATTTTGCCTGCATCTGCGCAACGATATCGCCGTTTTCAGCATGCACCATCGGCAGCGCGCCGAGTTCGGCGCAGCGCTGGAACGAGTGGAACATCTCGTCGTCATCCACCATCAGCGCGCCCTTATAGGCCATGAAGTGCTTGAACGAGTTGATGCCCTTGTCCTGAACGATGGTCTGCATCTCGTTGAAGACCTGCTCTCCCCACCAGGTGATCGCCATGTGGAAGGAGAAATCGCAGTTGGCCCGAGACGTCTTGTTGTCCCACATGGTGAGTGCTTCGAGCAGCGATTGGCCGGGGGCGGGCAGGGCGAAATCGACCACCATGGTCGTGCCACCGGAGAGCGCTGCCCGCGTGCCGCTCTCGAAATCGTCAGAAGAATAGGTGCCCATGAACGGCATTTCGAGATGTGTATGCGGATCGATTCCGCCGGGCATGACATAACAACCGGTCGCATCCAACGTCTCATCGCCTACGAGGTTCGGCCCGATCTCGACAATCCTGCCGCCATCGATCTTGACATCGGCCTTGTAGGTCAGGTCGGCGGTGACGACGGTTCCGTTTTTGATGACTGTGGTCATTGCTATCTCCAATCCTCAAACTCTATCGCTCTCTCACCATGGTTGGATAACCCGATCGAAAGTGCGCAATGGCTAATTCAATGAAATTGTAAGCCTCATCCTCAGAGATGCCCCCGGCGTCTGGCCAAGTGCCGTAATTTTCGCGGTAGAACCACTCAGGCGTACGAATTACATCCGTGTCTCCAATGTGCATTTGCCAACTGTCGCCTCGAGAGCGAAAATAGAACTCTTTGCCATCAACGAGTCCATAAGCTTGTACGGGTGCTATGCCCCCGGCTATTCCCACCACCGCGCCTGGAATCTCGCGCCCAAGATATATTCGCCGGGCTATCAGTTTCCCTTCGCCAAAATGTACGGTTATTGATCCAATCCGTGTCGGTTGATATCGCCAGAAGCTTGGCACGACCTCAAGTTTTACCTGCTCGCCGCTAAGGGTGACGCCGACATATGCGACGCGGATGGCGGGCACGTTCTCCCACGGTCCCTCGGTCACGATAGCACCGACCGATTCCGCAAACGCGATATCGGCAGCATCCTCGGCCGCGCGGGTTGCCCAAATGCGCTCCAAGGTTTCCCTGAGATAGATGTCTTGGGTTGCCTCCGAGACCGGGGGCTTGTCCGATGCATCCGAAGAACTCACCCCACGATCCCCGCCGTCTCCACGACCGCATGAAACAGCACATCGCATCCTGCCGACGCCCATTCCTTGGATATTTCCTCCGCCTCGTTGTGGCTCAAACCACCGACGCAGGGGCACATGACCATGGTGGCCGGGGCGACTTTGGAGGCCCAGCAGGCGTCGTGGCCGGCACCGGAGATGAGGTTCATGTGGCTGTAGCCGAGCTTCTCGGCGGCGGTGCGTACGGCGGTGACCAGCGTTGGATCGAAGGTCACAGGCTCGAAATGGCCGATGGCTTCGATGGAACAGCCGACACCGAGCGCTTCGGTAATCTTCGGGGCTTCGGCCTCGATCTTGGCGCGCATCCGGTCGAGCTTGGCCTTGTCAGGCGAGCGGATATCGACGGTGAAGACCACCTTGCCCGGCAGCACGTTGCGGGAATTGGGCGAGAAGAATACCTGGCCGACGCCGCCAACAGCACCCGGCTGGTTTTCCATGGCGACCCCCTGGACCATCTCGACAATGCGCGCCATGGCAAGGCCGGCGTTGACACGCAGGTTCATCGGCGTTGAGCCGGTATGGGCCTCGCGGCCGGTGAGCGTGAATTCCAGCCACCACAGGCCCTGACAGTGCGTCACCACGCCGATGGTCTTTTCCTCTGCCTCAAGGATCGGACCCTGTTCGATGTGATACTCGAAATAGGCGTGCATCTTGCGCGCGCCGACCTCTTCCTCGCCCTGCCAGCCGATCCGCTTCAGCTCGTCGCCATAGGTCTTACCTTCGGGGTCCTTGCGGCCATAGGCATAGTCCAGTTCGTGGATGCCGGCGAAGACGCCGGAGGCCAGCATGGCGGGCGCAAAGCGCGCGCCTTCCTCGTTTGCCCAGTTGGTCACGACGATCGGATGTTTCGTCCTGATGCCGAGGTCGTTCATGGTGCGCACGACTTCGAGCGCGCCGAGCACACCGAGCACGCCATCATATTTGCCGCCGGTCGGCTGGGTGTCGAGATGGCTGCCGACATAGACGGGCAGGGCGTCGGGATCGGTGCCGGCGCGCGTGGCAAACATCGTGCCCATCTTGTCGACGCCCATGCTCATGCCGGCGTCTTCGCACCATTTCTGAAACAGGTGGCGGCCTTCGCCGTCCTCGTCGGTCAATGTCTGGCGATTGTTGCCGCCGGCAATGCCGGGGCCGATCTTCGCCATGTCCATCAGTGAATCCCACAAACGGTCGGCGTTGACGCGCATGTTCTCGCCCGGTGCATGAGCCATGACGGTTCTCCTCATTCTTTTTAAGGGAGGCAGATTTGGCTGCGCATCCCGTCGTTCCCGTGGTCAAATCGGGGCATCTGGTTTTTTCGATTGCCCTGCGATCAGCCGTTGCGTTTGTGTTTGAACTGACTGATAATTTGACCGGTTGGTAAAACATTACAACTTCCGTTGCCGCACTCAAGGTGGAAAAACAGAAAAAACGTCAGCGCCGTCCGAATTTTTGGATCCGGGGTTTTTCAGACGTTTTTACGGCTGCATGCCGGCGGCGATTGCTGAGAAGACTGGGGGAAAGATGGTACTTCCGAGGGCAGCCCGAACGCAACGGCGAACCCGCATCCAGGAGGAGAAGGAAGAACTGATTCTGGAGGCGGCGCTGGACGTGTTCGCGACCCACGGCTTTCGCGGCACAACCATCGACCAGATCGCCGATGTGGCGGGCATGTCCAAACCCAACCTGCTCTATTATTTCCGCACCAAGGAAGCGATGCACCGGGCGCTGATCGACCGGGTGCTCGACAACTGGCTCGATCCGTTGCGCGAATTCGACGCTGAGGGAAATCCGGTCTCGGAAATTCGCAGCTACATCCGGCGCAAGCTGGAGATGGCGCGGGATTTTCCCCGCGAAAGCCGGCTGTTTGCCAACGAGATCCTGCAGGGCGCGCCGCATATCGAGGATGAGCTGAAGGGACCTTTGAAATCGCTTGTCGATGAGAAGGCCGAGGTTATCCGCAGTTGGGCCAAGGCCGGCAAGATTGCCAAATGTGACCCCTATCACCTGATCTTTGCTATCTGGTCGACCACGCAGCACTACGCGGATTTCGACGTTCAGGTGCGCGGCGTGCTCGGAGAGGAGCGTTCCGGCGAGGGGCGTTTCGAAGACGCGGCACGATTTCTCGAACAGCTGTTCGTCAGCGGGTTGGAAATTCGCGACGGCGGCGCCTGACCGGCGACGAACACTCCCTGCGTGTCAGACCGCCGGGCTCGCCTGGTGGTTTGCGGCCGCGAACATGGCTTCCACCTCCGCCGCATTCTGCATGATCAGGGTTTCGAGCGTGCCAGCGCGGCCGCGAATGGAGATGTTGTAGCTTTCCCGGTCGTTGACCGTGAGCCCGGCGTAGCGGACCAGATCGGCCGATACGGCAAGCTGTGCATCATATTCCTTGGCAAAGCCTTCCAGCCGGCTTGCCGCATTGATGGTGTCGCCGACAGCGGTCAGAGACGAGGCCTTGCCATAGCCGATCTGGCCGATGATTGCCGGGCCTGCGTGCATGCCCATGGCGATGCGCAAGGGTTTGTCCAGTTCGCTCATGAAATTGCGGTTGAGTACATCGATGCCCTTGGCGATGCGCGCGGTTGCCGTCAGTGCCTGGGCGCAGGCTTCCTCGATGCTGTTGTTAAGCCCGAACAGTGCCAGAGCGCCATCGCCGATGAACTTGTCGATCACACCGCCCGACTCTTCCACCGCTTCGCCGATGGTCTCGAAGTAGCGGTTGAGCAGGAAGACCGTATCGAACGGCAGTTGTTTCTGGGCAAGCAGCGTGAAGTCGCGCAGATCGCAAAACAGGACGGCGATATGGCGCTCGCGGCCGGCAGCCTGTTGTTCCGTTGGCTGGGCTTTCAGGCCAACATTGTCGCCGCCGAGAATGGGCGAGATCGACAGATTGTGGCTCGGACGCAATTGGCAGGCGAGGCGCACATTATTGGGTGCGCCAATCCGCGTCAGCGTCGCCCGCTCGGCATCGCTGGCCGGTGGCTGCCGCTCCAAACCTTCCGTCACCCGGACGCGGCAGGTGGAACAGCGTCCACGTCCACCGCAGATCGACAGATGCGGGATACCGGCGGCACGGCTTGCCTCAAGCACGCTGAAACCTTTTGCGACCGAGATGGCGCGGTCGGGATAGGTGATGCGGATTTTTCCGCTGACCGGAATGGTGCGCAGGATCAAGGTTCCCCCGATCATTGCGAGCAGGCCGACAAAGATGGATGTCCTGATCTGTCCGATAATTTCGGGCGGGGTGCGGTGGGGCATAAACCAGGTTGTCGATGGCAGCCCCACCTCCAGCGACCGGGCGGCGACGGCAAAGCCCAGCAGAGCCAGCATCGGAACGAGTACGGCGAAGGAATAGAAAAACAGGAAATAGCGCGGATACCAGCTGCGGCTTCGCATCCAGAACCAGGCACCCAGGCACCCGTGCGCCCATGCGAGGACCAAAGCTAGCGATTGCCGTGTCGTATTGAAGGAACTCGACCAGAGTGCTGGCAATACCTGATAATAGCCGTCGCCGTAGCCCGTGAGCATCCACTCGACCCGGGTGCTGACCACATGGCTGACGATGAGGAAGGGGAAAGTCAGGCCGAAGATAATTTTCAACGCTTCCCGCACCGGCATCCGCAGGGTCTGGCGGCGATACAGGCTTTCAAGCGCAAGCAAGAAGTGGACGAGTAGCGATCCATAGAGCAGCACCGTGCCGGGCCAACTGCGCCAGATCATGTTGAAAATCCGCCGCGCGGCTTCCATGGTCTCGACGGAAATGAGACCCAGGGCGTGGTTAGAAAAGTGCGTGAGCAGGAACAGGCCGAGACAAGCGCCTGTCAGGAGATGCAGCCGTTTGCGGGTTCGGGAGGAGGCGATCTTCAAGCAGGCATCCGGTGTTGGCGGCAGCGCCGCGTATTGCTATCCTCTCTTATCGGCGAGTTCGCAGTAAGGGGCAACGCACGTTTTGGAGACGCTTTGTCGCGATTTCGTGTCCAATAGATTATTGCAGGCTTCATTGGTTGGAAGCGCCGCAGTTTTCCGCAGCAGATCGCTGGCACTCAACGGGGGGGAATGTAAGGTGTTTGATGATGATCAACCGCCTCGCGTTTTTCGGCAAGGCGGCTGACAATGATTGAATGCCCCAGTTACTCGGCGGCCTGGCGAGCCATCGGGTTGTTCGGGTGGGTCGTCCAGTTGGCATAGTTCGGATCGACGGTTTTTCCGGTGCGTTCATCCAGCATTCCCGGCTCAAGGCCGACCATGGTGATGCAGTCCTGCACGGGACAGACGTTGACGCAGAGATTGCAGCCGACGCATTCGTCTTCCATCACCTCGAAGCGCCTGACACCATCGACAAACTGGGTGATCGCCTGATGCGAGGTATCCTCACAGGCGATGTGACAGCGGCCGCACTTGATGCAGGAATCCTGGTCGATCTTAGCCTTGGCGATGTAGTTGAGGTTGAGATACTGCCAGTCGGAGACGTTGGGCACGGCGCGGCCGCAGATATCGTCGAGGTCGCGATGTCCCTTTGCGTCCATCCAGTCCGAAAGCCCGCTGATCATCTCCTGAACGATCTTGAAGCCGTAAGTCATGGCCGCCGTGCAGACCTGGACGTTGCCGGCGCCGAGGACGAGGAATTCTGCCGCGTCCCGCCATGTGGTGATGCCGCCGATGCCGGAGATCGGCAGGCCGTGGGTTTCGGGATCGCGGGCGATCTCGGCCACCATGTTGAGTGCGATCGGCTTGACCGCCGGGCCGCAATAGCCGCCATGACTGCCCTTGCCGTTGATCGAGGGTTCCGGCGAGAAGGTGTCGAGATTGACAGACGTGATCGAATTGATCGTATTGATCAGCGATACGGCGTCGGTTCCCCCGGATTTGGCGGCACGCGCAGGCTTGCGGATGTCGGCAATGTTCGGCGTCAGCTTGGTGATGACCGGCATGCGGGTGTACTGCTTGCACCAGCGGACCACCATTTCGATATATTCCGGCACCTGTCCGACCGCAGCACCCATGCCGCGTTCCGACATTCCGTGAGGACAGCCGAAATTGAGCTCGATGCCGTCAGCGCCGGTTTCTTCGACCAGTGGCAGGATCGATTTCCAGGCGTTTTCCTCGCAGGGCACCATGATCGAGGCGATCAGGGCGCGATCCGGCCAGTTCATCTTCACCTGCTTCATTTCGCGCAGGTTGGTGTAGAGGTCGCGGTCGGTGATGAGCTCGATATTGTTGAGGCCCAGCAGACGGCGGTCGGCGCCCCAGATCGCGCCATAGCGCGGGCCGTTGACGTTCACGACCGGCGGGCCTTCCTCGCCCAGCGTCTTCCAGACGACGCCGCCCCAACCCGCCTTGAAGGCGCGCTCGACATTGTAGGCCTTGTCGGTCGGTGGGGCCGAGGCGAGCCAGAAGGG
The DNA here is from genome assembly GCA_900473045.1 of Hyphomicrobiales bacterium. Taxonomy (GTDB): domain Bacteria; phylum Pseudomonadota; class Alphaproteobacteria; order Rhizobiales; family Rhizobiaceae; genus Pararhizobium. The sequence goes on from UCKS01000023.1 coordinate 183,649, forward strand.
GTTCGGAGACTTGATGCCGACGAAATTGTTACGCAGATCAGCCATTGTTCATTCTCCCCTTCAAGCGACGGCAACGGCCGGCTGCGATGCAGCGGCGAGCACGTGGTTGATCGATTCAGCGGCGTCGCGGCCTTGTGCCACGGCGGAAACCGTCAGGTCCTCGCCGCCAAGCACACAATCGCCGCCCGCCCAGACACGGTCGAGCGAGGTACGGCCCTCGCCATCGACGACGATGCGGCCGGACTGCAGGGTGATGATGCCGAGACCATCGGCCTCGAACGTTTGGCCGATGGCTTTGAGCACATGATCGGCGGTGATGACGCCGGTCTCGCCGGTGGTCGTCAGCCGGCCGTCGGCAATCGTCGTATAGTCGAGTTCAATCCCAGCCACCCTGCCGTCGCGGGCAATGATGCGCTTGGGCTGCAGCCAATGGCGGATGGTAACGCCCTTGGCGGCGGCCAAATCCTGCTCAAACTCGGAGGCGTTCATGTGCTCCTTGCCACGGCGATAACAGATGGTCACTTCCTCCGCGCCAAGCAGCTTGGCCTGCACAGCCGCATCGACCGCGGTCATGCCGCCACCAAGCACCACGACGCGGCGGCCGATGGCGATGTCGGCCCGGGTTTGCGATTGCCGCAGCGCCGCGATGAAATCGACGGCATCCTCGACGCCCTCTGCGGTTTCGCCTTCTGCCCTGAGCGCGTTGACGCCGGCAAGGCCAAGACCGAGGAAGACCGCATCATGCTTGGCCAGCATGTCGGCCAGCGAAAAATCCCGCCCGAGCATCTGGCGGTTGCGGATTTCGATGCCGCCGATGGCCAGCACGTAGTCGACTTCGGCCTGGGCGAAATCATCGACTGCCTTGTAGGTGGCGATGCCATATTCGTTGAGACCGCCAGCCTTTTCGCGGGCATCGTAGATGGTGACGTCATGGCCCTTGACGGCCAGGCGGTGAGCACAGGCAAGACCGGCCGGACCGGCGCCGATAACGGCGATGGATTTGCCGGATGGTTCGGCGCGCTGGTAGAACTGCCGGTTTTCGCGCATGGCGATATCCGCTGCATAACGCTGCAGCCGTCCGATCTCGACGGGCCGGTGTTCGGCTTCGTTGCGCACGCACGCCTGCTCGCACAGCGTTTCGGTGGGACAGACGCGGGCGCACATGCCGCCGAGGATGTTCTGATCAAAGATGGTGTTTGCCGACCCGATCGGGTTTCCAGTCGATATCTGCCGGATGAACAGCGGGATATCGATGGAGGTGGGACAGGCCGTCATGCAGGGCGCGTCGTAGCAGAAATAACAGCGGTCGGCTGCGACCAGTGCTTCGTGCCCGTCGAGCGGCGGGTGCAGATCGGAAAAATTCTTCTCGTATTCGACGGGCGACAGGCGTCCGCTCAGTATTCCAGTTTCAGTCGTTCCCATTTTTTGCTCCCAAATGTCGCGCCTCAGGATGTTGAAACGGTAACATGCTTTATTTTTTTATCAAACGGTAAAATTTTAAAACGAAAATCGCAGGAATCCCAGCGCCGTAGGGGTTTCAAAGGCTCAGTGAGTGGAGGCGTCATGGTCTGTGTTTGACAGACGCCGGGAAAAAGTGTCAGCACATCGTTCAGGGAGTAAGGACAATGGCGCGCAGACCGGACGGCAATAACAGGCTCGATGACGCCGCGCGTGCAGGCTGGCTTTATTATGTCGCCGGGCGCACACAGGACGAAATCGCCTCCATCATGGGTATCTCCCGCCAGTCGGCACAGCGGCTGGTTTCACTGGCCATGGCCGAGCGCCTGATCAAGGTTCGCCTCGATCATCCGATCGCCGCCTGTCTTGAACTCGGACTTCGCCTCAAGGAAAAATTCGACCTGCGGCAAGTGGATATCGTGCCGAGCGACCCCGGGTCTTCGTCGACCACGGTCGGCATTGCCGAGGCTGGAGCGGCGGAGATCGAGCGCTGGTTGAAATCGGCCGATCCGATCATTCTGGCGATCGGCACGGGGCGAACGCTGAAGGCGGCGATCGACCAGTTGCCGGCAATGGACTGTCCGCAGCATCGCATCGTGTCCCTGACCGGCAATATCGGCCTTGATGGATCGGCCGCGTACTACAACGTCATCTTCTCGATGGCGGATGCGGTCAAGGCGCGGCATTTTCCGATGCCGCTGCCGGTTCTGGTGTCTTCGCCGGAGGAGCGGGCGCTGCTGCACAATCAGGCGCTGGTCAAATCGGCATTGCAGCTGGGCTCGGAGGCCAATGTTGCCTTCGTCGGTGTCGGTGAACTCGGCCAGGACGCTCCCCTGTGCGAGGATGGCTTTCTTGCGCGCGACGAGATGATGCAACTGATGGACGAGGGGGCTGCGGGCGAAATCTGCGGCTGGATGTTTGACCGTGACGGGCAGATGTTGTCCGGCAGCATCAACAAGCGCGTTGCCAGCGTGCCCTTGCCGTCGCGTGATTCGGCAACCGTGATCGGCATCGCCAAAGGCCGGCGCAAACAGGTCGCTTTGCGGGCTGCCCTGACGGGGCGGGTGATCAACGGTTTGATCACGGACGAGGCGACAGCCGAGTTTTTGCTCGCCAACTGAGCCGCCGGACAGAAATTTTCACAAGCAAAATCAAATAGGCCGCCGGGCGTTTCTGCACTGCAGCAACGAATGCCGATTGACATTTTTCGCGGATATGTGAGTAATTGCCCACGAGCAAGGCAAATGCTCATAACTCTTCTGGGAGGAAGATATATGAACTTGAAAACTTTCCTGCTGGGCACATGCTCGGCAATCGTCATCGCGGGTTTCGCCCAGGCAGAAACCCTCACCATTGCCACGGTGAACAATGGCGACATGGTCCGCATGCAGACGCTGACGGACGATTTCACCAAGGCCAATCCCGACATTCAGCTCGAATGGGTCACCCTCGAAGAAAACGTGCTGCGCGAACGCGTCACCACGGATATCGCCACCAAGGGCGGCCAGTATGACGTCCTGACCATCGGTACCTATGAAGTACCGATCTGGGCCAAGCAGGGCTGGCTCCTGCCACTCGACAATCTCGGCGCCGATTATGACGTAGACGATCTGCTTCCGGCCATCCGTTCGGGCCTGACGGCAGACGGCAAGCTTTATGCAGCACCGTTCTACGGCGAAAGCTCGATGGTCATGTACCGCAAGGACCTGATCGAAAAGGCCGGCCTGAAAATGCCCGATGCCCCGACCTGGGAGTTCATCGGTGAGGCAGCCCGCAAGATGACCGACCGTGCGGCCGGCATCAACGGTATCTGCCTTCGCGGCAAGGCCGGCTGGGGTGAGAACATGGCGTTCCTGACCGCTACGTCCAACGCTTTCGGCGCACGCTGGTTTGATGAGAACTGGAAGCCCCAGTTCGACCAGCCGGAGTGGAAGGCCACGCTCGACATGTATGTCAAACTGATGAACGATGCCGGCCCGCAGGGCGCTTCGTCCAACGGCTTCAACGAGAACCTGGCGCTGTTCCAACAGGGCAAGTGCGGCATGTGGATCGATGCCACGGTGGCAGCGTCCTTCGTGACCAACCCGAAGGATTCGACCGTCGCCGACAAGGTCGGTTTCGCTCTGGCGCCTGACACGGGTCTTGGCAAGCGCGGCAACTGGCTGTGGGCCTGGAACCTTGCCATCCCGGCAGGCACCCAGAAAGCGGAAGCCGCCGAGAAGTTCGTGTCCTGGGCCACCAGCAAGCACTATCTCGACATCGTCGCTGCCAAGGAAGGCTGGGCCAACGTTCCTCCGGGTACGCGCACCTCGCTCTACAATAACCCCGAGTACCAGAAGGCGGCTCCGTTCGCCAAGATGACGCTCGACAGCATCAATGCCGCCGATCCGAAGAACCCGTCCGTGAAGCCCGTGCCTTACGTCGGTGTTCAGTTTGTCGCTATCCCGGAATTCCAGGGTCTCGGCACGACGGTCGGACAGCTGTTTTCGGCGGCTCTCGCCGGTCAGATGACGGTTGACGATGCGCTGGCGCAAGCACAGCAGGTAACCACTCGCGAAATGACCCGCGGCGGCTACATCAAGTAGGTTCCTTCCCAAGGACAGGCAGCCCGGACTACCATCCGGGTTGCCAAATTTCACCTGACGTCACCCGCTGTGAAGTCTATTGTCGCTGCGTCTGACGTCAGGCTTTTCCAAAAGAATACCAAGGCGGCCGGTTTGCTGCCCTCCCGGCGGGGCGGGTGTCCGTACCGGCATCAGAGGGAGGGTGTTGAAATGGCTACGCAGAATACGCGGGTGCTTGCGCGCTGGATGATGGCCCCGTCGGTTGGGCTTCTCCTGATCTGGATGATCGTACCACTGGCGATGACGCTGTGGTTCTCGTTCCAGAACTACAATCTGCTCAATCCCGGCAATGTCAGTTTCGCTGGCCTGTTCAACTACCAGTATTTCTATTCGGATCCGGCTTTTTTCCAGTCCATCTGGAACACGCTGCTCATCGTGTGCGGCGTGCTTTTTATCACGGTCATCGGCGGCGTCGCCATTGCGCTGATGCTCGATCAGCCGATGTGGGGGCAGGGGCTCGTCCGCATCCTGGTGATCTCGCCGTTCTTCGTCATGCCGCCGGTGGCGGCACTGGTCTGGAAGAACATGATCATGCATCCACAATATGGCGTGTTTGCCGATATCAGCCGCTTTTTCGGGCTGCAGCCTGTCGACTGGTTCGGGCAGTATCCGCTGTTTTCGATCATCATCATCGTCGCCTGGCAGTGGCTGCCGTTTGCAACGCTGATCCTTCTGACGGCGCTGCAATCGCTTGATGGCGAGCAGAAGGAAGCCGCCGAGATGGATGGCGCAGGTTTCGTCAACCGCTTCATCTACCTGACGGTACCGCATCTGGCCCGCTCAATCACGGTCGTCATCCTGATCCAGACGATCTTCCTTCTGGGCGTCTATGCCGAAATCCTCGTCACCACCAATGGTGGCCCGGGCTACGCATCGACCAACCTGCCGTTCCTGATCTACCGCACCGCCCTGCTCGGCTACGATGTCGGCGGCGCTTCGGCAGGTGGTATCATCGCAGTCATCCTCGCCAATATCGTCGCCTTCTTCCTGATGCGCGCCGTTGGCAAGAACCTCGACAAATAAGGGAGGCAAGACCATGGCCCGCGCAGTTTCGACCAGAAGAACCGTCTTCTTCACCATCGTCGCCTGGATCATCGCACTCGTGATCTTCTTCCCGATCCTCTACACGATCATCACCTCGTTCAAATCGGAGACCGAGGCGATCCAGGGGTTCAACCTCATCCCGTCCGGTACGGTTGAAAGCTATGCCGCCGTTCAGGCGCAGAGCAATTACTTCAAATTCTTCCTGAACTCGGTCATCATCTCCGTGGGATCGACGCTGCTTGCGCTGTTGATCTCGGTACCGGCCGCATGGTCGATGGCGTTTTCACCGACCAACAAGACCAAGGACATCCTGATGTGGATGCTCTCCACCAAGATGATGCCGGCCGCAGCGGTCATGGTGCCGATCTACCTTCTGTTTCGTGACTTCGGCCTGCTCGACAGCCGCTTCGGCCTGACCGTCATGCTGACGATGATCAATCTGCCGATCGTTGTCTGGATGCTCTACACCTACTTTCGCGAAATCCCCGGCGAGATCCTGGAAGCCTCGCGGATGGATGGAGCGTCGCTCTGGGGGGAGATCTGGTACGTGCTGACGCCGATGGCGGTTCCCGGTATCGCCTCGACCATGCTGCTCAACATCATTCTGGCCTGGAACGAAGCGTTCTGGACGATCCGCCTGACCACCACCAATGCAGCGCCGCTGACGGCCTTCATCGCTTCGTTCTCCAGCCCGCAAGGGCTGTTCTGGGCCAAGCTCTCGGCAGCCTCGACCCTTGCGATTGCACCGATCCTGATCATGGGCTGGTTCTCACAGAAACAACTCGTCCGCGGCCTGACTTTTGGCGCCGTGAAGTAACGCACAGAAAAGACTTGGGAGGCACGCATGGGCAATATTCAACTGAAAAAGGTCAACAAGAGCTTTGGCGCGACGCAGGTCATTCCCGGCATCGACCTGACGATCAACGAGGGCGAGTTCGTCGTCTTTGTTGGTCCCTCAGGTTGCGGAAAATCGACGCTGTTGCGGTTGATCGCCGGCCTTGAAGATACGTCTTCGGGCACGATCGAGATCGACGGCCGTGACGTCACCGGCATGGCACCGGCCAAACGCGGACTGGCGATGGTGTTCCAGTCCTATGCGCTCTATCCGCATATGACGGTGCGCAACAATATCGCCTTTCCCTTGAAGATGGCGAAGATGGATCATGGTGCCATCGACAAGAAGGTGACGGAAGCGGCGCGCGTGCTCAACCTCACCAACTATCTCGACCGGCGCCCCGGCCAGCTCTCGGGCGGTCAGCGCCAGCGCGTCGCCATCGGCCGTGCCATCGTGCGCGAACCCTCGGCCTTCCTGTTCGACGAACCGCTGTCCAACCTCGACGCCGCCTTGCGCGGGACGATGCGGCTTGAGATCAGCGAGCTTCATCATCAGTTGAAAACGACGATGATCTACGTCACGCATGACCAGGTCGAAGCCATGACTATGGCCGACAAGATCGTCGTTCTCAACGCCGGCAATATCGAGCAGGTTGGCTCGCCACTCGATCTCTACCATCGCCCGGACAATATCTTCGTCGCCGGCTTCATCGGCTCGCCGCGGATGAACTTTGCAACCGGCGAATTTTCCAAGCCGTATAGTGCGCATACGATCGGTGTTCGCCCGGAGCACCTCAAACTCTCGACTGAATCGGGGGTTTGGCGTGGCACTGTCGGTGTCGCCGAACATCTGGGATCGGATACGTTCCTGCACATTCATGTCGAGGGCGTCGGGCTGGTGACAGCCCGGGTGGGCGGCGATTTTGCAGTCAAGCATGGCGACAAGGTCTTCCTCACACCGGAAGAGGGCCGCGTGCACAAGTTCAACGACAAGGGGCTTGCAGTTCGATGACACGGCTTCAGGGAAAAAGCGCACTGATCACCGGATCGGCGCGCGGGATCGGGCGCGCTTTCGCGGAGGCTTATATCCGCGAGGGGGCAACCGTTGCGATTGCCGATATCAATCTCGAGCGCGCCACCATAACGGCTGGCGAGCTTGGGCCTTCGGCCTACGCGGTCCAGATGGACGTGACCAGCCAGGCGTCGATCGACGGGGCGATTGCTGTCGTGGTCGAAAAGGCTGGCGGGCTTGATATTCTGGTCAATAACGCGGCCCTGTTCGATCTCGCCCCGATCGTCGAGATCACGCGGGAAAGCTATGACCGGCTGTTTGCGATCAATGTCTCCGGCACGCTGTTCACCCTGCAGGCGGCCGCAAGGCAGATGATCGCGCAGGGACGCGGCGGCAAGATCATCAATATGGCAAGCCAGGCGGGGCGGCGCGGCGAAGCTCTTGTCGGAGTTTATTGCGCCACCAAAGCGGCGGTCATCAGCCTGACCCAATCGGCAGGGCTGGATCTCATCAAGCACGGCATCAACGTCAATGCGATTGCGCCCGGCGTTGTCGATGGCGAGCATTGGGATGGTGTCGATGCAATGTTTGCCAAGTACGAGAACCGTCCGCTTGGCGAAAAGAAGAAGCTGGTCGGCGCCGAGGTCCCCTTCGGGCGCATGGGCACGGCCGAAGACCTGACGGGCATGGCGGTTTTCCTCGCCTCCGCAGATAGCAACTATGTCGTTTCGCAGACCTACAATGTTGATGGCGGCAACTGGATGAGCTGAGCTCACAGCTCGTCGAAAGGAATGAACATGACGACCAAACTTTCGCTCGCCAATCTCGACGCCATCAAGGCGACTGCCGCGATCCCAGCCTATGACCGATCCTCGTTGAAGGCTGGTATCGTCCACTTTGGCGTCGGCAACTTCCACCGCGCCCATCAGGCGATCTATCTCGACGATCTGTTCAACACCGGCAGCGACCACGACTGGGCAATTGTCGGGGCAGGGGTTCTGCCGTCGGATGAAGCGATGCGGGCGAAGCTCGAAGCCCAGGATTTCCTGACGACAGTGGTCGAGCAGGACAACAACAAGAGCGCTGCGCGCGTCACGGCGCCGATGATCGATTATCTGCGGCCGGGCAATGCAGCAGCGACGATAGCCGTGCTTGCCGATCCGGCGATCCGCATCGTGTCGCTGACGATTACCGAGGGCGGGTATTTCATTGATCCGGCCTCGGGCGTATTCAATCCCAAACACCCGGCCATCGTCGCCGACAGCCAAAACCCGGGCGATCCGAAGACCGTGTTCGGCCTGATCATTGCCGGGTTGAAAGCCCGCAAGGACAAGGGCATCGTGCCGTTCACGGTGATGTCCTGCGACAACATTCCAGGCAACGGCGAAGTGACACATGCGGCGGTTTCCGGCCTTGCGCGGCTGTCCGATCCAGAATTTGCCGAATGGATCGAGACCAATGTAGCGTTCCCGAATGGCATGGTCGACCGTATCACCCCGGCGACCGGCCCGCGCGAAGTCGGCATCGTTGCCGATGATTACGGTATCGACGATAACTGGCCGGTCTTTTGCGAAGAGTTCAAGCAATGGGTGCTGGAAGATCATTTTCCCGCTGGCCGGCCGGCGCTCGAAAAAGTCGGTGTCCAGTTCGTGCCGGATGTCGCGCCTTACGAGCACATGAAGATCCGTATCCTCAACGGCGGCCACGCGGCGATTGCCTATCCGGCAGCGCTTCTCGACATACATTTCGTCCATGAGGCGATGGAGGACAAGACGGTTTGCGCCTTCCTGGCAAAGCTGGAAGAGGACGAGATCATCCCGGTCATCCCGCCGGTGCCGAACACCGATCTGAATGCCTATTTCAAGAAGGTCGAGTCGCGGCTGTTCAATCCGAAGATTGCCGACACCATTCCGCGCCTTGCGCAGGACGGTTCCAACCGGCAGCCGAAATTCATTCTGCCGACGACGGCTGACCGACTGCGGCGCGGCGAAGACGTTGTCGGTCTGGCGCTGGTGTCGGCGCTCTGGTGCAGGTACTTTGCGGGAACCTCCGATAGCGGCACGCCGATCGCCTTCAACGATGCCAGCGCCGACCGGCTTCATGCCGCGGCGATAAAAGCCAAGGACGATCCACAGGCCTTTCTTGCGCTTTCGGACATCTTCGGCGATGTTGCGCAATCAACGCTGTTCCAGAAACGGTTTGCACACGCGCTGCGCACGCTTTGGGACAAGGGCACGCGGGCAACGCTGCAGCTCTATCTCGACGGAAAACTTGGAGAATGACTTCATGACGCTTCAGCCCCAGGGTAACGTCGTGGCCACATCCTGCGGCCACTCTGGCGGGCAAGCGGTGGTCTGACGCAGATGAATACGCATCCGCCAAAACTGGTGATTTTCGATTGCGACGGGGTTCTGGTCGATAGCGAACCCTTGTCGCTTGATGTGCTGGTGCGCGTGCTGCGCAATGCCGGTGTCGACATGGATACCGAAGAGGCGACCGAGCGGTTTCTCGGCAAGAGCCTGAAGACCATGTCGGATATCCTGCATGAGGATTACGGTCTGGCGGTGGACGATCATTTCCTGGAGGAGATGCGGCTTGATCTCTACCAGCGGTTCCGGCAGGAATTGCAGCCGGTGGCGGGCATTTCCACGGCGCTCGATCAGCTCGATCTGCCCCGTTGTGTTGCCTCGTCGAGCCAGATGGAGCGCATCCGGCTTTCGCTCACCATCACCGGGTTGATCGACAAGCTCGAGCCCTATCTGTTCAGCTCAAGCATGGTCAAGCATGGCAAGCCGGCGCCGGATCTGTTTTTGCACGCCGCGGCCGAGATGAGCACGCCACCGGAAAACTGTATTGTCGTTGAAGACAGTCCTGCCGGGATCGAGGCGGCCAAGGCTGCAGGCATGCGGGTTTTCGCCTTCGCCGGTGCCTCACATGCAAAGTCCGAGCGGCATCTGGAATCATTGCGGCAGCTTTCGCCGGACGTGCTGTTTGACGACATGCGGGAATTGATCCATTTTGTCCGTAAAGAACAAAGGGATGGGAACGCAGGGCTCTGATGGCTGATTTGATCGTTGCTGTCGATGTCGGAACCGGCAGCGCTCGCGCTGGCATTTTCGATCGGCATGGCAAACAGTTGGCCCGCGCGGATTATCCGATTGCGATGAACCGGCCTGAGGAAAATCACGCCGAGCATGATTCCGAGAATATCTGGTCCGCCGTCTGCATCGCGGTCAAGACGGCCCGCGCCAAGGCAGGCGTACCTGCCGAATCCATTGCCGCAATCGGCTTCGACGCAACCTGCTCGCTGGTGGTGCGGGACAAGGACGGCGCGCCTCTGTCTGTCAATCGCAAGGGCGATCCGCGCTGGGACACGATCGTCTGGCTCGACCACCGGGCGCTAAAGCAGGCCGATTTCTGTACCGCGACCGAACATCCTGTGCTCAACCATTCCGGCCGTGTGATGTCTCCGGAAATGGAGATGCCGAAGCTGATGTGGCTGAAGCAGAACCTGCCGCAGCAATGGGAAAAGTCGGGGTATTTTTTCGATCTCGCCGACTTCATGTCCTGGCGGGCGACCGGCAACACGGCCCGGTCGCGCTGCACGCTGACGGCCAAGTGGAACTATCTGTCGCACAAGGAAAACGGCTGGCAGGACGAATTTCTCGAGGCAATCGGACTTGAGGACCTGCGCGAGCGTGGCGGCTTGCCGGAAAAGACGCTCCCGGTCGGGCAATCTGTCGGACATCTGACGGCGGCCGCCGCCGCAGAACTCGGCCTGCACGAGGATTGCGCGGTCGCGACAGGGCTGATCGATGCCTATGCCGGCGCGATCGGTGTGCTTGGCGCGTTTGCCGGCGAACCGGACAAACTTGAGCGGCAACTCGCCCTGATCGCCGGCACCTCCAGTTGCATCGTTGCCTTTTCCAAGGAGATGAAACCGGGCTTTGGCATGTGGGGACCTTATTTCGAGGCGGCGTTTCAGGACAGTTGGCTGATCGAGGGGGGGCAATCGGCAACGGGTGCGCTGCTTGATCATGTCGTGCGCAGCCACAGTGCCGGTGGCGAGCCGGATGCCGAGGTTCATGCCAGAATCGTTCTGCGTATTCAGGAGCTGCGCGCCGTGTACGGCAGCGAGTTTGCGGCCCGCCTGCATGTTCTGCCGGATTTTCACGGCAATCGATCTCCGCTCGCCGATCCCCATGCGCTCGGCGTCATCAGCGGCCTGACGCTGGATAGCTCGTTCGATGCACTCTGCCGGCTGTACTGGCGAACCTGCGTGGCGATTGCGCTCGGCATCCGCCACATTCTCGCAATGATGAAAGAGGCGGGTTACGGTCTCGATACGCTGCATGTGACCGGCGGCCACGTTCGTAATGTGCTGTTGATGGAGCTTTATTCAGACGTGACCGGCTGCACAGTCGTCGTGCCGGAAACCAATGACGCGGTTCTGCTCGGCACGGCCATGGTTGCCTCTGTGGCTGGCGGCCTCTATCCGGACCTGCGCGCAGCCGGACCTGCCATGTCTCCCGGCGGCCATACGCAATATCCGAATGTGGAGATGCGGGAAGTCTATGACCGCGATTATCGCAAATTTCTCAGCCTCTACAGGCACCGCGCCGAACTCGAAACGCTGTAAAAACGACGAAATTTAACCGCTTCAAAAAAAATGAAATCGGTGCGGAACCTTTTGTTTGCCGGTCCGTTTCTCACATGTCTGGATAGCGGTTCGCATCGCCCCCAATGGGAACCCCAATATATATACATCCAGCATTCAGCTCACACGCCCCCTCGGTGAGTTGTGAATATCAGCCAGTGCCTCCCCCGGCGCTGGCTGTTTTTTTGACCATTTTTCTGGCGTCAAAGCTTAGCTCGCAAGAGAGACCGTTGGAGATACTCTGGCTCTGCAGCGATCACATTTCGTCGATGATTTCGTATTCCCGGGAGGGAATGGTCAGGCGGTACTCGATGCGATCGGGTGCCGTCAGATACATCGCCTTGCCGCCAACCGCCACGGGTACGACACGCTCCAGCACCGTGCGTGCAAATGTATGCTCGTCCGCCTCCCGCTCTGTTGCCGCAGGCGGCAGAAGTTCAACCCAGGCCAGTTCAATGGCCGTCATTCCGTCAAGCAGCGTTTCAAAACAGGTGATCGTCAGGGAGTTTACGCCCGCCGAGATGGCGCCGTAGGATGCCGAATTGACGATGAGTTCGTGCAGAGCAAGCCCAATGTGTAGTGTGGCGTTCGGAGAAAGATGGGCATCGATGCCGGTGATCACGATCGGCGTTTGGGAATCCGGCCAGTAGGCGCTGAACTGGCGTTCGGTCAACGCAAACAGATAGGCGCCGCGCCAACTGGAATCCGTGACGAGGTCTTGCGAGTAGGACAGCGACTGGATACGGCCGCGAAATTTGGTAAGGAAATAGTCGAGCGACAGCGCCTGGCGGGCTGTCTGTGTTGCAATCCCCTGAATGATGGCGAGTAGGTTCTTGGAGCGATGGCTGAGTTCGCGCAGCAGGGTTTTCAGAATGCGCTCGCGCTGCCGCGTCTCCGATATATCGGTGATCACCGAGAGAATTCCGGTCATATCGGACGTATCGACACGTTCGATATCGATCCGGTATGTCAGCACTCCGGTAGCGGCAGACACATCGATTTCCGTTGAAGCGGGCGTGTTGCTGCCAGCGACGCTGCGTTTCAGCGCAATCAAGCGGGCGCCGCCATCTGCACCGAACACGGTTTCCTCTGCCTGGGAGGCCGTTGCCAGCAATTGCAGTCCCTCAGGTAGGTTTCCGGAAAAAACCGTGTCGAAATTGTCCGATTGGTAGATAAAACCAGAGCCCGATTTCTTCAAAACCAGCTCCATCAAGCCCCTGCTTACCGTAGCGCCGGTCTTGGTCGGGGCTGAATTGCCTGCATTACCCACGCGAAGCGCCTTCCATTTTCTGATCGGGTCTGCGCATCATTCCAGGACTCATGCAATACGAGCAGATCCGATCGGCATTCAGACCGGAAATAGGACCGGTTCTCGTGCCTGTATGTTTACACGGGGCGCCGGGTTCACACCCCGTGTCCTTTTCAAGGAGACTGTTCAGTCGCCACTTCGCAACGGATCTCAGGCGGCTGCAGCTTTGGTCGATTCATTGAAGAACAATGCCTGGCTGATCAGCGCCTTGACCATGTCAGGGTTGAACGGCTTGGTGACCAGGAAGGTTGGTTCAGGCCGCTCGCCAGTCAACAGGCGTTCTGGAAATGCCGTGATGAAAATAACCGGAATGGCGGTGTTTTTCAGGATATCGTTGACCGCGTCGATGCCCGAACTGCCATCGGCCAGCTGGATATCTGCCAGCACCATGCTCGGCCGCGTCGCATTGAACAAAGCGACTGCTTCGTCGCGCGTGCGCGCAATGCCGGTGACCGTGTGGCCCAGGCTCTCGACCATCTGTTCGATGTCGATCGCAATCAGCGGCTCGTCCTCGATGATCATGATATCGGTCGCTACCTGGCGTGAAATCTCTTCGGATGCGCGCTCAAGCAACTGGTTCATGCTGCTCTCGGTCGTATCGAGAACTTCGGCTGCTTCGCTGGTGCGAAAGCCTTCAACGGACACCAGAAGGAAAGCCTGACGGGCGAGCGGCGACACCGAAGCGAGATTGATCGAGGCGCGCTTTTCCCATGCAAAAGGCGAAACCGGCTCCGGAATCAGCACGGACGAGGAGCCAAAAAGCTTGGTGTACAGTTGAAACAGGGCAACCCTGTCATTGCTGGATTCCGGGAAAATACTGACGTCTGCAATCAGCGCTTCCAGAACTGCTGCGACATACGCGTCGCCCGATGTCTGCGATCCCGTCAATGCGCGGGAATATCGGCGCAGATAGGGCAGGAACGGAGCGATCCGGGTGGAAAGTGACATATAAAACTCCCTCAATCTGGCCGATGTGGTGGCCATGACAGCGGGGAAACGCGATGTGAAAAAAAAGGTTCCTTTCAGCGGAACATTTTTTTTCGTCGCGCATTATGCTGCCAGATGAATCTTGAAGGTATTGGGCATTGATGACGGACGACCATGGGGCAAGGCACCAGATCGCAAGATCTGCGCGCACCGATAATCCAAACGCGCAGATTGCAACGAAGCTGCGTGCGCTTTATCTTTCTGTTCAGGAAGAAGCTATTCCGGACCGCTTCCTCGACCTGCTTGAAAAGCTTGATGCGGTCGAGCGCCAGTCGATGCCGGATATCGCAGAATGAGCGCCGGAATGACGTCTGAGGAACCCAGTTTCAAGCGTGAGATGCTGGCGGCTCTGCCGAGCCTGCGTGCTTTTGCCATGTCCTTGATTGGCAGACATGATCGCGCCGACGATCTGGTGCAGGATACCATCATGAAGGCATGGGCCAAGCAGGACCATTTCGAGATGGGCACCAACATGAAGGCATGGCTTTTCACCATCCTTCGCAATGAGCTCTACAGCCAGATGCGCAAGCGCGGCCGGGAAGTTCAGGACAGCGACGGTTACTTCACCGAGTCGCTCGCCCAGCATCCTGCGCAGTATGGCTCCCTGGACCTCCAGGATTTCAAGCGGGCACTGGAAACGCTGCCGCCGGATCAGCGCGAGGCGATCATCCTCGTCGGAGCGTCCGGATTTTCCTATGAGGAAGCGGCGGAAATCTGCGGCTGCGCACTTGGCACGATCAAGAGCCGCGTCAACCGCGCGCGCCAGCGATTGCAGGATATTCTGCAGGTGACCGGCGAGAACGAATACGGGCCGGATGCCATATCGGCGCCCATCACGTCGCGTGCTTTCATCTCCTGAACAATACATTGGCGTCCACCCGATCTTCCCCGTGAGGTTTGGTGGATGCAGGCGATGCGGAGTGTTGTTCGGCACGATTGCGTCTCAAGGTGCAATCGTGCAGAAACTGTAGCAGGCGCATCGCAGCGCTAAGGCTGTGCGGATTTTGGTGCCGCCTGGGCTGGGTATGGAATTCATGATTGAAAAGATGAGTGATTTGCAGCCGGCGGTGGCGGCTGCTTTGACGTCAGCCCAAAGGCTTGCGGTCCTGCACGCGGTCGTCCCGGACATGGCAGAACAGGACGCCGATTTCCGCGATCTAGCCGATATGGCCGCCAGTCTCTTCGATGCGCCGGTTGCGCTGGTCACACTTGTCGATGCCCGGGATCAGTGGTTCAAGGCGGCAAGCGGCATCCATGAGATGCAGGCGCCCTCGGTTGATTCTTTTTGCATACACACGATCGCTGCGGCGTCGGATGGCGCTCTGGTCGTTGCCGATGCCAGCGCAGACCCTCGTTTTTCCAATCAGCCCCGCGTCGTCGGTGAACCCTTTCTGCGGTTTTATGCCGGTGTTCCGCTTTTTATCGACGATCAAGCGGTGGGCACCATTTGTGTTTTCGATGTCAAGCCACGCGCCGATCTGGCGCCTCAGCTTGTTGGTCAGCTGCAACGACTGTCCCGAATCGCGTCCTCTCTCTTTACCCTGAAGCACGAGGCGCGACAGCGCGCGTTGAAGGAAGCCGCGCTATCGCGCGAGGAGCAGCGACATGCGATGGCGCTGGACGCTACGAATGTCGGCAGCTGGCTGTGGGATATCCGCTCCGGCCATGTGTCCTGCAACGAGCCGATGCTGCGCATGTTCGGCATGAAGCCCACCAAAAATGCCCAGGCCCGCGATATCTTTGGCGCCATCCATCCCGAGGACCGCGTGGCGACGCTCTCCAAATTGCGGTCGGCGATGACGCAGGACCGGGAATATGACGGAACATTCCGCGTGGCATCGACAGGTCGCTGGCTGCTCGGCCGCGGGCGTGTCCACGAGCGTGACGCCAAGGGCAAGCCCACTGTTTTTCTCGGTATCAACGTCGATGTCACCGAGGAGCAGGAGGCGACCCAGCGAACCCGGCTTTTGCTGCGCGAACTCAACCACCGCGTCAAGAATACGCTCGCCATGCTGCAGTCACTGGCGCGTCAGACCTTGCGGCAGACTAGCGATCCACAGGAATTCATGACCGCTTTTGCCGGGCGGCTGCAGGCAATTTCAGAAGCTCATGGACTGCTCTCTGACCATGAATGGGGCGAGATCCGCCTGTCCGCATTGCTGGCAAAACAGCTGGCACCGCATGTTCGCGACTATGAAAAGCAGATCGAGATCCACAAAGACGAGATCCTGCTCGGACCGGATCAGGCTGTCGGGTTGGGGCTGGTTCTGCACGAGCTCGCTACTAATGCGGCGAAATATGGGTCGCTGTCGGCTTTTGGGGGTAGGGTTGTTCTGACTGCCCGCAGTGTCGATGAGGATGGCCGCCGGGTTTTGCACATGACCTGGACGGAGGTCGGCGGGCCGCCGGTCGAACAACCGACGCGGCGTGGTTTCGGTTCCATCCTGATCGAGCGCAGCCTGGATAAGGTGATGGGCAGTTCTGTGAAGATCGAATATCTGCCGGCAGGCCTGACTGCGATTGTCCGCCTGCCGCTTTAAATGTCTCGTCCTGTCTGCCTTTAGGAGCGGTCGCTGCCGCCGGATTTTCGCATCAGTCCGAGAACCGTGCCAACGCCAACGGCAAGGCCCGCAGCCAGAAGCGGCTGCCGGCGAAACAGCGTCAGTGCCGTGGCAATGGCAAACGTCGTCTGCGCCTGCGAGCAGCGCCGTTTTTCAGCGGCAAGACGCTTGTCTCGGGCATTCAGCGCATACATGACGCCGATCGTCACAAGGCCGATGACGATGGAGACCCCGGCAAGGATGAGAGTGGCTTTCAAGGGCGTATAGAGCGCACTCAAATAGATGGCGCCCGCCGCAAGTGCGAAGATATAGGCGGTCAGGAAAAACACTGCTGCAACAGCCCACATCGCGCCATTGCGCTTGTAGCGCGACACGGTAACGCCGACATCCGTCACGACGAGACTCGAAAGCATTGCGGCCAGAGGACCCATTTTTTTCTCCAGGAGGCGGATGACATAAAGGCCGGCTGACAACCGTGTTGTTTCGCCAGCCTCTGACAGGAATGCAGGCGGCCGTCCTGTTGGGCTGCCCCCTGCCTGGATCGATTGGTTTATCGGCGGATCAGCGCGGCAACCAGCAAGCCGAGTGCTGCGGCGGCGCCCAACGTTGCGACCGGATGCTGGCGGACGGTCTGGCGAACCTGCTTTTCCGTTACCGAATAACGGCTGCGCAGTTCGGCAAACAATGCCTCGCCATTTTCCAGAAGATCCTGAAGACCCGCTTCGGCCTGGTCGCGTACATCGTGGGCGCGTTCCCGAACATCCTTGGACGCTTCGGATGCCCTTGCGCGCACATCTTTCGATGCGTCGGCCCCGCGTTGCGACAGGAGCTTGGCCAGTGATGCGATCTCGTCACGGATTTCGCTGATCTGATCTTCGATCGGGGCATCGAGAAGGCTGCCGTTGCGCTTCTTTGCGCCGGAAAAGAGACCTGTGGCCATGAAGAAACTCCTTCGTGCTTCGGGACTGTTGGTTCAAGTTTGTCCCGGTGTGCGGTAGTGCCGACACATGATATCATCACCGTGTCAGCGGTTCGCCACAACAACGCGCAAGTTGGAGTTTGGTTCCATCATCTGAAGCGATCTAGGCTGCCGTATGCGGCAGAACGAACGGGACATTGCCCGCCGGTGTCGCATTGACCCGCATGGCGCAGCCGAACACTGCTTCCATCACGGCATTGGTCATCACCTCGTTCGGATGTCCCGTCGCATGGACACGTCCGGCCTTCATCATGATCATCCGGTCGGCGAACATCGCCGTCAGATTGAGGTCGTGCATGATGGCGATCACGCCGCCACCACGCTCGCAGAAGTTTTTGGCCAGCCGCATGATGGTCAACTGGTGGCGGATGTCGAGGCTCGATACCGGCTCGTCCAGCAGCAGGAAGGCGGACTCGCCGTGCTGGACCGGCTCCCAGATCTGGCACAGAGCACGCGCAAGCTGCACACGCTGCTGTTCGCCACCGGAAAGTTCCTGGTAGAAACGGCCGGCAAATCCGGAGAGATCGACCGCTTCCAAGGCATCCCGGGCAATCCTGTCGGTATCGGCCGCGTCGGCCTTGGCCCCGACCGACAGGCCCATACGAACGATTTCACGGACGGTGAAGGGAAAGGAAATGACTGTGGACTGCGGCAGCACGGCCCGTTTCAATGCCAGTTCCCAAGGCTTTAGCGTCGCGATGTTGTGACCGTTGATGCTGACGGTGCCGTCATAGGGCAGTTCACCGGCGATCGCCTTGAGGCTGGTGGTCTTGCCGGATCCGTTGGGGCCGACGATTGCGGTCAGCTGTCCGGCGGCAGCTTCGATGCTGACACCGTGCAGCACTTGCGTGCCGGACAGCCGGACGGAAAGATTGGTGGCCTTGATCATGGTCTAAAGCCCCATATGGGAGCGCCCGCGCAGCAGGATCCACAGGAAGAATGGCGCGCCGGCAAAAGCGGTGATAATGCCGATCGGCAATTCTGCCGGCGGGACGATGGTACGGGCGATCATGTCGGCAAAGATCAGCAATGTGCCTCCGAGCAGCGCCGATGCCGGCAAAAGGTAGCGGTGGTCGGGGCCGATCAGCATGCGCAGAACATGCGGAACGACGATACCGACGAAACCGATGCCACCGCTGACGGCAACCGAAGCGCCGGTGGAGGCCGCAACGCTGACGATGGCGATGTTCTTCAACCGCTGGACCGGGATGCCCATGTGGAAAGCCGCCGCTTCTCCCAGTGTCAGGGCATTGAGTCCGCGCGCAAGGAACGGAACGACCGCAAGCGACACGAGGATGATCGGGCCGGCTGATAGGATCTTCATCCAGTTGGCGCCGGCAAGCGACCCGAGGCCCCAGAAGGTCAGGTCGCGCAACTGCTTGTCGTCTGCCATGAAAATCAGCACGCCGGTGACGGCTCCGGCCAAAGCCCCGAGCGCGATGCCCGCCAAAAGCATGGTGGCGACCGATGTCTGGCCGCTGCGGGTGGCGATCTTGTAGAGCAGCAAAGTGGTGATAAGGCCGCCGATGAAGGCTGCGATGGGAAGGGCGTAGAAGCCGAAGATTGTAAACAGCGGGCCGAAAAAGGAACTGCCGAGCACGATCAGCAGCACAGCGCCAAGGCTGGCGCCGGAGGAGACCCCGACCAGGCCGGGATCCGCCAGCGGATTGCGGAACAGGCCCTGCATCACGGCACCCGAGACGGCAAGGGAAGCGCCGACCATCAGGCCAAGCACGGCGCGAGGCAGGCGAATATCGAGGATGATGATCCGGTCACGCACGCTCAACGCCTGCCCGGCGCCCTCCATGCCGATCAGCCAGCGCAAAACATTCCCGAGCGAGGCATCGGCAGCACCTGTCATGATCGAGGTCGAAAACATCGCGGCTGCGACCACAATGAGTACCAGAATGAGCAACTGGGCGAGCCGTGAACGGTCGCCCATATGCCAATCGGATTTCAAGCGTGCCGCAAAGGACTGCGACCGGCCATCACCCGCGACCATTTCACTGCGAGGCATTCGGCTTTTTTCCGTAAATAGCGGCGTTGAGTTCGCGCACCGTGCTTGCGGTGCGTGGTCCGAAGCCGAGCATATGCAGGCCGTCCATGCGGATGATCGCGCGGGTCTTTGCCGCGGGAGTCAGGCTCAGGGCCGGATGACTGAACAGTTCGTCGTCGCTGGCCGCATGGCCGCCGCTACGGGTCATCATCAGCACGACATCGGGGCTGGCTTCGATGATCGCTTCGTCGGTCAGTGGCTTGTAACCCGAAAACGTACCTGTGGCATTGACGGCGCCGGAGAGCGTGATGATGCCGTCGGCAGCTGTGCCTGTGCCGGATGCCATGATCTTGCCGCCCTGGGTGCTCAGGATAAAGAGGACGCGCTTGCGTTCGTTTTCCGGACGCTTGGCAGCATCCGCAACGGCCGCATCGAGATCGGCCTTGACCTGATCTGCGAGAACGGTTGCCTTTTCGGGGACGCCGAGGAAATCGCCGACGGTGCGGATCTTCGACAGAATACCGTCGCGATCGTAGCTTTCCGCAACGGTCTGGAACGGGATATTGGCATCCTTGAGAACGGCGATTGTCTCGGCCGGGCCGCTGCCTTCGACGGCGATGATGGCGCTCGGATTGATGGCGATCACCCCTTCCGGCGACAATTGCCGCATGTAGCCAACATCGGGAAGCTTGGTTGCCGCTTCCGGATAGAGGCTGGTCGAGTCGCGGCCGGCGAGCTTTCCTTCTTCACCGAGCGCATAGATGATCTCGGTGATGGCGCCGCCAACGGAAACCAGCCGGGAGGTGTCGGCCTTCTGCATTTCCTGTGCAACAGCGGTGCGAACGAAGGACGCGCCATCTGGCAATGCGGCTGGCAGCACGAAGGGGGTAGAGACCGCGAAGATCGCCAAGGCCAGTTCCCAGGAACGCAGCCGACGGAAATTATAGGGAGCTTTCATGAGCGTTCCTTCACGCCGCTTCGGTGATATCGAGCCGGGCGAGGTTTTCCATCACGGTGCGCCATTCCTCGCGTTCGGCAAAGCCTTCCTTGCGCTTGCCGAAGAACTGGATGACCATGTCGCCCTTGGCGTCGAGGGCTTCGAGCGAGGTGACGTGACCGTCGGCTGTCGGCTTGCGAACCGCCCAGATTTCGGCAAGGTGATCGCTGCGCAGGTGCAGATGCAATGTCGGGTCCATGATGTTGAGCCAGGGGCCCATCGTCTGGATATTGGCAACCGGACCGGAGTGGATCTGGATGATGCCGTGATTGCCGACGAAACACATGATCGGCACCTGGATGCTGGCCGATTGGCGCAGCATGTCCTCGACGGCCTGCGGCTGCAGTTTCCAGGCATAATCCTCGCCGACCGACTGCAGCGCCTCGCGGCGGCCGACCTTCAGTTTGCGCAGCAATCCATGGAACTGATGCGTATCCGTCATCTTGCTCCATTCGTCGCGCAGCGCGGCCACATCGACGGGAACAACGTCGCCATCGGCAATGCTTTCGATCTTCGGCTCGGCTGCAAATTCCTGCGACTGATCGTCCAGCCGGAACGCTTCGACGATGCTGTTATAGGCATCGAGGTTGGAAACCGGGCGCAGGTGCACCTTGTGGACGGCAATTCCCTGCTTGTCGAAGAATTGCAGGCTGCGGCGCACATCGTCGCCATCGGTCTTGGTCACGGCAAAGCCATGCGCCCAGGCGCCCGGAAAAATACGCAGGTCAATATTCTCGCCGAGCACGATCGAGGCATGTTTGCCGGGTGTAATGTTCTCGAACACGCCGATCTTCTCGTGAACCGCACTTTCGTTGCGGGTCAGCGCCATCACCTCTCCAAGTTCCGCTGCCCGTTCCAGAAAGCGGTTGGCGCCACCATCGATCCGGATGCTGGTCAGGCCGCATTCGGCGGCAACAAGCGCTGCTTCTGAAATCCCGAGCTGAGCGGCGATATCGCGCTCGCGCATCTTCGGATTGGCGGCCCGGTAAGCGCGGATGTCGGATGGGGTCGGGCGGGATGTCTGGGTCATGTGTCTGGCCTATTTGTTCAGAATAAGTTTGCCCTGGCGGGTGATCTTCATGCGGTAGATCGCGCCTTCATGTGCAATGAGGATTTCATTTCCGCCCCGGAAAAGCTCGCGGCTTTCAACGATGCGCTGCGTCTGGCCTGCTGGCACGGCGACCGGCACGGCATCTGGTTCATTCGGTATCACCGGCTTCCGGTCCTGGTCGTGGCGGCTGAAAACAAGGGATTTTTCCCCTGATTTGGCCGGGTCATTGCGATTAGTATCTTGACTTCATTACTCATCTTTTATTATGGACGCAATACAGGATTTTTGCGCTCGAGTTTAATTACCGAGCCGAAATGCGCTGTGTATGGGGCGAGCTCCTGGCCGGTCATGCGCAGCCCGGCCACCAATCTATGAGAATGGATAGACCATAATGACAATTGTTCGTCTGCTGCCTCCGGCTCTCTTGGCTATCTCACTGTTTGGCACGACCGCAATGGCGCAGGATGCCAGGACGTCCGGCGCGTTATCGATCGAGATGAATGACCTGGCGCCGTCGGAAAAGGGCTGCAAGCTGACCTTCGTTGCCGGGAACGGCCTGCCACAATCGCTGTCCAAGGTGTCCTTCGAATTCGTGCTTTTCGACGCAAAGGGACTGGTCGAGCGGATGGCGGTTCTTGATTTTCGAGATCTGCCGGCCGGCAAGACGAAGGTGCGGCAGTTCGATCTGCCCGGAACGAAATGCGATGCGGTCAAGAGCCTGCTGATCAACGATGCTCCGGTCTGCGCTGGCGATGGTGTTGCCAAGGATGCTTGCATGAAGGCGCTGAAGACCGGTTCAAAATCGCCTGTCGAACTGAAGGGCTGATGCGGATTTCGCATCGGTATCTGCGATGAACACTCTTATGAAATGGACAGGGGCGATCCTCTTTTCGCTTTTGGCGCATGCGGGCGCGACGCAACTGTTCGAGCCAAACGAAAAGCCGCCGGAGCAGGAACTGGTTGCGGGTGGCGAAGCCATGGAAGTGGCCGTTCTCGGCAACGCTTTCGAAGAGACCGTGCTGGCGGGCGATCCCACCGAAGCGATCGAGCCGGAGGAAGCAGAGCCCGAGGAGGTCGTGCCTGAGCCGATGGAAATGGCGGAGATCCCGCCCGTTCAATCCGAAGTGACCGCTGAAACGCCGACGGACATCGTTCCCACCGAGGCCGATGTCATTCTCCCAGCCGAGGAAATTGTACCGGCCACCGCCGAACAGCCGCAGATCGCGGCAACTGTTGCACCGGTGGAAACGGTTGTCCCGGAAGAAAAGCCGGAAATCAAACCCGAACCTGAAAAGAAGCCGGAGCCGAAGAAGGAGCCGGACAAGGAAAAGCCGAAAAAGAAGCCCGTTCGCAAGAAGGCTGGCGACGCCGGAAAGCAGGTCGAGACCGTGACCAAGGGACAGGCGGATGGCGTCGAAGGCGCTGTTGCCACGGCGAGTACAGGTAAAAAGGGCAAGGTTGCCCAGGCTTTCGGGAATGCCGCCGAAAGCAATTACACGGGCAAGATTCGCTCGAAGGTTCAGCGGTATTTCCGCTATCCCAAATCAGCCGATCGTGCTGGTCTGGGTGGAACCGTGACCGTGCGGTTCACTGTATCGGCCACTGGTGGTGTGTCTGGCGTTAAAATCGTCAAGGGATCAGGCTCGCCGGTTCTCGATGAGGCTGCCCTGAATGCTGTGCAGAAGGCTGAACCTTTCCCCAAAATTCCCGAGGGTGCAAACCGCGCCACCTGGCCGTTTGTCATCCCGCTGCAGTTCGGCCGCTAGCATCGTCTACGTCCGTTTCGTTCGAAATATCATGGGGTTGCACGGTGTAAAAGTACCGCAGTGAAACGGCCCTGAATAATATGACAAAAAAACTCATGTTTATACTTTACTATTTTTATCAAGTTAAATAGGGTTCCCGCACGATCAGCCGAACGGCCGATTCCGAAACACGCGGAGACTGACATGGGCGACAAACGGCAGCAGCTCAAGCCGAAGCAGAAGCAGAGCCGGGAGGCTGAGACACGCAATGTGCCGGTCTCGGCAAAGACTCAAGGAACGCGGCTCGAAGGCCGCAGCTTTCTCTATGTAGGCGGCCGCGATTGCCAGGTTGCGCATCTGCGCCAGATCGCCAGTTCTCATGGGGCTGAACTGATTCATCATGATGGCGGTTTGCGCGAGGCGGTGTCCCGTATCGACAATATTCTGCCGTCCGTCGACTGCGTCTTCTGCCCGATCGACTGTATCAGCCATGATGCGTGTCTACGGGTAAAGACCGGCTGCAAGAAGTGGGGCAAGGCCTTCGTGCCGTTGCGCAACGGCAGCAAGTCGAGCCTGGAGCGCGCTTTACTGGATCTGAAGGCGAGCCGCAGCAACGCCAGCTGATCTGCCGTTCGGGGCGATATCCGGACCTTGGTCTGCGGTCCGATTCTTCTGGAGATTAAGACATGAGCAATGAGCGTCCCGATCAGTTCACGATGATCGGACTGCACAAGCTGGCCTCGCAATTTGGCGACGGGCTGGTGCCGGAACTGTACGAGTTGCTGTCACGCCGTGCGCGTCTGGTGGAAGACAATCCGAATGTCGCGGAATTTCCGGTCTGGCAGGCGCGTCCGCCGACGCGCTCCGTATTGGGGCTTGCACCTGAGCCGAGAGACAATATCCTGCCGTTCCCGTCCGGTGCTGCCGATACGGTGCAGACCAGAGATCAGGCGTGAGGATAGCTGCATGTTTTTTGCCATGAACAGGTTCAGGATTGCCATCGGTCACGAGACGGTCTTTGAAGACGTCTGGAAGAACCGTGAATCCAGCCTCTCCGACGTGCCCGGTTTCAGAGAATTCCGGTTATTGCGCGGCGATACCGTTACCGAAGAGGGCTATACGCTGTTCGTGTCCAGCTCGATCTGGGAAAGTCGCGACGCCTTTTCCGCCTGGACGAAATCGGAAAACTTCCGCGCTGCGCATAAAAGTGCCGCGGATAACCGGCAGATGTATCTGGGGCCGCCGAAGTTCGAGGGATTTTCCGTGGTCGAGGGCGCCTAAAGCAACTCCGGCAAAAATGCGCAGCGGTCTTGGTGGAATTGCGAAAAAAACAAAAGGATAGAGTGTTTTCGCTTTTCGGAGAAAAGCGGTAATGATCTAGCTTTCCTTCCGCATGAAGAATGCACCGGCAGTGACGGAAAGCCAGCCAAGCATCATCAACACGCCACCGGCTGGCGCCGACATCGGGAACAGTCCGTGCCCGAGGAAATGGCGTGCGGTCAGGTCGGCGGCAAACAGGGCCGTTCCTGCTGAAAGCAGCAAGGCTGCAATCGGCGCCGTCCGCATGACAGGCCAGGCGGCATACAGCGCGATCAGGGCAGGGGCATGTGCCAGGCACATCGCAGAGGCGCCGCCGAGCAGGCGGGGATCGGCGCCATGCGACGCAGCGGCGGCGCTGATAACGCCGAACAGCCCCATCAAGCCGGCGATGAAAAGGGTAACCGGCCGCCATTGCCCGTTCTGCATGTCTATTCGTCCTTGTTCTGCATATGATGGGCAAGCCGCGTCACCGGCTCCAGAATGATCGACCGCAATTGCGGATGCGGTACGGTTTCTTCCAGCGCCTGATTGAAACAGAGCAGCCACTCGTCGCGTTCCTCAGCGCCGATCGCGGCACCGAAATGGCGGCTTCGGAGGCGGGGGTGGCCGCGCTTGTCGGTGTAGAGTGGCGGTCCGCCCAGCCAGCCGGTCAGGTATTCGTAGAATTTCTCTTCACTGCCGGAAAGATCAGCCGGATGGATTGCCCGGCAGCGGGCGGCTTGCGGCAGCGTATCCATCAATTCGTAGAAACGGTGGGTGAGCGCCCGGACAGTGCTGTCGCCGCCGATGGCGTTGTAAAGTGTTTCCGTCTGGCCGTCCGTCATCATCGCTTTCCTGGTTGATGGTAGTTCTAGCGTGTCGCGCCTGATCGTTCCAACCGTTTTTCGGAGGCCAGCATGGGTTGCGTCGTTTAATCGCGTTGGCGGCAAGACAACTGAATCTCCTTGACAAACCGTCCAGACGGTATCTTAATGTCTCATGTCTATCGCCCATCACCGCCGCAAGCAGCCAGAATTGGTCCGCCAGCAATTGCTGGAGGTAGCCGCGCGCCTGTCGCTGGAGCAGGGCGCCGCGGGTGTGACGCTCGACGCCGTGTCGCAGGCCGCCGGTGTCAGCAAGGGCGGACTGCTACACCATTTCCCCAACAAGATGGCACTTTTGAATGGCCTCTTTGAGGATCTGACCGGGAAACTCGACCGGGCGATCGAGGAGGAAATGCGCAACGATCCGGTCGCACATGGCCGCTTCACCCGCGCCTACCTGTCCGTCGTCTTTGCGCTGGAGGAAGAAGCGGATGCGCAGGGCTGGCAGGTCCTGACCATTGCGCTTCTGACCGAGCCGCAATTGCGTGAGCGCTGGCGGTTCTGGGTGACGGATCATGCCGACGAATTCGTCGGCACCGATTCCTCGGCCGGTTGCCTGCTGGCGCGGTTTGCCGCCGATGGTCTGTGGCTGGCGGATATTCTCAAAAGCCACGATGTCGACCAACCGATGCGTCACGCGATGCGGGCGCAACTCATCGCACTTTCCCAGCAATAAACGGCTATCGGAGCCCCAGATGAACCCCGCAATGCTCTACGCCGTGCTCGTGCTTGCCATCGTTTTCGAAGTGCTCGGCACCTCGGCCATGCAGGCCGCTCAGCACTTTACCAAGCTGGTGCCGACGCTGATCATGGTGGTCTGCTATGCGATCGCCTTCTATTTCCTGTCCTATACGTTGCGGGTCATTCCTGTCGGGATTGCCTATGCGATCTGGAGCGGTCTCGGTATCGTGCTGATCTCCCTGGTCGGCTATTTCGTCTTCGGGCAGAAGCTTGATCTTGCCGCCGTTCTCGGGCTCGGACTGATCATTGCCGGCGTCGTCGTGCTCAACGTCTTCTCCAAATCCACCTTTCACTAAACCCATCCCGTCACCAGATTTTCACTTGCAAAACCGGCGCGCGGATTCTATCGCTGGAAATTGAAAGCGGTTTCAATTTTATCAAGCGCTGATGAATGCGGCGTCGAAAGAAGGATTGGTCATGACCATCAAGGCAGTCGTCTGGGGCGAGAATATCCACGAGCAGACCAACGAGGTCGTCCGGAGCATCTATCCGAACGGCATGCACAACACGATTGCCGCAGCACTGAACACGGACCCTACGATCGAGGCCACCACGGCGACATTGCAGGAGCCGGAACACGGCCTGAGCGTCGAGCGTCTGGCAAAGACCGACGTTCTGCTCTGGTGGGGCCACAAGGATCATGGCGCGGTGTCCGACGAAATCGTTGAGCGCGTCGCCAAGCGCGTCTGGGAAGGCATGGGGCTGATCGTTTTGCATTCCGGCCATTTCTCAAAACCGTTCAAGCGGCTGATGGGTACGCCCTGCGCGCTGAAATGGCGCGAGGCGGGTGAGCGCGAGCGGCTGTGGGTGATCAATCCGCGCCATCCGATCGCCGAAGGCCTGGACGAGAACTTCGTGCTGGAAAATGAAGAGATGTACGGCGAGCAGTTTTCCGTGCCGGAACCGCTGGAAACCGTATTCATCTCCTGGTTTGCCGGCGGCGAGGTGTTCCGCTCCGGTCTCACCTGGCGCCGCGGTGCCGGCAATATCTTCTATTTCCGCCCCGGCCACGAAACCTATCCGACCTATCACGACGCCAATGTGCACAAGGTTCTGCGCAACTCGGTGAAGTGGGCCTACAATCCACAGGGCACCTACGCTGCGATCCATGATGCGCCAAACGTCCCGGTCGAAAAGGCGCTGGAGCCGATCGTCGAGCGTGGCCCGAAGCTGCATCAGGCTGGCGAGGAGGGATACAAGTGATGAGGCCGATCCGTCTTCTCGTTCTGGGTACCGGCGGCATGGCCAACACCCATGCGATGAACTTTGCCACGATGAGTGGCGTCGAACTCGTCGCTGCCGTCGATGTTGATCAGGTCCGGGTGCAAGCGTTCGCGCTGCGTCACGAAATCGCCAAGACATTCACCTCGCTTGATGAGGCGATTGCCTGGGGCGAATTTGATGCCGTCACCAATGTGACGCCGGACAAGATCCACTATCCGACGACGCTGAAGCTGCTGGCTGCCGGCAAGCATGTGTTGTGCGAAAAGCCGCTGGCCGAGGATTATGCCAAGGCCGACGAGATGGCGAGGGCTGCGGAAAAATCCGGTCTGGTGACAATGGTGAACCTCACCTACCGCAATGTCGCCGAAGTGCAGAAAGCCAGGCAGATGGTTCTGGCCGGCGAGATCGGCAAGGTTCGCCATATCGAGGCATCCTACCTGCAGAGCTGGCTGGTTTCCAAGGCCTGGGGCGACTGGGCCACGGAATCGCAGTGGCTCTGGCGGTTGTCGACCAAGCATGGCTCGAACGGTGTGCTCGGCGATGTCGGCATCCACATTCTCGATTTCGCCGGTTATGGGGCGGCAACCGACGTCGAGCATATTTTCGCGCGGCTGAAGACCTTCGACAAGGCACCGGGCAACAGGATCGGCGAATACGATCTCGATGCCAATGACAGCTTCACCATGACGGCCGAATTTGCCAATGGCGCAATGGGTGTCGTTCATGCCAGCCGCTGGGCCGTCGGCCATCTCAACGAGCTGCGCCTGCGCATGCACGGCGATAAGGGCGCCATCGAGGTGATCCATACGCCCGATGGCTCAACGCTCAAGGCGTGCCTGGGCGACGACATCGAAAAGGGCATCTGGAAGGACATCGATGCGGGAACCGTGTTGACCAACTACCAGCGCTTCATCGACGCTGTCCGTGCCGGCAAGACAGTCGAGCCGGGCTTCCGCCATGCTGCCGATCTGCAGAAGGTCCTCGATCTGGCCATGGTCACCGAGAAGGAGCGCCGCGAACTTGCGGTTTAAACCTGTCTCACCGCAGCCGTCGAGTTGCGAATGACCAGTTCCACCGGCCAGACCTCGCGCAGGTTTTCGGCTGGTGTTCCCTGCAGCATTTCCAGCACCATTTCGCCGATCCGCGCACCCGCTGCGCGGATCGATGACCGCGTCGTCGACAGTGTCGGCGAGAGATGGTCTGGGCTGATATAGGGAAAGACGTCGTCATGGGCGATCAGCGAGATATCCTCGCCGACGGTCAGACCGGCAATGCGGATCGCCCGCATGGCCCCCAGCGCCGACATCATCGACCCGGCGACGACGGCTGTCGGCCGTTCCTCTAGCTTCAGAAAAACCTGCATCAGCCGGAAGCCCATCTCGTCGGTGAATTCGCCATGTCCGCACAGTGCCGGATCGATCGTAACCCCACGGTCGCTCAGGGCAGTCTGGTAGCCATCCTGCCGGTGTTCGGCAAAAATCCGGCCACGATAGCCGTTCAGCAGGGCGATGCGGCGATGGCCGAGATCGAGCAGGTGGCTGGTCGATTGCCGCACAGCGCCGAAATTGTCGATGTCCAGCCAACCGAAATTGCCGTCGGAATTGGTGCGGCCGTGGACGATGAATGGCAGGCGGAGCGAATTGAGCAGAGCAATGCGCGGATCGTCGATAAAGGGTGAGTGCAGAATGACGGCATCGACGCGCTTGCTGGCGGCAAGACGCCGGTAGGTGGCAAGCTCGGCCTCGGGCGAATCCACCGTCGAGACGAGGATATCGATTTCCTCCTGCTG